>NZ_AYXC01000002.1:0-820688 GCF_000502275.1 Mesorhizobium sp. L103C131B0 | reverse complement strand
CTCGGCCAGCGCGTCCTCGGCGCCGGCCACGTCGCGGGTGCGCGCCGCTAGCCAGGCGACCAGCTTGCCGTAACTCTGCCGGGCGGCCGCTTCGGCCGCCGCCCGCGCGATCTCCGGGCGATTGTCCATCACGGTTTCATTTCTTGGGCATGTAGTCGGCCATTTCCCAGATCGGCCGCAACTCGACCGTGCCGGCGCTCGCCGCCGGACAGCGCGCCGCCCACTCGATGGCGGTATCGATATCGGCCGCCTCGATCATGTAGAAGCCGGCAAGCTGCTCCTTGGTGTCGGCATAGGGGCCGTCGATCACGTTGGTCTTGCCGTCTGTGATCCGCACCGAGGTGGTCGCCTGGGTCGGGCGCAACCGTTCGCCGGCGAGCCATGCGCCGGATTTCTTCAACGCTTCGGTATAGGCGGCATATGCTGCGCTCATCTGCTGAGCCTTCTCGATTGGCGTGTTCGCCTGCGCTGCTTCGTCGCTGTTGATCAAAAGCATGTATCGCATGGGTCTTCTCCCGTGGTTTCGAAGGCCGCGTCCTAGCGGGGCCAGACGTATGTCGCGCGGCGGCGGCCGATTTCGACAGGCTTCAGAAAAAACTTTCGCCTCCGCCAGGAGATTTCGCAAGGACCAGATGTTCCTTCGTCTGCTGGCGGATGACCGGCAGCGGACTGGCCGTGGCTCCGCACAGCACTATCCTCTGTCGTTGGCGGGCACGTCACACGAGGCGTGGGAGAAGAGAATGGAACTCGTGACCCACAAGAAATTCAAGAACGGCCGGTTGATGCCATGGGGCAAAGGCACGGTCGTCAGCGGTGCGAAAGGCACCGTCTATCTCTGCGGCAACACCGCGACATCGGCTGACTACGATCCGGCCGGCAAGAAGGGTGGCGGCTTCGCCGGCGATGCCGCGGCGCAGTGGCGGGAAGTTCTCGGCAACATCAAATCGGATCTGGAAGAACTTGGCAGCGGGCTCGACCATCTCATCAGGCTGACCTTTTTCGTCAAAGGGCCATTTCCCGACGGCGGCGTCCTCAGCTCGCCTAATTTTCGTCTCGACGTGCTGGACGCGCTTTTCGCCGAGCATTGTCCGAAGCATTGCAGCGACAACAATCCGCCGCCTTCGGAGGTAATCGGCGTCGCAGCGCTTGCCCAGGCAGACATCGTCATCGAGATCGTCGCCGTCGCGGCGCTGCCGGACTGAGGCGCGAACGAACAGGCCGGCCTTGCGCGACGTCGCCGTTGCGATCGAAGCGCGCCGGCACGAGCTGCGCCGCCGCGCCGGTGCGGGCGTTGCACAAGGCCTCGGCTCTGGCCAGTGAGCGCCCGGCGACGAGCAGGACAGGCGTGGCTCGCTCTCCAGCAATTGCACGATGCGGCCGCCGAAAATGCCATAGCCGCCAACGACCAGAAGCCTCATCGCGCCGCTCTTTTTGCGTATGTCGTTCCCGGAACCGAGGTCACTTTTGGGTGACATGTGATTAGCCGATCACGCGCGCACGTATCGCGGCGGACAGGATCTCGCAACTGTCCTTGCGGCCGAACATGGCGTAGCGGTTTTTGGCGATGCGTTCGTAGAGCCAGTCACGCAAGGGGCGCGGGATGAGCAGCAGCGCTTTCGCCGCCCGCCACGGCCAGCCCAGTTCGGCCATCACCGCGATGAAACTGTCCAGCCGCATGAAGGGAGCGCCGCCGACAAGGACCAGATTGGTCTCGTAGCTGTCGGTGCGCAGCCCGTATCTCTGGAACAGCGCCTCGCCGAAGGGCGACTGCGCCGTGGCGAAGCGGAAGCGGTTTTTGCGGTCGAGCCCGACCACCGTGCGTACGAAGCCCGAGCACAGCACGCAGACGCCGTCGAAAACGATCAATGGCTGGCTGGCCTCGAAGGGTTCAGGAGAAGAAGTCACGGGACGTCCGGCAGCTTGTGTCTTCAGACACTAAGCCCGCCGGCAGCGGGATCAAAGCCGCGGCGTTGTCGCACGGCTTCTCGCGGCCAGCGCGGGGCGCTCGGCGCGATAGGTGGTTGCGCGGGGATCGGCCTCCGGTCTGCAGATCCGGCTGTCGTGACGCGTTTCGAATGTCATGATCAATGCGCGCCGAGCGAGCTGCCGCGACGGGCGCAGGCCGGACCCGGGCCGCGCATGTAGTAGCGCTCCGGCCGATAGGTCGGCGCGATGAACTCGCGGATGGCGGCGGCATAGCCGGCGATGTGGCCCCAGAATTTCATTTTACTCAAGTCCCTGTCCCGATTTTCGGATGTCCCGTCCGATTGCGGGGATCATAGTGTCGAGGCGTGAATAGTCGGTGAACACGATGTTAATCTTTGGTCGAAAACCCCATGCTTCGTGGCCGGAATGCGGCTGTTTGGGGGTCTTTCGGTGTGGTTCGTCGCCATTTCCGGCATTGTGACTTTTGCATCACATATGTTTCGTATGGATGTCGCTTGAGCGCGGTTCTGTTCAGATTTGGCGAGCCTCTCGAAATTTCCATGCTCGCTGCCGAAATGCCCCTGGTTGCGCGCCCGGAACCGGAACGGGCCTTGCCCGTTCTCGCTTGAACCGCATCGCGCAGGAGTTCGCCATGGCACCTCGCCCCGCCTGGAAGGGCTATCTGAAACTGTCGCTGGTCACCTGCGCTGTCGAACTGACCAACGTCGTCACCCACGCCGAAAAAGTTTCGTTCCGGGTGCTCAACCGCAAGACCGGCAACACGGTCAAGCGCATCTATGTCGATTCTGAAACCGGCAAGCCGCTGGGCGATGGCGACGAGATCAGGGGCTATGAGGTGAGCCCCGGTGAGTTCGTCCATATCGAGGACGAAGAGATCGAAGCGGTGCAGATCGAGTCCTCGCACACGATGGCGCTGGACGGCTTCGTCGACAAAGCCTCGATAGAGCAGATCTATCTCGACACGCCCTATTATGTCACGCCCGCCGACAAGGTGTCGGAGGAGGCCTTTGCCGTCATCCGCGATGCCATGGCGGACAAGAAGATGGCCGGGCTGGCGCGCGTCGTGCTCTATAGCCGCGAGCGGCCCGTGGTCATCGAGCCGCGCGGCAAAGGCATGGTGCTGACCACCTTGCGCTACGGCAACACGGTGCGGGAGCCGGAGAGCATCTTCGGCGACATCAAGGCGGTGAAGACCGACCAGGAGATGACCGATATGGCCGAACGCATCATCGACAAGAAAAAGGGGAAGTTCGATCCGTCGACATTCGAGGACAAGTATGAGGACGCGCTGCTCGAACTGATCCGCGCCAAGAAGGCCGGCACGAAGGCGCCGAAAGCGCAGGCCGCGCCCAAGCCGTCCAATGTCGTCAATCTGTTCGACGCGCTGAAGAAGAGCCTGTCCGATGGCGGCCAGGCGGAAGGCCCGGCGAAGAAGGCCAAGCCGGCGGCAAAAAGCGGCAAGGCGAAAGCTTCTGCGCCCAAGCGCAAGTCGGCTTGAGGGTCGGCGCCGTGGCCAGCCTCGAACAATATCAGTCCAAACGCGATTTCAAGAAGACGGCCGAGCCGGCGGGCAAGGTCGCGCGCGGCAAGCAGCCCGGCGGCATCTTCGTCGTCCAGAAGCACGACGCGACCAGGCTGCACTATGATTTCCGCCTCGAGCATGAGGGCGTGTTGTGGAGCTGGGCGGTGACGCGAGGCCCGAGCCTCGACCCGCACGAAAAGCGGCTGGCCGTGCATGTCGAGGACCACCCGATCGACTATGCCGGCTTCGAGGGCACCATTCCCAAGGGCGAGTATGGCGGCGGCACCGTCATCGTCTGGGACGAAGGCACATGGACGCCAGAGATCGACCCCGCCAAGGCGATGAAGAAGGGCCATATCGACTTCGAACTCAACGGCCAGAAGCTGAATGGGCGGTGGCATCTGGTCAGGTTAAGACCCCGCCCTGGCGAAAAGCGCGACAACTGGCTGCTGATCAAATCCGACGATGCCGCCGCCCGCCCCGGCGAGGATATCCTGAAGGACGCACCGAAATCGGTGAAGTCCGGCCTGACCATCGAAGAGGTCGCGGAAGGCAAGACCGCCGACGGCAAGAAGCCGAAGGTCTGGCACTCCAACAAGCCTGCGGCATCCAGCAAGGCGAAAGCCGGCAAGCGCCTCGACTTCGTCGAGCCGCAACTGGCGACGCTGGAGCGCGAGGCGCCGCCCGGCGAGGACTGGCTGCATGAGGTCAAATTCGACGGCTACCGCATGCAGGCGCAGATCGCCGGCACGGAGGTGCGGCTGCTGACCCGCACCGGCCTCGACTGGACGGAGAAATTCGGCCCTGAGATCGTCGCGGAACTGGCCCAGCTGAAATGCAGCGACGCCATCATCGACGGCGAGATCGTCGTGCTCGCCGACAGCGGCGTTTCGTCTTTCTCGCTGCTTCAGCAGGATCTCTCCGCCAATCGAACCGACCGCTTCACCTACTATGTGTTCGACCTTATGCGGCTTGACGGCAACGATTTGCGCCGCGAGCCGCTGGTCGAGCGCAAGCAGGCGCTGCAGGAGCTGCTCGGCGAGACGGCCGAAAATGCCCCCGTCCGCTTCAGCGACCATTTCGCCGAGCCCGGCAAGATCATGCTGCAGCACGCCTGCCGCATGGGCCTTGAAGGCATCGTCTCCAAGCGCGCCGATGCGCCCTACCGCAGCGGCCGTGGCCCAAGCTGGGTGAAGTCGAAATGCACGGCCCGCCAGGAATTCGTCATCGGCGGGTATCTGCCCTCGGACAAGACCGGCCGCGGCCTGCGTTCGCTGCTGGTCGGCTACCACGAGGGCGGCAAGCTCCACTATGCCGGCCGCGTCGGCACGGGCTTCACAGCCAGGAGCGCCACCGATTTGAAGAAAAAACTCGATGCGCTGAAGGCAGACGCCTCGCCGTTTGCCGCCGCGGTGCCAAAGGGCAAGGGTTTGGTCTGGGTCAGGCCCGAACTTGTCGGCGAAGTGGAGTTCCGCAGCTGGACCTCGGACCGTATAATACGCCACGCGTCGTTCCAGGGACTGCGCGAGGACAAGCCGGCGGAGGAAGTCGTGCAGGAAAAGCCATCGAAGGCGGCAAACAAGGCAAAGCCGGCGGCAGGCGGCGCCGGCAAGGCCGCCGGGGCTAAGGCGCCCGCGACGATCACGACCAGCGTAAAACTATCCCATCCCGACAAGCTGCTGTGGCCCGAGGAAAAAATATCCAAGCAGGACTTGCTCGAACACTACGCGCTGGTCTGGCCGCGCATGGAGCAGTTCATCGTCAACCGGCCGCTCAGCCTGGTCAGGGCGCCGGATGGCATCGGCGGTCCGCGCTTCTTCCAGAAACATGCTTCGGCCGGCATGAGCGACAAGATTGCCCGCATGAAGGACCCGACCGATGGCGAGGAAATCCTGTTCATCCGCGATTTCGACGGCCTTGCCGCTCTGGTCCAGTACGGCGTGGTCGAGGTCCACATCTGGGGCTGCAAGATCGATGAGCTGGAAAAGCCGGATCAGATCATCTTCGATCTCGATCCCGACGAAGGCGTCGACGTCAAGGCGGTGCGCGAGGCCGCGCTCGACATCAGGGGCAAGCTTGACGATCTGTCGCTGCCGAACTTCGTCAAGCCGTCAGGCGGCAAGGGCTATCACGTGCTGGTGCCGCTGAAGCCGTCGGCGGATTGGGAGGCGGTCAAAACCTTCTCGCATGATTTCGCCAAGGCGCTGGAGCAGGCCGCGCCCGACCGCTACACGGCGACGCTGTCGAAAAAGGCGCGCACCGGAAAAATCTTCGTCGACTATCTGCGCAATGGCAGGGGCTCGACCACCGTCGCGCCCTACTCTTCCCGCGCCAAGAAGGGCGCGACGGTCTCGGTACCGGTGACGTGGGCGGAGGTTGAGAAGGGGCTAGCGCCGAATTCCTTCCCGATCGGCGACAAGACGACGCTGAAGGAATTGGAGAAGGCCGATCCGTGGGCGGATTTCTTCGAGCAGGCGAAGGTGCTGAAGCGGGGGTGAGCGTCGCGCGCCTCACCTGCTACGCAAGCGTTCCGTCACACCCCCCTCTGTCCTCAAGGGGGGAGATTGGCAGCTTCGAGGCGCAGCTCACCTTTACGATGTTCGAGATTGGCGAAAGCTGTTGAGCGCGTAATCTCCCCCCTTGAGGGGGAGATGGCCGGCAGGCCAGAGGGGGGTGCTGTCCCGCCAGCGTCGCCCAATTAGCGCTGCCGAACCTCTACGCCAAAAACACCCGCTCGAACGCCTGCTTCCCCGGCGGTGAAAACACCACCGCGCGGCTGTCCTTCTCCCGCCTTGCCCATTTCTCCGCCAGGATCTTGTCCAGAATAGCCGCGCCCAGCGTTCCCGCAAGGTGCGAGCGGCGCACGCTCCAGTCGAGGCAGGCGCGGCAGACCGGCCGGCGCGGCTTGGCGCCGACGTCGATGCCGATGGCCGAAAAATGCGAGGCTGCTGCTGGCCCCAGCCGGATCTCCCCCGGCCGGATCTCCCCGAGCCTGATCTCATTGTCGTCGCGCAACAGGATGCCGCGCGCGACGAGCCGGTCGAGCATCGCCACCGCTTGTTCGCCGGCGAGGTGGTCGTAGCAGACGCGGGCCACGCGCATGGCGCCGTCGCGCGGGCCGGGCCGGGCCCGCTTGGGGCCGACCGCTTCGGCCACCCCGGTGATCGCCTCGATCATGCCGGCAACCTGCGGCCCGGCGAGGCCGTAATAGCGATGCCGTCCCTGGCTGGCCAAAGTTAAAAGCCCGCCCTCCATCAGTTTCGACAGATGCGAGGACGCCGTCGGCAGCGAGACGCCGGCCTCCAGCGCCAGTTCGCTCGCCGTCAAAGCCGTGCCGCCCATCAGCGCATTCAGCATGTTTGCCCGCGCCGGATCGCCGACCAGGCTGGCGATGCGGGCAATGTCGGGTCCTTCACGCATAGTTAGGCCTCCATCGAAGCATTCTCGTCAGATAAGCATTATTGTCGGGCGGGATCAAGGAGAACGCCGATGCCAACCGCTTCCGCCCCACTCGCCAGCCGCCGGCCGTTCCCGTTCGTCACCTGGCTGCAACGGCGGCTTCTCGCCCGCTGGTACGACCGCCATCTGCAGCGGCTAGACCTCGCAGAGGTTGACGACCATCTGCTGCGCGATCTCGGCCTGACCCGTGAGGATGTGCGCCGCGAATGCGCAAAATCCTTCTGGCAGGCCTGACAGCCAGCGCTTTTGCTTAGCAGACCCTGCGGCACAACGTTTCGACGCCGCTCGAACTATCGATGCGAAACCCAAGGAGATCACGATGACCATCACCTGCTTCATCCGCTATGAGATCGACCCGTTCGGCAAGCCGGCCTTCGAGCAATATGCCAAGGCCTGGGGCCAGGCGATCCCGCGCTGCGGCGCCGATCTGATCGGCTACTACGCCCCGCATGAGGGCTCGGCCACCACGGCCTACGCCGCCTACAGCATCGACAGCCTCGCCGCCTACGAGGCCTACCGCGCCCGCCTCGCCGCCGATCCCGCCGGCAAGGCCAACTACGAATTCGCCCGCCGCGAAAAGTTCATCTTGAAGGAGGACCGCATCTTCCTGAAGCTGGTGTCGGGGCCGCATGGACCGCGGCAGCTGTTCCGGACCGCGGTCAAGGAGGAGATATGATCGCTGTCATCTTCGAGGTGCAACCGGCTGAGGGAAAGCGCGATGCCTATCTCGGTATCGCCGCCGAGTTGCGGCCGCTGCTCGACGGCATAGACGGTTTCATCTCGATCGAGCGCTTCCAGAGCTTGGTCGACCGGAACCGCGTCCTGTCGCTGTCCTTCTGGCGCGACGAGGAAGCGGTGAAAGCCTGGCGCAACACGGAAGAGCACCGGCAGGCGCAAAAGGCCGGCCGTGGCGGAATCTTTGCCGGCTACCGGCTGCGCATTGCGCATGTGCTGCGGGACTATGGGCTGACGGAGAGGGATGAAGCGCCGGCCGACAGCCGGGCGGTGAATGGGTGACTAGGTATCGGCGTCGCGCCAGGCCCCCTCATCCGGCCGCTTCGCGGCCACCTTCTCCCCGCTGGGGAGAAGAGACTGGCGCAGGCTTCGAAAATCTCCTCTCCCCTCGGGGAGAGGTCAGCCGAGCGAAGCGGAGGCTGGGTGAGGGGGCGCTTGGCGCTCACGCATTCCCGATCAGCACCCCGGCCGCAAACACCAGCGCCCCACCCAGCACCACCTGAAACGCCGCGCGCAGGAACGGGGTTTGCATGTAGCGGTTCTGCACGAAGGCGATTGCCCACAGTTCGAAGAACACCACCACGGCCGCCACCGCCGTCGCCGTCCAGAAATGCGGGATGATGTAAGGCAGCGCGTGGCCCAGCCCACCCAGCGTCGTCATGATGCCGACGGTCAGTCCGCGCTTGATCGGCGAGCCACGCCCTGACAATTTGCCATCGTCGGAAGCGACTTCGGTAAAGCCCATCGAGATGCCGGCGCCGATCGAGGCGGCGAGGCCGACCAGCAGCGTCTGCCAGGTGTCGTGCGTGGCAAACGCGGCGGCAAAGATCGGCGCCAGTGTCGACACCGAGCCATCCATCAGCCCGGCCAGTCCCGGCTGCACATAGGTCAGGATGAACTGGCGCTGCTCGGCGCTGGCTTCCTCGTCCTTGACCTCGCCCGGCACAAGTTTCTGCTCCAGCCGGTGCGCCGAATTCTCATGGCTTTGCTCGGCCGCGGCCAGGTCGCCGAGCAGTTTCCGCGTCGAGGCATCGCTGGTGCGCTTGGCCGCCTCGACATAGAAGCGATAGGCCTGCTGCTCCATCGCTTCGGCTTGACGCCGCACATGCTCGATGCCGAGCGGCCGCACCAGCCAGTCGGGCTTGCGCTCGTAATAGCCTTTCACATGTTCGCGGCGCAGCAGCGGAATGCGCTCGCCGAAACGCTTGCGGTAGAGCTCGATCAGGGAATCGCGATGGCCGTCCTCCTCCGCCGCCATCGCCTCGAACACTTTCGCCGACTGCGGGAAACTGTCCGCCAGCCCGTCGGCATAGGCGCGGTAGATGCGCCCGTCATCCTCTTCGGAGGAAATTGCCAGCGCCAGGATCTCCTGTTCCGACAGCGTTTCGAAAGGACGGCGGCCGAAACCGAAGACACGGGAAAGCATGAGAAATTCACCCCAGTTTAGAACAATTCTAAACTAGGCGCTGCAGTCTCCGCGGTCAATCACCAGTCAAGAAATGTTGAAGCGCCGGATCGCAACGCGCCCTTCATTATCGGCAAATGTTCACCTATATTGTCGCGACACGCAAGCAAAAGGCATGAGCAAGATGACGGCAAAGCCGCATGACCACTTCGATCCGAAACCCGTCCTCGATCTGATCGCCAGCATCGAGGCCGATTTGCAGCGGCTGAAAGGCCTGGTCGAACAGCAGGTCGAAAAATTCGACCCCGCCAATCCGCACAACAAGGCGCCCGACGGCAAGCTGACCGAGGAGGGCGTCGAATGCTGCTACCGCCTGTTCGACGAAGGCAAGTCGCGCTATTCGGTCGCCCAGCAGATGAAGATCTCGTTTGCCGCCGCGACGCACCGGTTCAATTCCTGGCGCAAGGCGGGCGGGCCGAAGCGGCAGAGGGCGTTGCTGGGATAATTGGCGAAAGCCGCGGGGAAACCCGATCTCCCCCCTCGTGGGGGAGATGGCCGGCAGGCCAGAGGGGGGCACTGTCCCGCCGACCTTTCCCTGCCCTAAAGCCCAGCACCGTTCAGGATGCGCCTCCAAGCCCAGCCGCAATCACAATATGCTGGCAGATATTGTCGACGTCGCGGATGACGTCGTCATTCCAGAACCGCAGGACGGTCCAGCCATCTTGTTCGAGGTGCGATGTCCGCGTCTCATCACCGGCAGCCGCGCCGGCGTCCGCATGCTGGGAGCCATCGACTTCGATGACCAGCTTCTTCTCCGGGCAAGCGAAATCGACGATGTAGGCGGCAATCGGAAATTGTCGCCGGAAGCCAAGCCCCATCAGCCGGTGGGCACGAAGTTCGTTCCAGAGCTTGAGTTCGGCTGGCGTCAGGACTTTGCGCATCGATCTGGCGTTTGCGCGATGTCGAGGCGGTAGAGGCGTGTGCGGCATTACGATGCTCGGTNCGCCCCCCTCTGTCCTGCCGGACATCTCCCCCACTTGGGGGGAGATTGGCTGTACTTCCTACGGCGTCAGTTCAATTTCCTCCGTCTCGCCGCCATTGCAGGTGTAGCAGCAATCCTCGCATCTTTCCTTGTTGTTGGGGCCGACGCCCCAATAGGTTCCCTCGTCGCCGTCGACCCAGGCGCCGTAGCAGATGGACTCGCCCTCGTCGCACGACACCGGGATCTGCTTGGTCTCGCCATCGTCGAGATAGAAATCCTTGTCATTGCCCGGCCAGACATAGTCGCGGTCCTGGCTGTAGAGCTCGAGGCGCATGGCGTTGGGATGGCTGTTCTTGACGGCGAAGGTGATGTCGGCGGCGTAGGCCGACGGCGCCAGCAAGGTGGCGAGCGAGAGCGCGACGACGATGCGGCGCAGACAAGTGAAAGACATGGTGTTCCCCCGAGGCAAATCGGCCCCCCGGCCGAGGGAATCAGCATCGCACGATGGCGGCGGAGATTGAAGGGCGGGGCGTGACTGATTTTGGGGGGATTGGTGAAGGTGGCGGAACTGCTGATCTCCCCCCTCGTGGGGGAGATGCCTGGCAAGGCAGAGGGGGGCGCTGTCCCGCCGACCTCTCATTCCTGCAGCCGCGTCATTTCAATTTTAGGCTTGCTGATCCATACGCTGGCGATCCTTCGCGCCCCCCTCTGTCCTGCCGGACATCTCCCCCACGAGGGGGGAGATTAGCAGCTTCGGCACCCCCACTACTCAACCAGATCGATCGTCTCGGTCGTCTTCTCCACGCAGATGAAACAGCACGTATCGCACGGCTGGTCATTGTCCGGCCCGACCCCCGCCGAAATCGCATCGTTGCCATTCACCCAGGCGCCGTAGCAGATGTTTTCGCCCTGAGAGCACGAGATCGGCACCGATTTCTGCGAGTTGGGCTCGATCAGAAACACCTGGTCGCCCCCCGGCCACGACATCTTGCGGTCACGGCTGAACAGCTCCACCGCCACCGCCTGGCTGCGCAGGTTCTTGACGAAGAACGCCATATCGGCGGCGTGGGTTGGGGTGGCGAGGAGCAGGGCGGTAAGGGTGAGGCGGAGCATGATGGGGTATCCGAATCGGAGACGGGAACTAAAGCATGAGCGGAGAGGCGACGCGAGGCGATCGAGCGGGCAATCTCCCTCCTTGAGGGGGAGATGGCCGGCAGGCCAGAGGGGGTCGGTCCGACCGGGCTCAACCTTGTTGCCTTGTTGCGGCAGATGGAGGCTAGCGCTTCACGCGAGGCGACCCCCTCTGTCGCCTTCGGCGACATCTCCCCCTCGAGGGGGGAGATTAGCGCCAACCTTCACATGCGGCGCCAGCCGTCGGATCGCGTCAATCACCTCGGCGACTTCAGCAACGTCCAGATCCAGCCGGCAAACGCCAGTACCAGGAACGGACAGCCGGCGGCGGGCAGCGGCGCCGAAATCGGCAGCAACGGCGCGCCCACAGCACCATGGCCACCGTCACGACAAACAGGATGGCGCGCCGGTGAGCCGCATCCACAGGCAACGGTGCTCGACGCGCCGATCAGCACGACCGCCGCCGCCCACAGCGAGATGCCGCCGACATAGGAGGGAACGCTGGCCTCCAGCCCCGCCGCATTGCCGGCCAAAAGCAAGGTCTCGCCGGCGAGGAAGGTGAGGAACCCCGCAGCTACACAGTCATTGCCCAGCCGCTGGTATTTCATGGTCAGCAGCGCGGTTGCCACCACAAGCGCCACGCCGTCGATCGCCCAGAGCGTTTCGCGGAGCGGCGCGCTGGAGACGAATGTCCCGGCCAGGCCGAAGGCGCCGCCAATGGCGAGACCGATGGCTGCGACGGTGTCTGAAGTGGTGCGCATGCGACGTCTCCCCGAGCCGTGCCGAGATTACGCGAAGGCGGGCGTACGGTGAAGATACTGCGCTGCATCTCGTCATCCGATCCATTTAGCTTAACCCGGATATCGAGGGCTTGACACCTTAGCCGTAGAAGTAATCTAGTGACGCTGGGCGACTGAGTACTGGGGGGGAATATGCTTCACCTGTCCGTTGATCGACGGATCGCGGAGTTGCATCGCGCGGGTATCCTCGATCAATCTATAATCGACGTATTGATACCTCACGGCCGGCCTCACGACTTCGAGTCGTTTCTCTACGACTACAAAACCTTTGTCGGTCAGGATAACGGATCGCATGCAGACGCGCGCATGGACTCGCTAATAAAAGACTTTGCTGCCTTTTATAACTCCATGGGTGGATACATAATTTCGTTATTTGATACGAACCACACAGATTCTTCAGTATATAATTTTCTATCGAACAACGATCAGCTGAACCAGCGGCTGTCAAGCTTCATAGGCAAGAATATAGGCGTTCGCATTTTTGTAACCGCTGGCGCTGTCGACAACGTTAAGCGTGACATCATCCTGACGTTCGTCCCAAAGCGGCCGATAAATGAAAAGCCACGACCGTTTATTAAGAACGGCTTCAACTATGGCGCGCCAGATAAGCCTAAGTTTGTATTCGCAAAAGGCGGTCTATATTGCCGCTATGAGCATGAGTGCAAGCCGGCCAATGAGGATATTGAGCTACTAAACTTTCTATATTCTGACAGAGATAACTCAAACGCCTTACAGGTCGGGGCAAAGACAGAAAATAACCTCCCGCCCAAAGATCCAAGTCTGATCCAATTTGTTGGCAGAAAGGGATATCTTGAGGCCTTGTGGAATTGGATCACCGAGGCTAGGCGCCCAATGAAGGTGCTGACTGCTGCTGGTGGCCTTGGAAAGACCACTGTCGCCTACGAGTTCGCGACCCAACTCCTGGACCGACCAGGGGCTGGGCTCGAAAAAATAGTATGGCTGTCTGGAAAGAAAATTACCTTCGCCCCACTGCTAGGCAAGCTCGTTCCGACGACCCGCTGTGACTTCGAGAACATCGATGATCTCCTTGACAACTTCTTGATCCAGGTTGGCTTTACGGAAGACGAAGTTCGTATAGCGTCTGATCGAGAAGAGAAGATCTCAAAGTGTATCGAAGCGTTTTCTACGATATCGATTCTTTTAATTATAGATGACGTCGATTCTCTTCCGAAAGAGGAACAGAACGACCTATATTCGGTTATTTCTCAGATAATAATTTCAGCAAACGTGCAGAACGATAATAGCCGTGTCCTTTTCACCTCGAGGCTGGAGTTGTTGACGGGTCGGGAACAGCGGATCGGAATGTCTGGATTTGAAGGTGGAGACTTCGTAGAATACCTTGAAGTGAACTTGGCTTATCTAATTGAGGACCCAGGGCAGGCGAAACAGATACGGCTCAATCGGGATAAACTTCTGGCAGCGTCTGCAGGCTCACCAATCTTCATAACTTCAATTATTCGCCTAGTCTCATTAGGGCATGAATTGGGTCGGGCGGTGAGTGATTGGCGAGGTAAGAATGGTGAGCAGATACGATCGTTTGCATTTGAGAAGGAAATTGACCAGCTTTCTGCCACACAGAAAGAAATACTATTCGCAATGCAATTGCTTTCTCGCGCGCGAACTGACGAAGTTAAGGAAATTTGTGAAATAACATCAGTGGAGCTTGAGCAGGATCTCGCCACTCTGAAGAACTATCATCTGTACGCGACGAAGGGTGACCCTGTAGCCGGAACTATTCTGGAGGTGCCGGAGCCTATCCGCCTTATGCACGACATCACCCAGAACAAACTTCCGGAAGCGCGAAGGAAGCATATTGAGAGAGCGTGCATATCTGCACGGAAGAATAATGAAGATCCGGCTAGGCGGATAGCGCTAATAGTTTCTCAAACAGTGCGCCATTGGAAGGCTCAAAATTATGAGGTAGCTGAATCATACCTTTCTAAAGAAATATCAAAGTATAATAAAACAGGTGACCTCTATTGCCTTAGAGGGCGGACGCGTATGTCTGTGCGGGGACGTAAACCAAGTGAAATAGAGAGGGACTTCGAATCTGCTGACAAATATGGCTGCAATGCCTTCGATTTGTTAAAGTATTGGTATATGCTTAAGATAAGAAACAAAGACTGGCGAGGATTATTTAATCTGCACGTCCGAAAGAAGGATACTGCGCAGTTCTTTCCAATTTTTAACTGCTGCCATGTCTTTGCCGCTGTAAAGATTGCTGATCGGACCTTGGAGACTGAGAGGGCCTCGAAAGGGAGCGGGGTGGACGACGCCATTAAGTACTACACTCAAGCCTTACAGTTGGCTGACGGCTATATAACGGACAGGCAGGCGATGGGCTATTTCCATAACTTGCGATGTCTTATGCACGAGGCAGCTACTGGGGCAGTCAACGCGATTCAGATGCAAGAGTCCTCCGATCGGAAGGATCTCGATGTTTTCCGGCTCGTGGTGAAGTGCCTGAAGTACCAGTTTGCGCCGTCGTACTTTTTACGCATCGGGCTTAAAGCCGCCGAGAGTTGGGCAAAGAAAGTTGGGGCGAAACACGAACGAAATTCAGTTAGCGACGAGCTTCTGCAAATCAAACGTTATTTGGCTGCTCAGCCCTACCAACGGACGCGTCTCATGGCGGAGTGTGACCGAGTCACCAAGATCGTAATGGGCTGAGCCACCTCAATCACCCATCTTCAGCGCCTGGATAAACGCCTCCTGCGGAATATCCACCTTGCCGAACTGGCGCATCCGCTTCTTGCCCTCTTTCTGCTTGTCCAGCAGCTTGCGTTTGCGCGAGACGTCGCCGCCATAGCACTTCGCGGTGACGTCCTTGCGCAGCGCCGAGATGGTTTCGCGGGCGATGACCTTGCCGCCGATGGCGGCCTGGATCGGGATCTTGAACAGATGGTTCGGGATCAGCTCCTTCAGCTTTTCGCACATCTGGCGGCCGCGCTTTTCCGCCGCCGTGCGGTGGACCAGCATGGACAGCGCGTCGACCGGCTCTTCATTGACCAGGATCGACATCTTCACCAGATCGCCTTCCTTATAGTCGGTCAGGTGATAGTCGAAGGAGGCGTAGCCCTTGGAGATCGATTTTAGGCGATCATAGAAGTCAAAAACCACTTCGTTGAGCGGCAGGTCGTAGATCAGCATGGCGCGCTTGCCGACATAGGACAGGTCGGCCTGGATGCCGCGCCGGTCCTGGCAGAGCTTCAGGATGCCGCCGAGATAGTCGTCGGGGGTGAGGATGGTGGCGCGGATCCACGGCTCCTCGATGGCTGAGATTTTCACCACGTCGGGCATGTCGGCGGGGTTGTGCAGTTCCTTGACCGAGCCGTCATTGAGCAGCAGCCGGTAGACGACGCTCGGCGCCGTGGCAATGAGGTCGAGGTTGAACTCGCGCTCCAGCCGCTCCTGGATGATTTCCAGGTGCAGCAGACCGAGGAAGCCGCAGCGATAGCCGAAGCCGAGCGCGGCACTGGTCTCCATTTCATAGGAGAAGCTGGCGTCGTTGAGGCGCAATTTGCCGACGGCGGCGCGCAGATCCTCGAAATCGGCGGCGTCGACCGGGAACAGGCCGCAAAACACCACCGGCTGCGCCGGCTTGAAGCCGGGCAGGGCGTGCGCGGTCTGGCGCTTGTCCTCGGTGATGGTGTCGCCGACGCGGGTGTCGGCCACTTCCTTGATCGAGCCGGTGAAGAAGCCGAACTCGCCGGGGCCGAGCTCGTCGACATTGATGCGGGCGGGCGTGAACACGCCGGTGCGCTCGACCAGGTGTTTTGCGCCGGTGCCCATCATGCGGATGGTCGCGCCCTTTTTCAGCACGCCGTCGATGATGCGCACCAGGACGATGACGCCGAGATAGGCGTCGTACCAGCTGTCCACCAGCATGGCTTTCAGGGGTGCCGACGCGTCGCCTTCGCGCGGCGGCGGCAATTGGTGGACGATTGCCTCCAGCACATCGGGAATGCCGAGGCCGGTCTTGGCCGAGATCAGCACGGCGTTGGAGGCGTCGATGCCGATGACTTCCTCGACCTGCTCGCGGATGCGCTCGGGCTCGGCGGCCGGCAGGTCTACCTTGTTCAGCACCACGACGATCTCGTGGTTGTTGTCGATGGCCTGGTAGACATTGGCCAGCGTCTGCGCCTCGACGCCCTGCGAGGCGTCGACGACCAGCAGCGAACCCTCGCAGGCGGCGAGCGAGCGCGACACTTCATAGGCGAAGTCGACATGGCCGGGCGTGTCGATCAGGTTGAGGATATAGTCCTCGCCATTGTTGGCGCGGTATTTCAGCCGCACCGTCTGCGCCTTGATGGTGATGCCGCGCTCGCGCTCGATGTCCATCGAGTCCAGCACCTGCTCCTTCATGTCGCGCAGCTCCAGCCCGCCGGTGGACTGGATCAGCCGGTCGGCAAGCGTGGATTTGCCATGGTCGATATGGGCGACGATGGAGAAATTGCGGATGTGGTCGAGAGGCGTGCTCATGGCGCGCGCTTTAGCAGGGGCGGGTTGCAGGGGCAAGCGGGGTGGCGGTGCCCTTGCCTTCTCCCCTTGTGGGAGAAGGTGGATCGGCGCGCAGCGCCGAGACGGATGAGGGGTGTTCCAGCTTGACGCCGGCGTTCTTTCACCGCCATGGCTGCAAACTGACATCCCTTACATAAGCGATTATCGTGGTGCAGACGCTGTCCATGTCTTTCAGGACATCGTCGTTCCAAAAGCGCAACACACGAAAGCCTCTCGCCTCCAGTTCCGTTCTACGGGCATGGTCTGACTCTGAGTCCGCATGCTGACTCCCATCGATCTCGATGATGAGGAGTGATTCAAGACAAGCGAAATCGGCGACGTATTTTCCAACAGGAACTTGGCGCCGAAATTTGATCCGATCAAGCCTGCGGTCACGTAGTTCGTGCCACAGTTTGTCTTCCGCCTCCGTCATTTCACGTCGGAGCGAACGGGCAAAGTTTCGTTTGGCAGGAGCGACGGGCTGATGTGGCATGACGTTAGATTAACCAACGTCTCACTCCGCTGGAACACCCCTCATCCGTCTCGGCGCTTCGCGCCGATCCACCTTCTCCCACAAGGGGAGAAGGCAACGACGCGTCGGCCCCCAATCACGAAGCGGTGAACCATGTAACGAAGCCTCTGGCAGCGGCGAAGTGTGGGAAGAACTCGCCGCAACGGAGACCCACGATGACTGGACTTAACCCAAAACGCAGCGCGATGCTGGCCGCCGCAGGCGCGGCGCTGATGATGCTTGGCGGCACCGCCTTCGCCCAGCCGCTCACCGTGGTCGAATTGTTCACCAGCCAGGGCTGTTCGTCCTGCCCGCCGGCAAATGCCAATCTGATCAAGGTCAAGGACCAGCCGGGCGTTCTGGCGCTGTCGTTCAACGTTACCTACTGGGACTATCTCGGCTGGAAGGACATTTTCGGCCGCGAGGAATTTACCCAGCGCCAGGTGCGCTATGAGCCGTCGCTCGGCCGCTCCGGCCCGTTCACGCCGCAGGTGGTGGTCAATGGCGGTGCCGATGCGGTGGGCGCGGCATCAGGCGAGATCGAGCAGCTGATTTCCGCGAATGGCCGCACGAAGGGGCCGACGCTGTCGCTCGACGGCGGCAAGATCAGCATCGGCGCCGGCAAGGCTCCGGGCGGAAAGGCCGATGTCTGGCTGGTCCGCTACAACAAGGGCGTCGTCGAAGTGCCGGTGGCGCGCGGCGAGAATACCGGCCGCACGCTGCCGCATGCCAATGTCGTGCACTCGCTGGAGAAACTCGGCAGCTGGAGCGGCGATGCCACCACGCTGCCATTGCCGGCAGCCTCCGGCGGCTTGAGCACCGCCGTGCTGGTCCAGTCGCCGGGCGGTGGACCGATCCTGGCTGCAGCCGCCGACTGATTTTCTTTTCTACGCAACGCCGCTAGCGCGGCATAACCGGGCTCGCATCCGCGCGCCCTCTTCAAGGAGGAAATACCATCATGACCAAGACCCTTACCGTGCTCGCTTTTGCGCTTTCGATGATCGGCTTCGCCGCCGGCGCCCGTGCCGACGAAGCGACCAACGCCATGAAGCCGGCGATGGTAACCGATGCGATGAAGCCCGCGACCGATGCCATGGCGCCGGCGACCGATGCCATCAAGCCAGCCGACCCAATGGCGACGAATGCGATGAAACCCGCCGCCGACGCCATGAAGCCGGCCGATGCCATGAAACCCGCAACGGATGCGATGAAGCCGGCGGACGCCATGGCGCCCGCGCAATAAGGCTGGGTCCCATGGCCCGGCCGCACAGTGGCCGGGCCGGCGCACGGCAATTTGAGAAACCAGGCGGGACGTTCTGTCGTATAGTCTTCGCCACCATCAAGGAGATCAGACATGACCGGGATTGCAAGGACGAGAACGCCGATCTTCAAGAGCGCGCTTGCCGCGCTCATCGTCGCCGCCGCCGCGGCCGCCTTCTGGCAGAGCCCTGCGCGCTCGGCCGAGGACGCGGTGGTGATCCCGCCGCCGGCAATGGACGAGAAGGCCGCCAGCGGCAGCGAGAAGGCTATCTTCGCCGGCGGCTGCTTCTGGGGCGTGCAGGGCGTGTTCCAGCACGTCAAGGGCGTGACCAAGGCCGTCTCCGGCTACACCGGCGGCGCCAAGGATGACGCCGTCTACGAAACGGTGGGCAGCGGCCGCACCGGCCACGCCGAATCGGTCGAGATCACCTACGATCCGTCCAAGGTGACCTACGGCCAGCTGCTGCAGGTCTATTTCTCGGTCGCCCACAACCCGACGCAGCTGAACTATCAAGGGCCGGACTCGGGCACCCAGTACCGCTCGACCATCTTTGCCGAGAATGGCGAGCAGCAGAAGATCGCCCAGAGCTACATCGCCCAGCTCGACCAGGCGAAGGTGTTTGCCAAGCCGATCGTCACCACGTTGGAGACGGGCAAAACCTTCTATCCGGCCGAGGAATATCACCAGGACTTTCTGACGCTGAACCCGACCTACCCCTACATCGTCTACAACGACCTGCCCAAGGTGGCGAATTTGAAGGCGCTGTTCCCGGGGTTGTATAGCGAGAAGCCGGTGCTGGTGCTGGCGGGGAAGAGCTGAGCACCTAATCTCCCCCCTCGAGGGGGAGATGTCGCCGGAGGCGACAGAGGGGGTCGGTCCGACCGGACGCGACCTCCTGCGGCAGAAGAAGGTTAGCGCTCCACGCGCGGCGACCCCCTCTGGCCTGCCGGCCATCTCCCCCTCAAGGGGGGAGATCAGCTCCCCTCAATCATACGTCAGATCCGTCGCCTTCCCGCCGAACACCCGATACGCATAGAACGAATAGAAGATGATCACCGGCAACACGACGACCGTGCCGGCGAGGATGATGGCCAGGCTTTCCGTCGCCGACGCCGCCTGCCAGATGGTCAGCCTCTCGGGCACCACGAAGGGGTAGAACGACCATGCAAGCCCGGCAAAGCCGAGCGCGAAGATGGCGGCGAGCGTCAGGAACGGCCGCAGCGCATGGCGGTCGTCGGGCTTGGGCAGGTGGAAGGTCTGCCGCCACAGCCACAGGAACAGCAGCGCCGACAGGATCGGCAGTGGCGACAGATAGAGCATTTCGGGCCAGACGAACCATTTGGCGAAGATGCGCGGGCTGGCGAATGGGGTCGCCAGCGACACCGCCGCCATGCCGAGCGCGGTCAGCACCAGGGCCGTGCGCAGCCAGGCCACCGCCTTCCTCTGCAATTCGCCCTCGGTCTTGTAGATGACCCAGGCCGCGCCCATCGCTGCATAGGCCGCCGACAGGCAGAGCGCCACCAGCGCCCCGAAAGCGATGCCGCCAAAACCGACATCGAGGCCAAGCACATAGACGCCGAGCATATAGCCTTGCGCCAGCGAGGCGATGACGGAACCGAGGAAGAAAATGCGGTTCCAGCGATGCTTCTTGCCGGCGGGCACCTTGGCGCGGAAATCGAAGGCGACGCCGCGCAGGATGAGGCCGACTAAAAGCACGAAGACCGGAATGTATAGCGCGGTGAGGATGACGCCATGCGCCAGCGGAAAGGCGACCAGGAGCAGGCCGACGGCCAGCACCAGCCAGGTCTCGTTGGCGTCCCAGAAAGGGCCTATTGCCGCGATCATGGTGTCCTGCTCGGCATCTTCGGCGACCGAGAACAGGATGCCGATGCCGAGATCGAAACCGTCGAGAATGACGTAGATCAGGATGGCGAGGCCCATCAGGCCGGCGAAGATCAGGGGCAGCGCGGTTGGCCAGTCGAAGGTCATCGGTCTGTCATCCCTCTCATCAACGGTTCTGCCCTTCGCTATGGCTCCGGGCGTTCGTCATTCGAAAAGCCAAATCGTTGGCTTTTCGTCCGCTACGCGGACCATTCCTCACTCTCCCGCGGCCGGTTGCGACATCGCCGTCTTCATGACGCCCGGGAGCGGCGAGGTATCGCCGTCCTTGGCGGCCTTCAGCGCCAGGTGCACCAGCACGCCGAGATAGGCGATCAACAGCAGCACATAGAGGATGAGATAGATGGCGAGCGTCAGCGCGACATGGCTGCCGGCGACCGGGCCGATAGCGTCGGCGGTTTTCAGCACGCCGGTGACCAGCCAGGGCTGGCGGCCGATTTCGGTGGTGTACCAGCCGGCCAGTGTCGCCAGCCAGCCCGACAGCGCCATCGGCACCATCAGCATGGCCAGCGGCCTCGGCAGGCTGTGGCGGCGCTTGAGGAAGAAGGTCGCCGACCACGAGACGATGAGCATCAAAATGCCGGTGCCGACCATGATGCGGAAGCCCCAGAACACCGGGAACACCGGCGGGTGCAGGCCGGGATAGTCGTTGAGCCCCGGCACGATACCGCTGGTGGAATGGCGCAACACCAGGCTGGCGCCGTCGGGAATGGCGATCTCGAATTTGTTTTCCTTCGCCGCCTCGTCGGGCAGCGCAAACAGCACCAGCGGCACGTTGGGGCCGGTGTTCCAGTTCGCCTCCATGGCGGCGATCTTCTGCGGCTGGTGCTCCAGCGTGTTCAGCCCGTGCTGGTCGCCGGCGAAGATCTGGATCGGGATCAGGATGGCGGCGGTGAAGACGCCGGTGCGCAGCGCCTTCCACATCGATTCCGACCGGTCGCCGGTGAGGTAGCGCAGCGCCGACAGGCCGGCGATCAGGAACGACACCGTCAGGCCGGAGGCAAGCAGCATATGCGTCAGACGGTAGGGCATGGACGGGTTGAAGACGATCGCCCACCAGTCGACGGGATGCGCCTTGCCGTCGATCATCTCGAAGCCGGCCGGCGTCTGCATCCAGGAGTTCAGCGCGATGATCCAGAAGGCCGACAGCGTGGTGCCGCCGGCGACCAATACCGTCGCCAGCGTGTGGACGCGGTTGGAGACGCGGCGGAAGCCGAACAGCATGATGCCGAGGAAGGCCGCTTCGAGGAAGAAGGCGGTGAGGATCTCGTAGGCAAGCAGCGGCCCGGCGATGTTGCCGACCTTTTCCATATAGCCCGGCCAGTTGGTGCCGAACTGGAAGCTCATGGTGACGCCGGAGACCACGCCCATGGCGAAGGACAGCGCGAACACTTTCACCCAGGTGAAATAGGCGCGCATCCAGGCGGAATCATTGGTGGCGTTGTAGCGGAGCTTGAAGAACAGCAGCACCCAGCCAAGCGCAATCGTGATGGTCGGAAACAGGATGTGGAACGAGATATTCGCCCCGAACTGCATTCGCGACAGGATGAGCGGGTCCATGCGGGCTCCGGCTGCTGTTGTTGGCGCAGAATAGGCGGCGGATGCGGTCCGGTCAAAGCGGCTTGGCGTCACGCGGGGCGCGTTGTCGCAGCAGATGGGATCAATCCGTCAGTGCCCCGATACCCCCATGACGAAACGGCAAAAGGGGAACGTTTGTCCACAATTGTCAGCAGCGGCATTGACTTCGCGCCGTGCGCACCGACATTCAGCGCAATAATAATCCCCGCCTCTTTCAAACAGTCGTTTTCGGCCTCATGTCTTCCACTAATTTGCCTTCCATCATTTCGATTTCCGGGGTCACCAAGACCTACGCCACCGGCTTCAAGGCGCTGAAGGAAATCAACCTCGACATCGAACGCGGCGAGATTTTCGCGCTGCTGGGGCCGAACGGCGCCGGCAAGACGACGCTCATCTCGATCGTCTGCGGCATCGTCAACCGTTCGTCGGGAACGGTGACCGTCGACGGCCACGACATCAACCGAGACTACCGCGCCGCGCGCAGCCTGATCGGGCTGGTGCCGCAGGAGCTGACCATCGACGCGTTCGAGAGCGTCTGGGCAACCGTAACCTACAGCCGCGGCCTGTTTGGCAAGGCGCCCAATCCGGGCTTCGTCGAAAAGGTGCTGCGCGACCTGTCGTTGTGGGACAAGAAGGACGCCAAGGCGATCACGCTGTCGGGCGGCATGAAGCGGCGGCTGATGATTGCAAAGGCGCTGTCGCATGAGCCGCGCATCCTGTTCCTCGACGAACCCACGGCCGGCGTCGACGTCGAACTGCGCCAGGACATGTGGGCGATGGTGCGGCGGCTGCGCGACGATGGCGTCACCATCATCCTCACCACGCACTATATCGAAGAGGCCGAGGCGATGGCCGACCGTGTCGGTGTCATCAACCGCGGCGAGATCATCCTGGTGGAGGGCAAGGCCGAACTGATGCGCAAGCTCGGCCGCAAGCGCCTGATCGTCGAATTGCGCAACCCGCTCACCGCCATTCCCGATGCATTCTCGCACTACGCCTTGGAGCTGTCGGGCGATGGCACACAGCTGACCTACACCTATGACAACCAGAGCGAACGCCCCGGCGTCGCATCGCTGCTGCGCGAACTCGAGACGGCCGGCATCCAGTTTCGCGACATGGACACGCAAAACAGCTCGCTCGAGGAGATCTTCGTCAATCTGTTGAGGCAAGAGCCATGAATTGGCGAGCAGTATGGGCGATCTACCGGGTCGAGATGGCGCGTGCGTTCCGCACCGTGCTGCAGAGCATCGTCTCGCCGGTGATCTCGACATCGCTTTATTTCGTCGTCTTCGGCTCGGCCATCGGCTCGCGCATCACCGAGATTGACGGCATCAGCTACGGCGCCTTCATCGTGCCCGGCCTGATCATGCTGTCGCTGTTGACGCAGTCGATCTCCAACGCCTCCTTTGCCATCTATTTCCCGAAATTCGTCGGCTCCATCTACGAGCTCTTGTCGGCGCCGGTGTCGTATCTGGAGATCGTCATCGCCTATGTCGGCGGCGCCGCGACCAAGTCGATCATCCTCGGCTTGATCATCCTGGCGACGGCCTCGCTGTTCGTGCCGCTCACCATCCAGCATCCGTTCTGGATGCTGGCCTTCCTTGTCTTGACGGCGGTGACCTTCAGCCTGTTCGGCTTCATCATCGGCATCTGGGCGAAAAGCTTCGAGCAATTGCAGCTGGTGCCGCTGTTGATCATCACGCCGCTGACCTTCCTCGGCGGCAGCTTCTATTCGATCAACATGCTGCCCGAGACCTGGCGCACGGTGACGCTGTTCAACCCGGTCGTCTACCTGATCAGCGGTTTCCGCTGGAGCTTTTACGGCAAGTCCGATGTCTCGGTCGCCGTCAGCCTGGGCATGACGACGGTGTTCCTCGCCATCTGCATCGCCATCGTCGCCTGGATCTTCCGCACCGGCTACCGGCTGCGCAACTGACCCTGCCGCTCTAAAGCGCGTCGCGTTTGAACGGACTCAGGCGACGCGCATTAGGTCTTTGTTCTTATGCATGTCGTTTGCTCAAAACCGGGACCACTTTTGAGCAACATGCAAATGGGCGATCGCCCGTGCGCCGGTCAAATCAACAGTTTTGCTGGGGGCAAATTGGCCACGTTGGCCGCCACGCTTCTTGCTAGATCGCCTTGATGAGGCGCAGCAACCCCAGCATCTCGATCAGCCTGCCCTCGCGGAAGGCGATGTAGGTCGGTTCTTCGACGCCATGGAAGCGGCGCTTGAACGCCGCCTGGCCCTTGAGGTTGAACTTGCTGCGGTTGACCCAGGGCGACTCATAGGCCCGCTCGAAGGCGTTGCGCCAGAAGCTCGATTCGGCAAAGCTGTTGGCTCCGACATCGAGCATCGGCGACAGGCCGAGCGTGACGACCGAAATGCCCTCATTGCGAAAGCGGTCGACGGCGAATTTGGTCAGCCCGATTTCGGCATGCGGCGAGGCATCGATGTGCTTGCGCTTGAACGAGGTGGTGTAGCCGATCACCATGCCGCCGCTGAACATCGGATCGAAATCGAGCAAGGCGACGAGCTCGCCTTCCGGGCTGTAGAGCACGAAACGGCGCATATCGATGCCGAGATGATCGGCAAAGGGCCTGTTGAGGAAGGCCATCTCCCAGCGCTTGACGATGCGGTCGGCCCGCCAGTTCTGCGACAGGCGCTGGACCTCGTCGAGATAGACCGCTCCTTCGCCAAAGGAAAACCCCTTCTTCAAGAGCCAGCGTTCGGAATAGCGCACGCTTTCGTTGCGCTTGCCGGAAAAATCGTGAGCCGGCAGCTCCAGCCGCGTGTCGACGCCGAGGCGGTTGACCTGGTAGCCGAGCCCGGCCAGAACGCGCGCCGTCGGTTCGCCGATCTGCACGAACCACGGGCTGTCGGCGGCTTCGACAAAGCGCCTGATATAGTCGGGCCGATCGGCCGGATGGGCCACCGGGTCACCGAGCGCGAAATGGTGCTTCATCTTGGTGCCGAAGGCGATGTAGCCGTCGGCGTCGCCGAAATAGGACAGTTTTTGCTGCACGGCGGTCGAATAGGCCAGCGAGAAGTCGCCGTGCCGGCGGACAAGCGCCAGCCGCTCGACATGCGAAAAATCCTGGCGCGGCACCTTGGCTGCGGCGCCCTCCAGCAGTCTGTCAAGAAAGATACGCAAGGAGGGCATGGTCGAGCTTCCGCGTGCCGATGATAAACAGGCTTGCCCCCAAGGCCTCGAATCAGTCGCATTGACGCGACCTCATTATCGATCATATCGCCCCTGTGCCATATGGGACGTGCCATATAGGACGGGTCCCCATGGCGCACCTGAAAGGGAATCTCGACCGAATGGCGGCTACGACAAGCGAAACGATGCCTATCGTCCTGGGGCCGAAAGGACTCGACGACACGGTTATCGTCATCGGCGCCGGAGCGGCGGGGCTGGCGGCCGCCGACGCGCTTGGCCGGCGCGGCGTGCGGGTCGTCGTGCTTGAAAAGGAGCCGCGGATCGCCGAACCGTGGCGACGGCGGCACGAGAAGCTGACCCTCAACACGCATCGCGCGCTATCGGCCCTGCCCGGCCTTGCCTATCCGCCACGCACCGCCACCTTTCCGAACAAGGATGCCATCGTCGGTTATCTCGAGGATTTTGCCCGCGCGCGCGGCATAAGGGTCGAATTCGGCACCGCCGTCGAGCGGATCGAACGCAGAGGCAATGGCTGGCTCGTCCATACGGGCCGGGAAACGCTGAGCGCCCGCAATGTCATCGTCGCCACCGGCCGCGACCGCTTGCCATGGACGCCGGACTGGCAAGGCAAGGCGACTTTCACCGGCAAACTTGTCCACGCCGCCGATTTCGGCACAGCACAGGACTATGTGGGCAAAAGCGTGCTGGTGGTCGGAGCCGGAAATTCCGGCTTCGACGTGCTCAACCACCTCGCCCGCGCCGACACCAAGGCCATCTGCTTGTCAGCCAGGCAGGGTCCGTCGCTGATGCCGAAACGGATCGGCAAGGTCGCCGTGGCGCGCTTCGGCGGTTTCATGGCGATGCTGCCGACGTGGATTGCCGATGCCGCGATTGCCGCGACGCAGCGGCTGGTGTTCGGCGACCTCGCCCGCTTCGGCCTGCCGCCGGCGCCGAAAGGCGGCGCCAGCCGGCTCGGCGTCGAGCAGATCGCTATCGCCGTCGACGACGGCGCCGTCGCAGCGCTGAAGGCCGGACGGATTTCGGTGGTGGCGCCGGTGGCGGCTTTCGAAGGCGCCGGCGTGCGGCTGAACGACGGCACGGTGCTCGAGCCGGATGTGGTGATCGCGGCAACCGGCTATCGCACCGGCCTGGAGGCCATGCTGGGCGATCTCGGCGTGCTCGACGCCAAGGGCGTGCCGAAGGCCAATGGCGGCACCCCGAGCGGCCAGCCCGGCCTGTGGTTCATCGGCATGCGGCCAAGCCTGACCAGCTATTTTCACAGCGCCGCCCTGCAGGCCGAAGCGATTGCCCGTCAGATCGCCAAGGGGTTGTAGACGCTGCGGTGCGCTTGGTCCGACACATCTGCATGGCGGGATCGTATATTTTGGCGGTTAGCCGAAGCGCCCTGTCCCTTCGTCATTCTCGGGTCTTCGCGACGCCGCTGCGCGGCTGCTTCGCCAGTGGGATGACGAAGCTGAGAGCTTGCGGCCAATCTCCCAACGCAGGCGCTTGTATCCACTTCATGTCTTCTTATATAACATGTTATCAAAATTGGACAAACCGACCATGGAAGACATCATTCGATCCCTTGGCTACCTCACCCTCGGCAGCAGGCTGAAGCGTATCGGCGAGCAGTTGCAGGCCGATACGCAGCGCATGCTCGATGGGCTGGAGGTGCCGGTGCAGTCCAGCCAGTATCCTCTGCTGGCCGCGCTGGACCGGCTCGGGCCGCTGCCTGTCGGCGAGCTGGCGCAGTCACTGGGGATCACCCAGCCGGGGGTGACGCGCAGCGTGGCGCTGCTGGCCGAGTTGGGGCTGGTCGAGGCCGCGCCATCGAACGACGACCAGCGCCGCAGGATGATCTCGCTGACCGCCAACGGCCAGCGCCTGGTCGACAGGGCGAAGCGGGACGTTTGGCCGCGCATCGAGAACGCCGTTGCCGACTTGTGCAAAGGCCTTGCGGGGCCGCTTCTCGAACAACTCTCGGCAATAGAGGACGGCCTGGCGGCGGCCCCACTCGACCGTCGTGTGAAACAGGATGTCGCGCCATGAGCCATGTCCTCGATCGTCCGGTCTGGAGCGCGCTCGACACGTGGCATCGGATCTTTGCGTATGGCGACAGGCTCGCCAGGCGCTATCCCTCCTCGATCGTCCCCTTCGCGGCTTCCGGGGCAGACGACGCTGAGAGCCTGCAGGCGCTCGCAAGCCTCATTCCTGCAGGTGAGAGCGTGTTCATGCTCCAGGCGGACCCCATTGCCTTGCCGCCGGAACTGACCGCGACCGTGACCGCCTTCGGTGTTCAGATGGTTGCTGCGGCGCCATTGCCTGCCGTGTCGGACGAGCGTGTGCAGCAGCTGACGCAGGACGACGCGGCCGGGATGCTCGCTTTGGCGTCACTGACCAGGCCCGGCCCGTTCACGCTCAAGGCGCTGAGCCTCGGCGAGTTCTGGGGCGTGAAGATCGACGGCCGGCTGGCGGCGATGGCCGGCGAGCGCATGAAGCAGCCCGGCTACAGCGAACTCAGCGGCGTCTGCTCGCATCCCGAATTTCGCGGCAGCGGCCTCGGCCGGCTGCTGTCGGTGTTCGTGGCCAACCGAATTTTTGCGCGCGGCGAAGTTCCCTACCTGCATGCCTATGCCAGCAATGCCGGCGCGGTCCGGTTGTACGAGTCCATCGGCTTCAGGCTGAGGGCAGAGATGAATGTGGCCGTCGTGCAGCGCGCCGGATAGGCCGCCTTGCGGGCCTCAGGCTGATTTCGGCTCCAACCTGCGGAAACCCACGGTTTCCATAAGCATATCTTCCTCGACCATCCCGGCATTGTGCAGCGCAAGCAGGTTCAGCGCGATCTCCCGCGCCTCCGCCGAATCGGGATGCACGTCGCGCCTGCGGCAGGCTTCGTCGAACACGCGTTGCAGCCTGGCGATGTCGTCGGGTTTCAGCAGGCCACGGTCATAGACGGACTTTGGCATGGCACTCTCCTCCAGAAGAGGTAGGGCGCCATGTTTAAATGTCCATTCTTTTCCGGGGCTTGGGTGGGCAGCTGCCTGGGTTTGCGATAATCCGGCCCGAGCGTTGCAATCAGACCGCGATCGTGCTGCCATTCATTCAGCCACCTCTCGTCATCGTCGGGCCTGTCTCGCCGCAGTCTGCTTGACGTGTCGGCGCGCTTGCGAAACAAGGGCTGCCACAAACGACAGCGAGGCACAAAAGTGAGTTTCTGGGGACTGGCGCAGCTCGTCGTTTCGACGGTGATCTTCCTGCTGGCGGCAATCGCGGCCAAGCAATGGGGGCTGGCGCCAAGCCTTGGCAAGATCGTGCTGACACTGGCGCTCTATACGGCGGGCAATCTGATGATGCTGCGGCTGGTTCGTGAGTTCGGCATGTCGGTGTCGTTCAGCCTGTCGGCGGTGATCCAGCTGGTGGCGGTCAATGTGGTGGCGCTGGTGTTCTTCGGCGAACGCGTCAATGCCTTGCAGGCGACCGGCATCGTGCTGGCCATCGCGGCGGTGGTGCTGATCTCGCTCGGGCCTTACCTGCAGGGGCGACTGTAATCCGATGAAGACCCCGCGTGCGTTCACCAACTGGCTTGAATTTCCGGTGCTGCTGGCCGGGCTGGTGATAGCCGCCGGGCTGTGGGGCTTCGAGGAACTGATGGAGGTGGCGCGGGCCACCACGCCGCACGCTTTCGATACTGAGATCCTGCTTGCTTTCCGAAAAGTGGGTCAGCCGGATGTTCCCGTCGGCCCGGCATGGCTGGAAGGCGCGATGCGCGACATCACCAGCCTCGGCAGCTCCAGCGTGCTGGTGCTGATCGTAACGGCGGTGATCGTCTACCTCCTGCTGATCCGTAGGCCGAGGACGGCGCTGCTGATCTTTGTCGCGGTGGCTGGCGGGCAGCTGCTGTCGACCTTGCTCAAGGCCGGCATCGACCGGCCGCGCCCCGATCTTGTCTCGCACCTGGCCAACGAGACGTCGCTGTCGTTTCCCAGCGGCCACGCCATGCTGTCGGCGGTGACCTATCTCACGCTGGGCTCGCTGGCAGCGCGCTTCCTGCCGGGACGAACGACGAAAATCTATGTCCTCAGCCTGGCGGTGCTGGTAACGCTGCTGGTCGGCGTCAGCCGCGTCTTTCTCGGCGTCCACTGGCCTTCCGACGTGCTGGCGGGATGGTGCGCCGGCTTCACCTGGGCGACGCTGTGCTGGCTGGCGGCGCGAATGCTGCAGCGGAACAAGGCGGTGGCCGGTGGCAACGAGCCCGAAGACTGACGATCCGGAGCGACATTCAAATCAGCCGGTTGATCAGCCCGTGTCCGCAGCCTGCCAGCAGAAAAACCGCCGACAGCAAGGCTGCCGACGTCGTCAAGGTCCTGAAAATCTTCAACTGATATTTCCCCGCCAATAAGAGCCAAGGCGGTTAACGTAGCATGCTCATCCCGTATCCCGCCATCCGGCTTTGTGGAGAGATCATGTTTCATGTATGCTTTATGATGGTTGAAACATCACTATGATTGTATTACACGTCGTCTCCGCAGACTCAGACGGGGGTTCCGACCGATGATCACTGCCGCCCAGATGCGCGCCGCGAGGGCGCTGGCCGGCATCGATCAGAAGACGCTCGCCGAGCGTGCCGGCGTTTCGCTTCCGACGATCCAGCGCATGGAAGCGAGTGACGGCGTGGTCAGGGGTGTGGTCGATACGCTGATGAAGGTTATCCAGGCTCTCGACGAGGCCGGGGTGGAGCTCATCGGCGAGAACCAGACCAGCGAGCGCGGCGGCCGGGGCGTGCGCCTCAAGTCGGTCGCGCCGCCGAACCCGCAAGGCTGAGCCGGCATATAGTCGCGACGGCGACCGCCGACAGTCCTGCCGACGATCCCGCCGCCTTCACGCAAGCGGAAGGCAGTCCATGGATCAGATCCGGCGGGCAGTGCATCAACCGGCCCAGAAGTCGGCAAAGCCGACATTTTCAGAGCTGTTCACGCCCAAGCTGGTGACGGTCTGGCGCGAAGGTTACCGCCTGCCGCAGTTCAAGGCCGACTTCATGGCCGGGCTGACCGTCACTATTGTCGCGTTGCCGCTGTCGATGGCGATTGCGATTGCTTCGGGCGTGACGCCGGAGCGCGGCCTGTTCACGGCCATTGTCGGCGGCTTCATCGTCTCGGCGCTCGGCGGCAGCCGCTTCCAGATCGGCGGCCCGGCCGGCGCCTTCATCGTGCTGGTGGCGGCGGCGGTGCAGCGCGAAGGCGTTGACGGACTGCTGCTGGCGACGATGATGGCCGGCATCTTCCTGCTCGCCATCGGCTATCTCCGGCTCGGAACCTATATCAAATTCATCCCTTACCCGGTGACGGTCGGCTTCACCGCCGGCATCGCAGTCATCATCTTCTCCGGCCAGATCGTCGAACTGTTCGGGCTGAGGCTTGCCGGGCCGGAGCCCGGGCCGCTGCTGCCGAAGCTGATGGCGATCGGCCACGCGGCCGGCACGCTCAATATCTCGGCAACGCTGGTGGCGGCGCTGACCATCGCCACCATCGTCGGGGTGAAGCGCTGGCGGCCCGGCTGGCCGGGCATGCTGATCGCCGTCGGACTGGCCTCCCTTGTCGTGGCGCTGCTTTCGCTGCCGGCGGAAACGATCGGCACCCGCTATGGCGGCATTCCGCGCAGCCTGCCGTTGCCGGCACTGCCGGCACTCAACCTCGACAAGGCGCTTGCGGTGCTGCCGGATGCGGTGGCTTTTGCGCTGCTCGGCGCCATCGAATCGCTGCTCTCGGCCGTGGTCGCCGATGGCATGACCGGGCGGCGTCACCGTTCCAATTGCGAACTGGTGGCGCAAGGCTTTGCCAACATCGCGTCTGCCCTGTTCGGCGGCATCTGCACCACCGGCACCATCGCCCGCACCGCCACCAATGTGCGGGCCGGCGCGCATGGGCCGGTTTCCGGCATGCTGCATTCGCTTTTTCTGCTGGTCTTCATGCTGGTGGCCGCACCGCTGGCCAGCTACATCCCGCTTGCCGCCCTTGCGGGTGTGCTGGCGGTTGTCTGCTGGAACATGTTCGAGAAGCAGGCCTTCGCCACGTTGCTGCGCGCTTCGCGCGGCGACGCCCTGGTGCTGATGGCAACCTTCCTGATCGTCGTCTTCCGCGACCTCACCGAAGGCATCGTCGTCGGTTTCGCGCTAGGCTCGATCCTGTTCATCGACCGCATGGCCAAGTCGATCGCCGTGGAGGCGGATTTGCCGCTGGTGCAGGACGATGTCGCCGACAGCAGCGGCCGCGCCTACGATGCAAGCGAGGCAAGCGACGCCGACACCGTCGTCTATCGCATCTCCGGCGCCTTCTTCTTCGGCGCCGCCTCGACTGTCGGCACGGTGCTCGACCGCATCGCCGACCAGCGCAAGAACTTCATCCTCGACTGTTCGGCGGTGCCGTTCTTCGATTCCACCGCGGCCAATGTCATCGAGGGCGCGGCGCACAAGGCGAAGCGCGCAGGAGTGCGTTTCATCATCGCCGGTGCCTCGCCGCAGACACGGCGCATGCTGATCAACCACGGCGTCAAGCGCCCGCTGGTGACCTTTGCCGCTTCGATCAAGGATGCGCGGGCGCAACTCAAAGCCGCGCCCGTTGGCTGAGCCGGCAAATGTGCGCCGTCAGTCCAGGCTCAGCACCACGATCTCGCCCTCGTTCATCAGCGGCACGAAAATCCGCGTGCCGTCTGTGCCGATATCGGCGCTGCCCGGCTTGAACTGCTCTACAGCCTCCGGCGCCTCGCCGACTTTGTACCGATAGAGCGTGCCGGTCATGAAGGCGGTGGCGTAGATGCTGTCGCCGATGGCGACGACGCCGTCGAGGTCGGCAAAGTTTTGTGCGCCAGGCAGCGGCGTCACGGCTTTCGTCGCGAGATCGACCGACAGCAGGCCCCCGGGCGCGGCAGTGCTGAAGTCCGGCTTGATGCCCTTGCCCCAGGACGCCACGATCAGCCGATCGCGATCGGCAAAGATGCCGTTGGGTGCGGCGAGCTTCGCATCCTTCACGAACAGGTCCGGCTTGTCGCCGTCAATGCGGTAGATCGCATCGGCCAGCATGTCGGTGACATAAACCTTGCCCGAACTGTCCGATGTCACGTCATTGAGGAAAACGGCGCCGGGCACATCGATCGTCGAGATGAGCTTGCCGCTGGCGAGATCGACGATGCGCACCTTGGTGATGTCGGCGACGTAGAGCTTGCCGCCGGAGATCGCCGAGCCCTTCGGTGCATCCATGCCGGCGGTCCAGTGCCGGCTAACGACCTTGCCGTCCAGCGATAGCACCGAGAGATAGCCGTTGCCGTCGGCTTCACCGGGATTGCCGACGATGTTGGAGACGATGATGCGGTGGTTGGCGGCATCGAACAGCGCCGATTCCGGTTGCTCGAAGCCCGAGGCGCGCCAGAGTTCGGCGGCCTCGGCCGCAGGCACGAGCGCGATAGCGAAGGCGGCGAGACAAATAAAGGGGATGAGGGTTTTCATGGCCAGGTCTCCTGTGATGGATGGCGGAGAGCTAGGAGTTCCGATACTTTTCCGGAAGGACGATTCGAGCTAGTATCGGAAGCCGATACGAAATGGCGCAAAAGAGGTGCATCCCATGAACGGCCTGATCTTCGAGGCGCTGAAGCGGACGCTGAAGGCCAAGGGCGTCACCTATCGTGAGCTAGCCGGGCGGATGGGCGTTTCCGAGCCGACGGTGAAGCGCATCTTCCACGAGCGCAACTGCAAGCTCGACCGTCTCGTCGGGATCTGCGCTGCCGCCGGCGTCGAGCTGGAAAACGTGCTGGGGTCGATGAACCGGGGGCCGGGACCGGTCAACCGCATCGCGCCGGAGGTCGAGCGCAAGCTTGCCGGCCGGCCGGCGTTGCTGTTCATCTTCGTCATGCTGTCGGAGAAATTTACGCCCGAGGGCGTCATGCGCTCGCAAGGCTTGAGCGAAGCGTCGATGTTCCTCTATCTGCGCGATCTCGAAGCGCTCGGCCTCATTGCGCTGGGCAGCGGGTTGTCGGCACGGCTGCTGGTCGACACACCGATCCAGTGGAATTTCGAGGGGCCGCTCAGGCCGCTATTCGAGATGACAAACAAGAATTTCATCGGCTGGGCGATCACCCATCTGGAGCGGGAAGCGACCTTCGTCTCTTTCTCCAGGCGGATGCGGCCGGAGACGGCGGAGATGGTGAAGCGCGAGGCGGAGGAACTGGCCGAGCGCGCCAAACTGCTCGCCCATCACGACCAGCACACGACGCCGGAAGACGGGCTGACCGGCTACAAATGGACATTTGCTTTTGGCGCAACCCCGTTTCCGGCGATCATGCCGATCGGCCCGCACCCCAGGGATGCCGGTGCGTCCGACCGGCCCACCGCTCCGGCAAAGGGACGCCGCCCGTTGCCGGCTTGACGCGCCAGCCGCGTTTCAAAAACGAAACCATGATAGAGTTCGCGCGCTGATTTGCCAGACTGTACGGGGCGGGTTTGCCGAATGCGTGACCGTCCCCGCAAAATCGAAGTGATCCTATGCCGACCGCGCCAACACTTGAACTTCGCCGCTATTCGCGCCTGAAAAATTTGCGGGAGCGCGCAGAACGCCAGGGTGCTGCATTGCAGTTCTGGGCGCGCACGGCATCGCTCGCCGTGATCTCCTGCTTCTTTTCCTTGATCAGCCGCTGGGATGCCTCGCTGCTCTTCGTGCTGGCGGGCCTAGCGCTGTTCCAGCTCGTCGGCCTGATCCAGTTTCGCTTTGCGCGCCGTCGCAACGCGCCATGGTGGATCGGTTACCTCGTCGGTACGCTGGACATCATTCTGTTGACCGTTCTGCTGGTAACGCCCAACCCGTTTTCCCTCGAGGTCGCGCCGGCTGCGATGCAACTGCGCGAGGGCAGCTTCAAATTCCTGCTGATTTTCGTATGCCTTGGCGCGCTGACCCTTTCGACGCGATTGGCGCTCTATCTCGGCGCGCTCGCGGCCTTGACGTGGACGATCGGGGTGGGATGGGTGGTTTTGCATGCGGGAACCGTCATTCCGGCAACGAACCTCTATTCGCTGCCGATGACAGAGCGACTGAATCTCTATCTCAACCCCAATTTCGTCGATACGTTCGCGCAGGCGACCAATGTGTTGGTTGTCCTGATTATCGGCGCGATCATGGCGCTGGTCGTCTCCCGTTCCCGGCATCTGTCGGAAGACTATGTCAAGGCGGAGCGCGCCCGCGCCAATCTCGCCCGGCATTTTTCGCCCAATGTCGTCGACCAGCTCGCCTCGGATGACGAGCCCTTCGGTCCGGTCCGCCGGCAGGATATCGCGGTGCTGTTCGCCGACATCGTCGGCTTCACACACTATTCCGAGGATCATCCGGCCGAAGCAGTGTTCGAACTACTGCGTCAGTTCCACCGTCGCATGGAGCAGGTCGTTTTCGACCACCATGGCACCGTCGACAACTATATCGGCGATTGCATCATGGCGACCTTCGGGGTACCGCAAGCCAGCCATGACGACGCAACCCGGGCCATCCGGTGCGCTGAAGCGATGATCGCCGCTATCGAAGACTGGAATGTCCAGCGTGTGTCCAGGGGATATCCGCCGCTGGACGTTCGGATCGGTGCACAATATGGCGCCGTCGTCCTCGGCGCGGTCGGCAGCGAGCGCAACCTGTCCTTCGCGGTGGTGGGCGACACCGTCAACGTCGCCAGCCGTTTGCAGGCGCTCTGCCGGGAGCTTCAGGCGAATATTTGCTTTGGGTCACGACTGATTGAGGCCGCGAAGGCGGAATCGCTCGGGACACAGCTGAATGCGCGCGATCATGGACCGGTTAGCATCCGCGGCCGGGACGAACCGGTCCATGTCTGGGTCGAACACAGAGCCGAAAACCAGGGCGCTATTGCGGTTTCGGCGTGATGCAGGCCGCCATGTGAGACGCCTGCACCTCGGCAGGATGGACGCCAGAAACCTCGACAGGATCGCGCCCGCCAGCGTGCGCAAAGCTGGCCCGTTCGAGAGCGACTTTCGCTGCCGCATCGATGCGGTTTGGTCGAAATGGTTAGCCGTGCGTTTTCAAATGCAGCATCGGATGGTGTTCGTAGTGCCCGGCGCCATTCTTCACGATCGGGTCCTCCGAGGTGATCGCCTCTATGTCCAGATCATCGGCAATCCGATAGAGCGACACCCCATAACCGCCAGCCGGGTCCATCACGGGGCCGTGCGCGACGATAAGCCTCTTTTCAAGCAGGTCATCCAGGAATGCTCCGTGCTGCTTCATCCACTCTTCCTCATCGGTGGTCATCGTTGCCAGAAAGTCGGAACGCGGCGGAATATATTTGCACAAATAGGACTTCATTCGGCGCTCCTCGGCGAAAGGAGGCTCGCCTGCCGGACTGGCCTGGCGATGCCTTGATTTTAGATCAATCGGCCACGCCCATCTGCTTGCGGAAGCTCTTGTCGAACATGTTTTCGGGCACGAAGCGCCGCATGAAGCGAAGACGGCCTGCCGTTTTGCCAGGCGTATAGCGCATGCTCGGCGTCTTTTCGGTGGCTGCCTGTACCACTTTGTCGGCCACGGCTTCCACCGGATCGCCGCTCGCGATTCTGTTGCGCCAGGTCGAATTCATGGCTGAGCGCCCCTGCTCGTAGACGCCGGAAATCCGGTCAGGCTGTTCGGCGTTCTCTTCCAGTCCGGTGCGGGTGAAGGCGGGCTCGACAAGGGAAACCCTGATGCCGAACGTTCGAAGTTCGTGATCGAGCGACTCGGAATATCCTTCGACTGCGTGTTTGGTGGCGGTGTAGAGGGCGGTGAATGGCCCCGGCAGGAAACCGGACACCGAACTGATGTTGATGATCCGGCCCTCGCCCTGTCTGCGCATGATGGGCAGCACTTCATTGGTCATGCGAACGATGCCGAAGACATTTATGTCGAACAGGCTTTGGGCTTGAGCGACCGATGATTCCTCGGCGCCGCCGATCAGGCTGCGGCCCGCATTGTTTACCAGTACGTCAATCCGGCCGGCGAGGGCGACAACTTGCTTGATGGCGTCTCTGACGGACCCATCATCGGTGACGTCGCAAGGGACCATGTGAATGCCCTGACGCACTTCGTTGGGCGCAGCTCGGCGGCTGGTGCCGAACACGCGATACCCCGCCCGGATGAGCGCAAGTCCGGCCGCATGCCCGATGCCACCCGAAGCGCCGGTGATCAGCGCGATCTTCTCGGCGCGCGACTGAACTTGTGTCATCTCAACTTTCCTGCCTAATGATTATGATCGTAATCATTGGTGATAATGACCGCCGTAATCATTGTCAAGCGCCTCCGCCACGTCTTATATGTCGATCATCATCAATAGGAGAGGATGCGGTCGTGAAGGTGAGCAAGGAGATGGTCGAGTTAAATCGAGAGCGGGTCATCGATACCGCTGCAAAGCTCTTCCGCGAACAAGGGATCGACGGGATCGGCATTGCCGATCTGATGAGCGCGGCCGGGCTTACCCACGGAGGCTTCTACCGACAATTCAAGTCGAAGGACGACCTCATCGTTCAGGCCATGCAGCGGGCCTTCAGTGACATGAGCGCCGATCTATCCGCCCGGCTCGCTTCGACCGATACTCCGTTGGAGACGCTCGTGCGCCACTACATCTCGGACCATCATCGCGACAATCCGGGGCACGGATGCAGCCTCACCGCACTGGCGGCCGATGCCGCCCGGCACGACGATCCAGCGCTTCGATCGTTCTTCGGAAGCATCGTCAGCAATTATGTCGCGTTGATCATTTCACTCCTGCCGGGAAGCGACCCGGCCGCGAAGCGGAGTGCCGCGATCGCATTCCTAGCGGAAATGGTCGGATCGGTGATCCTCTCCCGCGTCGTGCCCGATCCGACGCTTTCCGCTGAGATCATCGACACTGTCTCGAATGATCTCATAGGGCGCCACTCGCCATCGGCGCCGGTTTGAATGGTTGCTATTCGGCGGCCTTCGCCTCAGCGGCCCTATCTTCCCAGGTCACCGCCCGGTAGTCGAACCCAAATTCCAGCGTCGGTTTCACGATGCGGAAGAAGGGTGACAGGTCGAAGTCGCGCGGCGTGTAGAGCGAGTGGTGGCGGATGTGCAGGATTTCGCGGCGCGAATAGTTCGACTGCGCCGAGGCGCGGCCGGGCGCGCGGGTGATCTCGGGCAGGATCGGGTAGCGGATCTCGCCATAGGCTTCGGCGATCAGCGTCGAGCAGATGGCGCGGGTCGGATCGCCGGAACCGAAAGCCAGCATGCGGCGGCGCCAGCGCACCGGCACCGGTGGCGTCGGCAGGAAAAAGCGCAGCATGTCGAAAATGTTCTTGAGATCGTATTTCAGGCCGAGCTTGCCGATCATGAAGGCGACGACATGGTCGCGGTCTTCCGGGGTCAGCCCGCTCGCCCGGCAGATACGGGTATTGTAGGTGCGGTAGCGCGACAGCGGCACGGCGACACAGCCTTCGCCGAGCGTGACTTCGATCAGCCGACGCCGTTCCGATCCGTCCTCCGGCTCGGACAAGGCATCGCCGATATAGAAAGCCGCATGCGACCAGGTCGACTGTGTCAGGTATTTGATTGCCGCCGAGATCTTCTGGTTGCCTTCGATGAGCAGGATGTCGCCGGGCTCGAGCGTGCGCCGCAACGTCTCGGCGTCGGACGGCGTGTAGGGCTCATAGCCGGAGGATTCGTCCTGCAGCCGGCCGGCAAGCCAGCGGCCAAGGCGGTCGAGAAGCGTGTCGCGCGGCGCGGTCATGGCAAAGTGTGACTAGCACGAGGTGACGTCCTCGGCCATGATCAACCGACCGGGACCTCTTCCGACGATGCCGGGCCGGCGAGGTCGTCGCGCGCATTGCGCGCGAGTTTCTTCGTCGAGCGCTTGGGGCTGTCGCCGAACAACTCGGCCGCTCCGGCAAGGCAGCTCTTCTTCAGGCTTTTTTCCGAGCGCTTCAAAAGCTTGCCAAGAAGCCTTGTGTCCTGCGCATCGCCGAGCGGCTCACCGTCGGCCTCGAGCAACACGCGCATGACGAAGACGTCGTGCAGTTCGCCGAGTTTTTCGCCAAGTTCATCAACTGCCTTGCGCCGCACCTTGATCGGCGTCGGCCACAGCCGGCCGAGCAGCGACAAATGCATCGAGTGGGTCTTGGCAGCCTTGCGCAGATCGTGGAAATCCTCTCCTTCGCCGCGCGATCCCGCCCGGTCCAGGGCCTTCCTGGCACGGCGCAAGGTCTTGCGAGCGCCTTCCGCAAGCACATCGGCTGCATGCTCAGGCAGATCGGGGAGCAGCAGCCGCTCTATCCTGATCAGGCCTTCCTCGCAGGCGGCGGTGGCCGCGCCTATGGCGGCGTCGAGGCCGGCGCCGGCATGCATTTCATGCTGGCGGGCAATCAGCCGGTCGCGCACGCTGTCGAGGCCGCCGCCGGCAACCTGCTCGGGAAAGGCGGCTGCCAGCCGGTCGACGGTCTCGACCAGCGCGGTCGCCTCGCGCGGCCCGGCAAGCAGCGCCGCCACCTGACGGTAGCATTGGTTCTCAGTCGGACAGAATGTTTCATTTCCGGAACGGACCAGCCGCAGCAAGGCGCGCGCGCTCTTCAGCCGCTTGCGGCATTTGTGCAATGCCTGCTCCGGCTGGTCGCGCGCGACGGCCAGATGGGCAAGCGCCTTGCCGATCTCCTCGCCAAGGATACGCCTGACCTCGCCGGTCAGCGGCAGGCGCGGATCGATGCGAAAGCTCATGCGGCGATCTCCGGAATCCCCCTAGAGCATGATGCCGAAAAGTGTGAAGCGGTTTTCGGACGACATCATGGTCCATCTCTTTTGATTTAGAGCCGGATTCCGATTTTAGGTCGACCCGACCTAAAATCATCCGGCTCTAGGGCGAGCGACGCGTTGTAAAATCTCTGCTCGCCGGTCACTTCGCGGCCGAGCCAATCAGGCAGCATTTCGTCAGGTACATCCTCCGGCGTCTCCAGTTCGGCCACCACAAGGCCGGCTAGGATCCCGCCGAAAACATCGACTTCGTAGAGATAGCCGCGATGCCTAACATGGTGGCGTGTCTTCTCGATGACATGTCCGATGGCGAAGGCCAGCATCTCCTCTGCGTCCGCCAGTGGAATTTCATATTCGTATTCGTCACGCTCGCGGATCTTGCTGCCGAATTTGAGCGTCAGCTTCGCCGAACTGCCGTCGCTGATGCGCACGCGCACGGTGCGGCCAGGTGCTGCGGCAAGGTAGAACTGGCGAATGCGTATATTCGCCTCGGCCATTTCTAGCCATTCGGCGGTGGAGACCAGGAACTTGCGTTCGACTTCCTTGCCCATGGCCGCGCACTAAAGCGTCTGCGGCCCGACATGGCAAGCGGCCGTAGATAATCAATTTGACTTTAATCAATCGATTGATTAAAGAGGCCGACATGATCAAATCCGCGCCCGACAAAATGCCCCGCCAGGAGACATCGCCCGCCGAGCAGACGCGCGCCGCACTGGTGCTGGCCGCGCTCAAACTGTTCGGGCGGCAGGGCTTCGACGGCACCTCGACGCGCGAGATCGCGGCGGAGGCGAAGGCCAACATCGGCTCCATCGCCTATCATTTCGGCGGCAAGGAAGGGCTCCGCGGGGCCGCCGCCGACCACATCGTCGAGACCATCCAGGCGGTTGCTGGCCAGGCGCTCGGCGGCATGCAGCTGCAAGGTCAAGCCAGTTCAGAGACGGCGCGGGCGCAGCTCTCGACCGCATTGGAGCGGATGGTAGGATTTATCGTCGCCCGGCCGGAGGCGGGCGATATCGTACAATTCGTACTTAGAGAGTTGTCGCATCCGACGGCCGCCCTCGACCGCATCTATGACGGGGTGTTCGAACCGACGCATCGCCGCCTCTGCCAGATCTGGGAACAGGCGACGGGCGAGCCGGCCGAAAGCGAGGCCACCAAGCTCGTGGTCTTCACGCTGATCGGCCAGGTCATCTATTTCCGCATCGGCCGCGAAGCAGTGATGCGTCGTATGGGCTGGCGCGAGATCGGTAACGCCGAAGCCGCCAAGGTGGTGGCGGCGGTCACAAGCAATCTTGGCGCCATACTGGCGGCCCGAAATCCGGTCGCCCGCAAGGAGGGCAAGCGATGAGTTTTCTCTGTTCCCTGCCGCTCGCGGCCCAGCTGTTCGGCGCCTGCGCGCCGGCAGCGCCGCTTGCCGTCGGCTATGTCGAGGGCGACTATGTCTTGCTGGCGCCGATCGAAGTGGCGCAGGTCGAGACCGTCGCGGTCAAGCGCGGCGACCGTGTTGTATCAGGCACGCCGGTGGTGACTCTCGAAAGCGCCGACGCAAAAATCGCCGTCGCCCAGGCAGAGGCCGCGCTCGCCCAGGCGCAGGCGCAGCTTGCCGACCTGCAGATCGGCAAGCGACCGGAGGAGATCGCGGTGCTGAAGGCCGAGGTCGACATGGCCAAGGCCCAGGCCACGGATGCCAAGCGCAAATACGACCGCGCCGCCGACCTGTTCAAGCGCGGTGCCGGCACGCAGGCCGACTACGACACCGCCGCCGCGACGCTGGAGACCGCCAATGCGCAGGTCGGCCAGGCGCAGGCCAACCTCGCCGTCGGCGGTCTGCCTGCGCGTCCCGAAACGATCAAGGCGGCAGACAATCAGGTCAAACAGGCACAGTCGGCGTTGGAACAGGCTGAGTGGCGGCTATCGAAGCGCGTGCTGGCGGCACCCTCGCCCGGCCGCATCAATGACGTCATCTGCAATCCCGGCGACACCGCTGGTCCGACCGCGCCTGTCATTTCGATGTTGCCGGACGGTGCGGTGAAGCTCAGCGTCTATGTCCCGGAAAGTGCGTTCTCGTCGATCAAGGTCGGCACGCTGCTTGTCGTCCATTGCGACGGCTGCGGGCCGGAGGTGAAGGCGCGCGTCAGCTATGTCTCGCCCGACCCGGAATTCACCCCGCCGGTGATCTACTCGCTCGAGAACCGGCAGAAGCTGGTCTACCTCGTCGAGGCGCGGCCTGAGGGCAAGGCGCAAGCGCTGCAGCCGGGACAGATCGTCGATGTCGAGCTGGCGGCCTCAAAATGAACGCCATCGACGTTCATGGCCTGGTCAAGCGTTTCGGCGACAAGACTGTCGTCGACCATGTGACGATGACGGTGGCCGAGGGCGAGATCGTCGGCTTTCTCGGGCCCAACGGGTCCGGCAAGACGACGACCATCCGCATCATGTGCGGCCTGCTGACGCCCGACGAGGGCGAAGGTACGGTGCTGGGTTTCAACATCCGCACCGAGTCGCTCCGCATCAAGCGCGAAGTCGGCTACATGACGCAGAAATTCTCGTTCTACGAGGATTTGACGATCGGCGAGAATCTCGAATTCGTGGCGCGGCTCTACCGGCTGAAGCCGGTCGAGGAGCATGTGTCGAAAACGCTGGAAGAGCTTGGCCTGACGAGCCGCCGCAACCAGCTCGCCGGCACGCTGTCGGGCGGCTGGAAGCAGCGGCTGGCACTGGCCGCCTGCATCATGCACAAGCCGAAGCTGCTGCTGCTCGACGAGCCGACCGCCGGCGTCGATCCGAAGGCGCGGCGCGAATTCTGGGACGAGATCCACCGGCTGGCGAGCGGCGGTCTGACCGTGCTGGTCTCCACCCATTACATGGACGAGGCCGAGCGCTGCCACCGCATCAGCTACATCTCCTACGGCAAGATGCTGGCCACCGGCACGGTGGACGAGGTGGTGACGAATGCCGGTCTGACCACCTTCGTGCTGCAGGGACCGCGCCTCGACCAGGTCGCCGATGCACTCAGGGACCGGCCCGGCGTCGACCAGGTGGCGCCGTTCGGCGCGACGCTGCATGTCGTCGGCTCCGACAAGGCAAAGCTCGAAAAGGCGCTCGCCGATGTCGAGAAGGGGCACAAGGGTGTCAGCGTAAAACCCGGCGAGACCAGCCTCGAGGACGTCTTCATCCAGTTCATGTCCGGCTCGAAGGACAATATGGCATGAACAGCGTCTTCTCCTTCGCCAGGCTAGGTGCGCTGCTGATCAAGGAATTCATCCAGATGCGGCGCGACCGCATCACCTTCGCCATGATGCTGGGCGTGCCTCTTTTGCAGCTGGTGCTGTTCGGCTACGCCATCAACAACGATCCCAAAAGCCTGCCTGCCGCACTGGTGGCGACCAGCAACGACCCCTACACCCGCGCCATTGTCGCGGCCCTGCAGACGACCGGCTACTACCGCTTCGACCATGTCGCGCAAAGTGCCGAGGATGCCGAATTCCTGATGGCGCGCGGCGATGTCGCCTTCGTCGTCACCATCCCGGCCGATTTCGGCCGCCGGGTGGAGCGCGGCGACAATCCGCAGATCCTGATCGAGGCCGACGCAACCGACCCGGCCGCCGCCAGCGGCGCCATCTCGACGCTAAGCAAAGTGGCCAGCCAGGCGCTGCTTCGGGCGCAAGGCATGCAGGAGGCGGCGAGTGAGGCCGCCAGGGGCCAGCTCGATGTGGTGGTGCACCAGCGCTACAATCCGGAAGGCATCTCGCAATACAACATCGTGCCCGGCCTGCTCGGCGTCATCCTGCAGATGACCCTGGTGATGATGACCTCGATCGCGCTGACCCGGGAGACCGAGCGCGGCACTATGGAAAACCTGCTCGCCATGCCGTCCAGCCCGTTCGAGATCATGCTGGGCAAGGTGCTGCCCTATCTGGTGGTCGGCGGCGTCCAGGTGGTGGTGGTGCTGGCGGCGTCGAAGCTTCTGTTCGCCATTCCTTTCACCGGCTCGATGTCGCTGCTGCTTACCGCCGTATTGGTGTTCGTGCTGGCGCTGGTGCTGCTTGGCTACACCATCTCGACCATCGCCCGCACGCAGATGCAGGCGCTGCAGCTGACCTTCTTCTTCTTCCTGCCGTCGATCCTGCTGTCCGGCTTCATGTTCCCCTATCGCGGCATGCCGGGCTGGGCGCAGACCTTCGGCGAGATTTTCCCGCTGACGCATTTTCTGCGCATCACCCGCGCGGTGATGCTGAAGGGCGCTGAACTGCCGGCGGTTGCGGGCGAGATCGCCTGGCTGGTCGGGTTCGTGGCCTTGTTTGCCGGCGTCGCATTGGTGCGGTTCAGGCGCACGCTCGACTGAGCGTTCAGGAATTGAGCGATCGCGGACCGCTGACGAACGGGCTGCCCCTGACATAGAACCGCAGCGGGCGGTCCGCATCCTTCGTGATGCCGATGCGGATGCCTTGGCCGATGTCGCTGGCCTGATGCTCGTCGGCTGCCAGCCATAGCGGGCCTTGGCGGCACAGATCGAGGCCGTCCAGCGAACGGTCGATCCGCAATGCCTGGGCGAGCCGCCCCGGCCCGCGCGCCAGGTCGCGCAGGCGCTCCACGCCCCGGTTCAGCCGCATGATGGCGATGCCTTCGAGCGGCTCCAGCGCCCGGATCAGCACGCCGGTGCCGGTGCCCGGCCCCTCGCTCGAGACATTGAGCATCCAGGAGACCCCATAGGCGAGGTAGACGTAGGCGTGTCCGGGCCCGAGGAACAGCGAACGGTTGCGCGGCGTCATGCCGCGATAGCCGTGCCCGGCGGCGTCGCCGGTGACATAGGCCTCGGTCTCGACGATACGGCCGCTGACGATGCCTTCCGGCAGCTCCCGCACCACGAGCTTGCCGATGAGATAGCGGGCGAGATCGGCCGTATCATCAGGCAGTTCGGCACGATCGAGCGGATGGTGGCCGGTCATGCTACCGCCACCGTGTTTCAAGGTATCCGTTCGACCCATTGCGCGCGCGACTGCCCCGGCTCGAACGGATCGCCGAAATACTGGGTTTCGCGAACCACCTTGCCATCGACGAACTCCATGATGCTCACCGTATAGGACGGAATCCCGTCATAGGTCAGGACATATTCGGTGATCCAGAGGTCGCCTGACCCGGTGATCCGCCGCACGGCAAAGCGCTTCCGGTTGGGCTGCGTGGCGCGCGACGACTGGATGTTGTGCCGTCCGCTGATGCGCTCGCCTGATTGCGGATAGTCAAGCACCGCGTCCTCGCGATAGATCTGATGCTCCGTATCGAGATCATTGGCATTGGAGGCAGCCCAATGGCGATCGAGAGCCGCCCTTATCTCAGCGTCTGCCATATCGGTTCTCAGCCCGCGGCCATGATCTCGGCATAGGTGGTGAAATCGACATTGCCGCCTGACAGCACGACGGCGACGCATTTGCCCGACAGTTCGATCTCGCCTGACGAGAGCGCCGCCAGCGCCACGCAGCCGCCGGGTTCGACCACCAGCTTGAGATGGGCCATGGCGTCGCGCACCGCCTGTGCGGCCGCCTTGTCGGAGACGGCGATGGCGCCGGCGAGGTTCTTGCGGTTGATCTCGAAGGTGATGGCACCGGGCTCTGCGGTGAGGATGGCATCGCAGATCGAACTGTGGCCGGGCTCGTTGGAAACCCTTTTTCCCTCGATCAGCGAGCGGCGGGTGTCGTCGAAATGCTCGGGCTCAACCGCCCAGATTGCCGTGGCCGGCGAGGCATCCTTGACGGCGATCGAAATGCCGCTCGTCAGGCCGCCGCCTCCACAGGGAATGACGACCGCGTCGAGGCTGACGCCGAGCGCTTTTGCCTGGCGCATCAGTTCGAGACCGATCGTGCCCTGGCCGGCGATGATGGCCGGATCGTCGAAAGGAGGCACCAGCACCATGCCCTTGTCCATGTAGGGTCGCACCACCGTCATTCGGTCGTCGCGAAAGCGGTCGAACGGCACCACTTCGGCGCCCATCTTGCGGACATTGGCGATCTTCATCGCCGGCGCGTCGGCCGGCATGGCAATGACCGCCTTGACGCCGAACATGGCAGCCGCCGCGGCGACGCCCTGAGCATGGTTGCCTGAGGAGAAGGCGACGACGCCGCGGCTGCGCTCTTCTTCGCTCAGCGAAGACAGTTTGTTGTAGGCGCCGCGGAACTTGAACGAGCCGGTGCGCTGCAGCGTCTCCGGCTTGAACAGGATGCGGCCGCCGAAGCGTTTGTTGAGTTCCAGCGATTCGATCAAGGTCGTTTCGGCGATCAGGCCGGAGAGCCGCGCGGCGGCGGCATGGATGTCGGCGATGCCGGGAAGCGTGGTCATGGCGAAGTCCTGAAAGGGATGAGATCGGCGCATGGTGCACGCAAAGGCAGGCCACGCACCAATGAAAAAATGTGACCGTTACAAAGTTTGGCGGGCATGAGCGGCGACGAGGGTCAAACTGGCCCACCCCTCCCGCCTTTATCAGCCGGGCCGTATCGGCTAAGGGCGGGGGAGCAGAATCCCGGACCGCCAGACATGACCGCCAAGCCAAAACCCCTGTTCCTCGGTATCGACACCGGTGGCACCTATACCGATGCCGTGCTGTGGTCGGAACAAGGCGGGCCAAAAGGCAAGGTGCTGGCCAAGGCCAAGGCGCTGACCACGCGGCACGATCTTGCCGTCGGCATTTCCGGCGCGGTCGATGCGGTGCTGGGAAAATCGGCCACCGATCCGGCCGCGATCAAACTCGTGTCGATGTCGACGACGCTCGCCACCAATGCGCTGGTCGAGGGCCAGGGTGGGCGTGTGGCGCTCATCATGATCGGCTTTACCGGGGCCGACCTTGCGCGCGACGGGCTGAAGACGGCGCTCGGCACCGATCCGGTGGTGTTTTGTCCGGGCGGCCATGACGTGCACGGCAATGCGGCCAAGCTCGATCTGTCGGGGCTGGAAGCAGCACTCCCTGAACTCGGCGCCTCGGTGTCGGGCTTTGCCGTGTGCGCCTATTTCGCCACCCGCAACCCGGCGCATGAACTCGCCGCGCGCGACCTCATCCGCGAAAAGACCGGCCTGCCGGTGACCGCCAGCCACGAATTGTCGGCCAAGCTCGGCGGCCCGCGCCGCGCGCTCACCACCTTGCTCAACGCCAGGCTGATCTCGATGATCGACCGGCTGGTGGCGGCAACCGAAGGATTTTTGGAAGCCCGCAACATCGCAGCGCCCCTGATGGTGGTGCGCGGCGATGGCGCGCTGGTTTCGGCGGCGTTTGCCCGCCAGCGGCCGATCGAGACCATCCTCTCCGGCCCGGCCGCCAGCCTGGTCGGCGCCCGCCACATGACGGGCCTGGACAACGCCATGGTGTCCGACATTGGCGGCACCACCACCGATGTCGCCGTGCTCGACGGCGGCCGTCCTCGGCTCGATCCCGAAGGCGCCACCGTCGGCGGCTTCCGCACCATGGTCGAGGCGGTCGCCATGCGCACTTTCGGCCTCGGCGGCGATTCCGAGGTGGCACTGGAAGATGGCGCGCTCAACCCGAAAATCCTGCTCGGGCCGCGCCGCCTGGTGCCGCTGGCGCTGGCCGGCATGATGCATGGTGCTTCAGTGACATCGGAGCTCGAGCGCCAGCTCAGGGCGCCAAACCCCGGCCGCATGGATGGCCGCTTCGCGCTGCGCACCGGCGTGCCGGACCGGCTCGCCGCCGGCCTGACCGCGCCCGAGGCAAAGCTCTACGAGCAGATCGGCGCTGTGCCGCTCGCCATCGATAGGCTGCTGACCTCGAACGCCCAGAACGCGACGCTAAACCGGCTGGTGTCGCGCGGGCTGGTGCATATCTCGGGCTTCACGCCCTCGGATGCCGCCCATGTGCTGGGCAAGCAGGCCAATTGGGATCCCACTGCTGCCCGGCTCGGGGCCGAACTGTTTGCCCGCAAGCGTGATGGGCGAGGCCAGTACATCGCGCCGTCTCCGGAGGTGATTTCCGAACGCGTGCTGCTGACGCTCACGCGCTGGTCGGCCGAATACATTCTGGAGACAGCCTTTGCCGAGGATGGGCTGGATGGCGCCGCCACCGTCGCGCATGCGCTGGTGCAGCGCGCCGTCGATTCCCATCCCGGCATCGCAAGGCTCAGCGTCGCGCTCGATCGTCCGGTCATTGGCCTCGGCGCCTCGGCGCCGCTGCACTATGCCGGCTTGGCCGAGCTGGTCGGTAATGAGTGCGTGGTGCCGGAGGATACGGATGTCGCCAACGCGCTCGGCGCCGTCGTCGGCCAGGTCCGCGTCTCCGCCGAAGCCCGCGTCAGCCAGCCCAAGGAAGGTTTGTTTCGTTTGGCGTCGGGGCAAACGGTGCGCGACTTCACCGACGAGGCCAAGGCGATCGCGGCAGCGGAGGCTGATGTGCGGGCGATCGTAGCCGCGCGCGCGAAGGATGCCGGCACGGATAATGCCGAGATCGACGTTTCGACCGAGTTCAAGGTGTCTACGGTTGAGGCCCAACGGATGTTTATCGAAGCGCATGTGGTGGCGGTTGCATCGGGTCGGCCGAGGATCGCGGTTTAGGGTAATCTCCCCCCTTGGGGCCCCTTGGGGGGAGATCAGCAGCTTCAAAATCCCCGCCTTCACCCTAAGCTGAATTGACCCTTCACCCCTGACATGCCAAAGGCCGCAAAGCCTTTCATCTGGAGAAGCCCTGATGACCGATCGCGTCGAGATCGCCGGATTGCGGATTGCCCGCGAACTGCATGACTTTGTCGGCGAAGCGCTGCCGGGTACCGGTATTGCCGCCGACGCCTTCTGGAACGGCTTTTCGTCCATCGTCCATGATCTCGCGCCGAAGAACCGGGCGCTGTTGGCCAAACGCGACGCCATGCAGGAACAGATCGACGCCTGGTACCGCGCCAATGGCGCGCCCATCGATATGGAGGCCTACAAAACCTTCTTGCGTGAGATCGGCTATCTCGTGCCCGAAGGGCTGGCCTTCTCCGTGTCGACCGACAATGTCGACCCCGAGATCGCCACCGTTGCCGGGCCGCAGCTGGTGGTGCCGGTGATGAATGCGCGTTATGCGATCAACGCCGCCAATGCCCGCTGGGGCTCGCTCTACGATGCGCTCTACGGCACCGACGCCATTGCCGAGACCGGTGGCGCCGAGAAGGGTAAAAGCTTCAACCCCGTGCGCGGCGCCAAGGTGGTTGCCTGGGCGAAGAGTTTTCTGGACGAGTCCGTGCCGCTCACCTCGGGCAAATGGGCCGGCGTGAACGGGCTGACGGTTTCGGGTGGCACCTTGCGGCTCGGCGCCGGCGCCGGCGGCACCACGCTGGCCAACCCGAAACAATTTGCCGGCTATCGCGGCGACGGCGCCAACCCGGAAGCCATCCTGCTGGTCCAGAACGGCCTGCACATCGAGATCCTCATCGACCGCACCAACCAGATCGGCCGCACCGACCCGGCCGGCATTGCCGACGTGATCCTGGAATCGGCGCTGACCACCATCCAGGACTGCGAGGATTCGGTCGCGGCGGTGGATGCCGAGGACAAGGTCATCGTCTACCGCAACTGGCTCGGCCTGATGAAGGGCGATCTGGCGGAGGAAATCAGCAAGGGCGGCAAAACCTTCACGCGCAAGCTCAATCCGGACCGCGCCTGGACCGCGCCCAGTGGTGGCGCGCTGAGCTTGCCTGGCCGCTCGCTGATGCTGGTGCGAAACGTCGGTCACCTCATGACCAATCCGGCCATCCTCGACCGCGATGGCAACGAGGTGCCGGAAGGCATCTTGGATGCGGCGATGACGGCGCTAATCGCGCTGCACGATGTCGGCGCCAACGGGCGTCGGATGAATTCCCGCGCGGGCTCGATGTATGTGGTGAAGCCGAAGATGCATGGGCCGGAGGAAGTCGCCTTCGCAGTCGAGATTTTCGACCGCGTCGAGGCGCTGCTCGGCATGGCCAAAAACACTATCAAGATGGGCATCATGGACGAGGAGCGGCGCACCACCGTCAACCTCAAGGAAGCGATCCGCGCGGCGAAGGAGCGCGTCGTGTTCATCAACACCGGCTTCCTCGACCGCACCGGCGACGAGATCCACACCTCGATGGAAGCCGGGCCGATGATCCGCAAGGGCGACATGAAGCAGGCCGCCTGGATCTCCGCCTATGAGGCGTGGAATGTCGACATCGGGCTCGAATGCGGGCTCGCCGGTCATGCCCAGATCGGCAAGGGCATGTGGGCGATGCCGGATCTGATGGCGGCGATGCTGGAACAGAAGATCGCCCATCCCAAGGCCGGCGCCAACACCGCCTGGGTGCCGTCGCCGACAGCGGCGACGCTGCACGCCACGCACTATCACAAGGTCGATGTCCACGCCGTCCAAGCGGCGCTGAAGAGCCGGCCGAAGGCGAAGCTCGATGATATATTGTCGGTGCCGGTGGCGGTGCGGCCGAACTGGACCCCCGACGAGATCCAGCGCGAGCTCGACAACAATGCGCAAGGCATTCTGGGCTATGTCGTGCGCTGGATCGACCAGGGCGTCGGCTGCTCGAAAGTGCCCGACATCAACGATGTCGGCCTGATGGAAGACCGCGCCACGCTGCGCATCTCCTCCCAGCACATCGCCAACTGGCTGCACCACAAGGTTTGCTCCGAAATTCAGGTGATGGATTCGCTGCGGCGCATGGCAGCGATCGTCGACCTCCAAAATGTCGGCGACCCGCTCTACCGCCCGATGGCCACCGATTTCGACAATTCCATCGCCTTCCACGCCGCCTGCGACCTGGTGTTTAGAGGCCGCGAACAGCCGAATGGCTATACGGAACCGGTGCTGCACGCACGGCGGCTGGAGCTGAAGGCGAAAGAGCGGGCCTGATCCTGCGGCGGAAAGGCGTCGGCTGAGGCTGCCCAGCTTCGCGACCGCACTCGTGGGAAGACGCTGCCTCCATTGCCTGCAATCACTAATTTAGCCTGCAGCGTGACTGTTTTGACACAGGTTTCGCAAGGATTTGGGTGTATTGCTAAGACATTGATCAATTGATGGTCGGGTCGGGGGACATCCATGCGGCTTTTTGCAGGAATTTTGCTGGTTGCGGGCATGACTGTGACCGGGGCCAATGCAGCGGATTTCGTTGAACCGGTAGCCTCCACCTATTCATGGACCGGCTTTTACATCGGCGCGAATGCGGGTGGCGCCTTTGGCAATATCGACGGCAACTTCATAGGCATCACTGGATCGGCCGACATCAGCGACTTCACCGGCGGTGTCCTGGTCGGTGCCAACTATCAATCCGGCCCGTGGGTTTTCGGTATCGAAGGCGACATAAATTATCTGGGCTTCAAGCAGGAATTCGACGACGGCGGTCTTTTTGCGCGTGCAAGTCTGGATGCCTACGGGACGATCCGGGGTCGCGTCGGCTACGCATTCGATCAGTTTCTGCCCTATGTCACCGCTGGCCTTGCCGTAGGCAATGTCAAGATCGACGAACATGTCTTCAACGAAACCGAAACCAAGCTTCAGACCGGATATGCGGTCGGCGGCGGTGCGGAATATGCTTTCAACAACAATTGGACCGTTCGCGCGGAATATCTATACGTCGACCTCGGCAAGAAGGATTTCGGGTTCGATCCCGTCGATCCTTACAACGTGAAGACGAATTTCAGCGTCGTTCGCGCAGCCTTCGCCTACAAGTTCTGACTTTTAGCAAAGCCAGACATCATCGGTTCTTGATATCGGTCCGGGCGGACAGCTAGCCATCCCGACAAAGCAGGCTAGGCTTCGTCACGCCGCCTGCGCTACCCGCTCCGACATCATGCGGTAGGAAATCGCCTCGGCCAGGTGGATGCGGCCGACGGCCTCGCTGGCGTCGAGGTCGGCCAGTGTGCGCGCCACTTTAAGCACGCGGTGATAGGCGCGCGCAGAAAAGCCGAGTTTCTCGCTGGCGTCTTTCAGCAGCGACAGGCCGGCTGCGTCCGGCGCGGCGATGTCCTCGATGACAGAAGGCGAGCAATGGGCGTTGGTGGTGGCGCTGGTGACGCCCAGCCGCTCGAACCGCTCGCGCTGGATGGTGCGGGCGCGCGCCACGCGCTGGGCGACCGCCGCGCTCTTCTCCGCCCGGTCGGGCCGGATCAGGTCGGCGGCCGAGACAGCCGGTACCTCGATCCTGAGGTCGATGCGGTCGAGCAGCGGGCCTGAGATGCGCGCCTGGTAGTCGGTGCGGCAGCGTTCGCCGCGCAGGCAGCGATAGCCGGGCTCGCCGGCCATGCCGCAACGGCACGGGTTCATCGCCGCTACCAGCTGGATGCGCGCTGGATAGGTGACGCGGTGGTTGGCGCGCGCGATCATGCAGTCGCCGGTCTCCAGCGGCTGGCGCAGCGCATCCAAGGTCTGCGGCGTGAATTCGGGAAACTCGTCCAGGAACAGGACGCCGTTATGGGCAAGCGATACTTCGCCCGGCCGCGCCCTGATGCCGCCGCCGACCATTGCCGCCATCGAAGCCGAATGGTGCGGGGCGCGGAACGGCCGCCGGTCGGTGAGCTTGCCTTCGCCGAGCTCGCCGGCCACCGAGGCGATCATCGAGACTTCAAGAAGTTCCTTGGGCGCCAGTGGTGGCAGAATTGAAGGCAGCCTCTGCGCCAGCATCGATTTTCCCGAGCCGGGAGGCCCGACCATCAACAGATTGTGGCCGCCGGCCGCCGCCACTTCCAGCGCCCGCTTGGCGCTTTCCTGGCCCTTGATGTCGCAGAGGTCGGGCAGGTCGCGGGCCGAGACATGGATGCCGGGCTCGGGCCGCGACAGCACCTGCGTGCCGCGAAAATGATTGGCGATGGCAATCAGGCTGCGCGGCGCCAATATGTCGAAATCCTTGCCCGCCCAGGCCGCTTCCGGCCCGCAGCCGAACGGGCAGATCAGGCCCTTTCCCTCGGCATTGGCGCCGATCGCCGCCGGCAGCGCGCCGGCGACCGCGGCAATGGTGCCGTCGAGCGACAATTCTCCGAGCACGACATAGGAGGCCAGCATGTCGCCCGGAATGGCGCCGAGTGCAGCCATCAGGCCGAGCGCGATCGGCAGGTCGTAATGGCTCCCTTCCTTGGGAAGATCGGCAGGCGCCAGGTTGACCGTCACCTTCTTCGACGGCATCGACAGCCCCGACGCATGCAGTGCCGCCTGCACGCGCTCGCGGCTTTCGGCCACCGCCTTGTCGGCCAGCCCGACGATCTGCATGCCGACCTTGCCCGGCGCGATCATCACCTGGACATCGACCGGTACGGCCTCGATGCCCTGGAAAGCAACCGTGCGAACCCGCGCCACCATCTTGCTCTGCCCCCGGATATCGGCTCGCCTCGGCCTTGTGGTTCAGACCGCGAGCGACGTCAGGACAAGACAACCATAGATTTCAGGCCAAGGCAAGAACATTACAGGAACATGCATTCGTGGTGGCTGCAGCGCGCTGTGCCGGTTGCAAAAACGGAAGATGGTCAAGCAAAATGGAACGGCTGCTCCGCCTCCTCGACCGCGTTTAACAAGGGCGACTAGGCCCTTCGGCGATCTGAGGGTGTTGCTTCTAAGCGGTGATGAAGGCATCGACCGAACCTGAAAGCGATCGATCGATCGCGACCTGCGGTGGAAGCCACTCCATGACAGGATATCTGAAAGGCCAAGGCAGGGCGATCCGGCGCGAAGAGCCGCTCTCCAGAAAAATCTCGTTTACAAGGTCTATGAACCGCCCGCGGTCTCGTTCGATTCGTTTCAAAGTTTGCGAACGAATGTAATCCCGGGGAATTCGTCGCTCCTTCAGCGCTAAGACAGCCTCCGCGATGGATCGAGGATCGGGTGGAACTGTGAGCGAATAGTCGTCATCCAGATAAAGGTCTCGGCCGCCATGGTTCGGCGTCGTGACCACTGGAAGGCCCGCGAGAAGATATTCCGTGCTGGCGAACATTGGTCCTTCCAGGTGAGAGAGACAGATTCCCACGGCTGCACGATTCAGATGCGTGTTCACCTGAGCCGGTGCCAATCGGACCGGCTTGCCGGTGCCGTCAAACTCGTTGATAAAGACGTGATGCGGCGCGAGCTCCCTATGCCGATTTATTCGCGCTCTTTCCGACTCCGTCGTGGAGGACCCGCTTGAATCTCGATAGAAGACAAATGCGCAACGCTGGATGCCAAGCGACAAGTCATGGCGCTTCCACGGAGCCAGTTGCGCATTGTAGATTGCATCAAATTCTACAGGGACGTCATTGAGGGGCCTGAATATGTGTTCGGAGGTTGTTGACGTCTTGTTGTGCAGGACGGCGGCCTCGCCGGACTGATTCAACAGATCAGCCTCGGCCTGAGTGTTGGATAGGAAGATTAGCGAGTGACGGGGGTTCTTGAGTCTATGCAGAACGGCATAGGTCCGGATGGTTTTGACGCTAGCACTGTTTTCGATGGACCAGGTTGGCGAGATGAGAAACCAGGCGCGGTGGCCGCGTGGAAGGAAAGGCATATGACTTGCTAATCCGAGCGGCGTACCGGACATTCCCGAATAGGATATTAACGGATCGTCAGACAGCAAACTGGCCTGAAGAGCAGGTTGCGACTTCGCGGAAGGGTGCCCTTTTCTGAGTTTGTGGCCATGACGCAGCATGGCTCTGACAATCTCGAATTTGGTAGGAGGGCGATACCCGTGCTGTAGGGTCAACATGCGGGAATTGCGATCTTGAGTGCGGAGAAAAACTCGCTTCGATAGAGAGAAATTTGGCAAAGAAACACCGCCAGTTGATCGACGGAATATCTCAGGCGATCAAATCTGGTGTACGGAGAAGCGCCTCTTGAAAGAAAACATCGTCCCAAGCGGAGCTGGTTCTCACATCGCGCTACCAACCGTATCCGTTTGCGTAGGCTGTTTCAATCAAGAGGCATTCATCGACACTGCGATCCGATCCGTAGCGGCGCAGACATACACTGCGTTCGAATGCGTGGTGGTCGATGATTTTTCGACCGACGGTTCCCGCCGAAGGATTGAAGAGTGTCTGTCCCAGCTTGGCGACAGTCGTTTCCGCTTTCTGCCCCGACTGCAAAATGGCGGGCAGTTGACAGCAATGATGACCGGGCTTGACGCGACAGCCGGGCCCCTGATCTCCTTTCTTGACGGTGACGATGCTTGGCATCCTGACTTCATAGAATGCCATGTGAGAGCCCATCTCAGCCACACCCGTATCGCGGCGATGTCGAGCTCCGATGAGGTGGTGATAGATACGGCCGGCAAACTGCTTGCGGGCGGTCATCCCGTATTCCACCTGAATGACCCGCGATCGATGCCGAAAATGAGCGGCTACCTGCATGTCGACACCGAAGCTGACCCGACATTATTATTTATTGATCGGGGCACCGTGGGTTGGTTTTGGTCAACCACATCGGGGATGATGTTTCGTCGAGCTCCGCTTGAAATCATGCGTCCATCCGATCCGGACGAAATAAAGATATGTGCCGATGGTTATATGGCTCGTGCCGCCCATATGATCGGCGGAACCGTGAGGATTGGGCGGGCTCTTGGCAGTTATCGGCTTCACGGCGGCAATGGCTGGGCGGACGGGCGCATCCTGGGTACCGGAGTTGGCCTCGGCAGGATGTCGCCTGATACTGAAATAGCGATACGGCGGGCACTGGCCAATCGTTGGTGCGAAGTGGCGCCGGGACTGGAGCATTTAATCTCCCGCCACTCAATGCGCAGGACCTTGGTCGACCTGATCGGACTGTCTGCGGCTTTCGCATTGCTGGAAAAGAACTCCGATGCGGGTTTTCTGCTGAAAGACTGGGCAACACCACAGCGAAAATTGCAGACCAGACTTATCGGTCTCCTTCCTCCGAAACTGAGGCCTCGGCGCTTCCGGGACATAGTTTGATTTGATGAGCCGCTTGCTCGGCAGTCTTACCCGATAAAGAGCATCCTTCGATGCTTCTCTGGACCCACCAAAGTCCTCCGTAGCAACGCACACTACGCGGCCGAATTGCGCCGCATTTCCTCCACCGCGTCCCAGAACAGGCTGGCGATATCCGCGCCGCCAAAGCGTTGCACTTCGCGCACGCCGGTTGGCGAGGTCACGTTGATCTCGGTCATGTAGTCGCCGATCACGTCGATGCCGACCAGGATGAAGCCGCGCTCTTTCAGCGACGGGCCGATGCGGGCGCAAATCTCGCGTTCGCGCTCCGTCAGCTCAGTCTTTTCGGCGCGGCCGCCGACATGCATGTTGGAGCGAGAATCGTGGTCGGCCGGCACGCGGTTGATGGCGCCGACCGCCTCGCCGTCGATCAGGATGATGCGCTTGTCGCCCTTGCGCACATCCTTCAGATAGCGCTGGACGATATACGGCTCGCGTGACAGCTGGGCGAACATTTCGAGCAGTGAGGCGAGGTTGCGATCGTCTTCCTTGAGATGGAAGATGCCGGCGCCGCCATTTCCGTAGAGCGGCTTGACGATGATGTCGCCGAACTCCTTGCGGAAGGCGGCGACCTCCTGGGGATCCTTGGTGATCAGCGTTTCCGGCATCAGATCGGGGAATTCGGTGACGAAGATCTTTTCCGGGCTGTTGCGCACCCAGGCCGGGTCGTTGACGACCAATGTCTTCGGGTGAATGCGCTCCAGAATATGCGTGGTGGTGATGTAATTCATGTCGAAGGGCGGATCCTGGCGCAGCAGGATCACATCCATCTCCGACAGGTCGGTGCGCACCTTGTCGCCCAGCGTATAATGATTGCCCTTCTCGTCGCGGAGCTTCATCTCTTCGATGCGGGCAAACACCTTGCCGCCCAGCATCGACAGCCGGTCGGGCGTGTAGTGGAACAATTGGTGGCCGCGCCGCTGCGCCTCCAGCGACAGCGCAAAGGACGTGTCGCCGGCGATCGAGACGGTGGAGACATGGTCCATCTGGACGGCGATCTTCAGGGGCATCTTCCGGTCTCCAGCAGGCTCTGTCGCCGATATACGGAACTTGGCGGCTTCTGCCAATCGCGCTTGCTTGGCCCAGACCTTTAACGGTCGAAGACCAGCCGGGAGTAACCGAGGAACGACAGCGCCATGGCGACCGGCGAGGCGACGGCAAGTGCCGCCAGCGGCGGCAGCGCCGGCAGCGCAAACAGGATGGCGCAGTAGACGAGATAGTTGACGATGCTGGTGGCGATGCCGACGCCGCCATAGCGCGCGCCCTCCTGCGCCACGCCGCGGCTCGACGGCGAAAAGGTCAGGTGCCGGTTGATCTGCCAGGTGACGCACAGCGCAAAGCCGATCGACAGGACACGGGCGACGAAGGGACCGAGCGGCGTCAGCGCCAAGAGCAGCCAGAGCGCCGCGGCATCGGCGACGAAACCAACGCCGCCTGCCAGGACGAAGCGGGCGAGCCGGCTCACGGCTCAGGCGGCCCGGGGCGTCTTGCCCGGTTCGGCCTTCGGGATTTCACCAGTGCGTTCGCGCCGTTCGACCCGGCCTGACGGCACCGAGAGATAAAAAATGCGCTTCTGCTCGGCGCGTCCGCGCGATACCGAATCGAGGATCAATCCGGTCACCATCGCAAGCATCGAGAGCAGCAGCAGGCCGACCGACAGCACCCAGGTCGGCATGCGCGGCACGAGGCCGGTCTGGGCGAATTCGATCAGCACCGGCGTCATCAGGGCAAGGCTCGACGCCAGGAAGAAAATCGCGAAGGCGCCGAAGAAGCGCAGCGGCTGCGTTTCCTTCATCAGCATGGCGAACATCCACAGGATCCTGGCGCCGTCGCGATAGGTCGACAGCTTCGACGACGATCCCTCAGGCCGGCGGCCATAATCGAGCGCGATCTCGCTCACCGGCAGTTTGAGCTGCGAGGCATGCACCGACATTTCGGTCTCGATCTCGAAGCCGCCGGAAACCGCGGGAAAGCTCTTGACGAAACGCCTCGAGAAGACGCGGTAGCCGGAGAAGATGTCGGTGAAGTCGGCGCCGAACAGCCGCTTGTAGAGGCTATTGAAGATGCGGTTGCCGAAGGCATGGCCGGAACGGCCGGCATCGTCGGTGACGCCGCGCCTGGTGCCTACCACCATGTCGCAGCGCTCGGTCTGCAGGATGTTGATCAGCAGCGAGGCATCTTCCGGCGCATAGGTGCCGTCGCCATCGGCCATCAGATAGATGTCCGCATCGATGTCGGCGAACATGCGCCGCACGACATTGCCCTTGCCCTGGCGCGGCTCGCGGACGACGATGGCGCCCGCTGCGCGCGCCTTGAGCGCGGTCAAATCCCTGGAATTGTTGTCATAGACATAGATCTCGGCCGACGGCAGCGTCTCGCGAAAGCGCCGCACCACCTCGGCGATGGTCAGTTCCTCATTGTAACAAGGCAGGAGCACGGCAATGGCCGGCTCATGGCGGACTTCGTGCGGCATTTCCGTCTCCCGACGCCCGGCGGAGCCTCCGGCCGCGCTCATATGCGGCCTCGCTCAGGCGACTTTACTATTTATTGAAGCTGTTAAGGCTAGGTTTAAGGCCGCAGTCTTTCCGACGAAGGTCATGATGATGAACGCAGCCAAGGCGGGTGCTTCCTCCTGGAAGTCCGATATGACGCTGGCGCTGCTTGCCATGCTGGTGGTGCTGGCCGTCAATGCCGCCACGGGCTTTCGCGAATTGAGCAATGCCGGCGGCGACAATGACAGCCTGCTGCGGCTGGTCGAGGTTCGCGACATGCTGGCCGGCCAGGGCTGGTTCGACCTGCATCAGTACAGGATGGGGCCGGAAGGCGGTTTCGTCATGCACTGGTCGCGGCTGGTCGACGCACCGCTCGCCGCCATCATCCTCGCCGCCTCGGCGCTGACCGGCAGCATGGCCATGGCCGAAGCGATCGCACAGGTGCTGTGGCCGTCGCTGCTGTTTTGCCTGGCGGTGTTTTTTACAGCCCGTGCGGCACGAAGCTTCGCCGGCGTCGGCGCCGTGCTGCCCGCTATCGTCATCGGCGCGGCGGCGCTGCATTTCATCGGCATTTTCTTGCCGGGTGCGCTCGATCATCACAATGTCCAGCTGACGCTGACCATGGCCAGCCTCAGCCTGCTGCTCGAGGCGCCGGCGCGTCGCTGGGCGGCGCTGATTTCCGGGCTGTGTGCGGCCCTGACGCTGGCCGTCGGCATGGAAACCGCGCCCTATGTCGCCACCATCGGCGCCTGCATCGCTTTGCTGTTCGTCGTCGATCCCGGCGGCGAACACCGGATCGCCAGGGATTTCGGTCTCGGCTTTGCCGGCGTTTCAGCCCTCGTCTTCGTCAGCACCATCCCGCCATCGGCCTGGGGCCAGGCGCAGTGCGATGCCTTCTCGGCCGTGCAATTCGTCGTCGCGGCAATCGCCGGACTGGGCCTTGCCGCCGTGACGTCGCTCAAGGTGTCCAACGGCACGGCCGGACGCCGCCTGATTTCGCTCGGCCTGCTCGCGCTTGTGCTGGGCGCCGTTGTCGCGGCGCTGTTTCCGCAATGCCTTGCGGCTCCCTACGCAAATCTCGATCCGCGCCTCAAGGAATTGTGGCTCGATCACATCGACGAGGCGCAGTCGCTGTTCAGTATTGCCGCCAGCGAGCCGGCCTCGCTGGCGGCGCGCTATGTCACGCCGCTGGTGGCGATCGCGCTGATGGCGCTTCGCCTGCGTGGGCCATGGCGCCGCCAGGACAGCCTCGTCGGCGCCTTGCTGGTCGGCGCCTTCATCGTCAGCGCCTGGCAGGTCCGCGGCTCGACATTCTCGATCGCCTTTGCCGTCATCCCGCTGTCGGCCTGGATCGCAAGCTGGCGCGAACGGGCGAGGATCAGCCCTGCGCGCAGCGTATCGCTGCGCATGGCGGCGGTCTGGGTGGTGTCGGTGAATGCCGTCTGGGCCGGTGCTGCCGCCGCGACGTCGAGCGTATTCGAGGCCAACAAGGTCTCGGTCGAGGCACAGGACACCGACAGCGATCCGTCCTGCGAGCGCAAGGCCTCCTTCGCGGCGTTGGCCCGGCTGCCGCACACCACGGTGCTTGCCATCTCCAATCTCGGCTCGCCCATCCTGGCCTATTCCGGGCACCGCGTCTTTGCCGGCCCCTATCATCGCAACATCGCCGGCGACCTGCTTGCGCTCGATGCCTTCCTCGGATCGGCGGACCAGGCGAGGACGATCGCGGCGGCTCACCACGTCGGCCTGATGGCGCTCTGCCGCGGCAGCGCCGAAAGCAAGATGCTTGCCGCCAAGGCGCCGCAAGGCTTCCTGGCCAGGCTGATGCAGGGAAGCGTCCCCGATTGGCTCGAACCGGTGGCCGAAACGCGCGGAACCCCGGTCGAACTCTACCGCGTCCGCTAAAGCATCATTCGCCAGCGAAAAATCGATTTCGCGATACGCTTCCTAAACGCTTTGCTGCCAGTCTCAGCCTAAATTTCGGGCGTCACAAACAGGGATACCGATGCAAACGACGTTTGGCACCGGGCAGGCAAGCAGGGAAAACTCGGATCTGGCGTTCACCGATGCGCTGACCGGGCTCGGCAACCATCGCCGCTTCTTCGACAAGGTCGATCGCCTGATCAGCGACCGTGCAGACGATCCCGCGCCGTTCACGGTCGGCATTCTCGACCTCGACGGCTTCAAGCCGATCAACGATCTGTTCGGCCACAAGGCCGGCGACGACATATTGATCCAGGTGGCGATGCGGCTGCGCGCCTCGATGGACAGCCACTCTACTGTCTGCCGCATCGGCGCCGACGAATTCGCCTTCCTCTACCCGATGGTGTTCTCGGAGGAGGCGGCGGCCGAGAAGTCGCGCATGATGATCGAAATCCTGTCGGCGCCCTACGATGTCGGCGAACGCACCGCCAGGCTTTCGGCCTCGGTCGGCTGCTCGCTCTTTTATTCCGGCGACGAAACCACGGAAATCCTCGTCAACAAGGCCGAAACGGCGCTCTACCACGCCAAGCGTTCGGGCCGTGGCCGCGTCGTCGTCTACACCCGCGAAATGGAAGAGGCGGCCAAGCGCGTCACCCGCATCGAACAGGCGCTGCGCCGCGCCGTCTCGGCCGGTGAGGTCGAGCCGCATTTCCAGCCCATCGTCGATCTGACCACCCGCCGCACCATCGGCTTCGAGACGCTGGCGCGCTGGACCGATCGCGACCTCGGCGTCGTCCCGCCGACCGTGTTCATCCCCATCGCCGAAGAGCGCGGCATCATCGGCCCGCTATCGCAGCTGGTGCTGCGCAAGGCGACCGAAGCGGCGCGCAGCTGGCCGAAGGACCTGTTCCTGTCCTTCAACCTGTCGCCCTCGCAGCTCGTCGACCAGAACACTGGCCTGCACATATTGTCGATCCTCGACCGCACCGGCTTCGATCCGCGACGGCTGGAGATCGAGATCACCGAAACCGGCCTGATGAACGATCCGGCCTCGGCCGAGAAGATCGTCGAGGACCTGCGTCGCGTCGGCATCCGCGTCTCGCTCGACGATTTCGGCACCGGCCAGTCCTCGCTCGGCCGCTTGCGCGAATTCCATTTCGACAAGCTCAAGATCGACCGCGCCTTCGTCTCCTCGATCCTCGACGACCGACCGTCGGAACACATCATCCGCGCCATTCTGGCCATGTGTGAAGGGCTCGGCATGGATGTCGTCGCCGAAGGCATCGAGGAGGAGGCGCAGGCCGACCGCCTCGTCCAGTTCGGCTGCGCCGGCGGCCAGGGCTATCTCTTCGGCAAACCGGTCGACGCCGACGCCACGCTCGGCTACCTCCGCGATTCCTATCGCGGCGCCCTCTACGCCAAGGCAGTCTGACCGGCGGTCTGGCCTGCGTCGAGCAAGTCAGCGGCGCGAGCCAAGATCGACTGTGGCCGCCATCTTGCGGCCTTTTGTCTGACATAAGCCAATCAAATCGCCGTTTTCGCCCTTGCTCCCCGGACTTGGCTGGATAGGATGCGCGCCGACCGGACCGGGAGATGAAGATATGATGCCATCGGCCGATTTTGCCGACCTCAGGGGAGCCTCGGTGCTGATCACCGGCGGCGGTTCCGGAATTGGTGCGGCACTGACCGAGGGCTTCGTTCGCCAGGGCGCCCATGTCGCCTTCATCGACATCGCCGATGGCCCAAGCACGCTGCTTGCCGACCGCGTCGAAAAAGAACTTGGCCGGCGACCGCTCTACCTCAAGACCGATTTGCGCGACGTCGAGGCGTTGCGCGCTTCGGCCGCCAAAGCGGCTGAGGCACATGGCGACGTCACCGTGCTGGTCAACAATGCCGCCTGGGACGAACGCCACGACGTCGCTGACGTTACCGTCGAGTTCTGGGACAACAATCTCGCCGTCAATCTGCGCCCGCATTTCTTCACCGCACAGGCGGTCGCGCCGGGCATGAAGCGGGCCGGCGGCGGTTCGATCATCAACTTCACCTCAACCTCCTATCTCATCAACCACCCCGATATGCCGGCCTACACCGCCGCCAAGGCCGGCATACTCGGCCTCACCAAAGGTCTCGCGGGCAAGCTTGGGGTCGACGGCATCCGCGTCAATGCGATTGCGCCGGGCTGGGTGATCACCGAGCGGCAGCGGGAACTCTGGGTCACCGAGGAGAAGCTCGCCGCCCATGTCGCCAAGCAATGCATCAAGCAGGTCATGCAGCCCGACGACATCGTCGGCACAGTGCTGTTCCTGGCCTCCGACGCCGCGCGTATGCTGACGGCGCAGATGTTGATCGTCGACGGGGGTTTCCTGTGAGTCCGGTGAATCAAAATCCGGCAAAAGGCACGCCGGCAGTCGCCGCCGTCGACTGGGGCACGACCCGCATGCGGGTCTGGCTGGTCGACGGGGCGGGCGGGGTGCTTGCCGAGCGTCGCGGCGATGATGGGTTGATCACCGCGCAGCAAAAAGGCTTTTCGACCATCCTCGAGGGCCATCTGGCGGCGCTCGGCGCACCTGACACACTGCCGGTCATCATCTGCGGCATGGCCGGCTCGCGCCAGGGTTGGCTGGAAGCGCCTTACGTCACCGTGCCGGCGCCGCTCAGTGCCATTCTCGCGGGGGCCGCCCGCATTCCCGGCCAGCGCCGCGACATCCGCATCGTGCCTGGCCTGGCGCAGCGCCTGGAAGATGCGCCGGACGTAATGCGCGGCGAGGAAACCCAGCTTGCCGGCGCCGGTTTGCCGGCAAAAGGTCGCCATCTCGTCTGCATGCCCGGCACCCATTCGAAATGGGTTCTGGTCGCAGACGGCGCGGTCGACGGCTTCTGCACCTGGCCGACCGGCGAGCTGTTTTCGGTGCTGGCCACTCACTCTATCCTGCGCCATTCGCTGGGCGAGAGCCCGAAGCCGGTCACTCCGGACAATCCGTTGTTCCGGGAATGGTGCCGCAAGGCTTTGGCGGAGGGCGGCGATGTCACCTCGCGGCTGTTCTCGATCCGCGCCGCCGGCCTGCTGCAGAACCTCAAGGCCGACGATGCCGCCGCTTGCCTGTCCGGCCTGCTGATCGGCGGCGAGATCGCCTCGGCGGGCCGCCGCTATGGCGAAAGCACCACCGCAATCGTGCTGGTTGCGTCCGGCTCGCTAGCAGCCCTCTACCGCCAGGCGCTAGACCTTGCAGGGCTTGCCGTCAGGACGGTCGACGCCGACGAGGCGGTGCGTGCCGGCCTTATCGAGGCAGCGCGGGAAAATGGCATGATCGCCAAATGACTCACCAGAGTGGAGTGACAGCGTGACCCAGACCGCCCCCTTCCCGAAGCTCAAGCGTGGTCTTGTCGCCATTCTGCGCGGCCTCAAACCCAGCGAGGCGGTTGCCATCGGCCAGGCGCTGTTTGACGCCGGCATCGAAGCCATCGAGGTGCCGCTCAATTCGCCGGAGCCGTTTTCATCGATCGCCAGCATTGTCACCGCTTTGCCCAAGACAGCGCTGGTCGGCGCCGGCACGGTGTTGACTTCAGCCGATGTCGACGCCCTCGCCAAGGCCGGCGGGCGGCTGCTGGTCAGCCCCAACATCGATGCCGACGTCATGGCCCGCGCCATGCACCATGGCATGGTGACGATGCCAGGCGTGTTCACCCCCACCGAAGCTTTTCAGGCGATTAGGCTTGGGGCTTCGGCGCTCAAATTCTTCCCGGCAAGCGTGCTCGGGCCCAGCGGCATTTCGGCGATGCGGGCCGTGCTGCCGGCCGATACCGTGGTCGGCGCCGTCGGCGGCGTTTCCGAGAAAGACTTTGCCGGCTACAAAGCCGCTGGGGTGACCGCTTTCGGTCTTGGCTCCAGCCTGTTCAAACCCGGCATGAGCGTCGACGAGGTGGCCACGCGTGCCCGGGCGGCGGTAATGGCCTGGGATGCGGCCTTCGGCGGAGCGGCATGATGGACAACGTTTCGGTTTTCTCGGACCATGTCTGCGAGCTCGGCGAGGGGCCGAGCTACGATCCCGCCACCGATACGCTGTTCTGGTTCGACATTGTCAACGGCCTGCTGCTGGAGCAGGGTGTCACGTCCGGCGCGCGGAAAGTCCATGAGCTCGGTCAGATGGCCAGCGCCATCGCCATTGTCGATGGCAATCGCCAGCTCATCGCCACCGAGACTGGCCTGCATGTCCGCGACGTCTCGACCGGCAAGCTGACGCTGCATACGGCCATCGAGGCCGACAATGCGCTGACCCGCTCCAACGATTCGCGCGTCCACCCTTGTGGCGCCTTCTGGGTCGGCACGATGGGCAAGGGTGAGGAGAAGGGCGCCGGCTCCATCTACTGGTTCTTCAAGGGCGAGCTGCGCACGCTTTACACCGGCATCACCGTGTCGAACTCGATCTGTTTCTCGCAGGATGGAACGATCGCTTACTACACCGATACCGCGACCGGCCTGTTGATGCGCGTCGCCTGCGATCCGGCAACGGGTCTGCCGATCGGCGAGTCCAAAGTGTTCGTCGACCATCGCTCGTCGAAGGGCTATGTCGATGGCTCGGTCGTCGACCGCGACGGCGTGCTGTGGAACGCGGTCTGGGGCGGCAAGGCGGTGAAGGCTTATGCGCCGGACGGCACATTGTTGCGCGAAATTGCCACGCCGGCGGGGCAGTCCTCGTGCCCGGCCTTTGTCGGCGCCAAGGCCGATCGGCTGGCGGTGACCTCGGCCTGGAAAGGCAAGGACGACAAGCAGCGCAAGCTCGACCCACAGGCCGGCATGACCTTCCTGCTCGACATCCCCGTCAACGGCCGCTTCGAGCCGCGCGTGGTCATCGCCTGAGCGCTGTCGCGCAGGCGTCCGCCTCGGTCGGTTTCGCGCAAGTCTGAAGCAGGGGCCATGCCATGGTGGGACAACACCACCGAAGGTCCTGATCCATGCCGCGCCCGACCCTGATCCTCGTCCATGAGCCGGAAAAGGCCTGTCTCGACCGGCTGGTCGCCGACGGCTTTCCCGCCGAGCGCGCCCTGGAAATCTCGTCCTATCTGGCGCAATCGACCGATCTCGCGCCCGAATTCGATGAAATCACCGCCGCTTGCGGGCGGCGCGGCCTCGCCTTTATCCCGGTTGCACTCGACGATGCGGCAAGCGCGCTGGCGAAGGCCGATCCCGCAACCACGCTGGTCTGGACGCTGACCGACGGCATTGCCTATTTCCGCGGTGCTGCAGCGCCCGCACTTGCCAGGCTGAATGGGCTTAGAACCGTCGGGGCCGACGATGCGCTGTTCGCGCTTTGCCAGGACAAGTTCCGTTCCGGCGCCGTGCTTTGCGCGCTCGGCCTGCCGGCGCCGCAGGCAGGCCTGGCCCGCGACGGCCGCTGGCTGGCCGACCCGCCAGCTTCGGAAGCCGGCTGGTTCGTCAAGCCGAACCGGCTCGGCTCCAAGGTAGGCATCTGGCCGGATTCACGCTGCAACGACCTGGCCCATGCGCTGGAGCTTAGCCGGCGGGTCTATGCCGCTTATCGCGACGATGTCGTCGTCCAGCCCTATGTCGGCGGTCGCAATGTCCGCGCCAGCTTCCTTGGGCTGCAAACGGATGCCGGGGCGGAAGCGCTCGGCGTTGCATTCGTCGACTCCGGCGGCGATTTCCAGACCATGGCGGACTCGATGGCGCTTTACGGCGACACCGGCGAGGCCGCCAAGGCGGCTGGACTATACAGCGAGCCGGTGCTGGAGGCGGTTGCCGACACCCAGCCGGCAGCCGCGGCAACCATCCGCCGCATCGCCGAGCGGCTGGTCAGCGGGCTCGGCCTGCGAGACGTGTTTTCCCTCGATTTCAGGGTCGAGGCTAACGACCATGTCCACCTCATCGAGTTCGAGATCTGTCCCGGCCTGCCCTGCTTCGATTTCCGCGCCTATTGCCTGATGCAATGGGGCATGACGCTGGCCGATGCGGTTGCCGAGACGGCGGCGAACCGACTGAACCGACAGGCGATCTGAACGGTCGAGGGACCAGCGCGACCTACCGCGCCTTGACGGCTTTTGCTCCACCTTTAGTGTCGCGGGACAGTCCTCAGGCAAGGCCGCGCGATGAGCACACCAGCAAGCTCCCTCCACCATCACATCAGGCGCATGGCCGGGCGCGATCCGCACGAGGCGCATCGCGTCGCCACGCCGCTCGAGCTGCTGTTCGATCTGACCTTCGTCACCGCCTTCAGCCTTGCCGCCGCGCAACTGGCGCACGCCCTTGCCGAGGGCAACTACGCGGCGGCGCTGATCGGCTTCGGCTTTGCCAGCTTCGCCATCTGCTGGGCGTGGATCAATTTCTCCTGGTTTTCCTCCGCCTATGACACCGACGATTGGATCTTCCGCCTCGTCACCATGGTGCAGATGATCGGCGTGCTGGTGCTGGCCATCGGCCTGCCGCGCATGTTCGCCTCGATCGAGCATGGCGAACACCTCAACAATTCGGTCATGGTGCTGGGCTACGTCATCATGCGCGTCGCCATGATCTTCCAATGGCTGCGCGCGGCGCGGCAGGACCTTGGGCGGCGGCGTGCCTGTCTCACCTATGCCATCGCCATCGCGATCGCCCAGATCGGCTGGGTGGTGCAGATCCTAGTCGATTTCTCGCTGGCGACGAGCCTGGCTTTCGGCGCGGTCCTGCTTCTCATCGAGCTTGCCGGACCGGTCATCGCCGAACGCCGGGATGGCGGCACGCCCTGGCACGCGCATCACGTCGCCGAGCGCTACAGCCTGTTCGCCATTATCGCGCTGGGCGAAGGGGTGGTCGGCACGCTGGCGACGCTGTCGGCCGTGGTCGAGGAGCAGGGCTGGAACCTCGATGCCGCCTTGATCGGCATTGCCGGAATGGGTCTCACCTTCGGCATGTGGTGGGTCTATTACATGCTGCCCTCGGGGACGGTGCTGCACCAGCACCGCAGCCGTTCCTTCGTCTGGGGCTATGGCCAGATGGTGATCGTCGCTGCCATCGTCGCCACCGGCGCCGGGCTGCATGTCGCGGCCTATTTCATCGAGCACAAGACCCATAACGGCCCGGTAGCGACCCTGCTGTCAGTCGCCATTCCGCTAGGCGTGTTCCTGGGGGCGATCTATGCGCTGTATTATTATCTCGTCCAGCGCTTCGATCCCCTCCACGTCTGGCTGCTGGCGGGAACGGCTGCGGTCGTCGCACTTGCCATCATCGCCGCCATTGCCGGCGTCGACATGGCGGTCTGCCTCATCTTACTCACGCTAGCGCCGGCCGTCACTGTTGTCGGCTATGAGCTGTCGGGGCACCGCCATCAACTGGAGGTGCTGGCGCAGGAGGAAGCGCCGCACTGAGCAGAGCAGCTTCGCGCGTCAGATACCCTCGACCAGCACGATCTCGCCATCGGCCACTTTCTGACGGATGGCGACGGCGCGCTGGTACTCCGGCGAGTGGTAGCAGTCATGCGCCATCGCCAGCGATTCGAACTCGATAATGACATTGCGGGCGCGGCCAGGCCCCTCGGCCTTTTCATGCTCACCGCCACGGGCCAGGAACTTCACGTCGAAACGGTCGAAAGCGAGCTTGGCGGCAGCGACATAGTCCTTGTAGCCTTCAGCATCGCGCACATCGACGCGGGCTATCCAGTATCCCTTGGGCATTTTCTTCTCCTCGCTACGCGGCGCGCATCTCTTCCAGTATGGCTTCGGCAGCCGCGCGCCTGTCGCTTGCCGCCACGATCGGCCTGCCGACCACGAGATGGCTGGAGCCGTTGCGGATCGCCTGGCCGGGCGTCACCACGCGTTTCTGGTCGCCATGGTCGCTGCCCTTGGGCCGTATCCCCGGTGTCACCACCGCCAGGTCGGGTCCGACGATGCGGCGCACCGCTTCCGCCTCCTCGGCCGAGCAGACGACGCCGCCCATGCCGGCATGCAGCGCCTGTTCGGCGCGTCTCAGCACCAGCGTGTGCGGGTCGTATTCATAGCCGGCGTCGATCACGTCCTGCTCGTCCATCGAGGTCAGCACGCTGACCGCCAGCAGGCAGAGGTCGCTGCCCCTGGCGGCCTCCACCGCGGCTCGCATCGCCTTGGGATAGGCGTGGATGGTCAGCATGGTCATGCCCATGCGCACGATGTTCTCGACACCCTTCGCCACGGTGTGGTCGATGTCGAGCAGCTTCATGTCGAGGAAGATTTTCGTGCCGCCGCTGGCCAACTCCCTGGCGAAGTCGAGCCCGCCGGCGAAGGCCAGCTGATAGCCGATCTTGTAGAAGGAGACGACGCCTCCGAGCTCCTGCACCGCCTGTTCGGCCTCTTTCACCGTCGGCACGTCGAGGCCGACGATCAGCCTGTCTCTCATGGTATGGGCCTGCATGGCTGTGGAAATCATGCCCCGGTCCGGGTCGATAGCATGCGCGAGGTTTCGATCAGCGTGCGGCATAGGTGCTCCATCGATTTGGTCAGTCTATCATCCCTGAAATTGCCGTCGCCGTCGAAGGCACTGCCGCCATCGGATACCGAGCATTCCGGCGTCACCATCTCCAGCTGGCAGCGCACCAGCACGGCGCGCAGATGGTTGATGCAGCGGATCCCGGCGAAATGTCCGTTCGAAGACGAGCACAGGCCGGCGACCTTGCCGACAAATGGCCTCACCGGCCAGCCGCCATCGAGGCGCACCCGGCTTACCCAGTCGATCGTGTTCTTGAGCAGTGGCGGGATCGAGCCATTATATTCCGGCGTCGCGATCAGTAGCCCGTCATGGGCGGCGATCAGCCGGCCGAGCTTCACGGCGTTGTCGGGAACGCCTTTTTCCTTTTCGAGGTCCTCGTCGATGATCGGCAGCGGATAGTCGGCCAGCGAAATGCGCGTCACCTCGGCGCCTTGCATGGCCAGCTCCTTCTGCGCCACATCGGCGGTCCTGCCGCTGAAGGCGCCGCTGCGCACCGAGCCGGCGAAGACGAGGATTTTCGCGATCACAGCCATTGGCCACTCTTGTTCCCGGACAGGTACAGCCAGAGGCTGCGCAAATCAACGCACTGGCTCAAAAAACGGAAACGATCGGGGGGCAAGCGCGCGAAGGTGTGCCGAGCAGCTGGGCTATTGCTAGTGGGTGACCGCAATTCTTGCACTCAGCGCGATGAGTGCAACTCCGAGCAAGGCATCTATCGGCCTGCGGACGCTGCCATATACCGACCCAACCCTTCTTGTGGAGAACATTAGCGCGACAAGCCCAAACCACGCCATCGCGACCAGCCCGATTATGGCCAGCGACCCTGCCTGGACCCAGATCGGAGCCTGCATCGGCAATACCGATATGAACAGGCTCGCGAAGAACGCGGCCGTCTTCGGATTTGTAATTCCGACAACGAATCCGCTTCGCCAAGGAGCCGTAGTCTCTGCGCCACCGACGGCCAGCGGTGGCCGCGCCTGCCAAGCCGACAAAAGGATCTTGCTGCCCAGGTAACCGAGATACACGGCACCGGCGATCCGGACGGCAAGGTGAGCCCATGCAATCTGCGTCAGTACGAGGCCCAGGCCACACATCGCGAGAGCCGCCCACACCATGATCGCTGCGGCAATGCCAAGCGCCACATGGAACCCCGCGCGACGGCTGATCAGCGCATGGGAAGTCACGGCTACAAAATCGGGTCCTGGGCTCATGGCGCCGAGCAGGAAGACCGAAGCAAGGGTCAGGAATTGCGGAAGGTAGCTCATGCGATACTCCAGTTTCAGTCTCGTCGTACCGCACGCCTGCATGCCGGAGAGGCCAGGAAAGCCGCTCGCCGATTTCGAGGGTCGTTTCCCTCACCTTCACAAAACCTACAGCGCTCTTTAATATGAGCGAAATGAAAGATATTTCGGCAGCCATGAACAAGGCTAATATCAACATCACGATGGTGCGCGTCCTGACATCGCTCAGCGAGACGCGCAGCTTCACCAAAACCGCCGAGCGGCTCTGTCTTTCTCAATCGGCCATAAGCCATGCAATGAAGGCGCTGGAGGAGATCGTTGGCGCGCCCCTCGTCATACGTGATCGGCGCGGTGTCGCTTTCACCGCAACCGGCGAGGCGGCTTTGGACGCGGCGCGCGCCGCTTTGCATGCTTTAGGCCGTCTTGTCGGCCTACGGGAACACTCCATCAAAGGCAGAGTACGGCTCGCGCTGGTCAGCAGCGCCTCGGTAAAGATTGCTCCATATGCGTTGAACATTACTTCCGTCCGGCACCCGGAGCTTGCTGTCGAACTGCTCTTGGGCACGGATACCGAGGTGGCGGAGTGGGTCGATCGCGGTGCCGCCGATATTGGACTGTCCTACATCGCCGGCAATTGCCAAGCCGAGGAACTTGTCGACGACGAACTCTTTGTGGCGTCATCGCAAAAGAACTCAGTCCAAGGCGGGTCATTTCCGATCCGCGCTCTCGACGGCCAGCCATTCATCATGTCGAGCGGCGGCTGCGGACCAATGCTTGCCGAATTGTTCCAGGATTTTGGCGTTGCGCCAGTTGTCATCCTGTCGGCGAGCGATATGGCGGCGCTGCTTGCTCTGGTGGGGGCCGGGCGCGGTTTGTCGATTGCGCCAGGCCTGGCGTTTCCGGCCGATTGGCAGCGAACCGTCGCGAGGCGTCCTCTTGAGCCGCGTGCGCGTCGGCCTCTGCTGCTTCTGTTCTCCAGCAGCGCCGAAGCAACGGCCGTGCGGGCCATGTGCGCGGCGATCAGAGAGGTCGCCACGAGTTTGCGAGGCGGATAACAGTCAAGGATGTGGATCGACCCTCAATCGAGCTTCCTTCGGGAGACGGCGATCCTCTACAAGGCGCCAGAGACTTCTCCCGCCCCCAATACCAGCTAATGCGCTTCGCGCCGGTAGATCCACAGCTGCGTCGGCGGGATGTTGCGGAAGATGAAGTCGAAATGCTTGACCGTGTAATTGCCGCGGCCGGGCGGGATCGGCGACAACGGCCCATAGGTCAGCTGCACGATCGGCCGTCCAACCGGGATGCGGTCCAGCAGGCTTTCAATATAGGCGATCCGCTGTGCGACCGGAAAATTGAGCAGCGGCACGCCGGAGACGACGGAATCGAAAACCATCCCGCTCTTCTCGCCAAGCGTGGCGTTGAGATTGAAGGCATCGCCCTCGATGACGTTGACGCCGGGATAGAGCTGGCGCAGATGGCGCACGAAATCGGTGGAATATTCGACCGCGTAGAGGTTTTCGGGCTTAACGCCCTGGGCGAGGATTGCACGCGTGATGACGCCTGTGCCGGGGCCGACTTCAAGCACCGGCAGGCCGGACTTCGGATTGACGATGGAAGCCATCTTGCGGGCGGTGACGGAGCTTGTCGGCACGATCGAACCGACCGACTTCGGCTTGTCGATCCAGCCTTTGAAGAATTTGAGTTCGTCGTCGAACTTTTCCGCCAGCGCCTTCCGCAATCCCGGACCACGTGCCATGCAAGTTCTCCTCAACACTCCCCGAACGCTACTTAGCAGCTAACAGGTCCAAGGCAAGGCGCGATCTGGCATAAGATGTTGATGACGTTCGGGAAGCGTGGCGGCCTTGGCTTGGGTTCAGTGCTCGCCGAAGGATTCGAAAAAGTCCTTCATGCGGGCGAAAAAGCCGCTCGACTGGGGCGAATTGTCCTTCGACGACAGCTGCTCGAACTCTTCCAGCAACTCGCGCTGGCGGCGCGACAGGTTTTGCGGCGTTTCGACCGCGGTCTGGATATAGAGGTCGCCGACATTGGGCTGGCGCAGCACCGGCATGCCCTTGCCCTTGAGGCGGAACTGGCGGCCGTTCTGCGTGCCTTCGGTCACTTTCACCTTGGTCTGACTGCCGTCCAGCGTCGTCACCTCGAACGAGCCGCCAAGGGCGGCCGTCGTCATCGATATCGGCACCTTGCAGTAGAGATCGGCGCCGTCGCGCTGGAAGAATTCATGCGGCTTCACCGCCAGGAAAATATAGAGGTCGCCCGATGGGCCGCCGCGCAGGCCCGCCTCGCCCTCATTGGCAAGCCGGATGCGGGTGCCGTCCTCGATGCCGGCCGGGATATTGACCGACAGCGAGCGTTCCTCGGTGACGCGGCCCTGGCCGGCGCATTTCGGGCACGGGTCCTTGATCGTCTGGCCGCGGCCTTGGCATTGCGGGCAGGTACGCTCGATCGAGAAGAAGCCTTGCGTCGCTCGTACCTTGCCGTGGCCATGGCACATCGAGCAGGTCACCGGCTGGGTGCCGGGCTTGGCGCCGGTCCCGGAGCATTCCGTGCATGAGATCGAGGCCGGCACGCGGATTTGCGCGGTCTTGCCGGCAAACGCTTCTTCCAGCGTGATTTCCATATTGTAGCGCAAATCGGCGCCGCGTTCGCGGCCGCCCGACGAGCGGCGCTGGCGCCCGCCCATCATGTCGCCGAAAATATCTTCGAAAATGTCGGCGAAGCCGCCGGCGCCAAAACCTTGCGCGCCGCCATTCATGCCGCCCTGCTCGAAGGCGGCGTGACCGAAACGGTCATAGGCCGCGCGCTTCTGCGGGTCCTTCAGCGTTTCGTAGGCTTCGTTGATTTCCTTGAACTTATGCTCGCATGAGTGATCGCCGGGATTGCGGTCGGGATGGAACTGCATGGCCAGCTTGCGGAAAGCGCTCTTGAGCTCCTTCTCGTCGGCGCCCTTTTGCACGCCCAGCGTCTCGTAGAAATCAGCTTTCATCTTTTCCCGCAGTCCGGATGCTCAACGTCTTGATGCATGTTGCGTCGTTTGCCGGCACGTTGTCTCGATTTAGGAGCGGTGCTGCCCGGATGCTAGGGCCGGCGCGCTTGTGCCTGTGTTTTTCAGTGACTTTTTCGGCAAGGCCCGCACTTTTTCAGCGAGGGTTGCAAAAAAGCCCGGCTTTGCGCCGGGCTTTCCGCTTTATTTGCCGTCAACCGGTCAGGCCGACTTCTTCTTCTCGTCGTTTTCGTCGATTTCCTCAAAATCGGCGTCGACCACATCGCTATCCTTGGCCGCGTCCGCCTTGGCGTCGGCTTCCGCCGCTTCCTTCTGCGAAGCTTCGTACATGACCTGGCCGAGCTTCATGGATGCTTCGGCAAGCGTCTGCGACTTGGCCTCGATGTCGGCGGCATCGTCGCCTTCGGCAGCAGCCTTCAGCGCCGTGATAGCCTCCGATATCGCCGTGCGCTCGGTTTCCGAAACCTTGTCGCCATATTCCTTCAGCGACTTCTCGGAGGAGTGCACCAGCGCCTCGGCCTGGTTGCGGGCCTCGACCAAAGCACGCCGCTGCTTGTCGGTCTCGGCATTGGCTTCGGCGTCCTTGACCATCTTCTCGATGTCGGCGTCCGAAAGGCCACCAGAGGCCTGGATGCGGATCTGGTGCTCCTTGCCGGTGCCCTTGTCCTTGGCCGAAACGTTGACGATGCCGTTGGCGTCGATGTCGAAAGTGACCTCGATCTGCGGCACGCCGCGCGGCGCCGGCGGAATGCCGACCAGGTCGAACTGGCCGAGCGCCTTGTTGTCGGCAGCCATTTCACGCTCGCCCTGGAAGACGCGGATGGTCACGGCCGACTGACTGTCTTCAGCGGTCGAGAACACCTGGCTCTTCTTGGTCGGGATGGTCGTGTTGCGTTCGATCAGGCGGGTGAACACGCCACCCAGCGTCTCGATGCCGAGCGACAGCGGCGTCACGTCGAGCAGCAGCACGTCCTTCACGTCGCCCTGCAGCACGCCGGCCTGGATGGCGGCGCCCAAAGCGACGACTTCATCCGGGTTGACGCCTTTGTGCGGCTCCTTGCCGAAGAACTGCTTCACGATCTCCTGGATCTTGGGCATGCGGGTCATGCCGCCGACCAGGACCACTTCGTCGATCTCGCCAGCCTTCAGCCCGGCATCCTTGAGCGCCGCCTTGCAGGGCTCGATGGTGCGCTGGACGAGATCGTCGACCAGCTGCTCGAACTTGGCACGGGTCAGCTTCAGCGTCAGGTGCTTGGGGCCGGTCGCGTCGGCGGTGATGAAGGGCAGGTTGATTTCCGTCTGCGTCGTCGACGACAGCTCGATCTTGGCCTTTTCAGCCGCCTCCTTGAGGCGCTGCAGCGCAAGCTTGTCGTTCTTCAGGTCGATGCCCTGTTCCTTCTTGAACTCGGCCGCCAGGTATTCGACGAGACGCATGTCGAAATCCTCGCCGCCGAGGAAGGTGTCGCCATTGGTCGACTTCACTTCGAACACGCCGTCGCCGATTTCGAGCACCGAAATGTCGAACGTGCCGCCGCCAAGGTCATAGACGGCAATGGTCTTGCCATCCTTCTTGTCGAGGCCGTAGGCAAGTGCTGCAGCCGTAGGCTCGTTGATGATGCGCAGCACCTCAAGGCCGGCGATCTTGCCGGCGTCCTTGGTGGCCTGGCGCTGGGCGTCATTGAAATAGGCCGGAACGGTGATGACCGCCTTCTCGACCTTCTCGCCGAGATAGGCCTCCGCCGTTTCCTTCATCTTCTGCAGGATCATGGCCGAGATCTGGCTGGGCGACTGCTTCTTGCCGCCGGCCTCGACCCAGGCATCGCCATTGTCGCCCTTGACGATCTTGTAGGGGACAAGCTTCTTGTCCTTCTCCGTCACCGGGTCGTCATAGCGGCGGCCGATCAGGCGCTTGACCGCGAAGATGGTGTTTTCAGGATTGGTGACCGCCTGGCGCTTGGCCGGCTGGCCGACGAGACGTTCGCCGTCGCCCGAGATGGCGACGATGGAAGGCGTCGTGCGCGCGCCTTCCGCATTTTCAATGACCTTGGGCTCCTTGCCATCCATGATGGCGATGCAGGAGTTGGTGGTGCCGAGATCGATACCGATTACTTTTGCCATTTTTCTAGTCTCTCCGCTAAGCAGGCTCTCAGGACCCGTAAGGCGTTCCGACGAAAGCCCCTGTTCACAAGAAATTCCGCTCCGGCAACCGGCATTCCGGCACTGGGCGGCTTGGCGCGTATATAAGAACAGGCGGCATCGGGCGCAAGCATTCTGCGCATGGCATCCACCGCGCCGCGCTTGGCGCCTTTGAACAGCCGCCCAGCGGCCCGGATGTGCTCCAACCGCGCTCAAAACCCCAGGATCTGCGCGATCCCCCCGGCGAAGCGCCCAGTCAGGGCTTCGAAACCACAAGAAAACGTCACCTATGCGTGAGAGAGGCGGCTCCTGGCTGAGGAAGGCGCCTGCCCACAGCAGACACAGGCAAAAGCGTCACGCGGCCTGCGACAGCGATTTATGCGCCTCGGCCAGGATTTCGAACGAGCGCACGCGTGCCGCATGGTCGAAGATCTGCGCGGTCACCATCAGCTCGTCTGCGCCGGTGCGGCGCACGAACGCGTCTATGCCTTGCCGGACGGTTTCGGGAGAGCCGACGACGGCGCAGGACAGCGCCTGCGAAATCATGGTTTTTGCCATCGGCTCGAGCGTCTGGTCATAGCCCTCGACCGGCGGCGGCAGGCGGCCGGCCCGCCCGGTGCGCAGATTGACGAAGGCCTGCTGGAGCGAGGTGAACAGCAGTTTTGCCTCTCCATCGGTCGGTGCGGCGAAAACGTTGAGGCCGAGCATGACATAGGGCTTGTCCAGCTGTTCCGAAGGCTGGAAGCGCGAACGGTAGATCTCCAGCGCATGGTCCAGTTCGGCCGGCGCGAAATGCGAGGCGAAGGCATAGGGCAGGCCGAGCATGGCGGCGAGCTGCGCGCCATAGAGGCTGGAACCGAGGATCCAGACCGGCACCTTCTGGCCTTCGCCGGGCACGGCGTGGATACGCTGGCCTTCCGCGGCCGGCTGGAAATAGCCCATCAGCTCGACGACATCCTGGGGGAAATTGTCTGACGCCTCGAGATTGCGGCGCAGCGCGCGCGCTGTTCCCATATCGGTGCCGGGCGCGCGGCCGAGGCCGAGGTCGATGCGGCCGGGGTGCAGTGCCGCCAGCGTGCCGAACTGCTCGGCAATCACCAGCGGCGCATGGTTGGGCAGCATGATGCCACCGGCGCCGACGCGGATGGTCTTGGTGCCGCCGGCGACATGGGCGATGACGACGGCGGTCGCCGCGCTGGCGATGCCCGGCATGTTGTGGTGCTCGGCCAGCCAGTAGCGCCTGTAGCCGAGCCGCTCGGCATGGCGGGCCAGGTCGAGCGAATTTGCCAGCGATTGCGAGGCGTCGCTGCCTTCGACGATCGGCGACAGGTCGAGAACGGAAAGTGCGGTCATGGGCCTCAAGCCTTTACGATGTTCAACTGCCTGACCCTGGTTTCGAAGGCGCGGTCGGGAATGACGATGTCGAGCTGGTGCCAAGCAACGGGTCCATATTCTCGAACGGGATCGCCTGCGGACGCTGGCGATGCGGCGCGCTCAGCGTGCCGAGCGGAGCATCGATCGGGCCGCGATAGCCGATGCGGTCGAAATAGGAATCGAGGTCGAAGGAGGCATCTTTCATCGCAGGGTCCGGCTTGACCGGCTCGATATAGGCACTCCGCCTGAAGACAACAAATGCGCGATGACGGACAGGCGCGGCAAGCTTATGCCGCTGCCTTTCCGTTCTCTTCGGCCGCTTCTTCCTCCACCACGGCCGTCTGCTGTGCGGCGAGAAAATTGCCGACATGGCTGAGGCCATCGAAATGATCGCAGAACACTTTGACGACGACCAACAGCGGCACCGCCATCAGCGCGCCGACAAAGCCCCAAAGCCAGGACCAGAAGGCGATGGCGATGAAGATCGCCACGGCGTTGATCTCGAGGCGTCGGCCGACAACCATCGGCGTAACGAACTGGCCTTCGACGATGTCGCACAAAAGCACGAAGCCCGGCGCCAAAAGGGCGTAGGTGATCGAGTCGAAGCTGATCATCGCAATGACGCTGACCAGCACGATGGTGATCAGCGCGCCGACATAGGGCAGGAAGTTGAGCAGCGCCGCCATCGTTCCCCAGACGAGCGGGTTGGGCATGCCGAGCGCCCACAGGCCAAGGCCGATAACCGCGCCGAGACCGGCATTGATGACGGTGACGGTGAGCAGATAATGCGAGATTTCGCGCTCGACGTCATAGACGACGCGCAAGGCCCGCTTCTTCTCACTGAGGCTGGCGAAGGACTGGATGATCTTCTCATAGAACATCGTGCCTGACGCCAGCAGGAACAGCGACAGCACGAAGATGATGGTCAGGCTTGTCCCCGCCGACAGGACGTTGCTGGCGGCGGCCGACAGGACGCCGGACTGTGCCATCGCCACCTTCTGGATGCCCGGCTCCTGCGAGGTCTCCGTCATCTGTTCGATCTGATGCGAGATCTGCATGATCCTCTCGAGCGGACGCCGTAATTGCGCCAGCCGTTCGGTAAGTTGTTGGCCGATCGACGAGGTGTTGTTGAGAAGGTCGATGACCGGGCCGCTGAGCAGATAGCCGGCAACGCCGAAGACGCAGATCGACAGCACGACCAACATTGTCGCCGAAACCACTTCCGGAATGCCGCGCTTGCGCAGGAAGCGCACGATTGGTGTCAGCGTCAGCGTCAGCAGGAAGGCGAGGATGACCGGCATGAAGAAAGCACGCGCGAAATACAGCGCGTAGATGGCCATGAACAGAAAGATCCCGATGAGCAGCGAACGCATCAGATGCGTGTCGGCACGCGCCACAACTCTCGCCTCTTCGGTTTCGGCAAGGCCAGCACCCAAAGCGGCGGGTTCGGCTTTCATGATTTTCCCTCAGCGGCGCACCGCAATTGGTGCATTCCCCTGACGGAAACGCCTCTGCAAGCCCAAGGTTCCGTTAGCCGGCAAGGCCCTCAATCCGGGCCGCCCGTCGCTCAGGCGGCTGGCGCTGCGACGGCGACGCCGGGCTTGGCGGTCTCCTTGCGCACGATCGGCGCCACCTTGGTGCCGTACAGTTCGATCGCCTTCATGATCTTGGCGTGCGGCATGGCGCCGATCGCCATCTGCAGCAGGAAGCGGTCATTGTTGAAGATCTTGTGCTGGGCGACGATCTTTTCCGCCACCTGCTCCGGATTACCGACGAACAGCGCGCCGTTCGGACCACGCGACTGATCGAAATGCGCCCGCGAGGTCGGGCCCCAGCCGCGCTCGCGGCCGATGCGGTTCATCACTTCGGCCTGCGGGCCGTAGAAATCGTCGGCCGCCTGTTCAGTGGTCCCGGCGATGAAGCCGTGCACATTGATGCTGGTGGCAAGGCCCGAGGGGTCGGTACCGGCCCGCCTGGCGGCATCGCGATAAATGTCGAACAGCGGTGCAAACCGCGCCGGCTCGCCGCCGATGATGGCCAGCGCCAGCGGCAGGCCGAGCACCCCCGCGCGGGCCGCAGACTGCGGCGTTCCACCTATTGCGATCCAGATCGGCAATTTGTCCTGCAGCGGCCGCGGATAGACGCCGCGGTCGTTGATGGGCGCGCGCAGATTGCCGGACCAGGTGACCTTGACGCTGTCGCGTATGGCCAGCAGCAGGTCGAGCTTTTCGGCGAACAGCTCGTCATAGTCCTCGAGATTGTAGCCGAACAGCGGGAAGGATTCGATGAACGAGCCGCGCCCGGCCATGATCTCGGCCCGGCCGCCCGACAAAAGGTCGAGCGTTGCGAACTGCTGGAAGACACGCACCGGATCATCGGAGGACAGCACGGTGACCGCGCTGGTCAGCTTGATGCGCTTGGTGCGTTCGGCGGCAGCGGCCAGCGCCACCACCGGCGCGGACGCGGCATAGTCGGGGCGGTGATGTTCGCCCAGACCAAAGACGTCGAGGCCGACCTGGTCGGCCAGCTCGACCTCCTCGATCAGATTGCGTAGTCGCTGATGCGGGCCGATCGCGCCGGGGCCGGGCTCCGGGCTGACGTCGGCGAAAGTGTAGAGACCGAGTTCCATGGCATGTCATCCAAATGTTCTGATTTGCCGCTAGAGGTAGCGGCGAGCCGCCCCGGCCGCCAGAGGGGCGGATAGTGAACAGTGCATGTCGGTTTCGGCCGGCTTTGTTTCAGGGAAAACGCGTCTCCCGGCTGCAACAGCCTAAACTTTCATGGCTGGCATACCGTTTTGGCGCTTGAACTCTCGGTTTTCGCGCGTATGTAAGCGTCGCGAATTGACTTCAGGGAAGTGGACTTGGCTATCTACAGGGAAAAAGACATTTTCGAGCGGCGCAATGCCGCGAACGAGGCAAAGAAGGCGCTTCTGGAGCGCTTCAAGTCGAAGCCGGCGGCTGATGATCCTGCGGTTCTGGCCAAACAGGCCGAACGCAAGGCGATTCTTGAGGCTCGCGAAATACGCGAGGCCGAAAAGGCCAGGCTGAAGCAGGAAAAGCTGGCACGCGAGGCGGTCGAGAAGGCCGAGCGCGAGGCAGCAGCCGAAGCGGCGCGTATTGCGGCCGAAGAGGCAGCGCAGGCTGAAGCGAAGATCAAGGAAGCCGAAGAAAACGAGCGCATCGCCCGTTTGCTGGCCGACGAAGCCGAACGCAAGGCCAAGCGCGACGCACGCTATGCGGCGCGCAAGCAGCGTACCGGCAGGACGCCTCCGGGCTTCTCCGCCCGCTAACGCTTCGATCGAAACGATCGGACATCAGGGTCGCCTTCCAGCGGCCCTGAATGTGTTTGTGCGTCGATTTCCTTGGTTGCTTTGCTCAGGCGGCGAGCTTCAGCCCCATAATGCCGCAGACGATGAGCGCAATGCAGGCGAGCCGGATGGCCGTCGCAGGCTCGCCCAGCAGCCAGATGCCAAGAAGCGCCGTGCCGACCGTGCCGATGCCGGTCCACACCGCATAGGCCGTCCCGACAGGCAGCGTCTTGAGCGCCAGGCCGAGCAACCCGAGGCTGATGATCATCGAGGCGACAGTGAGCACCGTCGGCAGCGGCTTCGAGAAGCCGTCGGTGTATTTGAGGCCGATCGCCCAGCCGATTTCGAACAGGCCGGCGAAAAACAGAAAAATCCACGACATCGGGATGCACTCCATTCCATGAGCATGGCGGGCCGTCCCGGCCGATTTATGGGAAGGCGCGAGGTCGTCCTCGCCGCTTCGACACAAGCGGCTGCGCCGGTGCGATCAACAAAAACACCGGCCGCATCGTTCATGCCGCCGGTGTCAAAATCTGCGCCGAAACGGTTTGTCCGGATTTCAACCGTCCAAGATCTTCCGAGGCGGGCTTACTTTTCCTTGAGCCTCATCGCCTTGACGGGCGGCGCCTTGAGTGCCGGAGCCGCTGCGGGCTTCTTGGCGTCTTTTTTCGGCTTCCGAGCTTCCTTGCCCGCCTTCATCGCACCTTTAGCCATGATTCGTTCCTCCAGTTGCTGGGAGGCCAAGTGAAACAAGAGAAACGCCGGACTGCAAGAGGGCTGCGTCTGTCGCCGGCGCCGTCGGGCCGCTTTCAACCGGTTTCTAATTTGCTCGTAAACCATTCCGGTCCGTGCCATGGTTGCCTTCGCACTGCAGCATCGGCCATGCCTTCGCCCGGCGATGATCAGGCAGTGCGGTCAGGACGACAATGCGAATCCGCATCGGCAGCGAGATGAGTTTCGATTTTCCGCAGGAAACGCCGCTGATCGCGATGCTCAACGTCCACTACTCCAGGGCCTCCGATCTCGAGCGCCCGGATTTCCTGACCTCCAACCCGCCGGTGCCGATCCAGAGCTACCGCGACAGTTTCGGCAATTGGTGCAACCGTTTCGTCGCCCCGCCCGGTCGCTTCACCTTCGGCACCGATTCGGTAATCCGCGACCCCGGCACGTTCGAGATGGGCGACCTGATGGCCTGGCAGCATGAGGTGCGCGATCTGCCGTCGGACACATTGCTGTTCCTGTTGCCCAGCCGCTTTTGCGAGAGCGATCTGCTGGCCAGCGAAGCCTGGCGGCTGTTCGGGCATACGCCGCTCGGTATTGCCCGCGTCCAGGCGGTCTGTGACTTCGTCCACAACCATATCGTCTTCAGCTACGGCAATGCGCGGCCGACCCGCACCGCGGCGGAAGCCTATCGCGAGCAAAGCGGCGTCTGCCGTGACTTTGCCCACCTCGCCGTCACCTTTTGCCGTGCGCTAAACATCCCGACCCGCTACTGCACCGGCTACATCAGCGACATCGGCCTGCCCAAACCTTGGGCGAGCATGGATTTCGCAGCCTGGATGGAGGTCTATCTCGGTGGCCGCTGGCATGTCTTTGACCCGCGCAACAATTCGCCACGCATCGGCCGCATACTGATCGCGTCGGGTCGCGACGCCGCCGACGTGCCGCTGACCCACATCTTCGGACCGGGCACGCTGGCTGGTTTCAAGGTGTGGACGGACGAGATCATCGAATAGGGGCGTCTTTCCGCAAGCTGGCCTTCAACCTGAACGACCAGGCGATTCGTGCGTTGTGATGCCTGTGGAGCTCGGCGGCAGGCCGTTACATTGGGCGCCTTGGAGGGACAGCATGGCAGCGCATGGCGGGTCGAAGACGGTCATCTACGCGGCGCTCGCCGGTAATTTAGCTATTGCTATGACCAAATTCGTCGCCGCCTTCTTCACCGGCAGCTCGGCGATGCTGTCGGAAGGCGTGCACTCGCTGGTGGATACCGGCAATGGCGGGCTGCTGCTCTACGGCATGCACCGCGCCGCCCGTCCGCCGGACCGCACGCACCCGCTCGGCCATGGCCGCGAGCTGTATTTCTGGAGCTTCATTGTCGCCCTGCTCGTCTTTGCGCTCGGCGCTGGCGTGTCCTTCTATGAAGGCGTCGTCCACATCATGGCGCCTCAGCCGGTCGCCAATCCCAAAATCAACTACATTGTGCTGGGCCTCTCAATGCTGTTCGAGGGCAGCTCCTGGTACGTGGCGCTGAAGGAGTTCCGCCAGCAGAAGGGCAACCAAGGCTGGCTGCAGGCCGTGCAATCGAGCAAGGATCCGAGCGTCTACACGATCCTGTTCGAGGACAGCGCCGCCCTGCTCGGTCTGTTCGTCGCCTTCGCCGGCATATTGGCGGCCGAACTCCTCGACATGCCCGAGCTCGACGGCGTCGCCTCGATCGGCATCGCGATGATCCTCGGCGCCACCGCCATCTTTCTGGCGCGCGAAAGCAAGGGATTGCTCATCGGTGAGCCGGCCTCGCCGGAAGTGCAGGCCAAGGTGCTGGCCATCGCCCAGCAGGATCCGGCAGTGCAGCGGGCCAACGGCGTTCTCACCGTCCATCTCGGCCCGCAACAGATCGTCGCTGGGCTGAGCATCGAATTCGAGGACCATCTGACGGCGCCTGAGATCGAAGCCTGTGTCGAGCGCATCGAGGCGCTCTTGAAAAAAGAAATGCCGGAGATCACCAGACTGTTCGTCAAGCCGCAGACGACCGGAACCTGGGAGCACCGGCGCAAGCAGGTCGAGGCGGCGTCGGACTAGTTCTGGACCAGCAGTCCACCGTTGGCGCCATCGCCTGGTCCCGCTAAGATCACCCGACGGATTTCGGAGAATCAACGATGAAAATCGATGGTGGGTGCCATTGCGGCGCCATAACTTATGAAGCAGACGTCGACCCGGAAAAGACCTCTATCTGTCATTGCACCGACTGCCAGCAACTGACCGGTACCGCCTTTCGTGTCACTGTTCCCGCGCCTGAGGATCATTATAGGATCACAAAGGGCACACCGAAGGTTTATATCAAGACGGGATCGAGCGGCGCCAAGCGTGCCCAGGCGTTCTGCGGCGACTGCGGTTCCCATCTTTACGCAACGTCGGTTGGCGACGGGCCGAAGGTCTATGGGATCAGGGCGGGGACCGCGCGGCAACGCGAGGATCTCGTTCCGACCCAACAGAAATGGCACCGATCGGCCCTGCACTGGCTTCCGGAATTCGAGGGCGTAAGCATCGTAGAGGCGCAGTAGCACCTGCCTCCCGGTTAAACGCGGCCCAAACCAGCCAATAATGTGCTAGGCTAGCCATCAAACGGATGGCGGGGGATAGCAATGTCGGAAACGGACAAAGTGTTTGCCGGCTCGATTCCGGAAAACTACGACCATTACATGGTGCCGCTGATCTTCGAGCCGTTCGCCGCGGATTTGGCACGACGGGCAGCGTCCTTGTCGCCCGGCGCCGTCCTGGAAGTCGCCGCCGGTACCGGCGTTGTCACCCGCGCATTGGCTCCAAAACTGTCTCCCGGCGCAAGCTATGTCGTGACCGACCTCAACCAGCCTATGCTCGACTACGCGGCCTCGCGACAAGCTCCCGACAGTCGTATACAATGGCGTCAGGCGGATGCTCTGGCGCTGCCGTTCGAAGATGCGGCTTTCGATCTCGTTTGCTGTCAGTTCGGCGCGATGTTCTTTCCCGACCGAGCCGCCGGCTATCGCGAAGCAAAGCGGGTCCTGAAGACCGGCGGCCATTTCCTGTTCAACGTGTGGGATCGCATCGAAGAGAATGTATTCGCCAATGATGTGACGAATGCTCTTGCGGAGATTTTTCCGAACGATCCGCCCCGCTTTCTCGCCCGCACGCCGCACGGCTACAATGACATTGCATTGATCCGCGGCGAGTTGGAAGCCGCAGGTTTCTCCCGTGTGGTGATCGACACGAGGGCCGAACAAAGCCGTGCCTCCTCGCCGCGCCTTCCGGCGGTTGCCTATTGCCAGGGAACTCCGCTTCGCAACGAAATCGAGGCTAGAGGAAAACTGGAAGCCGCAACCGATCACGCCGCGTCCGTGATTGCAGCCAGACACGGCAGCGGCGAGGTTGCGGCCAAGATCCAGGCGCACGTGATCGTGGCTACGGTCTAATGCATGGCGCCCAGAAGTGTGCCGCGGTTCTGGGACAACGACATGCATCAAAACAAAGACTTTTAAAGCGCGTCGTATGAATCCGTTCAGCGCGACGCGCTTTAATCGTCGCCTTCGACGACACGTAGCCTGAGCTGCCCCGTCTTGGAATCCGCCACCCGCACTCCGGCTTCGGCCTTGGCGGGTCCGCCACCGCGCACTTCGGCTTCGTTTTCTCCAAACTCCAGCGCTTCGATCTTTTGGCCGCGCTTGGTCACCTTCGACGTCGACACCAGTATCTCGTCGATATCCTTGGCCGACTGGCCAAAATGAGTCTGCAACCGGCGCACGCGTTCGTCGACGCGCGCGACGTCTTCCATCAGCCGGATCACCTCGCCCTGGATCAGATGCGCCTGTTCGCGCATGCGGGCGTCCTTGAGGATGGCCTGGATGACCTGGATCGACAGCATCAAAAGCGACGGTGAGACGATGATGACACGCGCCCGGTGCGCCTTCTGGACCACGGCGTCGAAATTCTCGTGGATTTCGGCGAACACCGATTCCGACGGCACGAACATGAAGGCGGTGTCCTGCGTCTCGCCCTGGATCAGGTATTTTTCCGAGATATCGCGGACGTGAATTTCGATGTCGCGGCGGAAAGCCTGGGCCGCGATCTTCTGGTGTTCGGCGCCATCGGCGGCGCGGATGGCGTTCCAGGCTTCCAGCGGAAACTTGGCGTCGATGGCAAGCTGCGGCGCACCGTTCGGCATCCTGACCAGGCAGTCGGGACGGCTGCCGTTTGACAGCGTTGCCTGGAACTCGTAGGCGCCCATCGGAAGGCCGTCGGCGACGATCGCCTCCATGCGCGACTGGCCGAAGGCGCCGCGCGTCTGCTTGTTGCACAGGATCGCCTGCAATTGCACGACCTGGCCGGCCAGCGACTGAATGTTGCCTTGCGCGGTGTCGATGACCGCCAGCCGTTCCTGCAGTTTGGCGAGGCTCTCATGCGTCGATTTGGTCTGTTCGGTCATGGTTTGACCGAGCCTGCCGGTCATGGCGTCGAGGCGCTGGCCGATCGACTGGTTGAGTTCGGCCTGCCTTGCGCCGAACACGTCGGCGATGGCGCCCATGCGGCCCTGCATCTCGGCCTGGCTTTGCAAAATGCCGGCCATCCGCGCCTCGGCGTCGCGGGCGTGGTCGGCGGCTTCCGCCGCGGCGATGGTGCGCGCCTTGGCCGATCGCCACAGCGCCACGACAAGCGCCAGGAACAGGCCGAGAAACACCAGCGCGCCGAGGGCCAGTGCATGGCCGAGCGTGATCGTCGTGGCGCCAAGCCGGGCAACGGGTTCGGAAAGGATGGTGCTCAGGTCGTTCATCCCGCCAGCATAGCCGATTCGCAGACCTGGCACAGATCAAAACGTGAACGAGACCGATTCGCACCGGTTGACGCTTCTCCTGCGACGTTTTAGGTGAGGCGCCATGTCGATCAAGCCGCTCATCATCCTTCCCGATCCCATCCTGCGCCAGGTTTCCAAACCAGTCGAACGCGTCGACGCGCCTTTGCGCAAACTGGCCGACGACATGCTGGCGACGATGTATGATGCGCCGGGCATCGGTTTGGCCGCAATCCAGATCGGCGAGCCGCTGCGCATGCTGGTCATCGACCTCGCCAAAGAAGACGAGCCGCCGGCGCCGCATGTCTTCATCAATCCCGAAATCCTCGAAAGCGCCGACGCCCGCTCGGTCTACGAGGAAGGCTGCCTGTCGATCCCGGACTATTACGCCGAGGTCGAGCGTCCCGCCTCGGTGCGCGTGAAATATCTCGACCGCGACGGCAAGCTGCAGGAGATCGAGGCCGAAGGCCTGATGGCGACTTGCCTGCAGCACGAGATCGACCATCTCAACGGTGTGCTGTTCATCGACCACATCTCGAAGCTGAAGCGCGACATGGTGGTCAAGAAGTTCAAGAAGCTCGCCAAGGACAAGGCGCCGGGCAAGCTGGTGGGATAGGCCCTGCTTTCGGCGACTCGCACAAAATCCCGTCTCGACCCGCCCCTATTGAGAGACGCTTCCTAGCGTGATATCATTGATATCAGACTGGAGACTCAGATGGGCGATATGTTGATCAGAGATATTCCCGAGCCGTTGAAGCGTGAAATCGAGCATGCGGCACGCAAGGGCGGCCAAAGCCTCTCGATCAAGGCGATCGATTTATTGCGAAAAGGCATGGTTGCGGAAAAAGAAGGCAGGGCCGAGCCTGGACTCACGGCTTGGGATGCGATTCGCGCTGCCTTCGCCTCGGAAAATGCAATCAGCGACGAATTTGCGCAGATGATGGATGAGATCGAAGCGGAACGGAAACGCGACTTTGGCCGCACCATTGAGAATTTCGAGTGATAATCCTCGATACCAATGTCGTCTCGGAAGCGAGCCGGCCCGCGCCCGATCCAAACGTCGCTAAGTGGTTTCGCAGACAGGACCTGCTCGACCTCTATCTCTGCGGTCCTGTTGTCATGGAGCAGTCCTTTGGAGCCGAAAGGTTTCTGAACAAGACCGGCTCGGACCGCCACGTCCGTGCACTTGACCACCTGGTTTCGAAGCAGTTTTCGGGACGTGTCGTCGAATTTGCCGGTCCCATTCCCCGTCTGGCGGGCAAGCTCCGGGCAATGCGGGAAACTATCGGCCGGCCGATCAGCCTTTCCGATGCCATGATCGCTGCCATCTGCCTGTCGCACGACGCTATGCTGGCGACGCGCAATATCAGGGACTTCGAAGAGCTTGACCTCAAGATCGTAAACCCGTTTGAAGCAGACGCTTGAGCGGACTGCCGCGCGCAGAACAGGATACTGGACGAAAATGCCGCTTCGCGTCATCTTCATGGGCACGCCGGAGTTTTCGGTGCCGGTGCTGCGCGCGATTGCCGAGGCCGAGCACGAGATAGCAGCCGTCTACACCCAGCCGCCGCGCGCCGCCGGCCGCCGCGGTCTGGAGCTGACACCGTCGCCGGTGCAGCGCGAGGCTGAGCGGCTGGGCATCGAAGTGCGCACGCCGCTGTCGCTGAAGGGCGAGGGCGAGCAAGCTGCTTTCCAGGCGTTGCGTGCCGATGTCGCAGTCGTCGTCGCGTATGGTTTGCTGTTGCCGAAGGCTATTCTGGAGGCTCCGCGCCTCGGCTGCCTCAACGGCCACGCCTCGCTTTTGCCGCGTTGGCGTGGTGCAGCTCCCATCCAGCGCGCCATTATGGCCGGCGACGTCGAGACCGGCATGATGGTGATGCGCATGGAAGAGGGCCTGGACACCGGTCCGGTGGCACTGGTTGAAAAATGCGCCATAGAGCCCGATATGACGGCCGGCGATCTGCACGACCGCTTGATGAATATTGCTGCCACGCTGATGGTGGAAGCGCTGTCCCGATTGGAGACAAATACCCTGGCATCGACTTTGCAGGCGGCTGACGGGGTGACCTACGCCAGGAAAATCGATAAGTCGGAGACACGTGTGGACTGGACGCGCCCGGCTGCGGAGGTCCACAATCACATTCGCGGGCTGTCGCCATTCCCCGGCGCCTGGTGCGAGGCCGACATCGGCGGCCGCACGGAACGGCTGAAACTGCTTCGCTCGACGCTTTCTGAAGGTACGCTTTCTGAAAGCATGGGCGAGTCGGGAGGAATTCTCGATGACCGGCTGACGGTCGCCTGCGGGTCGGGCGCGGTCAGGCTGGTCGAAGTTCAACGGGCGGGCGGAAAGCCTGCTGCCGCGAAGGAGTTTCTGCGCGGGGCCAAGATCGAAAAAGGAATGAAGTTCTCATGAGCATGATGTCGATACGCGGCGCGACGCCGCGGGACCGCGAGGCCATACGCCTGGTCGAGGAACACGCATTCGGCCAGCAGGCGGAGGCCGGGCTGGTCGACGCTCTGGTCACCGGCGGCGACGCCGTTGTCGAACTGGTGGCGGAAGAAGACGGCCAGGTGGTCGGCCACATCCTGTTTTCCAGGCTGTTCGTTAGGAACGGCGGCAAGCAGTTTGCAGCCGTGGCGCTGGCGCCGTTGGCGGTGGAACCTTCGTTCCACGGCTCGGGCATTGGCGGTGCGCTGATCCGCGAGGCGCATATCCGCCTCAGGGATGCCGGCGAGACGCTCGCCGTTGTGTTGGGCGATCCGGCCTATTACGGCCGCTTCGGCTACAATCATGCGCGCGCCGAAAAGTTCGAGAGCGAATATCAGGGCGAAGCGCTGCAGGCGCTGGCCTGGGGTGACGCACCCGAAAAAGGCAAACTGGTCTACGCCCAGGCCTTTACCGCACTCGCCGCCTGAACGAAGGGTGTATGCCGCGTTTTCGTCTCGATATCGAATATGACGGCAGCCTCTTCGCCGGCTGGCAACACCAGGCGGATCAGCCTTCGGTGCAGCAGGCGATAGAGCAGGCGATCGAGAAATTCTGCGGTGAGGCGGTGCGGATACGCGCCGCCGGCCGCACCGACGCCGGGGTGCATGCGACCGCCCAGGTGGCGCATGTCGACCTCGCCAAGGCATGGCCAAACGACAAGGTGCGCGACGCCGTCAACGCGCACCTGCAGGCGGCAGGCGCGCGCATCGCCATCCTGCAGGCGACGGTTGTCCCCAATGAGTTCGACGCCCGTTTCTCGGCCACCGGACGGCACTATCTCTACCGCATCCTCAACCGGCGCGCGCCTGCAGCGATGGAAAAGGGCAAGGTCTGGTGGGTGCCGAAGCGGCTCGATGCGGACGCCATGCACGAAGCGGCGAAAGTCCTGCTCGGCCGACATGACTTTACCACCTTCCGCTCGACGCAATGCCAGGCCAACAGTCCGGTGCGGACGCTGGAGCGGCTCGATGTAAGCCGCCAGGGCGACCTGATCGAAGTCAGGGCCTCGGCGCGCTCTTTCCTGCACAACCAGGTGCGCTCCATGGTCGGTTCGCTGAAACGCGTCGGCGACGGCGGCTGGACCGCCGCCGACCTCAAGGCAGCGCTCGCGGCGCAAGACCGCGCCGCCTGCGGCCAGGTGGCGCCGCCCGACGGGCTTTTTCTCGTCGGTGTAGACTATCCGGAAAAGTTCTAGGCCGGAGCGGCGGTCGGCACCGTGATGCCGAGCAGCGCCACTAGGCCGAACAAGACGGCCAGAGACACCACCAACATGCCTGCGAACACGGCGCTGCCGACAGCCGCGCCCTTGCCGATCGCGGCGTTGGTCATCCGCCAGGTGAGTACCAGCGACAGCACCACCAGAACCAGCCACACCAATTCGGCAACCGGGTTGCCGGACGGCAGGAAAAGCCTGATCAACGCTGAAGGCAGCAGCATCCAGGCGGTGATCGCCGACGCCCAGTTGCTCGCGACGACATAGTGGACGAAGCGGTCGCCGATGCCGGCGCGCGATGCGACCAGGGCAAGCACAACCAGGGGCAGCAGCCACGAGCCGAGGTCGACGGTCGCCAGGCGAACCAACATGCCCAGCCGACCGGCGAACGCATTGGGATCGCCGATCTCGTTGGCCGTGCCGACCCAGCCGACGATCATCGCCGGCGCGGCGACGACGATGGCGAAGAAGGAATTCCAGAAGCCGTCCGCCGAAAGGTCGAGCAGCCGCAAGCCGTCGGCCTTTCCGAGCATCAGCCGCCAGGCGCCGTTAAGCGATGAAGAGGTCTCGTCAACCGAAAGCATGATCAGCCCTGCTCGAACCAGTCATCGATGAAGCGCTGGTAGATTTGGGTCAGCGTCTCGAGGTCGGCCAGTGCGACGCGCTCGTCGACCATGTGCATGGTCTTGCCGACCAGGCCGAACTCGACCACCGGGCAATAGTCCTTGATGAAACGCGCATCCGAGGTTCCGCCCGAGGTGGACAGCGCCGGCTCCTTGCCGACCGTCGCCTTGATCGAGCCGCGCAGCGTCTCGATCAGCTTGTCGTCGCGCGTCAGGAAGACATGGCTCGGCCGGTCGCGCCAGATCAGCTCGTAGTCGACCGGCGTCTTGCCGGTCCGGTATTTCTTGCGCTTCGCCGCCTGGTCGAGGCGGTTATGGATCTCGGCCTGCACCGTCTCGGCAGTCCATGTGTCGTTGAAGCGGATGTTGAAGGTGGCTGTCGCCTTGGCCGGAATAACATTGGTCGCCGGGTTGCCGACATCGATCGAGGTCACTTCCAGATTGGTCGGCTGAAAATCCTTCGTGCCCTTGTCGAAGACGGGCGACAGCAAGGCGTCGACCAGGCTGATCAGGCCGCGCACCGGATTGTCGGCGAGCAATGGATAGGCGACATGGCCCTGGCGGCCGTTGACCGTGACACTGCCCGACATCGAGCCACGCCGGCCGATCTTGATCATGTCGCCGAGCGTGTCCGGATTGGTCGGCTCGCCAACGATCGCGGCGTCCCATCTCTCGCCCTTGGCCGCCGCCCAGTCGAGCAGTTTTGTCGTCCCGTTGATCGCCGGCCCCTCCTCGTCGCCGGTAATCAGCAGCGAGACCGAGCCTTTCGGACCACCCTTTTTCTCGACATGGCGCGCCACGGCGGCGATGAAACAGGCGATGCCGCCCTTCATGTCGACGGCGCCGCGGCCATACATCTCGCCCCTGGCGATCTCGGCGGCGAAGGGCGGATGCGTCCACGACGCCTCGTCGCCCGCCGGCACCACGTCGGTATGGCCGGCAAACATCAGATGCGGCCCGTTGCCGGAGCGACGCGCGTAGAGGTTCTCGATGTCGGGGGTGCCGTGTTCGGAAAACACAGGGCGTTCGACGGAAAAGCCGAGCGGCTTCAGCATGCCTTCCAGGGCAGCCAGCGCGCCGCCCTCGGCGGGCGTTACAGAGGCGCAGCGTATGAGGGTCGCGAGGTTGGCGGCGGGATCGGTCGGCAGTTTCATGGGCAAAGCGATAGTCGAAAGCGAAAGGCCTGTCACGGCCAGAGATGATGACCGATCCTGCCGCCGACATTATGGTTTTCCTGTCGTATAGTGCAGGCCAACACGAGATAATCGCATGGCCAACGCCGAAAAGACCATCGTCATTGCCGGCGCCGGCAGCATCGGCTGCTATGTCGGCGGTTGCCTGGCGCTGGCCGGACGCAAGGTGGTGTTTTTGGCGCGGCCAGGCATCGCGACAGCCTTGCTGGACGGTGGCCTGCGCATCACCGATCTCGATGGTCGCGACCGATCCATCCGGCCGGGGTCCGTCACCACCGATCCCGCCGCTGCCCTCGCCAGTGCCGACGTGGTGCTGGTGACGGTCAAGAACGGCGCTACCGAGGAGATGGCGTCGCTTGTTGCCGGACATGCGCGCGGCGATGTCGTGGTGGTCAGCCTGCAGAACGGCGTCGGCAATGCCGACCGGTTACGCGCCGGGCTCGGTGGACGGACTGTGCTCGCCGGCATGGTGCCGTTCAATGTCGTCCAGTCGGCCATAGGCAATTTGCCGCTTCACGTGCATCGCGCCAGCGACGGCAAGGTCATGATCGAAGATGGCGTGACCGGCCTTGCCGGCCTTCTCGATGTCGAAGGGCTTGGCGTGGAAACCCATCCCGACATGAAAGCCGTTCAGTGGGGCAAGCTGCTGATCAACCTCAACAACGCGCTTGTCGCCTTGTCCGGCCTGCCGCTGGCGAGCGAACTTGCCGACCGCCGCTGGCGGCGAATCCTGGCCGGTCAGATCGACGAGGCCCTGACGGCGATGAAGGCGTTACATATCGCGCCGGCACGAATCGGCGGCTTGCATCCCGTCCTGCTGCCGAAACTGCTCCGGCTGCCGGACTGGCTGTTCCGGCTGGTCGCCCGCCGCATGCTCGCCATCGACCCGCAGGCGCGCTCGTCGATGTGGGACGACCTCCAGCGTGGTCGGCCGACCGAGATCGGTGACCTGCAGGGGGCCGTCCTGAACCTCGCCGAAAAGGCCGGCACGCCGGCGCCTCTGCTGAAGCGGGTCACCGTGCTGGTGCGGCAGGCCGAGCGGGAAAAGCGCGGCTCACCCGGGCTGACGCCGGAAGCCGTCACTGGATAGTCTACTTGCCGCGAGCCTCGGGCCTTGGCCCGCATAGCCCGAAAACAGGCGCGTGGGCCCGCCGCGTCACAGCTTTGGTGCGCGCCTCGGAGCCGGCGCTTTGCTCGCCGGGCCTGGCGCCGGCAGGGGCTGCGCAGCCGGGTGGTTCTCGATCAGCGTGATCTTCTGCCAGATCTTGCGCGACAGGTTGGACGCCAGGTTCTCGACGTCGTTGACGCCGTCGATGACCACATCGTCATTGACCGACTGCGCAAACAGCGCCGCGATCTTGCCGGTGATCGACAGCATTTCCGAGCAATAGTCGAGGTAGCGCGCCAGGTCGGCGGCATTGGTGATGCGCGTCGGCGAATGCGCGGTCGGCCTGAAATTGGCGGACAATGCTGCCGGATCCTTGGTCAGCTGGTGCATGTCGATGACATGGATCAGCGATCTCAACCCATGCAACTGGCGAAACACCCGCTTGCGCTTGATGCGCTCCTCGGTGCGGATCAGCGCCAGCAGGCCGAGCACGGCAAGGATCATCATGTTGATCGTGGCTTCGATGCCTTGCACCGACTGCACCGCATCGTCGGCCTGCGAGATATGGATGAGCGGCAGGATGGTGCCGACGAACAGGAAGATCAGCGCGCCGGCGGCAACAGCGGCGACGATGGCGCCGCGGAGCCACCAGATCGGCGCTTCGAGCGCCTGCGCCGCCTTGGCCAGGTCGCGCGACAGCGACACCAGTTCGGCGGCGACGCCGCGCAGGCCGGCATCGGGAAAACGCTCGGCGACGCGCTCTTCCAGCCGCTCGGCGGTGTCGATGATCAGTTTCGGATCAAGCGTGCGGTAGCGCATGGCGAGATATCCGGTCGGCGCTCATGGTTCAGCCGGCGCGTTGCTGCGTTTGCCGTAGCGGTTCGGACCGGGGTCACCGCGGAAACACGCTAGAACGATGAGAAGAATGGGGCCGATGATAAGAGAGATCAACGCGTAATAAGTCGGCTTGCCGAAATCATGAAACCGCTTTGCGGTTACCGCAAAGCTCGACCATGTCGAGATCAGCAAAACGACCCAGAACACAAGTGCCCAGTTCTGGCTGGTTGCGGTGCCGGGTTCCAGTCTCGACAACTGGTAGAGCGGGAAAAACTGTGCAAGCACCAGCAGCAGCCCGGCGAGCACGTAGGCACTTGGGCTGACGCGCCCTGAGAGGCTGAAGAAAAGCCAGGGAAGTGGTGGTGTGTTGGGCAATCTGGAGCGCTCTGGTTGCTCGGACAGGATCAATCACGCAGCAGTTCGTTGATCGAGGTTTTCGACCGGGTCTTGGCATCGACGCGCTTGACGATGACGGCGCAGTAGAGGCCAGGGCCCGGCTCGTTGTTCGGAAAGGCCTTGCCCGGCATCGAGCCGGCGACGACGACCGAATTCGGCGGCACCTCGCCATAAAACACTTCGCCGGTGGCGCGGTCGACGATCTTGGTCGACTGGCCGATGAACACACCCATTCCGAGCACCGAGCCTTCGCGCACGATGCAGCCCTCGACCACTTCGGAGCGCGCGCCGATGAAGCAATTGTCCTCGATGATGGTCGGGCCGGCCTGCATCGGCTCCAGCACCCCGCCGATGCCGACGCCGCCCGAGAGGTGCACATTCTTGCCGATCTGGGCGCAGGAGCCGACCGAGGCCCAGGTGTCGACCATGGTGCCGCTGTCAACATAGGCGCCGACATTGACGAAGGACGGCATCAGCACCGCGCCCGGCGCGACATAGGCAGAACGGCGCACGATCGAAGACGGCACGGCGCGGAAGCCTGCCTTCTCGAAGTCGACCGCGCTCCAGCCGTCGAACTTCGACGCCACCTTGTCCCACCAGACCGCCTGGCCGGGGCCGCCCTTGATGATCTCCATCGGATAGAGCCGGAAGGAGAGCAGCACCGCCTTCTTCAGCCACTGGTTGACATGCCATTTGCCATCCGGCTGGCGCTCGGCGACCCGCACGGTGCCACGGTCGAGCAGGTCGAGTGAGGACTGGATGGCGTCGCGCGTTTCGCCACGGGTCGCGGTCGAAATCGTGTCGCGCTCCTCGAAGGCCTTCTCGATGGTCTTTTCGAGGCTGGCCAGATCAGGCTTCGACATGAATTCGCTCCGTTACCACGCTGTTAAGGCCGTCGGCCTTAACCTTGTTTTGAAAGTCGCGCGGACCCTATGTTAAGGCGTATTGGGGGTCAATCGCGGGTGCGCCATGGGACGGCGCAAGTGAACTGTTGGGACGGGTAGAAAGCATATGACTCCTATGGAAAAGGCGGGATGGACGCCGCTGCCGCATTCGGACGAGGATCTGGAGCGCTCGAAAAGCGTGCCCGACACGCCGCAGACTCGCGCCGAAACCTACCGGCTGGCCTGGAACGATCCCGACTTCATGACGCGCCGGGAATTGCGCGCTGTGCGCTTGCAGCTTGAGCTCTTGAAGCCCGAAATGATCCTGGCCGAGCGCGGCATCCGCTCGACGGTCATCCTGTTCGGCGGCGCGCGTATTCCCGAGCCCGGCGGCGAGGCCTGGGCCGCCAAGAACGAGACGCAGAAGAAAAACCTCGAGGAAAACAGCAAATACTACGAGGAGGCGCGCAAATTCGCCCGCCTCTGCTCACAGCAATCGGCCACGTCCTACTACCGCGAATTCGTCGTCGTCACCGGTGGCGGCCCAGGCGTGATGGAGGCGGGAAATCGCGGCGCCGACGATGTCGGCGCGCCGTCGATCGGCCTCAACATCGTCCTGCCACACGAGCAGGCGCCGAACGCCTATGTGACCCCGGAGCTGTGCTTCAACTTCCACTATTTCGCCATCCGCAAGATGCATTTCGTCATGCGCGCCAAGGCCGTCGCGGTGTTTCCGGGCGGCTTCGGCACCATGGACGAATTCTTCGAGACGCTGACGCTGATCCAGACCGGCCGCATGGAGCGCGTGCCGGTGATCCTGTTCGGCAAGGCGTTCTGGCAGCGCGCGATCGACCTCGATTTCCTGGCCGAACAAGGCACCATCACGCCCGGCGACCAGGATATCATCGACTTTGTCGACACCGCCGACGAGGCCTGGGGGATCATCAGCCGCTTCTACAAGTTGGGGGAGTAGGGGAACCGGGAATTGAAGAACTGAAGAATTGAGGAAAAGGAGGTCCGGATCGGTCTCCCTTTCACCAGTTCTTCAATTCTTCAGCTCCTCAATTCCTCTACCCCCTCCACTATCCCCGTCAGAAACGTCGCGAGATCGTCGGTGACGAAATCGACGTCGTCCTCATTGGCCGGATCGCGTTCCCAGATTTCGGCAAAGGTCGGCTCGAAATTGCGCGGCACCACCAGCACCGTGGTCATGCCCAGTGATTTCGGCACCTCGAGGTTGCGGGCGAGATCCTCGAACATCACCGCATTGTGTCCGGTGACGGCGTGCAGTTCGGCAAACTTCTCATAGGTCTGCCGCGACGGCTTCGGCGTCAGTCCGGCGGCGACGATATCGAAAATGTCGTCGAAATGGTCGAGTATGCCGAGCTGGCGCGCGGTGCGCTCGGCGTGCCTGCGGTCGCCATTGGTGAAGATGAACTTGCGGCCGGGCAGCTGGCGGATAGCGGTGCCCAGCACCGGATCCGGCACCAGCCACGAATAGTCGATATCATGCACCTTTTCGAGAAAATCGTCGGGGTCGATGCCGTGACGCGTCATCAGCCCGTTCAGCGTCGTGCCATATTCGAGATAGAGTTCCTTCTGCAGCTTGCGCGCTTCCTCGCGCGGCAGCGTGAGCAGTTCTCCGACATAGGCCGTCATCTTGACGTCGATCTGCGAAAACAGATTCGAATGGTGCGGATAAAGCGTGTTGTCGAGGTCGAACACCCAGTCGGTGACATGGGCGAAGCGGGCGGGATCGGGCAGCGTGGTCATGGCGTCCTTATGGCATGAAATATCTGCCGTTCGAACCCCTTTCTGATGTAGAGCTTATCCACAACCTATGTGCATCTAGAGTTGTAAAAATGGGCTCACCATTCAAATTTTAGCCATCACGGAAAGGTGGCCTTCAGGGCTTGCTGGCACAGAGACGGTTCAGTGGGAGCCAGCGATGAGTCGCATAGTCTTAAAGTCCGCCGCGGTCGCATTCGGCTCGGTAGCCATCTCGCTTTTGCTGACGCTGATCATCGTTCCCGCCATGGGTTTTCCGGTCGACCGCACTGTCTGGCTGACATCGACGGTGTGCCCGCTGGCGCTCGCCTGGATCGCCTGCGCCAGCACCTTCTGGCAGAGCGACCGACTGAAAAACGCGCATCGCGATCTCGCCCGCGCGCATGCCCAGCTCGCCGCCGCGCATCGGCGCCTGTCGGCGAAGGCGAGCCGCGACGACATGACCGGCATGCTCAACCGCGAGAGCTTCTTTGCCGCGTTGGACGGCTCGCGGCGCAAATCCGATCGCGGCGCGCTGCTGATCATCGACGCCGACCATTTCAAGGCGATCAACGACAGTTTCGGCCATCTGACCGGCGATGACGCACTGGTGTTGATCGCCAGCGCCATCGAGCGCGGCGTCCGCAGCGGCGACGTGCTCGGCCGCATTGGCGGTGAGGAGTTCGGCGCCTTCCTGGTCGGCGCTACGGAAGCCGAAGCCCGGCGCGTGGCCGAGCGCATCCGCCGTGAAGTCGAGCTGGTCCGCTTTCGTCCGGTCGACGAGCGCACGGTGCCGCTGACCGTCTCGATCGGCGGCATCACCTGTGCGCAAGATGCCGATGTCTCGGACCTGATGCGCGCCGCCGACCGCCGGCTCTACGAGGCCAAGCACCGCGGCCGCAATTTGTCGATCCTCGACCGGGACATTTCCGAAGCTGCGTGAGGTGTTGGTGGTGGGGCTGTTAACGGTTCGCCAACATTGTTTCCACGCAACTGCGCCGTTTACCGGGTTGTAACTCGTTTACAGGCAAGGCTTGGCACGGGAATGGCATGTCTGGCCGGTACGTGTGCCGTTCAGGGAACGCCATGCGTGGATCGAAGCCCCCATCCAGAGACGTGTCATGAGTTTGTTCATCAGGAAAATGTCGCGCCGCACCATCGTGCAGGCGCTGATTGCGATGCCGGCGCTACAGCTTTTTCGCAAGCTGCCTGACAGCGACCGCCCCCCGGCCGATCCCGACGAGATCGTCGTGGTCAATGGCTGGATCCTGAAGCGGAGCGACCTGGCATGATCTTCGACTGCTATGAGGCGTTTCGAGCCTCGGATTTCAAGCCCAAGGTCTGCATTCTCGGCTCCGGGCCGGCCGGCACCACCATTGCCAGAAAGCTCGGCGCCGCCGGCATTCCGGTCGTGGTGCTGGAGGCCGGCGCACGCGAATTCAGCGACGAGTCGCAGGATTTCTACCGCGGCTTCACGGTCGGCGATCAATATTTCGATCTCGACATCACCCGGCTGCGCTTCATGGGCGGGTCGTCGAACCACTGGGCCGGCTGGTGCCGCGTGCTCGACAAGCAGGACTTTGAGCCCAAGGCATGGGCGCCGGACACCGGCTGGCCAATCGCCCGGACCGACATCGAGCCCTATCTGTCCGAGGTGCACGACATACTCGAGCTTCCCGACTTCAAGCCCGATGTGCCGATTTCAGACGACATACGCTGGGTGCAGCTGATCAAGAGCCCGGCCGTGCGCTTTGGCGAGAAATTCTCCGACGAGCTCGACAAGAGCAAGAACATAGCGCTCGTGCTCAACACCTATGCCACCGAACTTGCCGGGGACGGCAAGCGAGTGACCGGCGCCAGGCTGTGGTCGAACGGCAAGGATGCCGGCGCCTTCAGCGCCGATTGTTTCATCGTCTGCGCCGGCGGGCTGGAGAATTCGCGGCTGCTTCTATGGTCGAACCAGCGCTCGAATGGCGGCGTGGTGCCGAACGCCACGGCACTTGGCCGCTACTGGATGGAGCACCCGACCTTCGAGGGCGGCAATGCCATCCTGGCCGATTACAGGGAGTTCGAGGTTGATGTCGTCAACGAGGCGTTCTTCTCGCCGACGCTCGCCGCCATGGAGCGGCTGCAGATCATGAATTTCGGCATACGCCTGATCGAGACGCCCTATGCCGGCGTCAAGAGCCTGATTGCCGACCTCGCCTGCACCGCGCCCGAGGCCGCCGAATGGGTCGCCTACCAGCTCAGCCAGAACCTGCGCTGCGCCGCCCAGCTCTACGTCGCCTGGGAACAGGCGCCGCTGGCCTCGAACCATATCGAATTGTCGAAGACCGATGTCGACCGTGCCGGCGTGCCGCGCATCGAGCTGCACTGGAAGAAGTCGCCGTTGGAGCGCCGCACCATCCTCGAGGGGCTCAAGCTGTTCGGAACGACGCTGATCGAGAAGGACCTCGGCCGCGTCCGCATCATGGACTGGCTGACCAATGGCGAGGACTACCCGACGGATGAGGAACTGGCCGGCCACCACCACATGGGCGGCACGCGCATGGGCACCGATATCACCAAGAGCGTGGTCGACGCCAACTGCAAGGTGCACGGCATGGACAATCTCTATGTCGGCGGCTCGTCGGTGTTCTGCACGTCGGGCGAATGCAACCCGACGACGACAATCACCGCACTTGCCTGCCGGCTAGGCGACCATCTGACCAAAGTAATCACGGTGTGACGAAGTCATCCACGGTGTGACGAAGTCATTACCGTCTGATGTCAAAAAAGCGAACGGCGCGACAGGATTGCTGCCGGCGCTACCCATGCCTTGGTGTCGAAACCCTCGGAAATCAGCGCCAACGAGATCTCCCTCCCCCTTGTGGGGAGGATTAAGGGTGGGGATAGGTGCCGCGCAAACCCTTCAGGATTTGCTAAACCGTCGCTGGATCCAGGGTCGGCTGCCCCTTGCGGCGGGCAACGATCGCCTTGAAATCGGCGGTCCGGAACGCATCGCGCAGCACGTCGAAGGACGGCAGCACGAAATAAGCGCGCTGGAACTTGTCGATCTCGTAACCGGTGCGCATTACCGTTTCGAGGTCGAAGGGCACGTGGTGCGCGTCCGGGCTCGCGACGGCGAACTGCAATTCGGTGAACGACGACATCAGCCCGGCGCCGAAAGCTTTCAGCTTCTGGCCCTCCTCCTGTATCAGCCCGTATTCGGCGGTGTACCAGTAGAGCCGGGTGATCATCTCGTCACCGCCCAGCGCAATCACGCTCTCGGCCTTTTCGCCATACATCTGCATGAAGTCGGCAAACACCGGCTGTGTCAGGATGGGCACATGGCCGAAGAAGTCGTGGAACATGTCGGGTTCGACGATGTAGTCGAGCTCGTCCTTGGTGCGCAGCCAGTTGGTCACCGGAAAGCGCCGGTTGGCGAGATGGTCGAAGAAGGGCGCGGCCGGGATGAGGCCAGGCACGGCGACGATTTCCCAGCCGGTCAGCTTGCGCAGCCTGTCTGAGACCGCGCCGAAATCCGGGATCTTGTCGAGCAGGCCGAGTGCGGCGACGCCATCGAGATAGGAATGGTGCGCCAGCTTCTGCGTCAGCTTGGTCTGCCGGTCGCACAGCGTGCGCCACACCGCCTGTTCGTCGGCGCTGTAATCATAGCCCTGCGCCACGGTGAAATCGGAACGGCACACTGAATAGTCGCCACGCAGGCCTTGCGCCGCGCAATCACGGGCATATTCGCTCATCGTCGTCATGGTTCTTCTCCCTGATCGTGACACTTGAATCTGTCCGCAGAGTCTAGCGGCGGCCGGCGAGGCAATTCAGCTTTGATGATGGCTTGGGTCCATGATTTGAGGTAAAAATCACCAAGCAGAAGCTGAAAGAGAGTGAAAATGCCTCAGTTCGACGATTTCGAGATCAAGATGCTGGATGTGCTTCAGCGCGATGGACGCAAGCCCGTGTCCGAACTGGCGCAGGAGATCGGCCTGTCGACGACGCCTTGCGCCCGCCGCTTCGAGGCGCTGCAGGAGGCCGGCATCATCAAGGGCTTTGCCGCCGTGCTCAACCGCCGCGCCGTCGGCCTGATGGTCGAGGTGTTCATCCAGGTGCGGCTCACCAGCCACAGCGACGGTTCGCCCGAAACCTTCATCGCCGCCGTGCAACGCATGGACGAAGTGTCGTCATGCTGGACGATGACCGGCGACCACGATTTCCTGCTGCACGTCATGGTGCCGTCGGTCGACGAACTCAACGCCTTCGTCATGCACCGCCTGATGCGCCTTGCCGGCGTGCGCGACGTTCACACCCAGCTGGTGCTGCAGAACATCAAGGGCCCGGGCCACGTGCCGCTCGCCCACCTCAGGCGGTAGGACACGCACCGCCATTTCTGCGGAAAAGCTGCACGCAAACTGCTGAACGGAGCCCAAATGCGAAACTGAAACGCCGGCTACGCCATGCGGACCGTCGCTCAAAGGTCCGTCATGAACATCGTGCTGATCAATCCGCCGCACACCGCCATCGGCAGCCGCGTGCCCGATGACCATCTGCCACCGCTCGGCCTGCTGGCACTGGGCGGCCCGCTTATCGACGCCGGCCATAAAGTCCGGCTGGTCGATGCCGAATTCGGGCCGATGCCGTTGGAAACTCTGGTGCGCGATGCGCTCAGCGGCCAGCCCGATTGCATCCTGATCGGCCACTCCGGCTCGACCTCGGCGCATCCCACCGCGCTCGCGATCGCCCGCATGGTCAAGGCGCTCGAGCCGGCGACGCTGGTGATCTATGGCGGCGTGTTCCCGACCTATCACTGGCGCGACATATTGGCGGCGAGCGATGTCTTCGACTTCATCGTGCGCGGCGAGGGCGAGGCAACCATCCTTGCCCTGGTCGTGGCACTGGACAATCGCCGGCCGCTGGGCGATGTCGCGGGTATCGCCTATCGCGACGATCTCGGCCGCCCCTTCGCGACGCGGCCGGCCGGGACCACTGCCAATCTGGACGAGTACCGCGTCGGCTGGGAGCTGATCGATCACCGCCGCTACAGCTATTGGGGCGGCAAGCGCGCCGTGGTCATGCAGTTTTCGCGGGGCTGTCCGCATCTGTGCAACTATTGCGGCCAGCGCGGTTTCTGGACCCGCTGGCGGCACCGCGACCCCAAAAAATTTGCGCAGGAGATTGCCTGGCTGCACCGCCAGCACGGCGTCGAACTGATCAACCTCGCCGACGAAAACCCGACCGTATCGAAGAAGGTTTGGCGCGCCTTTCTCGATGCGCTGATCGCCGAGAACGTGCCGGTGCTGATCGTCGGCTCGACCCGGGCCGACGACATCGTGCGCGATGCCGACATCCTGCACCTCTATCGCAAGGCCGGCGTCATCCGCTGGCTGCTCGGCATGGAAAACACCGACCAGCAGACGCTTCAACTGATCCGCAAGGGCGGCAGCACCTCATCCGACCGCGAGGCGATCCGGCTGCTCCGCCAGCATGGCATACTGTCCATGGCGACCTGGGTGGCGGGGTTCGAGGATGAGACCTTTCGCGATCTGTGGCGCGGCTTTCGCCAGCTGCTTGCCTACGACCCCGACCAGATCCAGGCGCTCTATGTCACGCCGCACCGCTGGACGCCGTTCTTCCGCATCGCCAAGGACCGCAAGGTGATCCAGACGGATGCCCGGCTGTGGGACTACAAGCACCAGGTGCTGCAGATGACCCGGCTGAAACCGTGGATGCTGTTCTTCTCGGTCAAGCTGATCGAGGTCGCGGTGCAGTCGCGGCCGAAGGCGCTGGCGCGCATTCTCTTCCACCCCGATCCCGAACAGCGCCATTCGATGCGCTGGTACACCCAAATGGGCCGCCGCGTGTGGTTCCGCGAGGTCTGGGGTTTCCTGGCCCGCGACCGCCGCCTCAAGGATGGTCCGACGCTGGCTGAGTTCTGGGGCGCGCCGCAGGATGCCGATGAGGAATCCATGGTCGTCATGCGCCCGCCGCTCAAGCCGGCCGAAGCGGCTGTCGCGATCTCGGCCGGCACCTGACCGGCTCGCTGCCATTCATAGATACGTACCGTATGCGTATTGACATACGCGGCGTATGTACCCACCTCATGCATACGGGACGTATGTGAGTGCCCCGGACAATGGAGTGAAAATGACCAAACGTGACGCGATCTTTCCTGCCGGCAGGCAGGCTCTCTACGAGATCAATCGCTATTCTGCTGCAATCCGATCGGGCGATCTTTTGTTTGTCTCGGGCCAGGTCGGCAGCCGCGAGGACGGGTCGCCCGAACCTGTCTTCGAAAAGCAGGTCCAGCTTGCCTTCGACAATCTCGCGGCAGTGCTGAAAGCAGCGGGCGCCACGTTCGACGATATAGTCGACGTGACCACCTTCCACACCGATCCGGCAACGCAATGGCCCGTGATCGATGCCGTTCGGCTGAAGGTGTTCGGTGAACCGCCCTACACCAATTGGACGGCGGTCGGCGTCAACTGGTTAGCCGGCTTCGACTTCGAGATAAAGGTCATCGCGCGCCTGCCCCAGCCTGCCTAAGGGCTGGCCAGCCGACCAACTGGCCGCCAAGCCAGTTGCCGATCAGGGCACGATTAGCGTGCCGGCGCCGTGTTCGGTGAACAGTTCCAGAAGCACCGCATGCGGCGTCTTGCCGTTGAGGATGACGACGCCTTCGACGCCGCGCTCGATCGCCTCGATGCAGGTCTCGACTTTGGGGATCATGCCGCCCGACACCGTGCCGTCCTTGATCAGCGCCTTGGCTTCGGCCACCGTCAGCTCGTCGATCAGCTTCTTGTTCTTGTCGAGCACGCCGGGCACGTCGGTCAGGAACAAAAGGCGCGTCGCCTGGCAGGCGCCGGCGATGGCGCCGGCGAAGGTGTCGGCATTGATGTTGTAGGTATGGCCATCGCGGCCGGGCGCCACCGGCGCCAGCACCGGGATCATTTCGGAGCGCGCCAGCAGGTCGAGCAGGGTGCGGTCGACTTCGACCGGTTCGCCGACGAAACCGAGATCGAGCACACGCTCGATGTTGGAATCCGGGTCGATCATGGTCTTGCGCGCCTTTTCGGCGAACACCATGTTGCCGTCCTTGCCGCACAGGCCGATCGCCCATTCGCCCTCGGCGTTGATCAGCGCGACGATCTCCTTGTTGATCGAACCGGCCAGCACCATCTCGACGATTTCGACCGTCTTCTGATCCGTGACGCGCAGTCCGCCTTCGAACTTGGATTCGATGCCCATCTTGGCCAGCATGGCGCCGATCTGCGGCCCGCCGCCATGGACGACGATCGGGTTGACGCCGGACTGCTTCAGCAGCGCGATGTCACGGGCGAAAGCCTTGCCGAGCTCGATATCGCCCATGGCATGACCGCCATATTTCACCACCACCGTCTTGTGCTCGTAGCGCTGCATATAGGGCAGGGCCCGCGAGAGCAGGGCGGCCTGCATTTCGGCGGTGGCGGTGATCTCCGTCATCGGCATGGTTCCCTGGATGCGGGTAAGGACGGCGGCGTCTTAGCGGGAATTGGCCCAGGCCGCAAACAGCTTTGCTGTCCCGATGATGAAATCTGCCGGATCAGGCCGGCACCTTGAGCGGCGCCCGCCGCGCCAGCCAGCCGGAAATCTTCTCCATCTGCGCAGCGAGCGACAAAAGCGTCTGCTCGTCGCCGGGGCGGCCGACGGCCTGGATGCCGAGCGGCAGGCCGGCATCGGTGACATGGACCGGCAGCGCGATCGACGGCTGGCCGCTGACATTCTGGATCGCCGGCCAGTGGGTGAACCACAGGCTCTGTCCATCAATTGCCGAAACAGGGATCTGATCTCCAAGAGACGGGTCAGATGCAATTTGTCGAGCAGGTTTCGATTAGCTCGTCGGCCCCCTTCGGGTCCATGGCGCGCAGGCAAGCGGCGGATGCGCAATGATCGGGTTGCCTCGGCGCGCGCGATCGCAGCATCGACAAGGTCCGGCGGCGAGATCTCGCCTCTGTGCAACAGCTCTGCCAAGCCGGTCGCATCGTTCTCCCACAGCATCCGTTCGGCCGACATTTCTGTTCCCCTATCTGCGGGAGGCTGACGACAGCCGATTTCCTTGGCAACCGACCGGCGATTACTGGCGATTGGGCGCGGACATCGATTGCGTGGACAACAAGATTTCTGCCTTTGCAAACAAATTGTGATCGCTTAGCTTGTCCGTATGACGCCGCAGGATATCTCCACCCTGATTGTCCGGACCTCGATGAAGGATCGGACTGCGTTCGATCTGCTTTACCGGCAAACCAGTGCGAAACTTTTCGGCGTGTGCCTTCGTGTATTGAAGGATCGCGGAGATGCGGAAGAAGCGCTGCAAGAGGTCTTCGTCAAAGTGTGGACGAAGGCGGATCGTTTCGCTGTTTCCGATCTAAGCCCAATCTCCTGGCTGGTGGCCATAGCACGCAATCATGCGATTGATCGCATCCGGTCGCGACGCAAGCCTGCTGCCGATATCGATGCCGCGCTCGACGTGGCTGACCCCGGTCCCGGGCCAGAGGCTATGGTTGTTGCGGGCGGTGAATCCGAGCGCATCTATCAGTGCCTTGAAGAGTTGGAACAAGACCGGGCGCAAGCCGTTCGGGGTGCGTATTTGAACGGCGAAAGTTACGCCGAGCTCGCGGAACGTCACAAGGTTCCGCTCAACACGATGCGGACATGGCTGCGCCGCAGCCTGTTGAAACTTAGAGAATGTCTGGAAAGATGACCCTGGCAGAAGAAAATGGACCGGAACGTGGAGGCGACGACCTGCTCGCAGCCGAATACGTTCTCGGCGTGCTGCCGGCGGATGAGCGCCAGATAGCCTCCGGACGCATCGACGCGGAGACCGGCTTTGCCCGTCTCGTCGATTCCTGGGAAGTGAACCTCTCGCCGATGGCTGCCGCTTATGCTGAGGTAGAGCCGCCGGCCACCATCAAGCCGGCTATCGATCGCCGGCTGTTCTCCTCCACCGCGGCGTCGACGACGGCCCCGAGCGGCAGCCTGTGGTCCAGCCTTAGCTTCTGGCGCGGCCTCACCGCAGCGGCTCTCGCGGCCTTGGTGCTCTATGTCGCCGTGCCCTACATCAGGTCGCCGGTCGTCGTGCCACAGGAGCGCCTCGTCGCCTCGCTGGCCGCCGAAGGCAGCGACGTCAAATACCTCGTCGTCTACGACGCTTCCCGCCGCGATGTCGGCCTGTCGCTGGTTTCGGGCGAACGCGCCGCCGGCAAGGACTTCGAACTGTGGATGATCGAAGGCAAGAATGCTCCGGTCTCGATGGGCGTCATCCCCGCCGGCCAGATCGCCCATATCCCGGTTACCCGGGCCGTGCAGCAGAAGCTGGCGCAAGGCGCCGTGCTTGCCGTCAGCGTCGAGCCGACGGGCGGTTCGACGACCGGACAGCCGACCGGACCGGTCGTTGCCGCGGGCGACCTGAAGGGCATCTGATAGATCGTAAAACCATGACCTGATAATGAAGGCAGCGGAAGTAGATCTTCCGCTGTTTTCGTTTTGGATACGCTGCTGGAGATTAGAGATTCGATCTCCGGAGATAATCCGCCGACAAGATAAAGGATAAATTTTTCCCGGCGCGCGGAAACTCAGGCAGTTCTATTCCGTATCTCCTCATGTTCCCGAAAGAGGAAACAATAACCCCGAGGAGTTCGAACACTATGCGTAGAATCGCCACCCTTTTGCTCGCCGGTACCATTGCCGTCTCCGCCCTCGCCACAATCGCCTATGCCGAGAATCCGATGGTTGGCGGCGCCGCCATGTACGCCAACAAGAACATCGTTGAGAACGCCGTCAATTCGAAGGATCACACGACACTGGTCGCCGCCGTCAAGGCTGCCGCCCTGGTCGAGACGCTGCAGGGCGCTGGCCCCTTCACCGTCTTCGCACCGACCAATGAGGCCTTCGCCGCGCTTCCGGCTGGCACGGTCGAGTCGCTGCTCAAGCCCGAGAACAAGGACAAGCTCACCAAGATCCTGACCTGCCATGTCATCGGCGCCAAGGCGATGGGCGCCGATGTCGCCTCGATGGCCAAGGCCGATGGCGGCACCCATAAGGTCAAGACGGTTGGCGGCTGCGAGCTGTCGCTCAAGGCTGACGGCGGCAAGGTCACCGTAACCGACGAGAACGGCAATGTCGCCAATGTGACGATCGCCGATGTCGAGCAGTCGAACGGCGTCATCCACGTCATTGACAAGGTCCTGCTGCCGAAGATGTAACAAAGCCCCTGCCGCCGACGAACAGGCGGTAAGCTCTCTGATTGCGCGGCTCCCCCTCGCGGGCCGCGCAAACGACCGAGCGCTCCATCCCGTCCGCAACAAGCGCGGAGCCGGTGTGGAGCGTTCGTTTGCAGGGCAACCGTCACCGGCTTTTGATTTTCCAGTGGCGGCCAAATCTGGCAAAATGATCCGCAGGAGGATTTCCGTCATGAACCGTCGCGACTTGCTTTTGAGTGGCGTCGCCTTTGCGGCCGTCGCCGGCGCCTTGGCAACGCTACGCTTGGGCGGAACCCAGTCCGCCAGAGCTGCCGAAACCTTCGAGGTCACCAAGACCGACGCCGAGTGGCACGCCATCCTGTCGGATGAAGCCTTCAATGTGCTGCGCAAGGAAGGCACCGAATATCCCGGCACCAGCCCGCTGCTCAACGAGCACCGCAAAGGCATTTTCGCCTGCGCCGGCTGCGACCTGCCGGTCTATTCCTGGGAGACCAAGTTCGATTCCGGTACCGGATGGCCGAGCTTCTGGCAGGAGATCGCCAACAGCGTCGGCAAGACCACGGATCGTTCTCTGGGCATGACCCGCACCGAGGTTCATTGCCGCCGCTGCGGCGGTCATCTCGGCCATGTCTTCGATGACGGTCCCGCACCCACCGGCCTGCGCCACTGCATCAACGGCGTTGCGCTCAGCTTCAAGCCGGCCACTGCCTGACCGTTCGGCGTCTTTTAGCGGGGTGGGGATTTGGCGCCGGTGTGACGACCGCCCCCTATCTCTTGAAATGGGGCGAAAACAGTCAACTTCAAGAATTGGCAGACGGCTTTTTATGCGTAGATTCCGCAGCCCTTAACGAGAGGGCCAGAACCTATGCAACGAACTGAAGCACGGGCTCGCGACGGCGAGCCCAAATCGACCTCCAAATCGACCGGCGGTGTTGATGCGGACCGGCCGCGTATCTCCCATCAAGTGGTGATCGCCGGCGGCGGCCCGACCGGGTTGATGCTGGCCGGCGAACTGTCCCTGGCCGGCATCGATGTCGCCATCGTCGAGCGGCGCGAGAACCAGGATCTCGCGGGCGCGCGCTCGGGCGGCCTGCATTCGCGCACCATCGAGATCTTCGACCAGCGCGGCATTGCCGATCGGTTCCTGTCGCAAGGCCAGACCGCACAGGTCGCAGGCTTCGCCGGCGTTTCGCTTGACATCAGCGACTTCCCCACCCGCCACAATTACGGGCTGGCGCTGTGGCAAAAGCACATAGAGCGGATCCTTGCCTGCTGGGTCGATGAACTTGGCGTCACGGTCTACCGTGGCCGCGAGGTGACAGGCTTCGTGCAGGATGCAGGCGGCGTCGATGTCGCGCTGACAGATGGCGGGTCGCTTCGTGCCGATTATCTCGTCGGTTGCGACGGCGGCAGAAGTCTCGTGCGCAAGGCGGCTGGCATAGAGTTCCCCGGTTCCGAGCCGACAATCAGCAATTTGATTGCCGAGGTCGAGGTAACAGAAGAGCCGCAATGGGGTATCCACCGCGACGCCATCGGAATTCACGGCCTCAGCAGACTGGAAGACGGTACGGTACGGGTGCTGGTGACCGAACGCGAGGTCGGGGCCGGCGGCGTGCCCACATTGCATGAGCTCAGCGAGGCGCTCATTGCCGTCTACGGCACCGATTACGGCGTCCACAATCCAACATCGCTGGCCCGCTTCACCGACATGACCCGGCAGGCAGCCTCATACCGCAAGGGGCGGGTGCTGCTGGCCGGCGACGCCGCGCACGTGCATCCGCCGGACGGTGGACAGGGGCTGCAGACCGGCGTGCAGGACGCGGTCAATCTGGGCTGGAAACTTGCCCAGGTGGTCAGGAAAACTGCGCCCGAAAGCCTGCTCGACAGCTACCAGGCAGAGCGCCACCCGATTGCCGCGCGTGTGATGAAAAACACCATGGCGTCGGTCGTGCTCCGTCGCGAAGACGAGCGCACCAAGGCGCTGCGCGATACAGTGTCGGAACTTCTCGGCATGGAAGAACCGCGCAAGCGTTTTGCCGGCATGTTGTCCGGCCTGGACATCCACTACGATCTTGGCGAGGGGCATCCGCTGCTGGGGCGTCGCATGCCGGATCTCGACCTCGTCACCGCTGCCGGTCCGCTGCCGGTTTTCGCCCTGCTGCATGACGCCCGGCCGCTGCTGCTTAATCTTGGTGAGCCCGGCGCTTTTGGTATCGGCCAGTGGGTGGAGCGGATTCAGCTGGTCGACGCCAGCTACGATGGCGCATGGGAGCTTCCGGTGCTGGGGGCAGTCGAAGCCCCACGCGCAGTGCTGGTCCGGCCTGACGGTTATGTGGCCTGGGTCGGCGGCCCTGAAGCAGCCGGGCTAACCGACTCGCTGACCAAATGGTTTGGGCCGCCTGCCGCAGCATAGCGCGCCGGGTGTTCGACCAAGGAGCTTGATAACGATCGATGCTTAAGCGTGACCCCGGAAATCGGGGGTGATTTCCGGGGTCACACATGAGGGCGCCAGGCGGGGGGGTCCGGCGCGCTCAATGGCCTCCGCCACCGCTGCCCGCGGGCGCCGGCTTGGCGATGACCAGGGTAAAGACCGCCATGGTCGCGAACAGCACGGTCAGCATGGTGAACACATCCATGAACGACAGCAGCGACGCCTGCTGCTGGACCATGCCCGACAGTTTGGAGATCGCGGCCTTGGTGGCGTCGAGACCAGGCGTCTGCTGGAAGTCGAGCGTCATGTTCTGCAGCTTGGTCTGCGCCGCCGCACTGCCCCATTCCACATGCTCGGCCAGCCTGGCGTAGTGGAAGGCGCTGCGATCGATCAGCACGGTGTTGATGACGGCAAGGCCGACCGCACCGCCGAGGTTGCGGGTCAGGTTGAACAGGCCCGACGCGTTCTTCAGCCGGTCCGGCGGCAAGGTGCCGAGCGCAATGTTGTTGATCGGCACCATGCACAGCATCATCGAGCTGCCGCGCAGGATCTGCGGGATCAGCAATTCCCAGAAATCCCAGTCGGCGGTCAGATGCGTCATCCACCATGTGCCGGCAGCGAAGCCGAACAGCCCGATCATCATCATGATGCGCAAATCCATCTTGCTCGACAGGATGCCGGAAATCGGCGCAGTGACGAACATCGCCAGGCCGCTGACGAACAGGGCTTCGCCGATCATCATGGAATCGTAGCCGCGGATGCGCCCGAGGAACACCGGGTAGAGATAGGTCAGACCGTACAGGCCGATGCCGATGACGAAGGAGAACAGCGAACCGAAGGCGAAATTGACGTTGGTGAAGGCCCTGAGATCGACGATCGGCTCCTCGGCGGTGAAGGCACGCCAGAAGAACAGCGCCGCACCGACAACCATGATGATGGCGCAGATGAACACGGCCTGTTCCTGCAGCCAGTCATGGTTCGGACCTTCCTCGAGCACATATTCCATGCAGCCGAGAAACGCCGCCATGCCGGCAAGGCCCCACCAGTCGAACTTGCTGAACAGGCCGAGATTGGGCTTGTCGAAATCGATCAGGGTCCAGGTCGTGACCGTCACCAGAATGCCTGGAATGACATTGATGAGGAACAGCCAGTGCCACGACATGGCATGGCTGATATAGCCGCCGACGGTCGGGCCGATGGTCGGCGCCAGCGTCGCCACCAGGCCGATCATCGGCGACACCATGGCGCGGCGCGACGGCGGGAAGATGGTGAAGGCGGCGGCGAAAACGCTCGGGATCATGCCGCCGCCGATAAAGCCCTGGATGGCGCGGTAGACGATCATCTGGTCGATGTTGGTGGCGGTCGCGGCCAGCGCGCTGGCCGCCGTGAAGCCGGCCGCGGCGCCTGCAAACAGCACGCGCGTCGACAGCATCCGGCTGAGGAAGCCCGACAGCGGGATCATCACCACTTCGGCGATCAGATAGGCGGTCTGCACCCATGGGATTTCATCGGAACTGGCGCTGAGGCCGGCCTGGATCTCGGCCAGCGAGGCTGAGACTATCTGGATGTCGAGGATCGCCATGAACATGCCGAACACCATCGCCAGGAAGGCGATGAGGCGGCGCGTCGAGATGGTCGTCGGTACCGCCGGCATGGCAGGCACCGGCGCCGCTCCTGCTGTTATGGTTGCGGTTGCCATGGCATTGCTCCCGGCGTTCGCTCAGTTCGCCGCGGCCGGAGCCGTGCGGCTGTCGACGGCGACAACGACGCTCAGGCCGGCGCGCAGCCTGCCTGCCTTCAGCACATCGGCCGGCACGTCGATGCGAACCGGGATGCGCTGCACCACCTTGGTGAAGTTGCCGGTGGCATTTTCCGGCGGCAGCAGCGAGAACACCGCACCCGAAGCCGGCGCCAGCGACGACACCGTGCCTTCGAAATCATGGCCGTCCGTGGCGTCGACCGAGACCCGCACCTTCTCGCCGGGCACCAGCTTGGCCAGCTGCGTCTCCTTGAAGTTGGCAACGATGTAGAGCTTGTCCAGCGGCACCACGACGGCGAGCTTCTGGCCGGGGCTGACGAGGTCGCCCTGCTCGACCGAGCGGTTGCCGACGACGCCGTCATAAGGCGCCTTGAGCACGGTGAAGGACAGATCGCGCGCGGCCTTGTCGCGGTTCAGCCGCAGCGAAGCCAGCGTGCTGGCCGATTCGGCGCGTTGCGCTTCGAACACGCCGATATTGGCCTGTGCGGCTGCAATCTGCGCGTCGGCGCCGACAAGGGCTGCATTGGCCTGGTCGAGAGCGGTCTGGGCGTCGTCCAATTGCGCCTGCGTGCCGACATGCGTCTTGACCAGTTGCGCGGCGCGCTGCTGGGCACGAGCGGCATTGTCGGCTGCCGCCTGGTCGGCGACCTTCTGCGCCTGCGCCTGTTGCAGCGAAGCGTGCGCCGCCTTGGTCTGCGCGTCGATACGGTCGAGCGTCTTGGCCAGCGTGGCGATCTGCGCCTCCGCCTGGGCAACGGCTATTCTGTAGTCGCCGTCGTCGATCGTCAGCAGCGGATCGCCGGCCTTGACCTGCTGGTTCTCCGAGACCTTGACTTGATCGACATAGCCGGAAATCTTCGGCGAGACGAACGACATGTCGGCCTGGACATAGGCATCGTCGGTCGAGATCAGGAACCGGCCGTCGGTCCAGTAATTATAGCCATACCAGGCGCCGGCGCTGAGCAGAGCGAGGCCGACGATCGGCAGCATGAACGAGCGAGCCGACCGCTTTTTCTTGGCCGGCACCTCGGCCAAAACTTCGGCGGCAGGCTTGATGGGCGCTTCCGGCGCTTCGATAACCGGCGAGACCTTGGCGTTGGGAAAGGGGCGGACTTCGGCGGTGGTTGGCGTGTTCGAGGACATGATATCTCGCTACCGTAGCTACATAAGGAAAATGTGTTATACTGAACCGTTCGGTTCGATGCGAACGTTGACATAGCGCTAAAGCAGGCCCATATCAAGAGCAATCGAACCGCTCGGTTCGAATTATTTCGCGAGGTGTGACTTTAATGGCCGACACGTTACCCGACGTCGAAAATGATCCGTGCGATGTGCTGGATAGTGCGCGTCGCGGCCGCCCGGCGGCGGGCCAGGATCCGGTCAAGCGCAGCCAGATTATCGAGGGCGCGCGGCGCGTGTTCATCGACAAGGGCTTCGAAGCGGCGTCGATGAACGACATTACCCGCGAGGCCGGCGTCTCCAAGGGCACGATCTATGTCTACTTCGCCAACAAGGAAGAGCTGTTCGAGGCGCTGATCGAGGAAGAGCGCGGCACCATCTTCAAGAACATGTACGACATGCTCGACCGCGCCGACGATCTGCGCCAGGCGCTGGTGAAATTCGGCAAGGTGCTGTCGATGAAGATCACCTCGGCCAAGGTCATCCAGGCGCAACGCACCGTGATCGGCGCCTCCGACAGGATACCGGACATGGGCGCGCGGTTTTACGAACGCGGCCCCAAACGCGGCCACGACAAGGTGGTCAAGTTCCTCAACGCAGCCATAGAACGCGGCCTGCTCAAGATCGATGATGTCGATCTTGCCGCCTATCAATTCACCGAACTGTGCCTCGCCGGCCTGTTTCGCCAGTGCATCTTCGCCTACCGCACCAAGGCGCCGAGCCAGGATGAAATCGACCACATCGTACGGTCGGGCGTCAGCCTGTTCCTGAAGTCCTACGGCACCGAAAAGCTTGCCGAGGAAGAAGGCCACCAGATGATCGCCGGGGAGGCGAAGCCAAAGGCAAAGGCCTAGTTAGCCAAAGGTCTTTTTTCGCAACTTCGGACGGAAAACCGCTTCACACTTTTCCTGGAGTTGCTTTTAACCGCCATTGGCCGCCAGCACGATCGCCGCGCGCAGTTCGTCCAGACCCTCGCCCTTTTCCGACGACGTGGCGAGCACGAACGGAAACGCCGCCGGCCGCTTCTTGATCTTCAGTAATGTCTCTTCGATCAGCCGCGGCACGCCGGCGGCCTTGATCTTGTCGGTCTTGGTCAGCACGATCTGGTAGGACACCGCCGCCTTGTCGAGCAGTGACAGCACCTCGTCGTCCTTGGCTTTGATGCCATGCCGGGAATCGATCAGCACATAGACCCGCTTCAGCGTCACGCGGCCCTTGAGATAGTCGAAGACCAGCTTGGTCCAATCGTCGACCTTTTCCTTCGGCGCGCTGGCATAGCCGTAGCCCGGCATGTCGACCAGCGCCATTGGCGGCAGGTCGGTGCCTTCGCCGGAAAACCCGCCCGGCACGAAATAGTTGAGCTCCTGTGTGCGCCCCGGCGTGTTGGAGGTGCGCGCCAGCCCGTTATGGCCGACCAGCGCATTGATCAGCGACGACTTGCCGACATTGGAGCGGCCGGCAAAGGCGATCTCCGGCGGCCCCTCCGGCGGCAGGAACTTCATCGCCGGTACGCCGCGGATGAAGATCCACCCCTTGGTGAACAGGTCGGTGCCGATGACAGCGTTGCCCAGCGCGTTCAAATCGCTGCCTCCAGCCTGGAAATATCGGCGCCTCGGATGGCGTTGAGGTTGCGGCCGATCTTGTCCACCGGCCAATTCCACCACGCCACAGCCAGCAACCGCCGCACCGTCCTGTCGTCGAAACGCATCTTCACCACCTTTGCCGCATTGCCGGCGACGATCGCATAGGCCGGCACGTCATGCGTCACCACCGATTTCGCCGCCACGATGGCGCCATTGCCGACCGACACGCCGGGCATGATCACCGCATCCATGCCGATCCATACATCATTGCCGACCACCGTGTCGCCGCGCACTTCCTGTGACCACGTCTTCGGGTCGAAGCCTTGCTCCCAGCCATGACCGAAAATGTTGAACGGATAGGTGGAAAAGCCGGACATGGCATGGTTGGCGCCGTTCATGATGAAGCGCGCGCCCTCCGCGATGGCGCAGAACTTGCCGATGATCAGCTTGTCGCCGATGAAGGGATAATGATGCAGCACGCATCGCTCGGCGAATTTGTCCGGTCCGTCAGGATCGTCATAGTAGGTGAACTCGCCGATCTCGATATTCGGCGCGGTGACCAGGGGCTTGAGGAAGCCGACGCGGGTGTGCATCGGGATGGGGTGTTTGATGTCTGGGTTGGGTCCGTCCATGGCGAGATCCGTCGAGAGTGGCGCAAATTAAAGCCGCCATTCTAGATGGCGTGATCCGCCCTATAGCACCAATCGCCCGATGAGCGAGCCCTGCTGGGCTTCGATGTTCAGTTCGTGCCGCGGCAGATCACGATCAGGTCGACCGCCGCCGTCGGCTAAGGCGCCCTGAAACCCAAAAAAACGGGGCCCTGCGAAGGACAAGCAGGACCCCGGTGGTGTCGAAGACGGCTTCAAAAGAATGGCACCTCCTCGTGAGGTGGGGAAGGCAGACCGAGAAAGCCCGTCGCAGCCCGCCGTCATTCCCCGTAGCGTAAAGCCGTTACTTCGGCAACAGCACCTTGTTGACGACGTGGATGACGCCGTTCGACTGGTTGACGTCGGCGACCGTCACCTTGGCGGCGCCGCCGGACTCGTCGACGATGTAGAGCGAGCCGCCCTTGACCTCGGCGATCAGCGTGTCGCCGCTAACGGTCTTCATCTCATACTTGCCGCCCATCGCCTTGGCCTTGGTCATCATCTCCTTGGCCGAGATCTTGCCGGCCACGACATGGGCGGTCAGGATCTTGGTCAGCTTGTCCTTGTTTTCGGGCTTCACCAGCGTGGCGACGGTGCCGGCCGGCAGTTTCTTGAAGGCGGAATCGGTCGGCGCAAACACCGTGAAGGGTCCCGCGCTTTCCAGCGTGTCGACCAGGCCGGCGGCCTTGACGGCGGCAACCAGCGTCTTGTGGATCGGCGAGTTGAGGGCGTTCTCGACGATGTTCTTGGAGGTCAGCATCGCAGCGCCGCCAACGGCGGGATTGGCGAGCGTATAGGCCGTCGTAGCTGCGAGGCCCGATAGAGCCAGGCCGGCGGAAAAGCAGAATGCCTTGAGGATGGACTTTGCCATTGGAGAACCCTTCTGGTGCGACAATTGTTGATTCGATTGTCGGGAAGAGTTACGCGGCGATTGCGGGAAAGTTTCGGTGCAGAGTAAAAAAGGATAATGATAACAAACACTTAAAGGCGTATGCCCATTCCACGCGCCGCATCCCCGCGATGGACATGACGGGGTCACGGATCAAAAACAGCGGTCTTCGGATTAGAGCTGATCGGTGTTGATCGGCCTTGGCGGTACAAGCAGCAGCCACGCCGGTTGCACGCCGCAAGTTTCGCGCCTCACGGGAACGTGATGCGCGCCTCGTCCACAAAAACCCCGGACGAGCCGGGGCTTTGATTGCCGGAATAGCGCCTTCTATTCAGCCGGCGAGGGTTTCTTTCGGAACAATGCCGTCAGATTGTCCCACAATTCGATCTTGGCGCCCTGGCGCTTCATGATCACGCCCTGCTGCAGGATCGACAGCGTGTTGTTCCAGGCCCAGTAGATGACGAGGCCGGCCGGGAAGCTGCCCATCATGAAGGTGAAGATCACCGGCATCCAGGTGAAGATCTGCGCCTGCGTCGGATCCGGCGGCGTCGGGTTCATGCGCATCTGCAGGAACATGGTGATGCCCATGACCACCGCCCAGGCGCCCATATGCGGCAGGAATGCCGGTGGCGCGAAGGGCAGCAGGCCGAACAGGTTGAAGACCGAGGTCGGATCGGGCGCGGCCAAATCCTGGATCCAGCCGAAGAACGGCGCGTGCCGCATCTCGATGGTGATGTAGAGCACCTTGTAGAGCGAGAAGAACACCGGGATCTGCAGTGCCACCGGCCAGCAGCCGGCGAGCGGATTGATCTTCTCGGTCTTGTACAGCTCCATCATCGCCTGTTGCTGCTTCATCTTGTCGTCCGCGTATTTCTCGCGGATCTCGAGCATCTTGGGCTGCACCTTCTTCATGTTCGCCATCGACGCATAGGATTTGTTGGCGAGCGGGAAGAAGAGGGTTTTGACGACGACGGTGGTGGCAAGGATGGCCAGACCGAAATTGCCGAAGAATTTGTACAGCGTGTCGATCAGGTAGAACATCGGCTTGGTGATCCAGATGAACCACCCCCAATCGATCAGCCGGTCGAACAGCCTGATCTGGCGGTCCTGGGCGTAGGCGTTGATCTTGTTGACTTCCTTGGCGCCGGCGAAGATCTCGGTCTCCACCGTCGCCGACTGGCCGGCGGCAATGGTGATCGGGTCGGTGAGGAAGTCCGACTGGTAGCGCGGGCGGCCATTGTCGTAATAGGCATAGTGCGGCTGGAAGGGCTGCTTCTCGGTCGGCACCAGGGTGACCGCCCAATATTTGTCGGTGATGCCAAGCCAGCCATCGGTCGATTTGCTCGGCGTATAGAGCTTGTTCTTCTCGATGTCGGCGTATTTGTGCTCCTGCAGGCCTTCGGTTCCCGTGACGCCGATCAGGCCTTCATGCAGCACATAGGAGCTGGCAATGGCTGGCTTGTCGAAACGGATGACGCGGCCGTAATTGGACAGCGTGACCGGGGCCGAGCCTGAATTCTGCACCGCATCGGAAACGGTAAACATGTAGTCGCCGTCGACGGAGATCGTGCGCTTGAAGGTCAGGCCCTTGTCGTTGGTGAAGGTCAGCGTCACTGGCGTCGCCGGCGTCAGAGTCGCATTGCCGTCGACGCTCCAGACCGTTTCCGGGCCCGGCACCGTGCCGGTCGTGTCGCTGCCGACAAAGCCGATCTCGGCATAATAGCCGGTGGGCAGCGCCTGCGGATTGAGCAGCTGGATCTGCGGCGATGTCTTGTCGACCGTCTCGGTATAGTGCTTGAGCTTTAGGTCGTCGAGACGCGCGCCGGCCAGGTTGATCGAGCCCGACAGGCTCGGCGTGTCGATGTTGACGCGGGCCGTCTTGGCCACTTCCTGCGCGCGGCCTTCCGGCGTCGTGACATAGGTGCCGGGCGCGTTTGGAATGGCGCCGGGCGCTGCGGGCGCCGGCGTGCCGCCGGGGTTGGCGGCCTCGGCCGCCTTCTTCTGCTCCGCCGCCCGCTGCTCTTCGATGCGGGCCGCCTCGCGCTGCTGTTCGCTGCGCGGCAGCACATAGAAATATTGCCACAGCCCGAGGATCAGCACCGACAAGACGATGGTGATGTAGAAGTTCCGGTTGTTTTCCATCGAAAGCCCTTGGCCTATCGTGTTCCGCTGAGACGGCGGGAGAGTTCGGCCTTCAACTGGCCGAACGGAATGGTGAGCACGTCTTCACGCCCGACGATGACATAGTCATTGCCGGGCGCCATGTCACTTGCGGCATGGGTGCGCACGGCTTCTTTCAGCCGCCGCCTGACGCGGTTGCGGACAACCGCATTGCCGACCTTCTTGGTGACGGTGAAGCCGACGCGCGGCGGCAGGCCGTCATTGCGGTCGAGAACTTCGACGAGAAAAAGCCGCCCGCGCCGCTTTTCACCGCGGCGGACGGCCAGGAATTCCGCACGTTTCAGAAGCCGCTTGGGGTTTGGTCCCACTGGCTTGCCGGTTGCGGGCAACGATCTCGTCTTCCGTTCAGGCGCTGAGCCGCTTGCGGCCGCGGTTGCGGCGAGCTGCGACGACGCCGCGACCACCCTTGGTGGCCATGCGAGCACGGAAACCGTGCCGGCGTTTGCGGACGAGTTTGGACGGTTGGTAGGTACGCTTCATTTGTTTTAATACCGCGGGGTGCGGCCCTTCTTGATTCTGTCACTGTGTAACAGGAGCTTTGCCGGGCCGGCATTGGCGCGATCGAAACCGCGCCGGGACGAATGGCCCGAGCGTGAGCGGCTTATAGAAAGAAGGGTTTTGGGAGTCAATCCAGCGCGAACTATGAGTTCGTCGCAGCGCGAACTATGAGTTCGTCGCAGCGCGAACACCCAGTTCGAGGCGGTCTTTTATTGCTGGCACCATCGTCCAACGAAGGATGAAATTGGCAAAAAAGCCGCAATCGCCTAATCTCAACCGATCAAGCGTTTGTGAAGACAGGCCTTAATGAGCGAAGTTGCATCAGCGGATGAAGGGAGCGGCCCGGCGACAGCCGATGCCAGCCCGGCGACCGTTCGCCCGGTTGCGAGCCGTTCGGTGCCCAATCGTTCAGTGCCCTTGGCGCGCGGCCTGTCGACCAAGCTGCTCTTGCTCACCATTGTCTTCGTGCTCCTGGCCGAAGTCCTCATTTTCCTGCCCTGGATCGCCAGCTACCGCCTGGCCTGGCTGAAGGAGCGGCTAAGCACCGCTGCCGCGGTGTCGATCGTGCTGGTGCAGGGCGAGCCCAATTCGCTCTCCCGCGCCGCCCAGAACGACGTGCTGATGGCAATCGGCGCCAAGGCGATCGCGGTGCGCGACGGCGGCGTGTCGCGCCTGCTGGTGGTGGCCGAGATGCCGCCGCAGGTCGACGAGCATATCGATATCGCCAATGTCGGCATGATCAAGGGCATGACCGGGGCGCTGGATACGCTGTTCTTCGGCGGCAAGCGCATGCTCAGGGTGTTCGGCCCGGTCGGCGACAGCGACAAGGAATTCGAGCTGATCATGCCCGACTATTCCCTGCGCAACGCCATGCTGCGCTATTCGCGCAACGTCGCCTTCGTCTCGCTGCTGATCTCGCTGTTCACCGCAATGCTGGTCTATGCCGCGATCGACCTGATCATGATCGGCCCGATCCGCACCATGACGCGCTCGATGCTGTCCTTTTCCGAGGCGCCCGACGATCCAGGGCGCATCATCCACCCGGCCGCCCGTGCCGACGAGATCGGCGTTGCCGAGCGCGAACTGTCGCAGATGCAGGAACGGCTGCAAAAGATGCTGTCGGAGCAGAAGCACCTTGCCGACCTTGGCCTCGCCGTCTCCAAGATCAACCACGACATGCGCAACATCCTGGCCTCGGCGCAGCTGATGTCGGACCGCTTGCGCCTGGTCAAGGACCCGACGGTGCAGGCCTTCGCGCCAAAGCTGTTGCGCGCGCTCGACCGAGCCGTTTCCTATTCCGAAGGCGTGCTCCACTATGGTCGCACGCAGGAGCCGGCGCCCTCACGCCGCCGCTTGCGGCTGCGCCAGCTGGTCGACGACGTCCACGGCCTGCTCGACATCGAGGACGGCATCGAGTTCGTCAATGCCGTCGAGCTCGCTTTCGAGGTCGATGCCGATTCCGACCAGCTGTTTCGCGTGCTCACCAATCTGTGCCGCAATGCGGTGCAGGCGATGGCGGCCGACGCCGAGAGCGCGCTGGTGCGCCGGCTCGCCGTATCGGCCGAGCGCATAGGCAGCGTAAGCCGCATCATTGTCACCGACACCGGTCCCGGCCTGCCGGCGAAGGCGCGAGAAAACCTGTTCGCGGCGTTTCGCGGCTCGGCCCGCAGCGGCGGCACCGGCCTTGGCCTGGCCATCGCGCACGAACTGATCCGCGCCCATGGCGGCACGGTGGAGCTGGTCGAATCGATCGGCGGCCGCACCACCTTCGCCGTCACCATCCCCGACCAGCCGGTCCGCCTCGACCAGGCCCGCAACGGCCTGCGCCGCCCTGCCTGAGCTGTATTTAATATTCAGCCGAAGCCGGACTGAGCTGAATCTCAGCACCCCTTGATCGGCACCGTCGAAAGCAGCTGCGACAAAACTTTTGCCGGATTGGCTTGCTTTTCGGAAATTCAGTCGCTAGGGAACACGTCTTGTCGCGGCCGGTCGTCAGGATCGGTTAGCGGGGCTATGTAAAGCATGGCCTGTTGCGCGCCCGTAGCTCAGCTGGATAGAGCACCAGACTACGAATCTGGGGGTCAGGAGTTCGAATCTCTTCGGGCGCGCCATTCCCGCCGAAACTGTGATTTCCTGCGATCCGCTAGCCGGTCTTGGGCTCGCATATGAAGAGCATGTTGCTGAGCACCGCCTCATTCGAGTACTGGAGAACTGGACGCCGCCTATTCCGGGCTTCTTCATTTATTACCCCAGTCGTCAGCCTGACTGCGCTATAAACGCGCTGCGATGTTCTTGAAATGGTCCGGTACGCGGCGACTGTTATCTGGGCGCGGCGACGCGGAACGCTCGCTCGCGCCGCCGCGCAGCAGGCTCACTTTTCTTCCGCTTTCCCGGATCAGGGCCCAATCGGCCTCGCCCCAGCCAGATACCGCTCATTGTCGAACGGCTCGGCGTGGGTGCTGTCCGGGCTCCACATGTGGCGGTGGGTCTCCGTCAGATTGCCGAGATAGACATGCAGTGCGCCCGAGCGGGCGCTGCCGGTGTTGGCGACCGCATGCACCGTATCCGGGTTAATATGCACCACCGCGGGCGCCGCGATGTCGTGGCGTTCCGGCGCATCGATCTCGCTGCCGTCGACGGGATAGATGAAGTTGGTCTCGCTGCCCTTGTAGATGCCGATCAGCGCATCCATCAGATGGTTGTGCGGCGGGTACTGCAGGCCGGGCGACAGCGTGATGTGGTAGATGGTCAAGTCAGGGCTGGCATGCAGCAGCACCTCATCGTCGTCTTCCTCATGCGCGAGCACGCCTGATGCATGGAAGCGATCGGTGTGTTCGCGCAGCACCGCCTTGACCCGTTCGAAGGCATGAGCACCTTTGGCTGCGTTGACGATATCGGCGGTTACGGCGTAGAGAGGCGAGTTGGCGGCAAGAGACATTTGTCGTCATCTCCATTGGGAAGCTCAACCAATACAACTGAGATGCTCAGGCTAGCGAATGCCGGCAGACCCGTCAACCGGATGGTCGAAACGGGCAAGCAGACTACGCGGGCAGACCACACGGGCAGACCAAACGGGCAGGCAGATATGGCTCTTCCGAAATCAGTGTCACCGTCCGCCGTCAAGGCGCCGTCGACCGCCGACATATTGCGCAGCGAGGAAGCTTATGAGCAGCTGAAGAGCGACATCGTCGCCTGCGTCCTGCAACCCGGCGAAAGCCTGACCGAAAAGCAGATCGGCGACCGCTACCAGATCAGAAAGGCGACGATCCGCTCGGCTTTGGCCCGCCTGACGCAGGAAGGGCTGATCAAGAGCGAGCCGCGCCGCGGCTATGTCATCGCACCGCTTAGCCTGCGCGACGTCAACGAGATCTTCGACGTCCGCAGCCTGATCGAACCGGAAGTGTTCCGGGTGGCCGCGGCAAACCTCACCGAACGCGGGCTCGACGACATCAGGCTGGCGGCGCAGAAGGTGCTGAAGCCGGAGACGCTGCGCAGCCATGTCGCCTTTCTGGCGGCCGACCGCGCCTTTCGCCTGGCCCTGGCCGAACTCTCCGGCAATCTGCGGCTGGTTCGCCTGCTCGACCAAACGCTCGACCAGTCGGAGCGTGTCCTCCATCTCGGCTTCAAATCGCGCGACTTCACGCAAGCGATCATCGGCCAGCAGAAGGAGTTGGTGCTTGCCTGCGAGCTGGCCGAAGTCTCGGCCATCGCAAAGCTTGCCCGCTCGCAGTGCCTGTCGCTCAAGAAGCAGGTGCTCGAGGCCTTGCTCGCCGGCTCCAAGCTGCAGGACGCCAATTTGCAAAGCTTCGCCTGAGGCGCGAAGCCCGCGCTCTCTGGCCGATGCTTACTCGTCGATGAAGCGGATGTCCGCATCGGCAAGGCAATAGGGCGCGTAGCGGAAATCGCGGATATGGCTGACCTTTCCATCCTGCCAGTCGACCAGCATGAAGCCGCGCACGGCGTCATCTCCCGCTTGCGGGCTGCGGATCAGGATGGCCGGCCTGCCGTCGACGAAGCCGAGCGACAGCGCCCAGTCCTGGACACGGTCGTAATTGCCGAAATAGTTGGAAACTTGCGCCTTACCGCGCATGCGGGTGCGGTTGACGACTTCAAGCTGGATGTCCTCGGCGATCAACGCGCGCACGGCGTCGAAGTCGCGCGCGTTGAACAGGTCGACATAGCGGCGCAGGCGCCGCTCGTCACCGGCGTCGAGTTTTGGGGCAGGCGCCTGCTCGTCCTGTGACGCCAGCAGGCGCAGCTGCGACCGCCCGCGATGGAGCGCTGCCTTGGTCGCGGCCAGCGTCGCGCCGGACACTTCGCAGGTTTCGTGCAGGCTGAGGCCAAGCACGTCGACAAGGATCACGGCGCTGCGCTGCACTGTTGCCAGCTGCATGAAGCTTCGCAGGCTGGCGGCGGTGGCGAGCCTCGCATCGGCGCTTGCGGAGGGGTCTTCGATCGTCGTCATGTCGGTCTCGCTCATGCGCGCCTGCTCCCGCTGGCGCCGGCGCAGATGATCCTGCGCGGCATTGTGGGCTATGCGGAACAGCCATTGCTCCGGACGCTCGACCGCGGCGTCGCCGTCGATGGCCTGCAGTGCCTTGATCAGTGTCTCCTGGACGATGTCCTCGCCATCGATCACCGGGCCGGCCATGCGGGCGCAGTAGCGGTGCAGCTTCGGTCGCAAGGAGCCGAGCATCGCCTCCAGGGCAACGCGGTCGAGTTTTGCTGTGTTCATCCTGTCCGTTCCCAAAATGCCGGTCTTTGCATTCAAGCCGGCACGACCTCGCCGGCCAGCATACGATAATTGCCGACGATCTTTGCCGGCGATCTGGCAAGCGGCGTCGAGCGGCGTCCGGCATGATCGGCGCTGAAGGCCTTGAAGGCTGCGAGCCCCGTCAGGCCGCCGCCATCCTGGCTGACAAGATGGATGAACTCGCCATTCTCCAGTTCCAGGACGAGGTAGCGCACAGATTGCGGCTTCGTGTCGTCGAGTGCCTCGAACACCTGTGCAACCAGCATACGGTTCTCGGCGATGCTTTCGTCCTTCACGCCGTAGCGGATGAGATTGTAGCCCATTGTCGTCTCCTGTTTTTCAACTCTGCACGGAGAAGACGTTTCGCGGCCTCGAAAAGATTCGTCGCCCGGCGAATCTTTTCGATCGTCCGGATCGTCTTTCCCGTGGACGGCTGCGCGGCAGCCATCGAGGAGCAGGAGAGACCCATCATGCACATCCAGTTTGCCGAATTGCCGGTGTTCGACCAGGACCGCGCCAAGGCCTTCTACACCGGCCATCTTGCTTGCCAGGTGGCGGAGGACCAGCTGATGGGCGACAGCGGCTGGCGCTGGATCGAGCTGACATTTCCCGGCGCCGTCACCAATTTGCATTTCGTCAAACGCCCCGATGACACGCCGGGCACTGAGCCCGTGCTGGTGCTCGTTGATGGCGATGTCGAGGCAACGGTCGCGGGCCTGAAGGCGCGCGGCGTCGAAATCATCACCGAGCCGCAGGAAGCGACTTGGCAGCCGGGCCGCACGGTCGCCGAATTCGCGACAGCGAGGGCAACCGCATGGTTGTCGCCAGCAAATGATCGGACCCGGCGCAAAGCCGAACTTTGACATGAGAACAACAGGAGAGATGGACATGACCCCCCAAACGTCGACGCTGAAAGTACCGGGCGCCAGCCTCTATTATGAGATGCGCGGTTCCGGCCCCGTACTGTTGATAATCCCCGGCGGACCGCAGGACGCCGGCGTCTTCGCCGATGTCGCGGGCCACCTCGCCGACCGCTACACGGTGGTCGCCTATGATCCGCGCGGCAATTCGCGCAGCACCTTCGACGGAGAGCCGCAAGAGCAGGACCTCGATGTCCATGGCGACGATGCCGCGCGATTGATCGAGGCGCTTGGCGCCGGACCGGCCTATGTGTTCGGCACCAGCGGCGGCGCCCAGATCGGGCTCAACCTCGCCGCCCGCCATCCCGGCCGGGTTCGTGCACTGGTGGCGCATGAGCCGCCCAGCATGATGCTGCTCGACGACGGTGTCGAGGCGGCGATGCAGAAATTCTTCAGCGAGAACAGCCTGTCGGAAGGGCCGGGTCAGGATGAAGCCGGGCCGCAGGACGGACCGCCTTCGTTCGAACCGTCGCCCGAGGAGGCCGAGACCTTTGCCAGGGTCAGCGGCAATTTCGAATACTGGCTGGCGCATGGCGTCATGCCGCTGTCGCTCTATCGTCCCGATATCGAGGCGCTGCGCGGCCGCCCGGTCGTGGTCGGCATCGGCGAAGAGTCCGTCGGCCAGCCGATCGACGGCATGGGCAAGGCGCTGGCCGACAGGCTCGGCAGCAAGCGCGCCGCCTTCCCCGGCGACCACATGGGCTTTGCGCCCTATCCCGACCGCTTCGCCGAGACCTTGCACCTGACGCTCAGAGGCGCGTGAGATCGTCAGTTCAATAGGAAAGGGCGTCCGCATGCACAATGCGGACGCCCTTCTCCCATGAAATTACCGGCTAAGATTGCTGTATCAGACGGCCTCCCAGCCTTCCTTGCCGCCGGCGCGGAAGATGGCGTCGATGACCTTCTGGTTGAGCACGGACTCCTCCAGCGTGAAGACACGCTCCTTGCCACCCTGTGCCGCCCTGGCAAACGTCTCGACCTCGCGCCGGTATTGCTGGGTGCCGGGAAAGCGGAACACCTGCGCCTCCGTATGGTTCTGGTTGTGCAGTTCGATGCGGTGATGGTCGTAGAGCCCGGCATTGAACGGCGAGAACACCTCGATGAAACCCTTCTCGCCGTGAAACACCATCACCTGCCGCGCTGCCATCTGCGTCGAGAGGTAGAAGGACAGTTCGAAGTCGCCGAAATCGGCGCGGATCGAGGAGTAGATGTCGGTGCCGAATTTTTTGTCGCGCTCGATCGTCGCCTGCACGCGGAGCGGCTCCTTGCCGGTTGAAAACCGCGTCGACACCGTCGGATAGACGCCGATATCAGGCAGCGCGCCGCCGCCGAGATCGAGCTGGTTGCGCATGTTGGTGGGATCGACATTGTAATAGGAGAAGGCGCCCTGCACATGGCGCAGCCGGCCGATGGCGCCATCGGCGATGAGATCGCGCACCTTGATCCATTGCGGGTGGTAGATGACCATGAAGGCCTCGCAGACCAGCACCTTCTTGCTGTCGCGCAGCTTGATCAGCGGCGCGATGTCCTTGGCGTCGAGCGCTAGCGGCTTCTCCACCAGCACATGTTTTCCCGCTTCGATGGCCTTGGCCGTCCATTCGACATGCTGCGAGGTCGGCAGCGGGATGTAGACGCCGTCGACGTCTTTCGAAGCGAGCAGCTCCTCATACGAACCAAAGGCATGTCTGGCGCCGAACCGCTCGCCCAGGGCCTCGGCCTTCGACAGGTCGCGGCTGGCGATCGCGGACAAAACGCCATTCTCGGCCTCGACGATTGCCGGCAACAATTGCTCGCGGCCGATCTTGGCCGTCGACAAAACACCCCATCGGAACATCAGGCTTCTCCTATCGATATACAGGCGAGGAGGTTTGCCCGAAATTGCGGGAAAAGCCAATGCGGATCGCTGGTCCTGCTAGCCTCGCTTGCCCGTCAGCGTCATGTCGAAATCGACAATATTCGAATAGATCGGCGTGCCGACATCCATGCCGTAGCGGGAGCGCAGCACCTTGCCGGTGACGTGGAACTTAATGACGCCACCCTTCAGCCCGCCGAGCTCGGCAGTGAACTTTTCCGCAAACGTCTTGCCGCGCGCCGTCAGCCGGCCGCTGACCAGCGCCGTGGTGTCGCTGGTTCGGGTTACGCTGGTCGAGCGGAACTGGATTTCGGGGCTGTTGGCCACGTCGAACACCGCATCGGAGCGCAGGAAGGCGTCGATGCGGCCCTGGCCGGTGCCGACGCTTTCGGGATAGATGGTGAAGTTGACCGCGGAACGGCCGACATCGCTGTTGTCGATGCGGATGGAGCCCTTGAAGCGGCCAAAGGCGCCGTCGAGGCCGCCGCCACCGACCTTGCCGATGGAGAAGCGAATGCTGGAGCTGGCCGGGTTGACCGTGTAGCTGCCGGCGGCGTCGCCGAGGTCCACAGCGGCGGAGACAGGCATGGCAAGGCAAGCGGCAACAGCCGCCAATCCGAAGATGCGCGCATACATGGGTTTTGTCCTTCTGGGGCAGGCGAAGTGTTGCGCCCTCACTCCAATGAACGAATGCGCGGCGCGCGCTATTCCATGTCCTGATCTGACGAAGGCGTGATCATGCGCGTGAGCACGCTGTCGCGCAGCCAGAAATGATGCCGCAGCGCCGCCAGCGCATGCAGCGCAACCAAGGCAATGCCGGCATAGGCGAGATACCAGTGTGCTACCGCCCAGAAGTTTTCCGCCGCATCGGACACGCCGAGCGGCAGGTTCGGCATCACGAAAAGGTTGAACGGCATGCTGGGGATCTCCAGCATCGACACCGAAACCAGTGCCCAGCCGGACAGCGGCACCGCGAGCTGGAAGCCATAAAGTGCCAGATGCGCCAGCGGCGCCGTCCGACGCTCCAGGCCTCCGACCGAGGCCGGCAAGGCCGGGGCCGCGTTGCCGAGCCGCCAGGCAATGCGCAGGATGAGGAGGCCGAGCAGCAGGAAGCCGAAGGATTTGTGCAGCTGGATCAGCTCGAAGGCGGTGCGCTGGCTGGTCAACCGCACCATGATGAAGCCGAGCATGAACTGGCCGATGAACAGGATGCCGATCAGCCAGTGGAGGACGATCGCCGCCCAGCCGTAGCGGGTTGAGTTGTTGGTGATGAATGCCGGCATGGCTGGTGAACGAATGGCAGCTGGGCTTTCTTCCACCCTCCCCCTTGTGGGGAGGGTCGGCGCGAAGCGACGGGGTGGGGGGGTAGCGCCCTACGAAGACTCCCACCCCGATCCGCTACGCGGATCGACCCTCCCCACAAGGGGGAGGTGGCTAAGCACCGACCTTGAAGAAATCCACAAACGCCCGCAGCGCCGGGCGCATCTGGCGGCGGCTGGGGTAGTAGACGAAGAAACCGTCGAAGGGCGGACACCAGTCTTCCAGCACGCGGATCAAGCGACCGTCGGCGAGCGGCGCGCGCACATAATCGTCGAAGACGAAGGCGAGCCCAGCGCCGTCGACCGCCGCCTCGGCGATCAGATGGTCTTCGTCGAGGATCAGCGGCCCTTGCGCCGCGATCTCGATCTCTTCGCCATCCTTCTCGAATTCCCAGCGGTAAAGAATGCCGCTGGAAAAACGGAAGCGGATGCAGCGGTGGTCGGCAAGATCGCGCGGATGGCGGGGTCTTGGCATGGTCGCGAAATAGGATGGCGCGCCGACCACGGCGCCGCGAAGGTCCGGTCCGATGCGCACCGCGATCATGTCGCGCTGCAGGCTTTCACCGAGCCGCACGCCGGCATCGAAGCCGCCTTCGACGACGTCGGTGAAGCGATCCTCGATGACGATTTCCAGCACGATGTCAGGATAGGCCGCGGCAAAGCCGCCGAGCCTGGGCGTCAATGCCAGGTGGGCCGCGGTGCGCGGCACGGTCAGCCGCAGGTTCCCGGCCGGCCGGTCGCGCGCCTCGATCGCCGTTTCCAGCGCCAGATCGATCTCGGACAGCGCCGGCCGCAGCCGTTCGAGCAGCTGCGCGCCCTCCTCCGTTGGTGCCACGCTGCGGGTGCTGCGCGCCAAAAGCCGCACGCCGAGCCGCGCCTCCAGGCTGGACACGGCATGGCTCACCGCTGAAGGCGCAATGGCCAATTCGCGCGCCGCGCCACGAAAACTGCCGCATTGGGCGACTGTCGCCAGCACAGCCAGTTGAGAAAGATGCGCTCGATTCATTGATCTATTTTATAGAACAGCCCGTGCGAATGACAGCCAATTATCGAACGTAAGACCAGGCACTATCTCTCCTTCATCGCAACAAGGAGACGCGCCATGAAAACCCGCAAACTTGGTACTGAACTCGAAGTCTTCCCCGTCGGCCTCGGCTGCATGGGCATGAGCTTCGCCTATGGCGGTCAGGCAGAGGCCGACGCAATCGCCACTTTGCGCCGCGCTGTCGAGATCGGCGTGACGTTTTTCGACACCGCCGAAGTTTACGGCCCCTTTGAGAACGAGATACTTCTCGGCAAGGCGTTGAAGCCGGTGCGCGACAGGGTGACGATCGCCACCAAATTCGGCTTCAAGATTTCCGAGGAAGGCTCAGGCCTCGAACGTATGGTTGGCGTCGATAGCCGCCCGGAGCACGTCAAGGCAGTGGCGGAAGCCTCGCTGAAACGGCTCGATACCGATGTCATCGACCTCTACTACCAGCACCGCGTCGATCCCGGCGTGCCGATAGAGGACACGGTCGGCGCCATGGCGGAACTGGTGCGCGACGGCAAGGTGCGGGCGCTGGGCCTGTCGGAGGTCAGTGCCACCACCATCCGCCGGGCGCACGCCGTGCATCCGATCGCTGCCGTGCAGAGTGAATATTCGCTCTGGAGCCGCGACCCCGAAGACGAAGTGTTCGATGTCTGCCGCGAACTCGGCATCGGCTTCGTCCCCTACAGCCCGCTCGGTCGCGGCCTGCTCACCGGCACCATCGCCAAGCCCGAGGCCCTCAGCGACGACGACTGGCGCCGGACCTTGCCGCGTTTCCAGGCCGACGCCATGGCCGCTAATGCCAAGGTCGTTGCGACGCTGGAAAAGCTGGCGGTGGAAAAAGGCGTCACCTCGGCCCAGCTGGCGCTGGCCTGGGTGCTGCACCAGGGCGACTTCATCGTGCCGATCCCCGGCGCAAGAAAGATACGCCATCTCGAGCAGAACACGGCGGCGGTCGGGATCGAGCTGAGCGCGGCTGAGGTCGCGGCGATCGGCGATGCGCTGTCGCCGGACAAGGTGGTTGGCAAGCGCTATACGGAGGAGCTGTTGGCGCTGGTGAATGGGTGAGTGCCTTTACCCTCCCCCTTGTGGGGAGGGTCGATCCGCGAAGCGGATCGGGGTGGGGGTTCTCGTAGTACGCAGTCCCCCACCCCGGCGCTTCGCGCCGACCCTCCCCACAAGGGGGAGGGTAAAGGAAGGCGACGGTAAGCTCTCAGAACGTCACCGCGATAAGCACCGCCGACAGCAACCCGAACAGCCCAATCAGCAGATAGTCCGCCACCTGGTACAATTTCAGCGCCTGCCTGATGTCCTGGCTTTCCGCCGCGCGCCTACCGCCTTCGCCCATATAGGCGTCCTCGACGATGACGCCGCCATAGCTGCGCGGGCCGGCGAGCGCCAGGCCGAGTGCGCCGGCCATTGCCGCTTCCGGCCAGCCGGCATTGGGCGAGCGGTGCTTTTTGGCGTCGCGCCGCACTGCTTGCCAGGCGTTGCGGGGATCGGCGCCGTCAACGAGAAAGGCGGCGGCAACGATCAGCAACGCGGTCAGCCGGGACGCCGGCAGGTTGATCCAGTCGTCGAAGAGTGCCGCCGCGCGGCCGAAGGCCTCGTGGTGCGGGGTGCGGTGGCCGATCATCGAATCGGCGGTGTTGGCGGCCTTGTAGGCGACGCCGCCGGCCAGACCGCAGACACCTGTCCAGAAGGCGGGCGCAACGATGCCGTCGGAGAAATTCTCGGCCAGGCTTTCGATGGCGGCGCGGCTGACGCCGGCATGGTCGAGCTTCTCTGGATCGCGGCCGACGATGCGCGCAACCGCAATGCGGCCGAGCGCCAGCCCGCCGGTATCCAGCGAATCGGCCACCGCCTCGACATGTTCGGTAAGGCTCTTTTGCGACAGCAGCGACGAGGCCAGGATTGCCGTGATGATCATGCCGGCAGGAAAGAGCTGCCAGAGCAGGATTTGCACGATGAAGGCGATTGCCGCCGGCACCAGCACGATCACCAGCAGCGCCTGCACGCCGCGGCGGCGACGCAGCGCGTCGGAATCAGTGTCGCGGTTGAGCCTGAGGTCGAGAAAGGCTATCAGCCTGCCGAACCAGGTGACGGGATGGCCGACGGCACGGAACAGCCAGTCCGGGTAACCCAGGATGCGTTCGATGGCCAGCGACAGGAAAGCGATCAGGATCGACATGAAGCTTTCTGATGGAGCGATTACTGTGGTGGATCACGGTGGATCCCTTGGCCGGGCGAGGGCGCTCTTCCCTCACGCGCCACAACCTTTCGTCGATCTCTCGACAGGTATCAATCCGCACTCCTACCCGCTTTTCGAGCTGCCCGCCACCGCCCTGTCACGATTGCCGGAGGCCGCGCGCCTGCGTGAGCTGGCCAGGGTCGCGGCCGGCGCCTATGGCGCGCCTTCGGCCGAGAATGTGGTGGTCGCCCCGGGCACGCAGATCCTGCTGCCGCGCGTCGCCTCGCTGGTCAGCCCCGGCAAGGCGCTGGTGCTCGGGCCGACCTATGCCGAGCATGCCAGGGCCGCCGCGATTGCCGGCCATGCGGTGGCGGAGGTCGACGATTTCGAGGCGCTTGCCGGAGCCGAAATTGCCATCGTCGTCAATCCCAACAATCCCGACGGGCGAGTCGTGTCGCGGGAAAGGCTGCTTCGGCTTGCCGAGACATTGCGCGCCATAGGCGGTCAGCTGGTCGTCGACGAAGCCTTCATGGATGTCGGCCCGCACGCGGAAAGCCTGGCCGGCGATGTCGGGCGGGGCGGCATCGTCGTGCTGCGCTCGTTTGGCAAGTTCTTCGGTCTCGCCGGCCTGCGGCTCGGCTTCGCACTTTCCGATGCAGCGACGGTCGAAAGGCTTGAAACGCAATTCGGCCCTTGGGCGGTCGCCGGCCCAGCGCTCGAATACGGCATCCGCGCGCTTGCCGACAGCGGCTGGCAGGCCGACATGCGGCGGCGGCTGGCGCAGGATGCGGCGCGGCTCGATGCGCTGCTTTCGCGCTTTGGCGTTGCTGTCGCCGGCGGCACGACGCTGTTTCGCTATCTCCGGCTTGCCGATGCACCGGGGCTGTTTTCGACGCTCGGTGAGCGCGGCATATTGCTCAGGCATTTTTCCGAGCGTCCCCAGGTGCTCCGCGCGGGGCTGCCTGGAAGTCAGGAGGAATGGCAGCGGCTTGAATCGGCGCTTGCCGACTGGGGCGCACGGCGCGACGATGGGTCGAAGGAGATCGCGCCATGATCCATATCTGTTCGCTGGCAAAGCTTGAGGAGACGGTGGCCAAAAGCGGCGCCGAGCGCGTGCTGTCGCTGCTCGCTGCCGGCACCGAGGTGACGCGGCCGGCCTCAATCGCGAGGGAAAACCACCTGCATCTGGTCATGCACGACATCGCGGTGGCGCAGGACGGCATGACCATGCCCGGCGAAGGCCATGTGCGCAATCTGCTCGATTTCGCCCGGAAATGGGACCGCGCCAAACCCATGGTCGTCCATTGCTATGCCGGCATCAGCCGCTCGACCGCCTCGGCCTATATCATTGCGGCGGCGCTCGCCCCGAAGCGCGACGAAGTCGAACTTGCGCAGACATTGCGGAAGCTTTCGCCCTCGGCGACACCCAATCCACGGTTGATCGCCGTCGCGGATGCTCTGCTCTCACGACAAGGCCGCATGATCGAAGCGATCGAGGCGATCGGACGCGGCGCCGATGCTTTTGAGGGTACGCCTTTCGTGTTGAAGATCGACGGCTAAGGCGGCCCGCTATGCCAGCCAGTCGGCAAGCTTCGCCTTGCGCACATCCTTCAACAGGGTGATGAAGCCGTCGGCCTGATGCTCCGCCGTCAGTCGGCCTTTCTCGGCCGTGGCAATGCTGGCATCGCCGACCACGCCGTTGGGGTTGAGATCCCCAGCGATCCAGGCGAAAGCGTGCGTTCCGGTGTGGCGCAGCAGCGCAAATTCGGTTTCGGCGCGGGCGACCTTGGAGGCGAAATTGTCGGCCTTGGCCATGTCGACTAACTCCGGGCGAAAATGCAGCATCAACGAGGTCTCGACGTCGCCGCCATGGATGCCATGGCGGTCTTCCAGCTCGGTGTACATGCCGGCGGGGCGGCCGAAGCGCTGCCAGCTGGTCTTCACCGCCAGCATCCTCTCACGCACGCGCAGCTCGCGCGTGACGATGCCCATGATCTCTTCATTGCCGCCATGCGAGTTGACGACGATCAGTTTCCTTACGCCTGCGCGGGCAACGGACAGGCCAAGCTCGGTCCAGGCATCGACCAGGGTGGCCGCCGGCAGGGTGAGCGTGCCCGGCGCCTGCAGATGCTCGTTCGACTTGCCGACCGTTTGGACCGGCAGGATGCGGATGTCGAGATCGCCGGGCAGGCGGGCGATGACCGTCTCCAGCATGCCGTTCATGATCGAGGTATCGGTTGATACAGGCAGATGCGGGCCGTGCTGCTCGATCGCCGCCACCGGCAGCACGGCAATCGTCGCCTCCGGATCGATCGCGGCGTATTCGGTGGTCCGGTAGTCGCCCCACCAAACTCGTCTGTTTGCAACGGTCATGTCATGCCTCTTGACTATGAGGGAGACCTAGCGCGCCAAACGTCGCCTGTCGATCACCCAGCCGCAATCGCCTCGACCTCGACCTTGAACTCCGGCCGCGCAAAGCCTGACACGATCATCAGCGTCGAGGCGGGCGCGGGGCTGGCAAACAAGCGGTCGCGGACGTCCATATAGGGCCGCAGAAAGGCGCGGTCGGTGACGTAGGCGTTGATGCGCACGATGTCGCCTAGCCCCAGCCCGGCTTCAGCCAGAATCGCCGCTATGTTTTGAAAGCAGAGCTCGGCCTGCGCGCCGGCATCCTCGGGGATCTCGTCGTCCGCCGTGATGGCGACCTGACCGGAGCACAGAACCAGCCGCTTGCCTGGCGGCACCTCGACGCCGTGGCTGTAGCGGGCGAAAGGCGGCTTGATCGACTTCGGCGCGAGGTATCTGAACATGGCAATCTCCTGTCTGCGAGACCAGCCTAAGACGTGACCGATAGTACGTTCAAGATGTGGTGCATGGCACAAGGGCGATTGTGGACAGGCGTCCAAAAAATAGGCACGATGCCTTCCGCACAGCATGGCCCCGCCCGGTCTTGGCAATGATCGCCGCGAGAAGCAGGCGGTCCGGGCGGTGGCATGTGTCTTGCTTCTTGGATCAATGGTGTCGAGCCCGGCGCGTGACGTTCCGGAGCCAACAAAGGGTGGTGTCGATGTACGGAAAACAGAAGATTTCAGCGCTGGCGATCGCGCTGCTCGGAGCCGGCACGCTCGGTGCTGCAGCAAACGAGAAGGTTACCTTCGGCACCAACTGGCTGGCCGAGCCCGAGCATGGCGGCTACTATCAGGCCGTCGCCGATGGCACCTATGCCGCCTGTGGCCTCGACGTGACGATTTCACAGGGCGGTCCGCAGGTCAGCGGGCGGCCGCTGCTGCTGGCCGGCAAGCTCGATTTCTACATGGGCGGCAATCTGCTGTCGGCCTTCGACGCCGTCCAGCAGGGCATCCCGATGCGCGTCGTCGCCGCCGATTTCCAGAAGGACCCTCAAGTCATCATGTCCCACCCGGGGCAGGGGCTGGACAAGTGGGAGGATTTGAAGAACGCCGACCAGTACATTCTCGGCGACGAGGGCGTCCAGACCTTCTTCCAGTGGATGGTCATCGATCTCGGTTTTGATGCCGCCAAGCGCGTGCCCTACACCTACAACACCGCTCCATTCCTGGCCAACAAGAAGTCGATCCAGCAGGGTTACGTCACCTCGGAGCCTTTTGCGGTCAAGAAGGAAGGCGGCTTCGTGCCCAACCAGTTCCTGCTCGCCGACTATGGCTGGGACACCTATTCGACTACGATCGAGGTGATGCAGGACACGATCGACAAGCGGCCGGAGGTGGTCCAGTGCTTCGTCGATGGCTCGGCCAAGGGCTGGTACAACTACCTCTACGGCGACAACAAGGCCGCCAACGAGATGATCAAGAAAGACAATCCCGACATGAGCGACGAGCAGATTGCCTTCTCGATCGAGCAGATGAAGAAGTTCGGCCTGGCCGATTCCGGCGACACCGAAAAGCTCGGCATCGGCGCCATGAACGAAGACCGGATCAAGAGCTTCTATGACAAGATGGTCAAGGCCAAGGTCACGCCCGAGGGCATCGATATCAAGAAGGCCTACACGCTGGCCTTCATCAACAAAGGTGTCGGGATCGAGCTGAAGAAGTAGTCGTGAAGCTGGAAAAGATGGCGCAGGCGCCCATGACGGCATCGGGTGAAGGCCCGATGCTGCTGACGCTGCGCCATGTCGGCAAGGTGTTTTCCAATGGCGTGACTGCATTGAGCGACGTCGATCTCGCCATCCGCGAGGGCGATTTTGTCAGCCTTCTCGGGCCGTCCGGCTGCGGCAAGTCAACGGCGTTGAGGCTGATCGCGGGCCTGTCGACGCCGACATCCGGTCAGCTCGACTGGGGCGGTTCGATCGACCGCGCCAATATCGGCTTCGTCTTCCAGGAACCGACGCTGCTGCCCTGGGCCGATGTCTTCGACAATGTCTGGCTGCCGCTCAGGCTGAAAGGCGTGTCGCGTGCCAAAGCGGCGCCGGTGGTGATGGAGATGCTGGAGCGGGTGCACCTGACCGGTTTCGAAAACGCCGTGCCGCGCGAACTTTCCGGCGGCATGAAGATGCGCGTCTCGATCGCACGCGCCATGGTGACGAAGCCGCGCATTCTGTTGATGGACGAGCCGTTCGCGGCACTCGACGAGATCACCCGCTTCAAGCTCAACAACGACCTTCTGGAGCTGTGGCAGGACGAGCGCTTCACCGTCGTCTTCGTCACCCACAGCGTCTTCGAAAGCGTGTTCCTGTCAAACCGCGTCGTCGTCATGGCGGCGCGGCCGGGCCGCGTCCATGCCGAGTTGGCAATCGATGCCGCCTATCCACGCGACGAGGTGTTCCGCACTTCGCCCGACTATGCCGCGCTCTGCCGCCAGGCCTCGGACATCCTGGTCAACGCCATCAACACATCAGCCGGACCGCACCATGACGGCCATTGACCAGAATGCCGCAACGCTCGACGCGGAAGAGGCCGGCCGTGTACGCCAGGAGCGGCTGGAGCGGATCGGCCGGTGGGTCTTGCCGCTGGCGATCATGATCCTGGCGATCTGGCTGTGGGACCGCATCTGCGTGTGGAACGCGATCCCGCAATATATCCTGCCGCGCCCCGGCGTGGTGCTGTGGACGCTCTATAGCGATGCCGGGCTCCTGTTCTCCGCGCTGCTGGTCACGTTGCGCATAACCTTTCTCAGCCTGCTGCTCGCGGTCGTCGGCGGCGTCGGACTGGCGGTGCTGTTTGCGCAATCGAAATGGGTGGAGATGTCGTTCTTTCCCTTCGCCATCGTGCTGCAGGTAACGCCGATCGTGGCGGTCTTCCCGCTCATCAACATCTATGTGGACAACCAGACGGTGAAGCTTTTGCTTTGCGCCTGGATCGTTGCGTTCTTCCCGATCCTGTCCAACACCACGCTCGGCCTCAATTCGGTCGACCGCAATCTGCGCGACATGTTCAAGCTCAACGGCGCGACGCGCTGGCAGCAATTGCGCTATCTCAGACTGCCGGCGGCCATGCCGTATTTTCTAGGAGGCTTGAAGATAGCCGGCGGCCTGTCGCTGATCGGCGCCGTGGTGGCCGAGTTCGTCGCGGGCGCGCAGGGGCAGTCGTCGGGGCTCGCCTCGCGGATCATCGAGGCCGGCTACCGGCTCAACGCGCCCAGGCTGTTCGCGGCGCTGATCCTGATCTCGCTCACCGGCATATTGATCTTCCTGGTGCTGTCGCTGATATCGCATCTCATCCTGCGCCGCTGGCACGAGAGCGCGCTGAAGCAGGAGCGGTAGGGGGTTGGGTGACGTGATTGAGATGCTGGCGCGAAACACCCCCCTCTGGCCTGCCGGCCATCTCCCCCTCAAGGGGGGAGATTGGACGTCATCCGGGATTTCGCCAATTATCGACGTTGGAAGACGGGTGCTGTCGGAAAAGCTGCCAATCTCCCCCCTTGAGGGGGAGATGCCCGGCAGGGCAGAGGGGGGCGGTCCTTGATACCGACCTCTGGCTCGTACCATCTCACAAACGTCCGCCTTCACCGGTCGCTGACATCAGGCCTTGCCGCCACTTACGACAGCGACGGCTTCGCCCTGGCCGACATAACGGTCGCCGATGGCAAGACCTCAGCCATCGCCGCGCACAAGAAATCAAAAGCGCCAGCCACCGCCATCGACCTTGCCGGCCGCATCGTGCTGCCGTGCTTCGTCGACTGCCACACCCACATCGACAAGGGCCATATCTGGCCGCGCAAACCCAATCCCGACGGCAGTTTCATGGGCGCGCTCAATGCCACCGGCGCCGACCGTGCAGCGCGCTGGAGCGCCGAGGACGTGGCGCGGCGCATGGATTTCTCGCTGCGCTCGGCCTACGCGCACGGCACCAAGGCGCTGCGCACGCATCTCGACAGCGTGCCGCCACAGGAGGAAATCTCCTGGCCGGTGTTCGAGGCGATGCGGGAGAAATGGCGCGGCCGCATCGAATTGCAGGCAGCCTGCCTGCTCGGCATCGAAGGCGTGCGCGACAGAAAGTGGTTCGAGAGGCTGGCCAAGCGCGTGGCTGCGGCCAAGGGCGTGCTCGGCGTCGTCACCTATATGGTGCCGGATCTCGAAGAGCTTCTCGACAAGGTGTTCGCCGAGGCGAACAGGCACGGGCTCGATCTCGATTTCCACGCCGACGAGACCGACGACATCGCGGCGATATCGCTGAAGAAGATCGCCGAGGCGGCACTGTGGAACGGTTTTGAGGGCAACATGCTGGTGGGACATTGCTGCTCGCTGGCGCGCCAGCCGGATCTCGACGTGCTCGATACACTCGACAAGGTGGCCAAGGCGCGGCTGGCGGTGGTGTCGCTGCCAATGTGCAATCTCTATCTGCAGGACCGGCGTGCCGACCAGACCACGCCACGCTGGCGCGGCGTGACGCTGCTGCACGAGATGAAGGCGAGGGGCATCCCGGTCGCGGTCGCCTCCGACAACACCCGCGATCCGTTCTATGCCTATGGCGATCTCGACATGCTGGAGGTCTACCGCATGGCGACGCGCATCCTGCATTTCGACCATCCGGTCGGCGACTGGCCGCAGACGGTGGCGGCGACGCCGGCCAAGGTGATGCGGCTCGATGGTGTCGGGACACTGGCAGCCGGTGGCAGCGCCGATTTCATCGTCTTCAAAGGGCGGAGCTGGACGGAATTGCTGTCGCGGCCCGAATCGGATCGCATCGTCGTGCGCAACGGCCGAGCGATCGACAGGCAATTGCCCGACTATGCCGAGCTCGACGAACTGATGGTGGAATGATGGATGTTTCGGCGCTCAAACGCGATCTCGACGGGATAAAGCTCGACGACAATCCGGCCATCGTCCAGCAGAAGAGCCGCGACTTCTACTGGTACAGCCCGGTGCTGAAGCAGCAGCTCGACCACGTCACCGGCGACCTGATCGTGACGCCCAGGAACGAGGCCGAACTGATCCGCGTGCTTACCGCTTGCCACCGTCATGGCGTTCCGGTGACGCCGCGCGGCAGCGGCACCGGCAATTACGGTCAGGCGATGCCGCTATCGGGCGGCGTGGTTTTGAACCTTGCCGAGATGAACGAGATCAAGGCCATAGCGCCGGGCCGCGTCGTCACCGGGCCGGGCGCGATCCTCGCCGACATCGACAGAGCGACGCGCGCGCATTCCGGGCAGGAACTGCGGCTGTCGCCGTCGACCTACAACACCGCCTCGATCGGCGGCTTCATCGCCGGCGGCTCGGGCGGCGTTGGCTCGATCAATTTCGGCGGTCTGCGTGATTTCGGCAATGTGCTGCGCCTGCGCGTCGTCACTATGGAGGCGGAGCCGAAGGCGCTCGAACTCGCCGGCGAGGACCTGCACAAGGTCACCCACGCCTATGGCACCAACGGCATCATCACCGAGGTCGAGATGCCGCTGACTGCAGCCTATGAATGGATCGACGTGATCGTCGGCTTCGACGCTTTCATGCCGGCAGCCCGCTACGGCAACGCGCTGGCACGCCAGGACGGCATCCTGACCAAGCTGATCACGCCGATCGCCGCGCCCGTGCCGCAGCTCTATTTCAAGCGCCACCAGAAGTTCTTCCGGGACGGGCAAAGCATCTGCGTCGTCATGGTTGCCCGGCATGGGCTAGACGCGTTCCTCGCCTTCACCCGCCGCGCCGGCGGCGAAGTCATCTTCAATGCGGCGACGGCAACGGACGAAGAGAAAAAGGGCCTGCCGCCGGGCTTCGAACTGGCGTGGAACCACACCACGCTCAGGGCACTGCGGGTCGATCCCGCGATCACCTATCTGCAATCGCTCTATCCGTTTCCCAACCAGCTGGCGCTGGTGGAGAAGATGGACGCGATGTTTCCGAACGAGGTCTTTTCGCATCTCGAATTCGTGCGCCTCGACGGCAACATCACCTGCTTCGGCCTGCCGCTGGTGAAATTCACCACCGAGGCGCGGCTCAACGAAATCATCCGGCTGCATGAGGAGAATGGCTGCCCGATCTTCAACCCGCACCGCTACACGCTGGAAGAGGGCGGCATGAAGCAGACGGATGAAATCCAGCTCGCCTTCAAGCGCGAGACCGATCCGCAAGGCCTGCTCAATCCCGGCAAGATGATCGCCTGGGAAAATCCGGATTACGACTATCGCTCGGGCCGGACTTTTTTGTTCAAGGGTTTGCAGAAAGCAGAATGAGCAGAGGTTTGAGCTTGAGCACCCCCCTCTGTCCTGCCGGCACAGGCCCTACGCTGCCGCTTCGGGCGTTCGTCGTTTGGAAAGCCAAGCAATTGGCTTCCCATCGGCTTCGCCGACCACTTCTCACCCCCCGCAAGGGGGGAGATTGGCAGCCTGAACGCCGCGGCCAATCTGACACGCTGACAATTAGTGAAAGCGATGCGGCAGTCCGATCTCCCCCCTTGCGGGGGAGATGCCCGGCAGGGCAGAGGGGGGTGCCTCGCGCCCACCTCGCAAGCATTTCCCCATGAAAGTCCTCGTCCTCTACGCACACCCGGTGGAGACCAGCTTCAATGCAGGCCTGCACCGCACGATCGTCGAGCGGCTGACGGCCGCCGGCCATGAGGTCGACGATTGCGATCTCTATGCAGAGGATTTCGACCCCAGGCTGACGCGCGGGGAGAGGCTGGATTATCATAACCAACGCAGCCCTGCGGACCCGGCCGCGCCCTATGTCGAGCGGCTGCTCAAGGCCGAGGCGCTGGTGCTGTCATATCCCGTCTGGAACTACGGCTTCCCGGCCATCCTGAAAGGCTTTTTCGACCGCGTGTTTCTGCCCGGCGTGTCGTTCAAATTGGTCGACGGCAAGGCGCAGCCTTCGCTCCACAACATCCGCAAGCTGACCGCCGTCACCACCTATGGCGGCAGCCGCTTCCGCGCCATGCTGATGGGCGATCCGCCACGCAGATTGGTCAAGCGGATGCTGCGCGCGACGATCAGGCCCGGCGCCTCGGTGTCCTACCTCGCTCATTATTCGATGAACCTGTCGACCGACGAGACGCGGGCAGCCTTCATGGCCAAGGTCGCGGCCGGGATGGATGAATTCTGATGCGCGTGCTGGTGGTCTATTGCCATCCGGTGCCCGAAAGCTTTTGCGCCGCCATCAGAGATGCCGCAGTCGATGTGCTGAAGGCACGCGGCTGGGAGGTGCGGCTGCTCGACCTCTATGCGGAGAAATTCGATCCGGTGATGGGCTGCGAAGAGCGACGCGCCTACAATGAGCGGGCGCCGGAGGATCCGGCCCTAAAACCGCATTTCGAGCATCTCGCCTGGGCTGAGGCGATCCTGTTCATCTATCCGACCTGGTGGTACGGGCTGCCGGCCATGCTGAAGGGCTGGCTCGACCGGGTCTGGGCGACCGATGTCGCCTTCAAGCTGGGCAAGGGGCGCATCACGTCGCTGATGACACATGTCACCAGGGTCGGCGTCATTACCACCTGCGGCGCGCCGACCTGGTGGAGCGTCGTCGTCGGCCAGCCCGGCCGCAAGACCTTGCTGCGCGGTATGCGCGCGCTGTGCGCCCGCCGCTGCCGGACGTTTTTCCTGGCGCACTACCTGATGGACGCCTCGACGCCAAGGACGAGGGCGGCGTTTCTGGTGAAAGTGCGGGCGAAGCTGGAGCGGTTTTGAGCTTCTTCACCCTCGCCCTTGTGGGGAGGGTCGCGCAGCAAATGCCGCAAGGCGGCATTTGCGAAGCGGGGTGGGGGGTCTCGTAGGGCGCACCCCCACCCCGGCTCGCAATCGCCGCTTCGCTCCGACTGCGAGCCGACCCTCCCCACAAGGGGGAGGGTAAAAAGGTGCTACATCCTCGTCCGTTCCGCCTTGGGATCGTACATCGGCTTCAGCGATGCTTCCGCCGCAAAACGCTCGCCGGCGATCTCGATCTCGTAGGACGAGGCCAGCACATCCGCCTCGCTCTCGCCCTGGCAGGGCACATAGCCCAGTCCGATCGCGCCGCCGAGATGGTGGCCGTAATTCCCCGATGTGATCGGGCCGACGATCTTGCCGTCGCGCAGGATCGCCTCGTTGTGGAAGAGCAGGGGTTCAGGGTCTTTCAAACGGAACTGCGCCAGCCGGCGCGACAGGCCGGCTTCTTTTCTCTTCAGCACCGCATCGCGGCCGATGAACTCGCCCTTGGCGGTTTTGACCGCAAAGCCGAGGCCGGCCTCCAGCACATTGTCCTCGTCGGTGATGTCATGGCCGAAATGCCGAAACGCCTTTTCGATGCGACAGGAATCCAGCGTATGCAGTCCGCAAAGTTTCAGGCCGACATCCGCCCCCGCTTCATCGATCGCCTCGAAGACATGGGCCGCCTGGTCGGTCGAAACATAAAGTTCCCAGCCGAGTTCGCCGACATAGGTGACGCGGTGGGCACGGGCGAGGCCCATGCCGATCTCGATCTCCTGGAAGGTGCCGAACGGATTCTTGTCGTTGGAAAAATCATTAGGGCTGACCTTCTGCATCAGTTTTCGCGCATCCGGACCCATCAGGCAGAGCACGGCCTCAGCTGCCGTGACATCGGTGATGACTACGAATTCATCCCCGACATGCCGGCGCAGCCAGGCGAGGTCGCGTTGCAGCGTCGCGCCCGGCACGACGAGGAAGTAGGCGGTCTCAGATAGCCGCGACACCGTGAGGTCGCTTTCGATACCGCCGCGCTGGTTGAGCATCTGGGTGTAGACGATCTTGCCCGGCGCCACGTCCATATCGTTGGCGCACAGCCTTTGCAGGAAGGCACAGGCGTCGCGGCCTTCGACACGGATCTTGCCGAACGAGGTCATGTCGAACAGGCCGACCTTGTTGCGGACCGCCAGGTGCTCCTCGCGCTGGTTGTCGAACCAGTTCTGCCGCTTCCAGGAATAGCGGTATTCGCGCTCCTGCCCCTCTCGCGCAAACCAGTTGGCGCGCTCCCAGCCGGCGACTTCGCCGAACACGGCGCCGCGCGCCTTCAGGTGTTCGTGCAGGGGCGAGCGCCTGACATTTCTGGACGTTGCCATCTGCCGGTAGGGGAAGTGATCCGCATAGAGCAGGCCGAGTGTTTCGGAGACACGCTCCTTGAGATACCTACGGTTCTTCTGGAATGGCTGGGCGCGGCGGATGTCGACTTCCCAGAGGTCGAAGGGCGCTTCGCCGTCATTGATCCACTGCGCCAGCGCCATGCCGGCGCCGCCGGACGAGACGATGCCGATGGAATTGTAGCCGGTCGCCATCCAGTAGCCCGACAGCTCCGGCGCTTCGCCGAGATAGTAGCGGTCGTCGGGGGTAAAGCTTTCGGGGCCGTTGAAGAAGGTGTGAATGCCGGCGGTTGCCAGCATCGGCATGCGATTGACGCCCATTTCGAGGATCGGCTCGAAATGCTCCATGTCCTCCGGCAACTGGTCGAAGCAGAAATCCTCGCTTATGCCGTCCATGCCCCAGGGCTTGGCCACCGGCTCGAAGGCGCCGAGCATCATCTTGCCGGCGTCTTCCTTGTAGTAGGCGCATTCATCGGGAACGCGCAGCACCGGTAGACGACCGAGCCCGGGGATCGGCTCGGTGACGAGATAAAAATGTTCGCAGGCATGCAGCGGGATGGTGACGCCGTTCTGGGCGCCGAGCTCGCGCGCCCACATGCCGGCGCAGTTGACGACGATGTCGGCCTCGATCGTGCCCTGGTCGTCGCCTTGCGCCCACGACACGCCGGTGACGCGACCGGCCTTGGTGTGGACCTTGGTGACCTTCACATTCTCGACGACTGTGGCGCCGCGCTGGCGGGCGCCCTTGGCCAGCGCCATGGCGATGTTGGCCGGATCGCACTGGCCGTCGAGCGGCAGATGCACGGCGCCGACCACATCGGACACGTTGAGATGCGGGTACATCTCCTTGACTTCACCAGGCGAAATCTCGCGCACATCGACATCGAAGGCGCGGGCGAGCGAGGCCTGCCGATAAATCTCGTGCTTGCGCTCCTCAGTCAGCGCCACGGTGATCGAGCCGACCTGGCGCATGCCGGTGCCGACTTCCGTTTCGGCTTCCAGCTTGACGTAGAGGTCGGCCGAATATTTGGCCAGCCGCGTCATGTTCTGCGAGCCGCGCAGCTGGCCGATCAGGCCGGCGGCGTGCCAGGTCGTTCCCGAGGTCAGCTGCTTGCGTTCCAGCAGCACGATGTCGGTCCAGCCGAGCTTGGCCAGGTGGTAGGCGACCGAACAGCCGGAGACACCGCCGCCGATAATAACCGCGCGGGCCTTGGTGGGAATGCTTCTGGTCATGCGGCCTCGCGGCGATAGCCGGATGCGAAGCGGCGCAGGCGTTTTGCGGCTTCCTGAAGCACCGGCTCCGGTTGGCAGAGGCTGATGCGGATGTGGCCGGCAGCGGCCTTGCCGAAGCTGGAACCCGGCATGACGCCGACACTCTCCTGGTCGAGAAAGGCCCAGGCGAATTTCTCGTCGTCGGGCTCGACGGCGGAGATGTCGAGCATGACATACATGCCGCCCTCGGAGCCGTGCACGCTGATATTGTTCATGCCGCGCACGGCGTCGAGCAGGACGGTGCGGCGCGCCGCATAGCGTTCGGCGATCTCCCTGACGCCAAAGCGGTTCTCCAGCGCCTCGGCGCAGGCGATCGAGATGAAGGCCGGCAGGCCGTAGGTCGTCACCAGATTGAGATTGGTCAACAGCGTGATCATCTGCGCTGGGCCGGTCAGCCAGCCCATGCGCCAGCCGGTCATGCCATGGCTCTTGGACATCGAATTGATGACCAGCGTGCGCTCCGCCATGCCGGGCAGGCCGCGCGGCGAGATGTGCTCGCCGCCGCCGAGCGTCCAGTAGACCTCGTCCGACAGCAGCCAGAGATCGTGCTCGCGGCAGATCTCGGCCAGCTCTTCCAGACGCTCACGCGAATAGACGGCGCCGGTCGGGTTGTTCGGCGTGTTGATCAAAATGGCGCGCGTGTTGGGCTTGAGCGCCGCGCGGATCATCTCGGCGTGCGGCTGGAAACCGTCCTCGGCCGGCGTCTCGACGACGGTGAAGCTGGCGCCGGCGGCGCTGAACGTGTTGGGATAAGTCGCGTAGTAGGGCGCCACCACGATAGCGTGGTCGCCCTGGTCGAGAACGGCCTGCACGGCCGCGTAAAGGGCAGCCTGGCCGCCCGGCGTGGCGATGACTTGGTCAGGTGCCGTCTCGACCCCGGTGCAGGCGGTCGAGGCCGCCGCCATCGCCCTGCGCAGGCGCGGAACGCCGGGAAGCGGGGTGTAGTGGTGGTTGCTGCCGCGAACCGCCGTCACGCAGGCTTCGATGGTCTGGCTCGGCGTATCGAAATCATGGTCGCCGACCGACAGCATGATGATGTCCTGGCCCGCCTCCTTGCGGGCCCATGCCTCGGTGTGGACCTCCCAGCCATCCTTGCCCGAAGGCACGATGCCGGAAATGCGCGATGATGGTCTGGGCATCAGGATACTCCCGAGATTTCGTGGCCGGCCTGTTCAAGCCGGTCGCGCAAGGCGGCGGTGTGGGCAGGGCCGACTTCGCAGCAGCCGCCGACGATGGTGGCGCCAGCGGCGACCCAGCCGAGCGCCTGGTCGGCATAGGCATCCGGATCAAGGTCGTGGCGTGCGTGCAGCACTTCCACCGTTCCGCCATGCTTGAGCGCTTCGACAGAGGTGAAGCCATTGGCATAGGCGCCGACCGGGCCGCCGAGAGCAATCAATTCGGGCAGTGCCGCGGCGATAGCTTCTGGCCGGCAGCAATTCACCAGGCGCGCTGCAACCGTCAGGCCGTCGAGGGCGTCCGCCGCTGCCGCTATTGTTTCGCCGCTGCGCAGCCGCGGCGCGCCGTGATCGGCGAGCGTCCAAGACACCCAGACAGGTTTGCCGCTTTCCGACGCAGCGGTAACGGCCGCACGGCCTTCCTCGGCTGAGGCCATGGTCTCGCACAGGAACAGGTCGACGCCGTCGGTCTGCTCGGCGACGATGCGGCGATAGATGTCCAGCGTCTCCTCGAACGATATGGTCAGCGCCGGCGCATAGCTGCCGAACAGCGGTGACAGGCAGCCGGTGATCGCTGCATCGCCTGCCTCCTCGCGTGCCTGTCTTGCCAATTCGATGCCGCGCTTCTGCAAGGGCCTGAAGAGGTCTTCTGCTCCTTCCCGCGCGAGCCGCTCCGGCGTCGCCGAATAGGTGTTGATGGTGATGACGCGAGCGCCGGCCCGGATGAATTCGGCATGCAGGCCACGCACCAGATCCGGCTCGTCGATCAGCACCCTGGCCGACCAGAGCGGCGTCGGCTCGGAGCTGCTGCGGCGGACCAGTTCCTGGCCCATGCCGCCATCGGTGAGAATGACTTTCTTCATGCTCTCAATCTTTCGTTTTTCGGATCCCACAGCGGCTCGTCTTTCTGCACGACCGCCCGAAAGCGATCGCCGAAGATTTCAATCTCGATCGCGGTATTGGGTTCAGCCAGGTCGGCGCGCAGCATGCCGAGCGCGATCGATTTGTCGATGCGATGCCCCCAGCCGCCGGACGTCGTCTCGCCGACGATCTTGCCGTCATGCCAGAGCGTCGACACCGACGGCGCGTCGCAATCGCCGGGGTTTTCGACCACCAGCGTGACGAAGCGCTTCTTTACGCCTTGCTGCTTTTCGTTCTGCAGGGCTGCCTTGCCGCGGAAGTCGGGCTTGTCCCATTTTACGAAGCGCTCGAGCCCGCCCTGCAGGACCGTATAGTCGGTCGACAGGTCGCCCTTCCAGGTCCGGTAGCCCTTTTCGAGGCGCAGCGAATCCAGCGCATACATGCCGAACGGTTTCAGACCGTGTTTTTGTCCCGCCGTCCAGACGGCGTCGAAGATGGCGGCGGTGTCTCCCACCTTGGTGTGGATTTCCCAGCCGAGTTCGCCGGCGAAGGATACCCGCACCAGCTTCGCCCAGCGGCCGGCGATGGTGGTTTCCTGATGCGTCAGCCAGGGCAGCGAGAGATCCGCGCCACAGACCTCGGCCAGGATCTTGCGCGAACTGGGGCCGGCGAGGATTTGCGTCGAATAGTCTTCGGTCCTGTCGGTGAGGGTGAAAGCTGCGTCCTTCGGCAGGCGCGACTTCAGCCATTCGAAATCGTGCCACTGCGCTACCGCCGCGGTGATCAGCGTCATCTGCTCTTCGCCATGGCGCACCACCGACATCTCGGTGACGATGCGGCCCTTGTCGTCGGCGAAATAGGCGAGGCCGATGCGGCCGGGCTTGGGCACCAGGCCGGTGACCTGCAGCGCCAGCCATTCGGCTGCGCCAGGACCTTCGAGGTTGAAGCGCGAGAAGCCGGGCAGGTCCAGAATGCCGGCGGCGTCGCGCACCGCCAGGCATTCTTCGCGCACGCGGTGCTGCCACGGCCCGTCGCGGCGGAAGGTGAGTGTTGCTTCTTCCGACGTGTCGTCACCGGGTTGCGCATACCAGGTGGCACGCTCCCAGCCATTATAGGCGTCGAACTGGGCGCCGAGCGCCTTGATGCGATCGTGGATCGGCGACAGCTTGCGGTCGCGCCCGGCCGGCCAGGCATGGCGCGGGAACTGGATGGCGTATTCGTTGCCGTAGATCTCCATGCCCTTGGCGACGCTATAGTCGGGGGCGGCCGCAAAGCTGGTGAAACGGCGCGGATCGCAAGACCACATGTCCCATTCGGTCTGGCCCTGCGTCACCCATTCGGCCAGCACCTTGCCGGCGCCGCCGCCCTGGGCGATGCCGAAGGTGAAGACACAGGCCTCGAACGCGTTGGGAACGCCGGGCATCGGACCGATCAGCGGACTGCCGTCCGGCGCGTAAGGGATCGGCCCGTTGATCACCTTGGACAGGCCGGCAGTGCCGAGAATCGGCACGCGGGCTACGGCATCGGCAAGGTAGTGCTCGAGACGGTCGAGATCGTCGGGGAAGAGCTGGAAGGAAAAGTCCTCCGGCATCGGGTCGTTGTGGGTTGCCCAATGCGCGCGGCAATTGCGCTCATAGGGACCGAGATTCATGCCGTTCTTTTCCTGGCGCAGATAGTAGGAGGTGTCGACGTCGCGCAGCAGCGGCAGCTTCTTGCCCTGCTCCTTCGACCAGGCCACCAGTTCGGGGATTTCCTCGAACAAAATGTACTGATGGCTCATCACCATCATCGGGACGTCGCGGCCGAACATTTTGCCGACTTCCGCGGCTCGGTAGCCGGCGGCGTTGACGACGATCTCGCAACGGATCTCGCCTTGCGGCGTCTCGACAACCCATTCGTCGTTCTCGCGGCGCACACCTGACACCGGACAGAAGCGGACGATCCTGGCGCCCATGTCGCGCGCACCCTTGGCCAGTGCCTGCGTCAGCTGCGCGGGGTCGATGTCGCCGTCGTTTGGATCGTAGAGCGCACCTTTGAGGCCATGCGTCTCGATGAAGGGATAGCGGCGCTTGATCTCATCAGGGCCGACAATGGCGATGTCCATGCCCTGGTAGCGGCCCATGCCCTTGGCGCGCTGGAACTCCTGCATGCGCTCCTTGGTGTGGGCGAGGCGGAGCGAGCCGGTAACGTGGTAGTTCATGGGATAGTCGACCGCGTCGGCGAGACCGCGATAAAGCTCGGTCGAATAGCGCTGCATGTTCATCAGCGACCAGGACGACGAGAAGGTCGGCACGTTTCCGGCGGCATGCCAGGTCGAGCCCGATGTCAGCTCGTTCTTTTCGAGCAGCACGCAATCGGTCCAGCCCGCCTTGCAAAGGTGGTAGAGCGAGGAGGTGCCGACGACACCGCCTCCGATGATCACCACGCGTGCCGTCGTCGGCAAACCGGCCATATTCTTCTCCCAAACCTGAAGCGCGCTGCGCTTCTATCTTTTTGCTTGATGCATGTCGTTTCCCAAACCGCTGCACACTTTGGGCGACATGCATTCAATAAACAGGCGGCGAAACCACCCAGATGACCACGGCCGGCTCGCTGCCGGGATTGCGCCAGCGGTACGGCTTGCGCTCGAAGCGGAAGGAATCGCCTTCGCCGAGCCGGTGCCAGACGCCGGCTATCTCGATCTCGAAAATGCCAGAGGCGATGTAGCCGGCTTCCTCGGTCGGCCGCAGCTGCTCGCTCTTCATCTCGGCGCCCGGCGCAAAGATCGAACGCACCATCTCGAAACTACCGCCGAGATCGGGCGACAGAAGCTCTTCCACCAGGCCGGATTCGCTTGTGCCAAGCGTGCGCCGGCTGCCGGCGCGCACGACAAAGCCGCGCTCCTTTTCGATCGGCACGTCGTGGCTGAAGAACAGGCTGAGTGGCACGCCGAACAGGTCTGCGAAAGCCCTGAGGTCGCCAAGCGAAGGGATAGACAGGCCGCGCTCGACCTGGCTGACCCAGCCGACGGAGCGACCAAGCTTCAGCGCGATCTCAGCCAGCGTCAGCCCGCGCGCCTTGCGCAGCGCACGGATGTCGCTCGCCAGCAGGCGCTCGTCAGGTCCATGCAATGTTTTGGGGATAGCTGGGGACAAAACGCTCACTTGATGAAAAACTTGAAATGAATTTCATGAGAGCTCACGTCCGTGAAAAAATCAAGCGAATTTTCATGTACACACAAGATTTGCTTGCGCGATTTTGGCGGTTCATGCAAAGGCTCTGGCACGAGCGGCGGGTGTGGGAATGCGGGTCGGCGACCAAGGATTGAAATCTGCGCAAGGTCTTTTCCTATAGCCGGTTCGGCTTTCGAAGTGTGCGCAAAGGGACGGCCCATGCTGGAAAAAAACGGCCTGGCAGCGCATAACGCGGCTGTTGTCGACGAGGCGATCATCTCGCGCCGTTCGGTGCGCGCCTTCCTGCCCGACATGGTCGATGACGAGACGATCCGAGCCATTCTTGGCGTCGCCGCGCGCGCGCCTTCGGGCACCAATATGCAGCCCTGGCGGGTCTATGTCGTCAAGGGCGAGGTCAAGCAGCAGATCACCGATGCCATCCTGAATTCCGGTATCCGCGCCGAAAAGGCCGATTGGGACGAGTATCGCTATTACCCCACCCAGTTCTTCGAGCCGTATCTCACCCGCCGCCGCGCCAACGGTTTCGGGCTCTATGGGGCACTCGGCATCGGCCGCCGCGAGGTCGACAAGATGCGCGCCCAGCACGACCGCAACTTCGTCTTCTTCGACGCGCCGGTCGGCATGATCTTCACCATCGACCGGCGGCTGAACCAGGGCTCGTGGATCGACTACGGAATGTTCCTGCAGAACATCATGGTGGCGGCGCGAGGCAGGGGCCTGCACACCTGCCCGCAGGCCGCCTTCGCGCCCTATCACCGGCAGATCCGGCCGGTGCTCAACATCCCCGACGAGGAGATCGTCGTCTGCGGCATGGCGCTCGGCCTCGAGGATACGTCGAAACCCGAAAACGACTTCCGCACCGACCGCGTGCCGCTGGAAGAGTGGGTGACGTTCAGCGGCTAGGCCTCGGCTACCGGGGCCTTATTCCACGTTCATCTGCGCGCCATGGCCGCTGACATGGGCACCGTCCTGCGGTGTCAGTCTGAGATAGGCGATCAGCGCGCACAACGTGATGACGCCCTCGACCACGAACAGGATGCGGAAATCGTTGGTCACCGCCGGCCTGCCGCCAGCCAGGAACGACAACAGCGCCGCCGCCAGGCCGACGCTGATCGCCACCCCCAACTGCCACAGTATGTAGTAGAGCGCGCTGAAGCGGGCGAGCTGGTCGGGCGCGATGTCGGAATAGGCGAGATTGCCGGTCGAAGCCCACTGCGCCGAGCGCAGGACGCCGAAGGCAAAGATATAGACGAGCACGATCCAGACCGGCGTTGTCGCCTCAATCAAGGCGAAGCCCGCTACCATGGCAGCAACGATCGGCGTGTTGACGACCAGCACGCGGCGAAAGCCGAAACGGTTGAGCAGGCGCGGCATGAACACACGCATGATCAGCGAGCCGATTGCGGCGACGAAAGTCAGCGATCCCGCCTGCACCGCGCTCATGCCGAAGCCGAGCTGGAACATCAGCGGCAAAAGGAAAACGACCGAGCTCAGGCCGATCGTGTCCAGCCCACCACCGGTGAGGAATGAGATGCGAAAGGTGCGGATGCGCAGGAGTTTCAGGTCAAGCAAGGGGTTGCGGGCGCGCAGGCAGTAGAAGGAGGCAAGCGTCAGGATGACGATCGCCAGCGTCAGCTCGGCCGCGACCATGCTGCCGGCGGCGTCTTTGGCCGCAAGCGAATCCATGCCGAAGACCAGCAGGACCATGCCGCTGCCGACCAGCAGGAAGCCCGGGAAATCGAACGGCGTGCGCACCGGTTTGGTAACGGCCGGAAACAGCGACGCGGCAAGAACGGCCGCGGCCAGCGCGAACGGCACGTTGATGAAGAAGATCCAGCGCCAGGAAATGTAGGTCGTCAGCGCGCCGCCGACCAGCGGGCCGACCAGCGGTCCGGACTGGCCGGCCAGCGAAATATACATGTTGATCTTCAGCGTGCGGCTGCGCGGGAAGGTCGACAGGATGACGACCTGGCCGAGCGTCCCCATCAAGGCGCCGCCGAAGCCTTGCAGCGCGCGGGCGCCGACCAGCGTCCAGATGTCGTTGGACAATCCGCACAGCGCCGATGACGCGGCGAACACCAGCAAGGCGAAGCAGTAAACGTTGCGCAGGCCGAAGCGGTCGGCGGCCCAGCCGCCGAGCGGCATCGAGATGATCAGGCTGGCGACATAGACGGTGATCAACAGGCCGAGCTGGCTCGGCGGCCGGCCGAGGCTGTCGCTGATGCCGGGCAGGGCGGTGACCACGACATTCTGGTCGAGGCTGGTCATGAACACGCCGCAGGCGACCGTGAGCGGCAGCAGGAGCAAGGCTCTGGCGGACACATCGGCGCGATCCGTGGCGCCGGCGGATAGTTCTGCGGTCATGGGGATGTTCGAACCAAATGACGATCCCGACTCTGAGACGGGATCTTTTTAATCCCCTGGGCCGGTTAGGCCACTTTCCCCACCATGGGCTTCCATTGGAGCATTCTCTAGCGGCAGAACCCGGCTGGCCTTGAGGCCAGAACGGCTGTCGGCCCTACTGAACCTCGTAGCCGACCTCCTCGCTGGCATGGCAGAGCGCCTTCCAGAACGAGCGGGCGAAGGAGCGGAAGACATAGATATCGAACTGGTCGGCGCCGGTGCGCTGGATCTGCGCAAAGACGTCGTGATGGGTGGTCGAACGGCCGGCGCCTATGGGGAAGGCAGGCAGGGCGAAGTCGATGGCGAAGAATTTCGCCAGCACCCATTCGGCCTTAGGGCCGGCGATGCGGATAGCGGTGCGGCCATGCGACAGGTCGGTGATCGTGCCGATTGCCGGGGTTACGTCCCCGGCAAAACTCGCCGCCAGGCCCTCGGCCTCGTCGACGACTGTGAATTTTCCAGGCGCGAAACCGAACACGGCCTTGCCGTCCTTGGCGAGACCGCCGCCGGCGCCATCGGGCAAATCGAGGCCGGTGACCTTGCCGATCACGTCGATCAGTTGCTTTTCCGCGCCCGGCCACGCGGCCAGCTGCAGGATCGAGCCCGGCCGGGTCTCGGTCAGGATGACTTCAACGCCATGCTCGAAATTGCCGTGCGAACCCGGATGGGACACCGGCTCGAGCGGCGAGAGGCGCTCGGGTGATTGGCGTTCGGGTGATTGGCGCTCAGCCATGCATGCGGCTCCCGTCCGGGTCGTAGAAATGGTTGGAGACGATCTCGACCGGCCCGAACCGCTTGCGCAGCGGATCGGAGACGAATGCCCGGGTGCCATGGCGCGCCTTGCCGCCCTCGACCAAAGCCAGCGCGATGTGCTTGCCCAGCGCCGGCGAGTAGCAGCAGGCGGTGATATGGCCGATGGAGTCGTGCGGATTGGCTTCGTCCAGTTCCTCGACGAGGTGGGCTCCGCCATTGAACGGCCGATTGTCGAGCGAGACCAGGCCGACCAGCTGCAGCCGCTCGGGCGCGATCAGGCCTTCGCGGTCCATCATCGCCGAGCCGATGAACGGCTTCTTCTTCGACAGCATCCAGTCGAGATGCAGGTCGCGCGCCGTAGTGCGCCCGTCGATCTCCGCGCCGGTGACATGGCCCTTTTCGATGCGCATCGTGCCCAACGCCTCCAGCCCGTAGGTGACCAGGCCGAACGGCTTGCCGGCTTCGATAAGGGCTTCCCAGACATGGGTGCCGTAGCCGGCGCCGCAATAGACCTCGAAGGCCATTTCTCCGGAGAAGGACAGCCGGCAAATCATCACCGGCACGCCTGATATCTCGCCGCGCACGATGCCCATGAACGGCAGGGCTGTGTTGTCGACCGCGGTGCCGGTGACACAGGCGGCGAGGATGGCCCGCGCCTTCGGCCCGCCGATGGCCGCGCCCGCCCATTCGTCGGTTACCGAGGTGACGTGCACTTTGAGCTCCGGCCAGATGACGTCGAGGAAATATTCCAGATGCTGCATCACCTTGCCGGCGTTGGCCGTGGTGGTCGTCATCAGGAAATCCTGTTCGCCGAGCCGCCATGTGGTGCCGTCGTCGAAGGCCAGCCCGTCCTCGCGCAGCATCAGGCCGTAGCGGGCCTTGCCGACGGGGAGGGTGGAAAACATGTTGGTGTAGACCCGGTCGAGGAATTCGCCCGCATCCGGCCCCTGAACGGCGATCTTGCCCAGCGTCGAGACGTCGACGATGCCGGCGCTTTCGCGCGTCGCCCTGGCTTCACGGACATAGGCCTGCTCGACCGTCTCGCCGGCAAGGCCGTAGATCATTGGTCGATACCAGAGGCCAGCGGAATACATCGTTGCGCCATTGGCGAGGTGCCAGTCATGCATGGGCGTCAGGCGCTCGGGTTTCAGATCGCCGAAGCGTTCGGCGGCAAGCGAGCCGATCGACACCGCGGAATAGGGCGGGCGGAAGCGCGTCGTTCCGACTTCGGGGATCGGTTTGCCCAACGCCTCGGCCATGATGGCGAGGCCCGGAACGTTGGAGTTCTTGCCCTGGTCGGTCGCCATGCCGAGCGTGGTGTAGCGCTTCAGATGCTCGACGGAGACAAAACCTTCGCGATGCGCCAGCCGCACGTCCTCGGCGGTGACATCATGCTGGAAGTCGACGAAGCTTTTGCCTTTCGCCTTGATCTCGAACACCGGAGCCGGATCTGGGTTTCCCGGGGCTGCTTCGACATCCGGCAAGGCTGCCGGCGCAGCCGCTCCGCCCGCTGCGGACAAGCCGGCTGCGCGGCCCTCAGTGATTGCTTCGATGGTCGAGAAGCTTCCGTTGAAAGCACCCGCACCAATCCATTGCTGATTTGGCCAGCGCTGTTGCGTTTGCTTTGGCGGCAGGAAGGCCTGGCGCGCAGGATTCCACTCGGCTCTCGCGCCAGCCTGGCTGGCGAGGTGGATGGTCGGCGACCAGCCGCCCGACATCAGCAGGCTATCGGCGTGGATGCTGCGGGCGTCACCGCTGAGCGCGCCCGAGGTCATGTCGAAGCGCTGCACCTTGAGGCCGGAGAGCGCCTTGCCGCCTTCGGTGGCGACCACGGCATGGCCGGAGAGGATTTCGGCTTCGGCCTCGGTGGCGAGGCTGCGCATTTCGGCCGAAAGCTCGGGGCGCACATCGACGATGGCGACAATAGCCGCCCCGGCCTTCCTCAGCGCCAGCGCCGAGCGATAGGCGCTGTCATTGTTGGTGAACAGCGCGATCCTGTCGCCGGGCAGCACGCCATAATCGTTAGCATAGCGCTCGGCGGCATGCGCCAGCATGACGCCCGGCCGGTCATTGCCGGGGAACACAAGCGGCCGCTCGAAAGAGCCGGTGGCCAGCACCACCGTCTTGGCGCGGATCGCCCAGTAGCGATGGCGCGGCTCGCCCTTGCCGGGCGTTTCCTTGTGGTCGGTGACGCGCTCGAGCGCGGCTAGCGTGTTGCCGTCGTAATAGCCCCACACCGTGGTGCGCGGCAGCAGGCGGACCGTGTCATGTCCTTCGAGCTGGCTGACGGCGCGCGCCGCCCAGTCGGCGGCCGGCGCGCCGTCGATGGCCTCGCCGGACCAGTTGGCCGAGCCGCCGAAACGCGGCTCGAGTTCGGCCAGGATGACGCGCGCGCCCTGGTCGGCAGCGGCCTTGGCGGCTGACAGGCCGGCCGGGCCGGAGCCGACCACCAGCACGTCGCAAAACGCGTTCATGCGCTCGTAGCGCGAGGTGTCGGCGGCAATACCGGCGCGGCCCAGGCCGGCGGCGCGGCGGATGAAATGCTCGCAGAACATCCAGAATCTGGTGCCCTTCAGCGGGCCGAAGACCGGACCCATGAAGGTCTTGTAGTAGAAGCCGGCGGCCAGGAGCTTGCCGCCGAGCTGGTTGATGGCGTTGACGTCCCAGGCGAGCGAGGGAAAGCGGTTCTGGCTGACGGCCACCAGCCCGTCATAGATCTCGACCATGGTTGCGGCGATGTTGGGCTCGCGCACTTCGCCGCGCAGCACCGTCACCAGCGCGTTCGGTTCCTCGACGCCGGCCGAGAGCAGGCCGCGCGGGCGGTGGTATTTGAATGAGCGGCCGAAAAGCGTGACGCCGTTAGCAAGCAGCGCCGAGGCCAGCGTGTCGCCGGCATGGCCGGTGTAGGGCGTGCCGTCGAAGGTGAAGCGGATGGTGCGCAGCCGGTCGACGCGGCCGCCAGTCTCGGTGCGGCGCGGGCTCACGACTTGCCTCCGGCTTTGTGCCGGGCGGCGGCATTGTGGTCGCCGCGGGCGAAACCGGTGCTGGAAATCTCATGCGTGACCGTGTTGCGCACCATCCTCAGATGGGTGCGGCAGCCGCCCGAATGCTGCCAGATCTCATTGTGGTCGCCGGCCGGGTTCAGCCGATCGTAGACATAGGCGTTCCAGGCGTCGAGGTCCTGCGAGTTGGGCTGCGGGCGCTCGCGGTTGCCGTCGCCCTGATAGGTGAACTCGATGACGTCGCGCGGGCCGCAATAGGGACAAGTGATAAGCATTTGTTTGAACCCTAATGCAGCCGGGGCGTTGCGCCCTGGCCCTTGTCGTCAATCACTAGGCCGCGATAAAAACGGTCGAGCGTGAACGGCGCGTTGAACGCGTGCGGTTCGTCCTTGGCGATGGTGTATGCGAAGCACCAGCCCGAGGCCGGCGTCGCCTTGAAGCCGCCATAGCACCAGCCGCAGTTGAGATACATGCCGGGCAGCGGGCCGGTGGTGATGATCGGCGAACCGTCCATTGACATGTCGCAGACGCCGCCCCAGGAGCGCAGCATGCGTACACGCGCAAGGCCGGGAAACAGCGCCAGCATCTCGCTCATCACCTCATCGACGATGGGCAGGTTGCCGCGCTGAGCGTAGCTGTTGTAGCCGTCGATGTCACCGCCGTAGACGAGGCCGCCCTTGTCGGACTGCGACATGTAGAAATGACCCATGCCGAAGGTCAGCACCGTGTCGACGAAAGGTTTCAGCGATTCGGTGACGAAGGCCTGCAGCACATGGCTCTCGATCGGCATCCTGTCGATGCCGGCAAGCTGCATCACCCGTCCGGTGCTGCCGGCAACGGCCACGGCGACTTTCTTGCCGCGGATCTCTCCGCGCGTCGTCTGCACGCCGGTGATGCGGTCGCCGTCGCGCAGGAAGCCGGTGACCTCGCAATTCTCGACGATGTCGACGCCGCGTCGGTCGGCGCCGCGGGCATAGCCCCAGGCAACCGCATCGTGACGGGCGGTGCCGGCGCGCGGCTGCATCAGGCCGCCGACGATGGGAAAGCGCGCGGAGGCCGACATGTCCAGCGCCGGGACCAGGCGCGCGATCTCGGCGGTGCTCATCAGCTCGGCATCGACGCCGAGATGGCGCATGGCGTTGCCGCGCCTTGCCAGGTCGTCGAACTGGCCCGGCGTGTGAGCCAGATTCAGGCAGCCGCGCTGCGAGAACATGACGTTGTAGTTGAGGTCGTGCGAAAGGTTCTCCCACATCTTCATCGAATGTTCGTAGAAGCGGGTGTTGGACGGCAAAAGGTAGTTGGAGCGCACCGCCGTGGTGTTACGGCCGACATTGCCGGAACCCAGCCAGCCCTTTTCCAGCACCGCGACATTGGTGATGCCGTGCTCCTTGGCCAGATAGTAGGCCGTCGACAGGCCGTGGCCGCCGCCACCGATGATGATGACGTCATAGGAAGCCTTGGGGTCGGGCTTGCGCCAGGCCGGCTTCCAGTCCTTGTTTCCCTTGAGCGCGTTCGTGAGAAGCGAAAGGGCTGAATATTCCGCCATTCTTCATGTCATCCCTAGAGCATGATGCCGAAAAGTGTGAAGCGGTTTTCGGACGACATCATGCTCTATATCTTTGATTTTTAGAGCCGGATGATTTCATGTCCAACAGACCTGAAGCCATCCGGCTCGGGTGCGATGCGGCAGACTATAGAGCAGGCGGCGTGCGCAAAGCCAAGATTGCGCCATGGCTTTTCGACTGGCCGACTCCCGCAAGGCGCCCAACTGTCATGACTTCGCCACGACTTGCCCCACGGGATGAGCGTCTCTATCAAGGACCGCTTTAGAAGCGGCCTTTGCCGCCCTTTGAGTCGCCACCATTATGTCTTTTCGCTTCTTTCGCCTGATCTTGGTCCTCGCGCTCGTTGCCTTGGCGCCGCATTCGTTCGGCGCGATGGCGCAGGGGCTTGGCCAGGCGCCTGCCGGGCTGGTCGCCGACCAGCAGAAAATCCTGCAGGGTTTGACGACGAAAACCGACGCTCTGGAGAAGAAGGTCCAGGAGGACGGCGTCGACGACACCACCCTTGTCGAGATCCGCCTGCAGTTGGAAGAGCTGTCGCGCGCTGCGCTGAACAGCGCGCTGGCGTTTCGTTCGCGGCTGGGAGAGATCAATTCGAGGCTCGAGCAGCTTGGCGCCCCGCCGGCTGCCGGACAGCCCCCTGAACCGGACATCGTGACCGGCGAGCGCCAGGCGCTGGCGTCGGAAAAGGCGGAGATCAACGCCGTCATCGCCGGGGCGCAGAACCTGTCGATTCGCATCAATTCGCTGATCGAGAAGATCGGTAATATGCGCAGCGAGCTGTTTCGCAGCGGCCTAACCAAGCGCTATGTGCTGTCCGATGCACTGAGCCCCCAGGTGTTTTCCGACGCAAGGGACGAATACGCCAACTTCTACAGGGCGGTGTCATCGTGGCTGAGCTTTGCCTTCAAGTTCAAGTTCCAGGCGATGCTCGCGGCGACCCTCATGGCGCTTGCTTTGGCGGTGGTGCTTCTGGTCGGTGGGCGCCGCCTGTTTGGGCGCATCTTCGAGCCCGACGCGTCGGTTGAAGATCCGACATATCTCAGTCGCCTGTCGGTGGCGTTCTGGTCGACTTTGCTGCCGACGCTGGCGGTCAGCGCCTTCCTCGCCTCGACGGTGTTCCTGTACAACTACTACAATGTGCTGCGCGGCGACATAGGCGTTTTCCTCAACGCGCTGGCAGCCGTCATCGCCATAGTGTTCTGTGTCAACCGCCTGACCAATGCGGCTCTGTCGCCCAGCATGCCGAACTGGCGCCTGATCCAGGTCGAGACCGGCCCGGCGCGTTGGCTGGTGCGGCTGACGACGGCCATGGCAGTCGTCATCGGCATCAACAATTTCCTGTCGATCGTCAACGACAAGATGGGCTCGCCCCTGTCGCTGACGGTGGCCAGGAGTTTTGTCGCCACCGTCATCGTGGGCGTCATCCTGATCCTTATGGCGCTGCTGAAGCCTTACAAGGACGCCGACGGGCGCTGGCGCCCCTGGCCGGCCTGGCTGCGCTACACCTGTGTCGCGCTCGGCCTGTTCACGATTGCGGCGGCACTGTTCGGCTATATCGGTCTTGCCATCTTCGTCTCGTTGCAGGTCGTGGTCACCGGCACCATCCTGCTCACCGCCTATATCGGCTTCCTGTCGGCGCGCGAGATCGGCGAGGAGGGTGGTTTCGCCGGCACGTCCATCGGGCGCTGGCTGAAGACCAATTCCAGCTATGAGGACACCGCGCTCGACCAACTCGGCCTCGTCGTCAGCGTCGCCATCAACCTGATGATCGTGCTGGTGTTCCTGCCGCTGATCCTGTTGATGTGGGGCTTCCAGCCCGGCGATATCCAGGCCTGGGGCTATAAATTGGCGACAGGCGTCACCGTCGGTTCGGTGACGATTTCGGTCACCGGCATCCTCACCGGCATCGTCGTTTTCATCATCGGCTATTTCCTGACCCGCTGGTTCCAGGGCTGGCTCGACGGCTCGGTAATGGCGCGCGGCAAGGTCGATACCGGCGTGCGCAACTCGATCCGGCTGGCGGTCGGCTATGCCGGCGTCGCGCTCGCTGGGCTCGTCGGCATCTCGGCGGCGGGCATCGATCTCTCCAACCTGGCGCTTGTTGCCGGCGCACTTTCGCTGGGTATCGGCTTTGGCCTGCAGAATGTCGTGTCCAACTTCGTGTCCGGCCTGATCCTGCTCGCCGAGCGGCCGTTCAAGGTCGGCGACTGGATCGTCGCCGGCGACACATCAGGCACGGTCAAGAAGATCAGCGTGCGCGCCACCGAAATCGAGACCTTCCAGCGGCAATCGGTGATCCTGCCCAATTCGAACCTCATCAACAACGCCGTCGGCAACTGGACGCACCGCAACAAGCTCGGACGTGTGGAGATCAAGGTCGGGGTCGCATATGGCAGCGACGTCAAGCGGGTACACGCGGTCCTGCTTGAGATTGCGCGCGGCCATGCGCTGGTGCTGAAGAACCCGGAACCCTTCGTCCTGTTCACCAATTTCGGGCCGGCAGCACTCGAGTTCGAGATCCGCGTGTTCCTGGCCGATGTGCTGAACGGCGCCATCGTTCAGAACGATATCCGCTTTGCCGTTCTCGATGCTTTTGACGCCGAGCACATAGAAATCCCCTCGACGCCGCGCGCCGAGGTCAAGGTCAAGCAGACCGACGCATGGCCGATCGACGACGACAAGATCGAGGTCGAGTTCGCCGAGAAGGAGCAGGCGGAGGCCAGAGCCGCCGCCGAGGCGAAGCGGCTGGCCAAAACTGGTCGCAAGGCCCGCAAACCCGATCCCAGCTAAGGCCCCAAGCTCCTCCCAAACCAATTGCGGCATGAATGCGGCATTCAGTTGCGGTTCAGCTTGCATCTCCTATAAGCTCACATGCAAAGGCGAGAATGCCTTGCGAAATGCAACAGAGGCGGTGTGGAAACACCGATATTGCAAAATGTGGAAGTCGCTCGTCGTCGCCATCGCTCTTACCGCAGCGAGTGGCTCGGCCTTTGCCGCCAGCGCGGTCAACAAGGATGCTGAGACCCGTACGCTGATCGTGACGGAAGGCGGCGGCAAGACGGAGCTGGCGCTGGCCGCCGGCGAAACCGTGGAATTCTGCCCGAACGGCTGTTTCGTCACCTTGCCCAATGGTGACCTCGAGGCCCTGACCGGCTCGGAAACGGTCGAAATCTCAGGTGGCGTTGCCCGCATCAAGTAAAGTCGGCAAGCANCTCGAGGCCCTGACCGGCTCGGAAACGGTCGAAATCTCAGGTGGCGTTGCCCGCATCAAGTAAAGTCGGCAAGCAGATGTAGTAAAGGCCGGGCAATGCCCGGCCTTTTATTGTTCGCGGTAGCGATTGCTTAACAATGACGCGGGAAATATCGTGGCGCCTACCGGCTGCAACCGTGCGTTTTAACGTTCAATACGCCGTTCCGCCGCTATACCGGTGCGAAGACGCCGAAACACGGCGCAACCGGTTATGAATAGGGCAGAACGGACATGGATGCGCGGTCGGACAAGAACGCAATCCCGCTTGCGGTCGACCTCGACGGCACGCTGATTGCGACCGATCTTCTTTGGGAAGGCCTGTTCATCCTGCTCAAGAAGAATCCGCTCTATGTTTTCCTGGTCCCGTACTGGCTGGCCGCCGGCCCGGCGCGGCTGAAACAAGCCATCGCCGACCGCATCGATATCGATCCGGCCTCGCTGCCCTATCGCGAAGCGCTGCTGCAGCGGCTGCTCGCCGACCATAGCGACGGACGCAAGATCGTGCTGGCGACCGGTACGCCACGCAAGTTCGCCGAGGCGATCGCGGCGCATCTGGGCGTCTTCGACTATGTGCTGGCGACCGACGGTCCCCACAACATGACCTCGGGCCGCAAGCGCGACGCGCTCATCGCCGCCTATGGCGACGGCGGTTTCGACTATGCCGGCAACAGCCGGCACGACGTCAAGGTTTTCGGAGCCGCACGCAAGGCCATCGTCGTGGCGCCCGACCGCCATGCGAAGCGCTGGCAGGCCGCGCATAGCGCCGAAAGGATGCCGGCGCCGAAAAGGACATTGAAGACATTCGTCAAGATGCTGCGCGTGCATCAGTGGCTGAAGAATTCGCTGATCGCGGTGCCGATGGTGCTGTCGCATGAATACTTCAACATCAACATGATCTGGCAATGCCTGCTGGCGTTCGTCTCCTTCAGCGCCGTGGCTTCCGCCATCTACATTCTCAACGATTTCTTCGACCTTGCGCTCGACCGCAAGCATCCGACCAAACGCAACCGACCTTTCGCCAGCGGCGCTTTGTCGATCCCGTTCGGTCTCGGCGCGATGGCGGTGCTGCTGGCGATCGGCATTGCCGCCGGGCTTCTGTTGCCGATCGAGTTCCTGGGCGTGCTCGCCGGCTATCTGGTGGTGACCACAGCCTATTCGCTGTCGTTCAAGCGCATGCTCCTGGCCGACGTACTGACGCTGGCGGGGCTATACACTGTGCGTGTGCTGGCAGGTGCTGCGGCGACCGGGGTCGAAGTCTCGTTCTGGCTGCTCGCCTTCTCGATTTTCTTCTTCCTGTCGCTGGCGCTGGTGAAGCGCTATGTCGAACTGCGCACCACAGCCATTCCGGTGGGCGAGCGCATTGCCGGCCGCGGCTACCGCATCGAAGACCAGGAGATCGTCGCCCAGGCAGGAATGGCGTCGGCCTTCTCCTCGGCGCTGGTGCTGGCGCTGTACATGGACAGCGTCGCGGTACGCGAACTCTATCCGCATCCCTGGCTGGTCTGGCCGCTGGCGCCGATCGTGCTGTATTTGACCATGCGGGTCTGGATCCTGGCGCGCCGCAACGAGATGAATGACGATCCGGTCATCTTCATCATTCGCGACTGGCGAAGCCAGATCGTCGTGGTGATCGGCGCCGCCCTTCTGGTCGCGGGAGGCTGGTAGGGGATGGCCGGCGAACGGTACCGGAGTTTTGGCCTCGCCACGCCGGCCGCAAAGCGAGCCATCGCGGCCGACGATGCCATCGCGCTGATGCGAAGCGGCAAGGCGACAAAGAACGCTCTGCTCGCCTATGGCAATGGCCGCTCCTACGGTGATTCCTGCCAGAACGGGCCAGGTGCGGTCGTGGACATGCGGCCGCTGAACCGCATCGGCGCCTTCAATGCCGAGACCGGCCTGCTCGAGGCGGAGGCCGGCGTGTTCCTCTCCGATATCATTGCGCACACTGCACCTTACGGTTTCTTTCCGACTGTCGTCCCAGGCACCCAGTTCGTCACCCTTGGCGGCGCGATCGCCAATGACGTCCATGGCAAGAACCATCACCGGCGCGGCACCTTTGGCTGCCATGTCGAGTCGTTCACGCTGCTGCGCTCGGACGGGCGGACCTACACCTGCTCGGCAACCGACAATGCAAGGCTGTTTGCGGCGACGATCGGCGGCATGGGGCTGACCGGCCTGATCCTGTCGGCCTCGATCCGGCTGATGCGGGTGCATTCGCTCGACATCGCCGAGAAGGTAACGCGGTTTGCCGATCTCGGCGAATTCTTCGAACTGGCCGAGGCCGCCGACCAGGCCAATGAATATGCCGTCGCCTGGATCGACCAGCTTGCCGGCGGCCATGGCCGCGGGCGCGGCCTGTTGTTGACAGGCAATCATGCCGAGTATGGCTCGCATGCGGCGTCTCGCGCCGGCTCCCGTTTTTCAGTGCCGTTCCAGCCGCCGTTCAATGTGCTCAACCGGCCGTTCCTCACCGCCTTCAACGCCGCCTATCGGTGGAAGAAGGGGCGCTCGCCGGGGCCGAGCCAAACCGGCTACCAGGGCTTTTTCTTTCCGCTTGATGGTGTCGGCGACTGGAATCGGCTGTATGGCCCGAAAGGTCTCTACCAGCACCAGAGCTTGGTGCCGGAAAATGTCGCGCGTCAGACCGTGCCGGCGCTGCTCGATGCGGCGCGACGGGCCGGGCAGGGCTCTTTCCTCACCGTGTTGAAGCGCTTCGGCTCGATCCGCTCGCCGGGGCTGCTGTCCTTTCCGCGGCCAGGCTTCACGTTGACGCTGGATTTCCCCAATCGCGGCGACAGGACGCTGGCCCTGCTCAGCGAACTCGACCGCATCACGGTCGCGGCCGGCGGCGCGGTCAACCCGTACAAGGATGCGCGCATGGGCGCTGATACTTTCGCGGCCTCCTTCCCGAATTGGCAGCGGCTTGAAGCGCTGCGCGACCCGGCTTTCGTGTCCAGTTTCTGGCTGCGGACGGCGAAAATGCTCAACGTCCGGCCAAGGCGTGTCGAGGCAGCTGAATAGGTACAATCCGAATAAGTCATGGTGAATAGATCGTAAGTTCCGTAGTTTACTCAAATCATTGTCGTGACTTCACGAAATGTTTGCAGGTTAGTAATAGGACCGTTGCGAGTGGCGGGTGCAAAATATGAAATACATCGTCTTCATTCTGTTCACGGTCATGACCAATGCCGCCGCGCAGCTGATGCTGAAGCAAGGCATGATGTCGCTCGGTCCCATTTCGTTCGAAGGCACCAATCCGCTGTTGAGGCTGTTGCAGGTCGTTTTCAGCCCATGGGTGTTTCTCGGCCTGTGCACCTTCGTCATCTCGATGGCTTCGCATCTCTACGTGCTGTCCAAGGTCGAGCTCAGCTTTGCGTATCCGTTCCTCAGCCTTGCCTATGTCGCGGTTGCGATCTTCGCCTATTTCATCTTCCGCGAGGACCTCAATGCCTGGCGCATTGCCGGCATCGCCTTCATCTGCGTTGGCACCGTGCTGATCGCGCAAAGCGGTCGAGACTTGGGCGGGCGCGGGCATGACGACCAAACCGCTTCCATCATCCCCGACAAGATCCAGACAAACGAGATCGTTCGATGAGACATGTTATTTTCGGCGGCGACGGCTTCGTCGGCCGTCATCTTGCCCCGAAGCTTGTGGCCGATGGTGAAGAGGTTGTCGTTGCCGACATCGTCAAGAGCGACCTGACGCACTATCGCAACGTTCGCTTCGTCACCTGCGATGTCACGGATACGGCCTCGGTGGCTAACATCGGATTGAAGGCCGACGACATGATCTACAACCTGTCGGCCAAAATGCTGTCGCCGATCCAGGTGCGGGCCAAGCGTCACGACTTCTTCTTTCCGGTGAATTTCCATGGCACCGAACACATCATGCAGGCGATGGACAAGGCCGGCGCGTCCAAGCTCGTCCACTACACCACCGACATGATCTACGGCCACACGGTCACCCAGCCGATGACCGAGGAGCACCCGGTCGCACCGCTCGGCGAATATGGCTGGTCGAAGCAGAAGACCGAGGAGCTCGCCGCTCAATGGCGCAAGCGCGGCATGTCGATCTCGCTGTTTCGCCCGCGTCTGATCATCGGTCCCGGCCGGCTCGGGATCCTGGAAAAGCTGTTCAAACTGATCGACTGGAATTTTCCTGTGCCGATGATCGGCTCGGGCAAGAACCCCTATCAGTTCATCTCGGTGTTCGATTGCGCGGAAGCTGCCCGCTCGGCCTGGAAGGCAGGCGTGCCCAACCAGGCTTATAATCTGGGCTCCCTCAATCCGCCGCCGGTGAAGAAATTGCTGGGCGACCTGATCAAGCATGCCGGCTCGAAATCGCTGCTGATCCCGACGCCGGGCTGGGCGGTCAAGCGCACTCTCGACCTGCTCGATCTCATGAACATGCCGATCATGGATCCCGAACAATATCTGATCGCCGATGAGGAGTGCGTGCTCGACGTATCCAAGGCCGAGCGCCAGCTCGGCTGGGTGCCGCAATATCGCGACGAGGACATGCTGATCGCCGCCTACAGCGAATACCGCGCCAAGAAAGACGGGCTTGCCGTCACCGCCAATCATGTCCCCGCCGAATAAGTGGGACGACCAGGAGAACTCCGAAATGACCGTCATGGCCAAGCCTGAGCAGACGAACGCGCGCACCATGGTCGGCGCGCCGGCGTTGTCGCCTACCGCCATCGCCAAGCCCGACCTGATCAGCGTCGAGCAGGCGAAGGCGATGGATGTCGCGCGCATGACCGACCTGTTCAAGGCGCATCTCAATCCGGGCCAGCTGCATTTCATGAAGCTGCTCGGCTTCCACAAGATCAAGATCGAGCGTGCCGAAGGCATGTTCTACATCGACCAGAACGGCCGCAAGATTCTCGACTTCTTCGGCGGCTTCGGTTCGCTGGCCTTCGGCCACAACCATCCGCGCATCCTGGAGGCCAGGCGCAAATTCCAGGAGGAGAAGCGCCAGGAAATCGCCATCGCCTTCATGTCGCAATATGCATCGGCGCTGGCGCACAACATCGCCAAATGCTCGCCCGGCGATCTCGACATGGTGTTTCTGGGCTCGTCGGGTTCGGAAGCGATGGAAGCGGCGGTGAAGCTCGCCGAGCGCGCCGCCGGGCCGAAGCGGCCGAAGGTCGTCTATGCCGAGAATTCCTTCCACGGCAAGACCAAGGGCGTGCTCGGCATCACCGACGGCCAGCTCTACCGCGCGGACTTCAAGATGGCTGAGAACACCGTGCGCATTCCGTTCGCCGATATCGAAGCGGTCGAGCGGCTGTTCCGCTCCGACCCGGAGGTCGGCGTTATCGTACTCGAGACCATCCAGGGCGGCGGCGGCATCATCCAGGCAGAGGCGCAATACTGGCAGAAATTGCGCGCGCTCTGCGACCACTATGGCGTGCTGTGGGTGGCTGATGAAGTGCAGTGCGGCTATGGCCGGTCCGGCCGCTTCTACGCCTTCGAACATTATGGCGTCGTGCCCGATGTGACGGCGCTGGCCAAGTCGCTCGGCGCAGGCAAGGCGGCGGTCGGCGCGATGGTCGCCCGGCGCGAGGTCTATATGAAGGCCTATGGCACGCCGAAGACGGCGATGATCCATGCCATGGCCACCTTTGGCGGCATGGGCGAGGCCTGCGTCACCGCGATCGAGGGCATCAACGTGCTCTATGATGAGGGGCTGATCGACAACGCCGCCACTGCCGGCGACTATCTGCTGCAGCGCCTGCAGGCGCTGAAGGAGAAGTACCCTAAGATCATCAAGGACGTGCGCGGCAAAGGCTTTATGATCGGGCTCGAGTTCCACGACTTCTCGCAGACCTTGCCGATGGTGCTACGTCCGATCGTCAGCGTCCTCGACGACAAGCTGAAGGGCTCGCTGTCGGGCTTCGTCGGCGCGCTGTTGTTGCGCGACTATGACGTGCTCGTCGCCTTCACCGAATACAACCGCAACGTCATCCGTCTCGAGCCACCGCTGATCTGCCAGCGCGAGCATGTCGACCGTTTCGTCGATGCTTTCGACAGCCTGCTGTCGCGCGGCATCGTGGGAATCGTCAAGGATTTCGTCAAAAGCCAGGTCCGTTAAAAGAAGTCCGTTGAGCGAAGTCCTGAGTCCGACAATGCTGAGCAAGTCTCCCGCCCCGCAAAACACACTCGACCGGCTGACTGCGGCCGCTCTCGCGTGGGGCGAGGGGACTTATGCGCGATGGGCGGCTCCGGTCGGCGCGATCGCGTTTTCGCTCTATATCCTGCTGACGGCGTTCATGGCCTTGACGATGCCCGACGCCAATTGGGACATGCTGCCCTATCTCGCCGTCGCCGAGGAGGGCGCTTATCCCGATGCGCAGGCATTGCATGACTATGCCTACAGCACGGTCCAGGCCGGCGTGTCGGCCGGCGACTACAAGACGCTGACCGACGATGGTGGCGGTTTCCGCAGCCATATGGCGCAAAATGCCGCCGACTTTCACTCGCTGCTTGGCATGTACCGGATCAAGTTCCTCTACGCCGAGATTCTTTCGACGATGAGTTCGGTGATGTCGCCTGTCGAGGCGATGCGGGTGCTGCAGGTGGTCTCGGTGCTGCTGTTCGGGATGATCACGCTGCTGTGGCTGCGAACCGAAGGCGCGTTGGCGCTGGCGCCGGTGGCCGGCGCGGTGCTGATCATGGCCGATTTCGGCGACGCGGCACGCGCCGCGACCCCGGATCTGTTGTGCTCGGCGCTGTTCCTCGGCGGGCTGCTTGCCTATGTGCGCGGCCGCGAGGCAGCGACCGCTGTCCTGCTTTTCCTGGCCTTCATGGCGCGGCCGGACAATATTGTTTTTCTGGCCATCTTCGCCGTGCTGCTGCTGGTCTTCCGGCAGCGGGCGTGGGGCGCGCTGGCCGGCTTTGCCGCGTCCTTCGTCGCTTATTTCGCGATTTCGCATTGGGCGCAGCATCCCGGCTGGTGGCCGCATCTGTGGTTCTCCAGCATCGAGCAGCACTACAATATGGATGGCTTCGAGCCACCGTTCTCGGTTGGCGCCTATGTCAAGGCGTTCGCCGCATCCTTCATTCGCGCCACCAGCCTCAACAGTTGGGTCGGGGTCTGGGTTCTGGCGCTGGCCGGGTGGCTTGCGCTCAGCCGCGCCGGCTTCCGGCTCGATCGCCGCGCCGGCATCCTGCTTGCAGCACTGGTGCTTGGCGTGCTGGCGAAATTCACCGTCTTTCCGATCCACGACACCCGCATCTACTTCCCGAACCTTCTGCCGCCCTACCTTTTGCTCGTCGGCCCGATCATGGCGCTGTGGGCGTCGGCAAGCCTGAATGGAAGGCGGCCCATCGCCTTGCACGCCATACCTGGAGATAAGCCATGAGTTCCATTTCCGGCCTGGCGCGCATCGCCCTTTCGCTCGGCCTGCCCGCCGGCCTGCTCGATCGGGGGCCGGCGTTGCGTGGCACGAAATTCCTGGCCAAGGCGGCGCTGAAGGCGCGGTTTGGCGGTGGGCAAGCCTTCCAGATGGTCAATGTCGGCGCTTGCGACGGCGCGCTGTTCGACGACGTCACGCCGTGGCTGCACCGCATTCCGCGGGCGCGGGCCGTGCTGGTCGAGCCGATCCCGTACAATCAGAAGCGGTTGCGGGCCAACTATCCCGACACGGAACGCTTCGTCATCGAACCGGTCGCGGTGACGAAGACCAAGGGCACGATCACCGTCCACACTTTCGATGCCGCGGCACTCGAGGCCGGCACGCTGCCGATCGAGTTCATCGGCTGCTCGTCGGTCACCGACACCAATCTGATGTCGGGCAAGAATGCCTGGGGCGAGGACGACGCCAATTTCAACAAGTTCGCGCCGCACGTGAGGGATATCGAGGTGCCGTCGGAAACGCTGCAGACGCTGCTCGACCGCAACGGCATCACGCATATCGACGCCTTCCTGGTCGATTGCGAGGGCGCCGACTGGATCGTCTTCGAACAGCTCGATCTCAAGCGCTATCGTCCGGGCATGATCAAGGTCGAGGTCGGCGCGCTGCCGGCCGCCGAAATCGGCCAGGTCGTGGTCAAGCTGAAGACATCAGGCTATCAGGTCGGCTTCCAGGCCGAGGACATCTGGGCCTTCGCCTGAGATAGATCGCCACTGGCGGCACGCCGGCGCGCCGGGTCGCGTCGCATCCGCGACGTGTCGCAAACAGGCGGTAGCTGCATCCACGTCCTCTGCATATTGTGCGCCATTCGAACGGGCGCGGACGCGCCCGCTTTATCCCCTTGGAGTCGCGGGCAATGGCAGAGTTTCCGAAACAGGCGAAGGTCGTCATCGTCGGCCTGGGTGGCATTGTCGGCGCGTCGATCGCGCATCATCTGATCGAGCGCGGCTGGACCGACATTGTCGGCATCGACAAGTCGGGCATCCCGACCGATATCGGCTCGACCGCGCATGCCTCGGACTTCTGCTACACCACGAGCCATGATTTCCTGTCGTGCTGGACGACGCTCTACTCGATCGATTTCTACGAAAAGATGGGCCATTACGCCCGCATCGGCGGTCTCGAAGTGGCGCGCGTCGGCGACGACAGCCGCATGGACGAGATCAAGCGCAAGATCGCCTCGGCCAAATCCTTCGGCACCCGCGCCCGGCTGATCGAACCGGCCGAGATCAAGGAAAAATTCCCGCTGATCGAAGAGTCCATGGTGCAGGGCGGCCTGTGGGATCCGGACGCCGGCCTGGTCATCCCGCGCTCGCAGACCGTCGCCGGCAAGCTGGTCGACCAGGCGGAAGCTACGGGGAAACTCAAATCCTTCGCGAACACGCCCGCCAAATCTCTCATCGTCGAGGAAGGCCGCATCAAGGGCGTCGTCACCGACCGCGGCACGATCATGGCCGATTATGTCATCGTATGCGCCGGCATCTGGGGCCGGCTGATCGCCGAGATGGTCGGCGAAGACCTGCCGGTCATGCCGATCGACCATCCGCTGACCTTCTTCGGGCCTTACAAGCAATTCGCCGGCACCGGCAAGGAGATCGGCTGGCCGCTGTTGCGCGACCAGGGTAATTCGGCCTATATGCGCGACACCGGCGACCCCAGGACCGCCGAAGGCGGCCAGATCGAATGGGGTTACTACGAAGAGACCAATCCGCGTCTTTGCCATCCGCGCGATTTGCTGGAGAAGGATCAGGCGCGGCTGTCGCCGTCGCAGCGCGATCTCGACATGGAGCAGATCCTGGCGCCGCTGGAGCGCGCCATGGAACTGACGCCGATCCTGGGCGAACTCGGCTACAATGAAAGCCATTCCTTCAACGGCCTGTTGCAGGTGACCGCCGATGGCGGCCCGTCCATGGGCGAGAGCCAGAAGGTGAGGGGCCTCTGGTACGCCGTCGCCATCTGGGTCAAGGACGGCCCCGGCATGGGCAAGCTGATCGCCGACTGGATGACGGACGGCCGCACGGAAATCGACCATCACGCCATCGACTATGCGCGCTTCTATCCGCACCAGACGAAAGAGCAGTTCATCTGGGATCGTTGCACCGAGACGGCGATGAAGGTCTACAATCCGGCGGTGCATCCGCGCGAGCCGTTCTCCAAAGGTCGCAACATCCGCCGCTCGCCGTTCTGGGAGCGCGAGAAGGAGCTTGGCGGTTACTTCATGGAGCTGGGCGGTTGGGAGCGCGCGCATGGCTATGCCGCCAACGAGCATCTGCTGGAGAAGTATGGCAACCGGGTTCCCGTACGTGAGAACGAATGGGACAACCGCCATTTCTGGCGGGTGTCCAATGCCGAGCACCTGGCGATGAGCGAGGATTGCGGCATCGTCAACCTCTCGCATTTCTCGATGTACGACATCGAAGGGCCGGACCATGTCGCGCTGCTGGAGTGGCTGTGCGCGGCCAAGATCGGTGGCGACAACAATATCGGCAAGGGTATCTACACCCACTTCCTCGACGAGGAAGGCATGGTGCGCGCCGACTTCACCGTCATCCGCATGGCCGACCGCTGCCGTCTGATCGACGGCGCCGACGCCGGTCCGCGCGACTTCCGCTACATGCAGCGCACCGCGCAGGACAAAGGCTTTGACGTCACCATCACCGACGTGACGGAAAAATATGTCACCATCGGCATCTGGGGACCGAACGCCCGCACGACACTGCGGAAAGTGGTCGAAAATCCGGATGGTCTCTCGCTCGAGAACTTCCCGTTCGCGGCGATCAAGCCGGTCAGGATCGGCGGCAAGGACGTCACCGCCTTCCGCATCTCTTATGTCGGCGAGCAGGGTTGGGAACTGCACATGCGCTACGAGGACGGCCTGGCCGTTTGGGACGCGCTGCGCTCGACCGGCGTGATGCCGTTCGGCGTCGAGACCTATGCCAACACCCGGCGCATGGAAAAGAGCCTGCGCCTGCAGAACGCCGACCTTCTGACCGAGTATAATCTGCTCGAGGCCGACCTTGCCCGACCGAAGGTCAAGGAGAACGACTTCTGCGGCAAGGCCAAACATGTCGAATACCGCGCCCGCGAACACCAGCCGGCGATCCTGTGCACGCTGGTGATGACGGAAAACGTCGATTCGAAGGGTGTTGCCCGCTATCCCGTCGGCACCATGCCGGTGATGGATCCGAAGACCGGCGAAACCCTTGTCGACGAACTCGGCCGCCGCTCCTTCACCACGTCGATGGCCTATGGCCCGACCATCGGCAAGAACATCGGCCTCGCCTATCTGCCCTGGGCCCACGCCCAGGAGGGCCGCAAGTTTGCCATCGAATATTTCGGCGAGACCTACCCGGTCGAGGTGGCTGCCGTCGGCTACAAGCCGCTCTACGATCCGGAGAATTTGAAACCGCGGAGTTGAGCGTCATAGGTTCCAACCAACACAGCGAAAAGCCCGGCACCTCGCCGGGCTTTTCGCTTTGTCAGCAGCCGATTTTCGCTTACCTTCGGGCATGTCTGCATTTTCTTGCGCACGACATTTGTTTTCAGGCAGCGCCGCACTGGCGCTGGTGCTCTGGCTTGTGCCGCCGGTTCAAGCCGGCGAGCCGGTCGACGTCGAGCTGGTGCTGGCCGTCGACGTGTCGCTGTCGATGTCGCCGGGCGAACTTGAAATCCAGCGTCACGGCTATGCGGCGGCGCTGACGCACGACAATGTTCTGCAAGCCATCGCCGATGGCGCCTACGGCAAGGTCGCCGTCACCTATGTCGAATGGGCGGGAGCGACCACGCAGCAGGTCGTCGTGCCGTGGACGGTGATCGCCAGCCGGGCCGATGCCGAGCGGGTGGCCGCGCAGCTTTCCGCCCATCCGCCGGCCAGCGCCCGGCGCACCTCGATTTCCGGCGCGCTGGAATTCGGCAGCGATCTGTTCGCCGAAAGCGGTTTTCAGGGGACAAAGCGCGTCATCGATATTTCCGGCGACGGCCCCAACAACCAGGGCCCGCCCGTCGACATCACCCGCGACGCGGTGGTCAAGCAAGGCATCATCATCAACGGCCTGCCGCTGATGACGCGCAGCGGGTTCGGCGGCGCCTATGACGTCAACAATCTCGACCGCTACTACAGCGACTGCGTCATCGGCGGTCCCGGATCCTTCATGATCCCGGTCAATGACTGGACGCAGTTTCCCGAAGCGATCCGCCGCAAGCTGGTGCTGGAGCTGGCCGGCGCCGCTTCGCCGCAACGGGCGAGCGAGGAGGCCGGGCATCCGCTGGTGGTGCTGGCGCAGGACCGGCCGACCGACTGCCAGGTCGGCGAAAAGATGTGGCGCGACCGCAGCTGGATGTTCGATGCGCGTTAGCGTGCGCATCATCACGCTGCCGTGAAGGGCCGGCTTCATTGACAAGCCCATGGGCGTCTGTGACACAATTCGACATCCGAAAAAACAAGGGGAACCGACATGAACAAGACCATCGTCGCTGCCGCGGCATTGGCGCTTGCGGCTGCAATATCCGTGCCGGCCGAGGCTGCCACATCGGTCACCATCGGCATCAGCGGATGGACCGGCTTTGCGCCGCTGACGCTCGCCAAGCAGGCCGGCATCTTCGAGAAGCATGGCCTCGACGTGACCCTGAAGAAGGTGCCGCAGGCCAGCCGGCCGCTCGCCATCGCCAGCGGCGACCTGCAATGCGCCGCCACCACGGTCGAGACCTGGCTGGTGTGGAACGCCTCAGGGGTGACCACCAAGCAGATCTTCCAGCTCGACAAATCCTATGGCGCCGACGGCATTGTCGTGCGCAACGACATCAAGACCGTCGCCGACCTCAAGGGCAAGAATGTCGCGTCCTCGGCGCCGGGCACGTCGCCTTATTTCATGCTGGCCTGGGTGCTGAACAAGAACGGCCTGTCGACCAAGGATGTGACCGTCGTCAACCTGGAACCGGATGCGGCGGCGCAAGCCTTCCTCGCCGGCCAGAACGATGCGGCGGTCACCTATGAGCCGTTCATCTCGGCGGTGCGCGACAAGTCCGATCAGGGCCACATATTGGCGACCACGCTCGACTACCCGATGGTGCTCGACACGGTCGGCTGCACGCCTGAATTCCTCACCGCCAATCCCGACGCCGCCAAGGCGCTGGCCGACAGTTATTTCGAAGCGCTCGACCTGATCAAGAGCGATCCGCAGAGATCCTACGAGATCATGGGCGCCGACGTGAAGCAGTCTGCGAAAGAATTCGAGGATTCGGCGAAATACCTGAAATGGGCCGACAAGGCGGAGAACAAGCAGTTCTTCACCAAGGAATTCCAGGACTTTTCCAAGACCGCCGGCGAGCTTCTGCTGCAGATGGGGTTGATCAAGGAAGCGCCAGATGTTGCCACGCTGGCCGACACCAGCGCGGTGGCGAACTGATAGTCCGGCCTTTGACCATTGTGCGGCGGCGCCTAGGGCCGCCGCTCTCTCCTGGACAAGTGATGATTTGACGATGCGGACGATCTGAAGATGCGCCCCTTGCATCCGGTGTCGCCGGGCATTCGAACCGTGCTTGGCATTTCCTTCTTCGTGCTGTTCGTCGCCTTCTGGGCGTGGATCACGCTTGGCGGCCACGTCAACCGCATCTTCCTCGCCGACCCGCTGTCGATGCTGCGGGATGGTTGGCGGCTGCTGGTCGAGGACCGCTTCTGGCTCGACATATTGATCACCATCTGGCGGGTCTTCGGCGGGTTCCTGCTGGCGTCGATCGTCGCCGTGCCGATCGGCATCGCCATGGGCGCCTGGAAACCAATAGAGGCGTTTCTGGAGCCGTTCGTCTCCTTCGCCCGCTACCTCCCGGCTTCGGCCTTCATTCCGCTGCTCATCCTGTGGGCCGGCATTGGCGAGCTGGAAAAGCTGCTGGTCATCTTCGTCGGCTCGGTGTTCCAGATCATCCTGATCGTCGCGGTCAAGGTGGGCTCGACGCGGCGCGACCTGGTCGAGGCGGCCTATACGCTGGGTTCGACCAACAGCGGCATCGTCAAACGGGTCATCATGCCGGCCAATGCGCCCGAGATTGCCGAGACGCTGCGGCTGGTGCTCGGCTGGGCTTGGACCTATGTCATCGTCGCCGAGCTGATCGGTTCGTCCTCAGGCATCGGCTACATGATCATCAACAGCCAGTCGCGGCTGGCGACAGGGCAGATCATCTTCGGCATCATCGTCATCGGGCTGATCGGACTGTTGTCCGACTTCGCCTTCAAGGCGTTCAATCGCTGGCTCTTTCCCTGGAGCCTGGCATGAGCAAGTTGCTTATCGAAGGCGTCTCGCGAACCTTCGCCGGCGTGCGCGGCGGGCAGCCGGTCAAGGCGCTGATGCCGGTCGACCTTGCGGTCGCGGCCAACGACTTCATCACCATTCTGGGGCCGTCCGGCTGCGGGAAGTCGACGCTGCTCAGGATCGTTGCCGGACTGGAAGCGCCGAGCGAAGGCCGTGTGCTGCTCGACGGCAAGGCGGTGACGCGGCCGGGACCGGATCGCGGCATGGTGTTCCAGTCCTACACGCTGTTTCCGTGGCTAACGGTGGCGCAGAATATCGCCTTCGGACTGCGCGAACGTGGCATGGCCGAAAAGGAGCGAGACGGGATCGTCGCTTCCTATGTCGACCTCGTCGGGCTCAAGGGCTTCGAGAACCATTGGCCAAAGCAGCTGTCCGGCGGCATGCAGCAGCGCACGGCGATCGCCCGGGCGCTGGCCAACGACCCCGAAATCCTGTTGCTGGACGAGCCGTTCGGTGCGCTCGACAACCAGACGCGCGGACTGATGCAGGAACTGCTGCTCGGCATCTGGGAGCGGCGCAAGAAGACAGTGCTGTTCGTCACCCACGACATCGAGGAGGCGATCTTCATGGCTTCGCGGGTGATCGTGATGAGCGCGCGGCCAGGCCGCATCAAGTCGGATGTCGCCATCGACCTGCCGCATCCGCGTCACTATACGCTGAAGACCAGCCGGGAGTTCTCGGCGCTCAAGGCGCGGCTGACCGAGGATATCCGCGTCGAGGCGATGCGCACAGTACAGGCGCAGCCCGCCGAAGCCTGAGTGCGTTTTCGGATCAGGCCGCCAGCAATTGCTTGCGGTCGACGCGCTCCTGCTGCGGCGAGCGGGCATAGAGTTCGCGGTAGCATTTGGAGAAATGCGACGCCGAGACGAAGCCGCAGGCGACCGCTACCTCGACCACCGGCATCGAGGACTGGATCAGCAGATGCCGGGCGCGGTCGAGGCGGATTTCCAAGTAGTAGCGGGCAGGGGATCTGCCCATCTCGGTGCGGAACAGGCGCTCGATCTGGCGGCGCGACAGGTCGACATGGTCGGCGATCTCGATCAGCGACAGCGGTTCGGAGAGATTGCCTTCCATCAGTTCGATGATGGTCAGCACCTTGGAATTCTGCACGCCGAGGCGGGCGCGCAGCGGCAGGCGCTGGCGGTCGGTGGGGCTGCGCACGCGGTCGGTCAGCACCTGCTCGCACACGCGGTTGACCAGATTGTCGTCGAAATCGTCGCCGATCAGCTTGAGCATCATGTCGAGGGCGGCGGTGCCGCCGGCGCAGGTGTAGATGTTCTGGTCGATCTCGAAGAGGTCGGCAAAGACGTTGGCCTTGGGAAAGGCCTCGGAAAAGCCCGGCAGGTTTTCCCAATGGATGGCGCAGCGCTTGTTGGAGAGCAGGCCGGCGGCGGCAAGGATATGCGCGCCGGTGCACAGGCCGCCGACGGCGACGCCTCTGTTGTATTCCTCGCGCAGCCAGGCGAAGGCCGACCTATTCTGGTAGCGCTCGACATTCATGCCGCTGCAGACGATGGCCATGTTCGGCCGATCCGGCCCGGCCATTTTCTTGCGCTCTTCCTCGAGCGAGGTGTTGACGGCGCATTCGACGCCGTTGGAGGCGCGCACCGGCTTGCCGTCGATGCTGGCGAGGCGCCAGCGATAGGCCTCATAGCCGAGCATGCGGTTGGCCGAGCGCAGCGGGTCGAGCGCCGTCGCAAAGGCGATCATGGTGAAGTCCGGGACAAGGAAGAATACAAACGATCGCTTGATCGGATGCTTTACGGCGTTCAAGGGAACCTCACGCGGCCATGGCGCGAACAGGATGTCGCGAACAGCACAGCGACATCAGGAAAAACCATTCCTGTCAATCGGCTAGGGGGCTAAGCGGAAACTATATTTGCGACATGGGTCGCAAATGAGCAATCGTCCGGGATGACAGGCACGGGCTGCCGACGGATTGGGCATGGTGGCGGCGGCATAGGTGCCAAAAATGAGAAACGCCGCTTCGGTCAAGCCGAAGCGGCGCTGTTATCGACTATCGGCAGCGGCAGGGAAGCGCTGAGCGCTAGCCGTTATCTCAGGCAACGAAACCGAGGCGCACCGCATTCATGGCACCGGTCTGGCCGGGCATGGTATTGGCAAGGCGCTGGCGCTCGAGAGCGGTCGTCAGGTTCATTTCGCGGCGGGCAAAGAGGCGGGCAAAAAGCTTCATCATCATCTCCTATCGGTTGCTCAGACGGGTCGCCTTCGCTTGATGGAGTGGGGCAGCTCGTTTGCTGACGGTGATATAGGCATGCGTGAGCAGAAACTAAATCGCAAATGCGAAGCGCTTGAATGGAAATGCGACATCGTTTGCGACATTATTGGGCATGGTGCCCAAAATTTACGATTACTTACAGTGTGTTACCGGCGACATTGAGGCGCCATGCAAGTGACGCATATGCGCCATGCAGCGGCGACACGGCTCTGAAAATCATTTGAGTGCAAATAAGTTGGAGAAAGCCTGCAGGGCCAATAGAGAAGGCCTGCCGGGCTGGTCTGCGCGGCAGGCCTTCAGCACAAGGTACACAATGGTTTACTTTGCTCCAGCCCAGGATCCGACGCCGTGGCGTGCACCGGTCTTGGTGTCGGCAGCTTCAGGCCAGCCGATATCCTTCTGCAGTTCGATCGGCAGCGAGCGGATCGCACGTTCGGTCTGGAAGCGGGCGCGGGCCGCGCTCAATTCGGTCGCAAGCCGACCGATGGATGACAGGATAGACATTTCATTCTCCTTTGGTTGTGGCACGTCCCGCATGAACGCGTTCCGTCGCCTGGATATTCCGCATCGAGTGCAATTCCGTGTCAGGAGCGTTGGAGCCATGGCACGTCCTGCCTTCGATGGAGTTGACTATCCTCCCAATCTGATGTTCAATCAAACGAAATGGAATGATGCTTCACATCAGAAAAATTGAAGGTCGATCCCGATGAACGCCCCACTCAATCATCCGCTGCCGCTGCTCGATCTCGACGTTTTGCGCACCTTCGTGGCCATTGCAGAGACCGGCAGTTTCACCACGGCGGCCAATGCGGTGTTCCGCACGCCGTCGGCGGTCTCCATGCAGATCAAGAAGCTCGAGGACATTCTCGGGCGCTCTGTTTTCGCGCGGGATGCGCGCTCGGTGACGCTGACCACGGATGGCGAGATGCTGCTCGGTTATGCCCGCCGGCTGTTGTCGATCAACCGCGAGGTGGTGTCGAAGTTCATCATCCCCGAGATCGTCGGCGTGGTGCGGCTCGGCTCGCCGGACGACTATGGCGAGCGCGTGTTGCCGCATGTGCTGAAGCGTTTCGCGCAGTCGCATCCGTCGATTGCCGTCGACGTCACCATCGACCAGAGCAGCAATCTGCGCCGCCGCATGGACGACCGGGCGCTCGACATCACGCTGCTGACCAATTCCTACAAGACCAGCGCACTCGGCGCCGAGGTGCTGCTCACCGAGCCGATCGTCTGGGCCGGCGCCAAGGGCGGCAGCGCGCATCTGCGCGAGCCTTTGCCGGTGTCGCTGTGGGAAGAGGGCTGCGCCTGGCGGGCCGGCGCGCTCGATGCGCTGAGCCGTGAAGGCCGCAATTACCGCATCGCCTATATGAGCGCCCACACGGCAGGCCAGCGCGCCGCCATCATGTCGGATCTCGCGGTTGCACCGTTGCCGAAGTCGTTCCTGGGCAACGACATGGTCGAGCTTTGCCCGAAGGACGGCATGCCCGATATCGGCACCTACAATCTGGCGATGGTGGTGTCGCCGGACGCCAGCGCGCCGGTCAAGGCCGTCGCCGACCATATCCGTGCGACGTTCGAGCTTTTCCGCGAAACCGGCAAGTTCTAGAGCGGTTCACCGTTTCACGGAAACGGCGAGCCGCTCTAACTCCTTGTTTTGACGCAATTCCCAAGGGAAAGCGCTACACGCTTTTGCCGGGAAAACCGTTTTACACTTTTCCTGGAATTGCTCTGCTATTCCGCTGCTTGGGCGGGGCGCGCCGCGAGAGCGGGTCGCGCCGTGCGCCGCGCAGTTGCGCGCCGCTTGGTGGGCTCGCCTTCAAGGAAGGCGACGATGCTGTCCCTGGCGCGACGCGCCTCCGGCATCTCGATCAGCGGCCAGACGTGGAACATGCCTTCCTCGTAGACGACCTGGACGTCGACGCCGGCAGCGCGCGCCTTTTTGGCGAAGATCAGATTGTCGGGGCTGAGCAGGTCGTGCGAGCCGGTCAGAAGCAGGGTCTGCGGCAGCACCGAGAGGTCGCCATAGAGCGGGCTGATGTGCCAGTCGCTGCGATCGATGCCGGCACTGTACATGCGGATCGCTTCCAGCCCGCCGGAAATGCCGAGCCACGGATCGTTGCGTTCCGCCTCGAACACTTCGGGGTTGGACAGCGACATGTCGAGGCCGGGTGAAATCAGCACGTGGCGCGACGGCAAGGGCAGGCCTTCCTCAGCCGCCATCATGGTCAGCACGACGGCCATGTTGCCGCCCGCGGAATCGCCCATGAAGACGATGTCTTCAGCGTCGGTCTCATCCAGCATCTGCCGGTAGACGTCGCCGACCATGCCGAACATGGCGTGGAAATCATGCTCCGGCGCGATGGGATAGATCGGCACGGTGATGCCGAAACCCAAGCGCTCGGCCATCTCGGCGATCAACCCCCAATGATAGGATGTGATCTGGAAGACATAGGCGCCGCCATGCATGTAGAGGATGCGCCTGCGTTCGCCCACCTTCGGCGCGATCTCGTAGACGGGAAAGCCATCGACGCTGCGCTCGGTGATATCGAGCCGCTCCCGCAGCAATGCCGGGGGATGATGATCCTCGGTCTTGCGGGCATAGGCGATCCAGCGCTGCAGGTTTTCCGGGCTGGCAAATGCCTTCTTGCGGCTGTGCCGGAGGATGAAGGAAACGAGGTGGCTTTTGAAACTGGGCATTCGAATACACAAGCTCGGCAGCAGCCGACTAAGAGAATTCCCCACTATCTCGAAGATCGTACCTCCAGCCGAAATGTCAAGATTCTGGCCCAAGCCAACACGGTTGTTTGATCAGCCACGTCCGCTGTTTTGCGCAGCGCGGCTCAGCGCCGGGGCAGCAGCGCGGCGCGAAGCTTGATGTCGGTCGCAGCCGGGACCACGCGGCGGTCCCGGCGATTGGTCAGCAATTTGCACTTGTCGGCGAAGGTCATCAGCGGCCCGAGCCTAGGATCAGACGCGACAGGTTGGTCTGGGCGTCGATGCGCGGCGACACGGGCCAGCCGATGTCCTTCTGGATTTCGGGTGGCAGGTTGTTCATGGCGCGCACGGCCTGTGCATTCTTCATGGCCGCACGAAAACGGCCGAGGGTCTCGAACATCTCTATTCTCCTTTGGAGCGTTGTGGCGGCGGAATAGCCCGGTCCGCCATTCGATGTCCGTTAAATGCTTCACGTCTGTATCGGACGTATTGCGCCAAAACAGCGTTTCGGTTTCCAGATCGGTGCGATCTGGAAACATTTGCATACAAATGAAATTGGGCGAATTGGCGGCCTTCGGAAGACGGCTTATCCCCGGCTGCGCCTGGCGGCATGGCCTTCGCGCGAACGCCGTCGCGGGGCGGCGTCGCCGGCGACGCCATCCTCGCTGACGGTCTTGCGTGGCGGCAATTTCACCGCCGCCGACAGTTTCGGGAACGGATCGACCTTGTTGGGAAGCGCCATGGCGTAGACGAAATGCTCCTGGAATTTCGGCTCCAATGCGGTCTCGATCTTCTCGATGTGGCTGACCGTGTCCTCGATCTCGCGGCGATAGCCACGATTGAGCAGCGCCATGCGCGCACCGGCGCCGGCGGCGTTGCCGACGGCCGATACCTTGTCGAGGTCGCAGTCCGGGATCAGCCCAAGCACCATGGCGTATTTCGGATCGATGAACGAGCCGAAGGCGCCGGCGAAATGGATGCGGTCGACATGTTCGGTGTTCTGCTTTTCCATCAGAAGCTTGGTGCCGGCATAGAGCGCCGCCTTGGCAAGCTGGATGGCGCGCACGTCGGTCTGCGTGATGGTGATCTTGGGTTCGCCTTCCTTCAAGACATAAGAGAAGGTGCGGCCGTTGACCGTGACGCGCGGCGACCGCTCGGCCAGCGACCCGTCGATCACTCCATCCTCGGAGATGATGCCGGCGAGGTACATTTCGGCCACGATCTCGATGATGCCGGAGCCGCAAATGCCGGTGACGCCGGTCGCCTGCACGCTGTCGAGGAAGCCGGGATCGTCGGACCAGAGTTCAGAGCCGATGACGCGGTATTTCGGCTCCAGCGTATCGGGGTCGATGCGCACGCGCTCGATTGCACCGGGGGCAGCGCGCTGGCCGCCGGAGATTTCCGCGCCCTCGAAGGCGGGACCGGTGGGCGAGGAGGCTGCGACCACCCGCTTGCGGTTGCCAAGCACGATCTCGGCATTGGTGCCGACGTCGACGATCAGCATCATCTCGTCCTGGCGGTGCGGGCCTTCCGACAGCGTCACGGCTGCGGCGTCGGCGCCGACATGGCCGGCAATGCAAGGCAGCATATAGAGGCGGGCGCCCTGGTTGAGCTTCAGGCCGATATCGGAGGCTTTGATGCGCACCGCGCCCGAGACGGCGAGTGCGAAGGGCGCGCCGCCGAGTTCGGTCGGATCGATGCCGAGGAACAGATGGTGCATGATCGGATTGCCGACAAAGACGGAATCCAGGATGTCGTTGCGCTGGACATTGCCTTCGGCGCAGACCTTGTCGACCAGGCCCGAGATCGCCTCGCGCACGGCGACCGTCATGCCTTCGCGGCCGTCCGGGTTCATCATCACATAGGAGACGCGGCTCATCAGATCCTCGCCGAAGCGGATCTGCGGGTTGGAGGTGCCCGACGAGGCGGCGACGCGGCCCGACAGTAGGGACACCAGATGCATGGCGATGGTGGTCGAGCCGATATCGCAGGCCAGGCCATAGGCCTCGTTCTTGAGGCCGGGCCACAGTGCGATCACGCGGGCGATGTCGCTTTCGGCATCCTTGTGGATGGCGGCGGTCGCGGTCCAGTTACCTTTGCGCAGTATGCCTTGCACCTGCGGCATCAGGTAGAAATCGAATTCGAGGTTTTTAAAGCCCCAATCCTTCATCAAGGCGATCTTGAGGCGGTCGAGATCGCCCAGCGGCTTGTGCATGTCGGGCTCTTCGATCTCGACATAGCACATGCGGATTGCCGCATCGCGGGCGATGACGCGCGTGTCGGCATCCTTGCGGATGGTCTGGGCGTTGATGACCGTGTCCTGCGGCACGTCGATGACGAGGTCGCCGAGAATCTGCGCCGAGCAGGACAGGCGCCGCCGCTCGGGCAGGCCGCGGACGCGCTCATATCGCTCTTCCTTGGCGCCCTTGGGCGAGATGTGGTCGTTGGACGAGACGATCTTGTGCTTGGCGAAATTGCCTTCCTGCACTTCGATCTGGCAGCGACCGCAGGTGGCGCGGCCACCGCAGACGCTCTCGACATAGACGCCGAGCTGACGCGCGGCATCGAGCACCGGTGTGCCGACGGGAAACCGCCCGCGCTTGCCTGACGGCATGAACAGCACGAGCGGATCAGTAATGTTTGCAGGCGAGTTCACGATTGCGCGCTTATCCCCTGGCCATGCGGGCTTCACGGCCGCCGCGCCGGCGACCGCCATTGCCGCCGCCTTCGCCCGGAGCGTTAACCGCGGTGGGCGCTGCGACCGCCTGGCCGCCTTCGGCCGGTTTGTAATCCTTGTAGGTGCGGATCCAGTTGGTGCAGTTCTCGTCGGTGCCGTTGAGCACATTGGCGCCGCGCACGGCTTCCATTTCCTGCGGCCGAACCGGGTTCATGATAGCGCTAGTCATGCCGGCGCCGATCACCATCGGGATGAAGGCGGCGTTGATGCCGTGGCGATGCGGCAGGCCGAACGAAATGTTGGACAGGCCGCAGGTGGTGTTGACCTTGAGCTCTTCGCGCAGACGGCGCAGCAGCGCAAACACCTGGCGGCCGGCATCGCCCAGCGCGCCGATCGGCATCACCAGCGGGTCGACGACGACGTCATGCGCCGGAATGCCGAAATCGGCGCAGCGCTGCACGATCTTCTTGGCGACGGCGAAGCGCACATCCGGGTCCATCGAAATGCCGGTCTCGTCGTTGGAGATCGCGACGACTGGAACGTTGTACTTCTTGACCAGCGGCAGGATGGCTTCGAGCTTTTCCTCTTCGCCGGTCACGGAGTTGACCAGCGGGCGGCCCTTGGCGACCTTGAGCGCTGCCTCGATGGCGGCGGTGACCGACGAGTCGATCGACAGCGGCAGGTCGACCAGGCCCTGGACGATCTCCAGCGTCTGCACCAGCAGGCCGGGTTCGGTTTCGTTCGGATTAACGGAGGTGACGCCGGCATTGACGTCGAGCATGGTGGCGCCGCAGGCGGCCTGTTCCAGCGCATCCTTGATGACTGTCTCGAAATTGCCGGCGATCATCTCGGCCGCCAGCTTCTTGCGGCCGGTCGGGTTGATGCGCTCGCCGATGACGCAGAAAGGCTGGTCGAAGCCGATGATGATCTCTCGTGTCGCCGAGGCGACGATGGTCCGGGTCATGAAGTCTCTCCGCCTGATATAAAGATTTCTTTATATCGTTGTCTGGTTTCATTCAAGCGAATGGCTGGCCGTCCGCGCTGTCAGTGCGCGGTCTTCACCATATCCACCTGCGTTTCGGTAATGTCGTCGTGCAGTATGCTCTCGAGCCGGTCGGCGATCATCTGATCGTCGTGGCGGATCTCGCGTTTCCATGGCTGGCGGCCTTTCAGCACACCCGATTCATCGACGATCTCGGCGACATATTCCTCCTGGCGGTAGGCCATCACATGGATGCCGGAGACACCAGGAATTTCCTTCACCTCGTTGATGATGTCGGTGCAGAGCTGCTTGCCTTCCTTCTTCTGGTCCTGCGCGCCTTCCAGCCGCTTGATGATGGTATCGGGAATATGAATGCCCGGCACGTTGGAGCGGATCCATTTGGCCGTCTTGGCCGAAGCCAGCGGGCCGACGCCGCACAGGATGAAAACTTTTTCCGTATGCCCCAAGTCCCGCGCCCTCTGCATGAAGGTTCTGAACATCGGCACGTCGAAGCAATACTGCGTCTGCACGAACTGCGCGCCGGCGGCGATCTTCTTGCCGAGATGGATCGGGCGGAAATCGAAGGGTGGCGCGAAGGGGTTGACGGCGGCGCCGAGGAAAATTTGCGGCGGCGTCGTCAACTTGCGGCCGGACAGGAACTTGCCGTTGTCGCGCATAATGCGGCAGGTTTCCAGCAACGACATGGAATCGAGGTCGAAGACAGGCTTGGCGCCGGGCTGGTCGCCGGCCTGGACGCCGTCGCCGGTGAGGCACAGCATGTTGGCGACCCCCATGGCGGCACCGCCCAGCACGTCGCCCTGGATGGCGATGCGGTTCCTGTCGCGGCAGGCGATCTGCATGATCGGCGCGTAGCCCATGCGGGTGAGCAGCGCGCAAATGCCGACCGAAGACATGTGGCAGTTGGCGCCGGAGGCATCGACGGCATTGATGGCGTCGACCCAGCCGTCGAAGATTTTCGCGCGGTTATAGACGTCTTCGGGATCGGCGCTGTCGGGCGGGTTGAGCTCGGTGGTGACCGCGAATTCGCCGCGCCGCAGCACACGCTCCAGTCGGCCACGTGAGGAGTGGCCGGGCAGGGGATCGAGCGGCAGATGGATGCCGGCCGGGTTTTCGTCGCGCTGGCGGCCGATCACGCGGCCGCTCCAGTGTTGGCTTTGGCAGCGGCTTCACGGGCCGCTGCCGACTGCGCCGTCACCCGCAGCCAGGCCGAGGTTTCGCGCAGCGACTGGTCTACGGGCTTCTGAACGGTCAGGATCCTGTCGCCATGCTCCATGTTCCGCGAACCTTCCCAGGCCTTGACCCAGACGCAAGGCATGTCGGGCTCGACCTCGCAATTGCCGTTGGCGCGCACGCCGCCACACGGGCCGTTGCGCAGCTGTTTGGGGCAGTTCATCGGGCACGACATGCCGGTCGAGGACAGGATGCACTGGCCGCACATGCGGCAGTCGAACATGAAGCCCTTGACGCGCCTTTCGACAAACTTGATCGGCGCCTCGACGCGCCCATAGCCGAGGCCTTTCCAAAGCGGATGAAGAAGCAGGAACATGTCGGCGAACCTGGAGTAGAACCATTCGAGCAATCGCGAGTGGCGGATCGACCACAGCCTGATCGCAAACGAGCGCTGCACGCGCCGCTGCGGCGATACGTCGGCCGGCTTGTAGTCCGATTTCGGCGCTGCTTTCTTGACCTGAGTGGCCTGGGTAACCGGCTGGGTAACCCTTGGCCCCTCTTTGGCAGGAGTGGTTTCAGACATTTTCTTTCCCGCCTGCCTTGACCAGAGCGACCAGCCGCTCGCGGTCGTATTTCGCGTCGATGTCGCTGAATGCCTTCTCGACCTCGGCTTCGAGGTCGTCGCCGACCGGGATCGGATCGGCCTTGCGCCATTCGGCGAGGTAATCGTCGGTGCCGCCGGCGCCGGTGCGCATGGCGCACATATCGATCGCCTCGGTGAAGCGCAGCGGCAGTTCGCGCTTGGCGTTCTGCCGGCCCTTCTTGACGATGACCTGGGCGGGGATGTCGCGCCAATAGACGACAATCAGATCGGCCATGAATTCTCTCACTCCCTGTAGAGCGCCGTGCGTCCATGAGGGAAACGACGCTCCACCACTTTGTCCAGCAGGTGCGAGCATTGCCGGATGCGCAGTGGGGCTGCTTGTTATGGGACGACGCGCGCGCATTCAAAAGCGACGCTATTGGACGTCGCAAAAAGAAAGGCAAGAATCTTTGACTTTGTTACGGACTGAGATGGCCTGAGGCGAGGGTAAGAGGGTGCGTACAAACCGCCTGGCAGGGTGAACATCGCCGCTTTTCCAACAGCGTCGTCATTCGTCCTCGAAGCCGTTTTGTTTCAAATCCGCGATCCGAACAATCATGCTGCGTTTTGGGTCGAATGGGAGATCTTCAAAGTCGAAGGCGAGATAGAAGCCTCTTACATCATCATCGAGCGGATGCGTCAGGACACCGAAGCAGCCTATTTCCCTTGAGAACCGCACCGCTGTTCTCAAGGCGAAAAGGAGAAGCGAACGTCCACAGCCATGACCTTGATACCGCCGGTCCACGGCAAGCTGGCCGAGCAAGATAACTGGAATGGGATCGGGGCGGTTGCGTTGCGCCGATTTTGGCAGATGGGCGCGCTCGATTTGACCCGTGCTTAAGGTGACATAGGCGGCGATAGCCCCGGTCGCGAGATCACAAATGATGCTGGTGCGCGAGGTCCCATCCTGTTGATTGCGCCAGGCATGGCGGCGAAGCCAGTTGTTGAGCGACTCGCGACCGCAATCGAAGGCCTCTCTGTCGTCATCCGCCGCAAGAGGCCGGGGAGGCGTTAGTCCTGCCATACAGGCCGTGAGGCAGCGAGCCTCCGCAGCCCAGGACGGGTTTTCGCGGGAGACTTCGCCCACGCCTCGAACTTTTCCCAATCGGCGGCCGGAATCGTCACGATACGTCCGTCCAGTACCTCCATTTCGGCGGCTTCGACCGCCTTGCGCCTGATAAAGTCGCTGAGATTGGTGTTTGCCTGACTGGCGGCGGCTTCAAGAATGTCACGTTCATCAGAGGTGACGCGGACACTGAGGGGGGCCATATTTGACATCGGCAAACTCGCTTTCTGTATGACAATAGCGTACAAGCCGTCAGATTGACAGTGCCTTACCACACACCCCGGCGCACACCGGTCCAGAGATGGAACCAGATCGTCGGGTGGTACCATTGTTTCGACGGCAGGCCGGGGTCGATCGTGACAAGCTTGCCGTCCAAGGCACCGCGGACCGCCTCGACGCAGATGTCGCGCGAGAACGCCGCCTGGCGCAACGCATAGCTCGAAATAGTGTCGCCGGGCTCCGGCTTGCCGCGCGCCTGTTTCAACACGCCGCCGGTGTCGACGCCGGCGTCGACCAGATGCACGGTGGTGCCGAAATTCTGGAGATCGCCGGAGGCCAGCGCCCAGTAGCCGCCATTCATGCCGCGGTATTTGGGCGCGATGCCGGCGTGGTAGTTGAGCACCGGGCAGGGCATTTGCGCCAGCGTCTGCCGGGACAAAATCCGGCAGCCGGCGAGCAGCACCACGCCCGGGCGGATGTCGGCGACCGCCTGCAGGCAATCGGGCCCGTCGGCGGAGGAGACGTGGATGATCTTTTGTCCCGGCCTCGGCTCTGTCTGCAGTTTTGCGCTGCGATCAGCCGCTCCGCGTGCCCGGCGAAGAGGCGTTTGCCGAGCCTGGTCAGCACCATCGTGCCAAGCTGGCCGATGGCCGAAAACAAGCCCTGGCGGCGCGCCCGGCCGAGCAGCAATTGTTTTTTGGATTCAGGGCTTTCGAGGATGACGCTGACAGGACCGAACTGGTCGGCGATGGCGTTGACGATGGCCCAGATGTGCGGCCCGCCTTCGGTGACGATGACGATCGCAGCACTTTTTTCAACCGCTGATGCCATGGCGCGCTTTCTTGCCGGCGCGCAGCCATTTGCCGTGCGCTGCCCGGCTCAATTCTGTGCCGGGCGAGGTTAAATCTTGATGACCGCCCGGCCAGCGAGAGACCAACGGATCAGCGCTTGAACTCGATGATGTCGAGTTTCGATTCGTAGTAGGGCGCCGGGAATTCGATGCGCCATTCATTGGCGCTGGTGCGGAAGGCATAGCCGACCTGGTCGCTTTCCGGGCCGCTGCCATAGGGTTTTGGCTTGTTGTCATTGACATAGCCGGAGCCGAGATAGATCGCGCGTTTTTCGCTATCGTCGAAGAAACGGCCCTTGGTGCGTTGCGAGCCGCTGACCTTTTCCAGCTGCCAACCGGAGCCATCGTCCGTGACCTTGCACTTGAACCAGCCATAGATGACCAGCGGGCCGGTCAGGCCCACCTTGATGGTTCGGCATTGCCAGTTGCCGCTCAGGTCCTTGTCGGAAAAGGCCACTATCGGCTTTGCCAGCAGCGCGTCGAGTTGGCTGACCTCAGCCGGGTCTCCCGCTTTTGCCTCGGCCAGCGCCGCCTTGCGGGTCTCGCCATATTTGTCGAGGCGAACCTTGTCGGCAGGCGTGATGATCTTCTGCACCTCGCCGTCGGCGCGAGCGGGCAAGACGAGGCAGAGGAGGCCAAGGGCGGCGAGCAGGACGCGAGGGGTCATCGGGACGTTCCGTGTTCGGATGGCTGAATCAGCCTGTTTGCTTATGGCTCACAACTTAACCATTCGCGGCGGCCTGTCATCTGTTCTCGACAGCGTCCCGGCTCAAGAACCGCTTCAGGCGTGGGCGGCGGCCTGCGCCAGCCCGGCCGTCAGGTCGCCATAGCCCGTCGAGCGGCGCTCATAGGCGAGGCCAAGCATCTTCGCGGCCTTCTCGGCGACCTTGTCGAGTTCCGGATCGTCGGTCTGGGCGATGTAGATCAGCTTCTGGTAGTTGCCGAAATAGTCCTTGATCAGCTCCGGGTGCTTGTCGAGGCCGAGCGGCTTCATGAAGAAGGCGTCGAACTGGCGGCACAGGAAATCGGTCATGTAGAACGACATCATGTCGGCGTCGGCGACCTTCGCATAGGCGTCCATGCCCTGGTAGAAGGCAAAGCAGTGCGGCCCGGCCATGCGTTCGACGCCGTGCTTCTCCAGAACCCGGTCGAGCATGCCGCCGGTACCGCAATCGGCATAGCCAACGAAGATGTTGCTATAGCCTTCCGCCTTGGCCTTTTCGATCGCCTTGTCCATCGCCGGTGCGATGCGGTCGGGGTAGAAATGGAACTCCGCCGGCAGGCAGGTCAGGTCGAGATGGTCGAGCTTGAGCTGCTCCTTGACGGCCAAAACTTCGCGCGCAATCATTCCACAGGCGATGACCAGCAGCCTGTCGTCCTGATTCGGTTTCGTTTTTTGCATTCTGGCCATGGAACCCGGTCGAAGCGGCCTTCGTTGCTGTGGGGCGAATCTATCGAGAGAGGGATAAACCGTCCATGAAACTGTTACGCGTTGCGCCGATTGCAATCCTTGCCTGCGTCCTGGCGCTTACGGCCTGTGCCAACACCGTCCGTGGTGTCGGCCGGGATATCAAATCGACTGCGAAAACCGTCGACGACACCGTCACCAAACCCTGACGCAGCCATCCGTTCCAATAGCTGGGAACAAAAAAGCCGCGCTGCAAGGCGCGGCTTTCGATTGTGGGCCAGACGCCTTGCGGAAGAGATCAGGCTGAAGCGCGCATATTATGCTTGCGCTTCATGAAGTCCTTGGCGGTCTCGACCGCCACAGCCGCGTCGCGGCAATAGGCATCGGCGCCGACGGCCTTGCCGAATTCCTCGTTGAGCGGCGCGCCGCCGACCAGGACGACATAGTCGTCGCGGATGCCCTTTTCCTTCATCGTGTCGATGACGACCTTCATGTAGGGCATGGTCGTGGTCAAAAGCGCCGACATGCCGATAATGTCGGGCTGGTGCTGCTCGATGGCGTCGAGGTATTTTTCCACCGCATTGTTGATGCCGAGATCGATGACGTCGAAGCCGGCACCTTCCATCATCATGCCGACGAGGTTCTTGCCGATGTCGTGGATGTCGCCCTTGACGGTGCCGATCACCATCTTGCCCTGCTTCGGCGCGCCGGTGGCGGCCAGCAGCGGGCGCAGGATGAACATGCCGGCCTTCATGGCGTTGGCCGACAGCAGCACCTCGGGAACGAACAGGATGCCGTCGCGAAAGTCCTCGCCGACGATGCGCATGCCTTCGACCAGAGCTTCGGTCAGCACCTTGTAGGGCGCCCAGCCGCGCTCGAGCAGGATGTTGGTGCCTTCCTCGATCTCTTCCTTCAGCCCGTCATAGAGATCGTCGTGCATCTGCTGCACCAACTCGTCGTCGGAAAGCTCGGAGAGGATGATCTCGTCGTCGGCCATTTTTTCTCGGGCTCCTTGCCGCGCGGATGCGACCACGGCGGCTTAAAATAATCGCGTCAATACCTAACCCGGCGGGGGCAGGTATCCATAGCTGATTTGCGACTTCCCGCAAAAGGAAAGCGACCGCAAATCTATTGGAATTCTTGTCGATTTTGCGACAGGCGTTGGCGCTGGCGGGCCGTTTCGAATAGGGTGCATGGCTACGATCCGGGCGAGAAGCCGCCATACGCGGCCGCAAACGGTTTTTAGGGAAAAACGATCATGAGTGAAAACGCGTCAGTCGACCAGGAAGCGTCCAATGCGCGACGTGGACGTGCTGCCAGCGGCGGCGCGGCTGCAAGGCGGGCGGCGCGCTCGGGCGGCGGACCGGGCACCCAGCTCACCTATATCAAGCGCAAGATCAACATCTATGAGGTCCTCAACGAGGAAGGCCTGGCGATTATCGAAAACAACACCGATACGGTGCTGGAAGAGATCGGCATCATCTTTCGCGACGACGCCGAGGCGCTGCAGCTTTGGAAAGAGGCGGGCGCCGACGTCAAGGGCGAGCGCGTGCATTTTCCCAAGGGCCTCTGCCGCTCGCTGCTGAAGACCGCGCCGCCCATCTACACCCAGCATGCGCGCAACGCCGAACGTTCGGTGCAGATCGGCGGCAACGCCACGGTCTTCGCGCCGGTCTATGGTCCGCCCTTCGTGCGCGATCTCGACGGTGTCAGGCGCTACGCGACGATCGAGGATTTCCGGAATTTCGTGAAGCTCGCCTATATGGCGCCGTCGATTCACCATTCGGGCGGCACGGTTTGCGAGCCGGTCGACGTGCCGGTCAACAAACGCCATCTCGACATGATCTACAGCCACATCAAATATTCGGACAAACCGTTCATGGGTTCGGTGACGGCGCCAGAGCGGGCCGAAGACACCGTCGCCATGGCCAAGATCGTGTTCGGCGACGATTTCGTCGAAAACAACACCGTGCTGACCAGCCTGATCAACGCCAATTCGCCGATGGTGTTCGACGAAACCATGCTGGGCGCGCTGAAGGTTTATTCGCGTCACAACCAGGCTTGCATCGTCACGCCGTTCATCCTTGCCGGCGCGATGAGCCCGGTCACGGTGGCCGGCACGCTGACGCAGGTTCTGGCAGAGGTGCTGGCCGGCGCCTCTTTCACGCAGTTGATCCGTCCCGGCGCGCCGGTGCTGTTCGGCACCTTCGCCTCGTCGATCTCCATGCAGTCTGGTGCGCCGACCTTCGGCACACCGGAGCCGTCGCTGGTTTCCTACGGCGCCGCACAGCTTGCCCGCCGGCTCGGTCTGCCGTTCCGCACCGGCGGCTCGCTCTGCGCCTCCAAGGTTCCGGATGCGCAGGCCGCCTACGAGAGCGCCAACACGCTCAACTCGACCATTCTTGCCGGCACCAATTTCGTCCTGCATTCGGCCGGCTGGCTCGAAGGCGGACTGGCGTCCTGCTACGAAAAATTCATGATGGACATCGATCAGCTCGGCATGACGCAAAAGTTTTCCGAAGGCGTCGACCTCTCGGAAAACGGCCAGGCGATGGACGCCATCCGCCAGGTCGGCCCGGGCAGCCACTATCTCGGCTGCGACCACACCCAGGCCAATTTCCAGACCGCCTTCTACCGCTCCAGCATCGCCGACAACAATTCCTACGAGCAGTGGCTGGCCGAGGGCGAGAAGACAGCGCCGCAGCGCGCCAACGAACTCGCCCGCCGCTGGCTGGAGACCTACGAGGCGCCTTATCTCGATCCGGGCATCGACGACGGCCTGAAGGACTACATAGCGACGAAGAAGGCGTCGATGGCTGACGCCTTCACCTGAAAGGAGCCCGAGTCAGGCGGGGCTAAAGTCGCCAACATCATCCACAAGGAAGTCTGGCGGAGCGCTTTCTCCGACCCGGACAAGAAGGGATGATTGCGCGGCGCCGGGCTGACGAGATAGCGGCCGCGCTTTCCGCCGACGGCCTCATCCTGCGCGGCGGCTTCAATTTCGCAACAAGCGAAACGCCGCCGCATGGCCCTTCAGTTGCCCCCGCCAAATCCGTGCTGTTGGTGGGGCAGGCGGGAGCGGCACCCTGGCCGCATTTCCTGCGCTGGCGCGACCGGCAACCGCAAACCATTGCTAATCCGCTCGACACATGGTCGCGCGCAGTGATCGGTGCGGTGGCGGAGAAATTCGGCGCGCGCGCCGTTTCGCCTTCGGACAGACCTTATCTGCCGTTCCAGCAATGGGCGATGCGAGCGGAGGGGCTGAGACCGTCGCCGCTGGGCATCCTGATGCATCCGCAGTACGGGCTCTGGCATGCCTATCGCGGCGCGTTGCTGTTCGAGGATGAGATCGCGCTTCCTGAACGTCGCGAAGCGATTCACCTTTGCGACGCCTGTGTCGCAAAACCTTGCCTGAAATCCTGTCCGGTTGACGCCTATTCCGCGGATGGTTTCGCTCATCAGGCTTGCCTGGCGCATGTGCGGGGATCGAAGGGCGAACCATGCCGCGGCGGCGGCTGCCTCGACCGCAACGCCTGTCCGTATGGCACGGCCCATCGCTATCCGCCTGAGGTTCAGGCCTTTCACATGACGGCGTTTGCCGGCCTGTAGCCGGGTCGAAAGCCCGCACAAAGTGTTGAACGGGATTGTCAGGGAACGGCTTGCCCTGACGGTGCCTGCTTATATGTATCGCACGACATTTAACGGAGCGGGCCATGGCGAAGCAGGACATTGAGATCAAGACCGGGGACGGCGTGGCGAAAGCCGGGCTGTTCCGCTCGGCGACCGCTTCCTCGTCCAGGGCCGGCATCATTCTCTATATGGACGCTTTCGGTCCGCGACCGGCGCTCGACGCAATGGCGGAACGGCTGGCAGGCGAGGGCTATGCCGTGCTGGTGCCGGATCTTTTCTATCGCAAAGCACCCTACGGGCCGTTCGAGCCCAAGACCGCTTTCGTCGTCGAGGAGACCAAGGTCGCGCTGACGGCGTTGGTCCACGGCACGACACAGGACATGACCATCCGCGACAGCAGGGCGTTCCTCGACACGCTTACCGCTGAAGGTGTCACCGGACCGGTCGGTGTCGTCGGTTACTGCATGGGCGGGGCGCGGGCCTTGAATGCGGCTGCAACCTATCCCGATCGCATCGTGGCGGCGGCGAGCTTCCATGGCGGCAATCTGGCCAGCGATGCCGCCGACAGCCCGCACCGCAAGGCCGCAATGATCAAGGCGCGCGTCTATGTCGGGACATCGGGCGTCGACCGCAGCTTTCCGCCGGAGCAGTCGGCGCGGCTGGTCGAGGCGCTGCGCGTGGCGGAGGTCGACCACGCCATCGAAAACTATGCCGGCATGGCGCATGGCTGGTGCGTGTCGGACCACAGCGTCTTCAACGCGGCCGGCGCCGAACGTCATTGGAAGCGACTGACGACGCTGTTCGCCGAGACGCTGATCTAACGAGGCGTTGCCTGAAGTCGCAACGAACGGGTAGAGACTGCACGATTGGCGCGGCCTGTTAAAACAGCGCCGGTCGAGCGGGAACGAACAGCCTGATGCAATCCTATGATGTCGTGGTGATCGGCGCCGGTGCGGCCGGAATGATGTGCGCCATCGAGGCGGGCAAGCGCGGCCGCTCGGTCCTGGTGCTCGATCACGCGGCAAAGCCCGGCGAGAAGATCCGCATCTCCGGCGGTGGCCGCTGCAATTTCACCAACATCCACACCAGCCCGAAGAATTTCATCTCCGGCAATCCGCATTTCTGCATTTCGGCGCTCAGCCGCTACACGCAAGGCGACTTCATCGCGCTCGTCGAACGCCATGGCATTGCCTATCACGAGAAGACGCTGGGACAGCTGTTTTGCGACGGCTCGGCGCGCCAGGTCATCGACATGCTGGTTTCCGACATGCAGGATTGGGGTGTGGAACTGGCGTTGTCGACCGAGGTGAGGAACGTCAGCAAGACCGCGGACGGGTTTGTGCTGACGCTCTCCGCTGGCAGCGTCGCTTGCAGCTCGTTAGTCGTGGCTTGCGGGGGCAAGTCGATCCCCAAAATGGGCGCGTCCGGTTTCGGCTACGAGCTTGCGGCGCAATTCGGCCTTGCGGTGGTGGAAACACGGCCGGCGCTGGTGCCGCTTACCTTCGACGCAAGAACGCTGGAGCGGCTGGCGCCTTTGGCCGGCAATGCCGTCGATGCCGAAGTCGCCTGCGGCAAGACGCGGTTTTCAGAAGCGATGCTGTTTACGCATCGCGGCTTGAGCGGGCCTTCCATCCTGCAAATATCGTCCTATTGGCGCGAGGGCGACGAGATCCGCATCGCCATGCTGCCGGGGAGGGATGTGGCGGAACTGCTTCGCGCCGCCCGGCGCGTCAACGGCAGGCAAGCGGTGCAGACGGTGCTTGCAAACCATTTGCCGAAGCGCCTTGCGCAAGCAGTCGCCGAGCGCAGTGGGATCGATGGCAATCTCGCTGATTTGACAGACCTGCAAATGAAAACCGTCGAAGCCGCCGTCAACGACTGGCGCATCAAGCCGGCCGGCTCCGAGGGTTACCGCACGGCGGAAGTGACGCTTGGCGGTGTCGATACCAACGGGCTCGATCAGAAGACGATGCAGGCGAAATCCGTGCCGGGGCTGTTTTTCATCGGCGAAGTCGTCGATGTCACGGGCTGGCTGGGCGGCTATAATTTTCAGTGGGCTTGGTCGTCCGGCTGGGCCTCGGGCCAGGTGTGCTGATATTCAGGTGAGGCCGGCCTGCAAACGACGGCTTTCAGTGCTTCCGGTGCTCGCGTACCAAAAGTACGCTCCACTCCGGTTCTCGAAATCCATCGTTTTCGGCTCGGCCTCACCTGAATCTCAGCGCACCTGTTGCGCGTGCATCCGTCGCCTCGGAAAAAAATCTTTCCATAACCCCAAGGATTGGCCATTAGCCTTCGTCCAACAGGCAAATGATGGCGATGATGCTGGATGAAAGCGAAGCCTCCGACGCCGAATTGATCGGGCGGGCGAAGGGCGGAGACAGGGGTGCCTTCGGCAAATTGCTGGAGCGGCACTACGACTTCGTCTATCGCGCCGCCTATCGCTGGTGCGGAAAGAAGGCCGATGCCGAAGACATCGCCCAGGAGGTCTGTGTCCGTCTCGGCAAGGCGATCCGCGACTATCGCGGCGGCGGCGCGTTCACGACATGGCTCTATTCCGTGACGCTGAACGCGGCGCGCGACATGATGCGCAAGACCACGCGCGAAAACGTCAAGACCGAGGCTTTCGGCGCCTACAGCATGATTTCGGGAGAGGCCTCGGCCGAGCCCGAAGATCCGACTGAGGCGCTCTGGGCAGCGGTGCGGCAATTGCCGGACAAGCAGCGCGATGCAGTACTTCTGGTCTATGGCGAAGGTTTGAGCCACGCGGCCGCCGCCGAGGCGATGGCAATCTCGGAGACGACGGTTTCCTGGCACATCCATGAAGCGAAGAAACGGCTGAAGACGTTGATGCGTTCAGCCGGGGAAGTGTGACCATGGTCGACGACAACGAACTCAACAGGCTGCGCGACGCAGCAGTACCGGCGCCGGGCGAAAGCGCGAAGGCACGCGCCTTCGAAGCCGCCATGAGCGCCTATGATCAGGAAAATATTTCTGCCGTCACCCAAGGATCGGTCGGCGGGCTTCGTCTCACAGAGCGAGCACAAAAGCTCTGGAGCGAGATCATGCAAAAGAAACTCATCGCCACGCCGGCCATTGCCGGGCTCGTCGCCCTGCCGATCGCCGGATACGCCACCTTCCATATGCTGAGGGAACAGCCGTTGCCGTTCGGCGGCGACGAGAAGATCACCGAGACGCTGGCCGACAAGCCGGCAACCAATGGGCCGGCGATCAACGCGCCGGTAAAAGAAAAGCAGGCGCCTGAAGGCGACAAGAAGACCGACGCCGATGTGCGAAGCCGCGACACCACTACGCCGCTTACGCCACCCGCGCCGCCGAAGCCCGAATCGACCGTTGCTGTCGCCCCGGCGCAGCAGGATGCGCTGGGACGCGGCGTGTTGGCCGAGCCTGCGCCAGTTGAGAGCCGCGAGTTTTCGCTTGACGGCAGTGCTGCTCCGGCCGGCGGCGCGCGGGTCAACCGCATGGCCGGCGCGACCGAATCCAAGTACCTGGCACAGCCTTCGACGATGCCGGCCGACCAGATTGCGCCGCAGGAGCCAAACCGCGACCGCGTCGAGGATTTCAAGACCAATCCGGTGCATGCAGCCCTTCAGGATCCGGTCTCGACCTTCTCGATCGACGTCGACACGGCTTCCTATTCCTTCGTCCGCGGCTCGCTGAAGCAGGGCTACCTGCCGCAGGCCGATACGGTCCGCGTCGAGGAGATGGTCAATTACTTCCCCTATGACTGGAAGGGTCCGGACTCGGCTTCGACGCCGTTCAACTCGACCGTCAGCGTCATGCCGACGCCGTGGAACGGGCACACCAAGCTGATGCACGTCGCCATCAAGGGCTTCGACATCAAGCCGGTCGAGCAGCCCAAGGCCAATCTGGTGTTCCTGATCGACGTCTCGGGTTCGATGGATGAGCCGGACAAGCTGCCGCTGCTGAAGTCGGCTTTCCGGCTGCTGGTCAGCAAGCTCAAGGCGGACGACACCATCTCGATCGTCACCTATGCCGGTGACGCCGGCACCGTGCTGATGCCGACCAAGGTCACCGAGAAGGACAAGATCCTCAACGCCATCGACAATCTGCAGCCGGGCGGCTCGACGGCCGGCGAGGCGGGTATCAAGGAAGCCTACAAGCTTGCCCAGCAGTCCTTCGTCAAGGACGGCATCAACCGTGTGATGCTGGCCACGGACGGCGACTTCAATGTCGGCCAGACCGATGACGACGATCTGAAGCGACTGATCGAGCAGGAGCGCAAGACCGGCGTCTTCCTGTCGGTGTTCGGCTTTGGACGCGGCAATCTGAACGACCAGATGATGCAGACCATCGCCCAGAACGGCAACGGCACCGCCGCCTATATCGACACGCTGGCCGAGGCCGAGAAGGTTCTGGTCGAGGATGCCTCCTCGACGCTGTTCACCATCGCCAAGGACGTCAAGATCCAGGTCGAGTTCAATCCGGACAAGGTCTCGGAGTACCGGCTGATCGGCTATGAAACCCGCGCCTTGAACCGCGAGGACTTCAACAATGACCGCGTCGATGCCGGCGATATCGGCTCCGGTCATTCGGTGACGGCCATCTACGAGATCACGCCGAAGGGCAGTGGCGGCGAGCAGATGGATCCGCTGCGCTACGGCCAGGCCGCGGTCGACAATGGCGGCGTCGCCAACGCCGACGAATATGCCTTCGTGAAAATCCGCTACAAGCTGCCGAACGAAGACGTCTCGAAGCTGATCACCACGCCGGTGACGTCGGCCAACGAGGTCGCGTCCTTCGACCAGGCCAGCACCGACCAGCGTTTCTCCGTCGCTGTCGCCGCCTTCGGCCAGAAGCTGCGCGACGAGGATGCGACCGCGAAGTTCGGCTACGACAAGATCATGGAGATTGCCACCGCCGCCCGAGGAGCCGACCCGTTTGGGTACAGGTCCGAGTTCCTTTCGCTTGTGCGCCTTGCCTCGGCGCTCGGCGGTAACCGGTAGTGGCAATACAGCCGGTTCCTTTCAGACGGGGGTCGTTCTGATACGGGGAACCGGCTACGGGCGGGTGAGGCAGGCCGGCGGGGGAAACCCTGCCGGCCTTTTTTCGGATCGATTGATCCGAAGCGCACAGATGATCCGCCTGATCGTTAAATTGCGCGGCTTTTCCGGAACGTCATCGCAATGCCCTGCTATTATTGCATGGGGTCGGGACTGGGCTTGGGGAGCCGGGAATTGCAGATCATGAACATTGGAAACACGACGCCGGCGGTGAGACACACGCAGGCGTCGGGAACGCTGTCGCCAGAATCCAGGCGCATCATGGATGACGTCGACGCAGCCCGGAATACCGCAAAGTCGGCGCTGACCAATGACCGCTTTCGCGTCATGCTGGAGCAGATCGGCAATCCGCAGTCGTCGGGTGACCTGGTGACGATGAATGAAAGCGCCGACAGCACCGCCCTGGATTTCACGACGGCGCTATCGCGTTACGCTGAAAACAGCGAATAAGTTCGATATCAGGCGCGGCTGCGGCGGCGTTCGCGGCGGGCTTCGCTGGTCTCGGCGGTGTTTTCCGTCGCCACCTTGTTGCGCATCGGACCGATGCGCTCGACGATCCCCGCGACGGTCGGGCGTTCGGATTTGGTGTGCGCGTCGAGCGCCTTGCGCATGGCGGCAAGGTGCTGGAACGAGGTGCCGCAGCAGCCGCCGATGATCTTCGCGCCGCCATCCACCGCCAGCCGGACATAGTCGGCCATCAGCTCCGGCGTGCCGGAATAATGGATCTCGGTGCCACGAAATTCGGGAATGCCGCAATTGCCCTTGACGATCACCGTCGCTTCCGGCTTCGCCTCCGTCATGTCGAGCAGCGAGGCCAGGATGTCGGAAGCGCCGACACCGCAATTGGCGCCGACACCGAGCGGCGTCTCTGAAAGTCCGTCGACGACGCCGTGGATATCCCTGGGCAGCAGGCCCATCATGGTGCGGCCGGCAGTGTCGAATGAACCGGTATAGGTGTAGGGCAGGCCGACGCGGATGGCGGCCTCCGCCGCGGCGCGGATTTCGTCCGGCGCAGACATGGTCTCGATCCAGGCGACTTCGGCGCCGCCTTCCTTGAGACCCTCGATCTGCTCGGCAAAAGCCTCGACTGCTTCGTCATAGGTCATGGCGCCGAGCGGCACCAGCAACTCGCCGGTCGGGCCGACCGAGCCGGCGACGATGACTTTCCTGCCGGCCTTGTCGGCGACCGCGCGGGCAATCTCGGCGGCGCGCTTGTTCAGCGCATGCACGCGGTCCTGCGCATGGTGCAGCTTCAGCCGGTGGCGCGTGCCGCCGAACGAGTTGGTGAGAATGATATCGGCGCCGGCGTCGACGAAATTCTGGTGCAGGCTGGTGATGGTGTCGGGCGCTGTCTCGTTCAGCAACTCCGGCGCTTCGCCGGCCTCCAGACCCATGGCGAACAGATTGGTGCCGGTGGCGCCATCGGCGAGCAGCACGCCCTTTTCGGCCAGCAGAGCATCGATGGGATTGTTCGCGGTCATCGGATCGGCTTTCAGATTTTGAATGGAATAAGGATATAAAGAAGTCTTTATGTCCAGTCAATGTGTTTGCGACCTGCAATTGCCGCGCGGTTCACCTTTCCGGGGCGTTGGCGGTCAGGCAGAACCCGATGGAAATGACGCGCCGGCCAGATTGCGCGCGTAGGCGGCGGCCTCATGCGGGTTGATGTCGGCGGCCCGGATCAGATTGTCAAAATGCTGGGTCAGCGCCTGTACCGGCTGGGTGGCATTCAGCACGACATACATGTCGCCGACATAGATGGCGGCGCGGTAGGGACCGAAGATTGTCAGCGGGATCGAATAGCGCATGCGGCCGTCATAGAGGAACAGGCGGAAGGTGGGGTAGAGATCGTCAAGCAGCGTCGCCATATGGGCAAGCTGCTGCCGGCGGTCAGCCTCGGGAAAGCGGTCCCAGACGCCCAGGCCGCGGGCGAAAATCTCCAGCGTGTGGCGCGGCATGCAGACCTCCATATCGGTCTCAGGGCGCCGGTTGTACTCGATGCGGTACTGCGTCTCGCTGGCCTGCGCCAGACGGCTGCGGTTGGTGATGTTGGCTTCGTAGTCGACCAGCTGGCGTGTGCGCAGGAGATCGGGAATGCCGGCCGGCACATAGCGGATCTTGGTGCCTGCGGCTTCCGCGAACCATTTGGCGAGCAGCGTGCGGTCGAAGCCGTCGGGCGCCTCTTCGATCTCCAGGCTTTCGCGGATTTCGCCGGTGACGCCTTCGTCCTGGGAGAGGCCGAGCAGCCAGTCCAGCGAGATCTTGAATTCGACGGCGATGTTGAGCAGCGTTTCGGCGCGTGGCAGGCGCGTCGAGGCGCCGGACATCAGTTGCGACAGCGCCGACCGGTCGATGCCGACTGCTGACGCGAAAGCCGACTGGTTGAGATCGGACCGTGTCAGGAGCAGCTTCAGGCGCTCCCGGAAGATTGCCGAAAGGTCCCGTTTGTCCACTGTTCGTTCTCCGCACTCTCTTAGGAAAAATTTGCGCCCGAGCCGTCGAATCAGCACTTCCAGCGTAAATGAATCCGTAGGGTTGTTTACAATGTATAACATCTGCGGTCGAAAATGCGCAATCGCAACATTTTGTACACTTTGTCTCGTTGAGCGGAATCGCTTCTCCTGACACTATGCTGTCAGGAACCAATTCCGGCGACTGAGGGACAGTGGTCGATAGCATGACAGGCAAGCGCATCAAGCGACGCGACGCAGCCGCCATCGAGTGGCCGACCGTGGTGCTCGCTTTCTTCTGTTACGGAATGTGGCTCGCTGCCGGGCTCCTGCTCTGGCCCTCTTATCCGATCCCGGCACTTCTTCTCCTCGGCTTCATCCTGGCCTTGCAGTCGTCGATCATGCACGAAGTGCTGCATGGCCATCCGACGCGCAGCGCGCTCATCAACGAAGCCTTCGTCTTCCTGCCGATCGGCCTGGTCTGGCCGTTCCGTCGCTTCAAGACGCTCCATTTGCGCCACCACGCCGACGAGCGCCTGACCGATCCGCTCGACGATCCCGAGAGCTATTACCAGGCGTTGTGGATGCATGACGATCTGCCGCCGACGATGAAATTCCTGCTCAAGATCAACAACACCATGGCCGGCCGTTTCTTTCTCGGCCCCTGGCTGTCCTGCATCGGTTTCTTCGTCGATGACGCCAGGCATGTGATTGCCGGCGATAAGGTGATCGGCAAGGCATGGCTGCTGCATGCGATCGGCCTCGCCATCGTGGTGCCGATCGTGCAGTTCGGCTTCGGCATTCCGGTATGGCTCTACATTCTGGTGCCGGTCTGGCTCGGCCAGTCGCTGATCGCGGTCCGGACTTTCGCCGAACATCAGTGGTCCGAGCACCCTGAAGGACGCACGGTGATCATCGAGCGCTCGCCGCTGTCGTTCCTGTTCCTCAACAACAATCTGCACTTCGTTCACCACAAGACCCCGACCGTTGCCTGGTACAGGCTGCCAAAACTGTTTGCCGACCGCCGCGACGAGTGGCTGCGGATGAACAATGGCTACGCCTATCCGAACTATTTCGCACTGATCAAAGCCTACGCCTTCAAGCCCAAGGAGCCGATCGTGCACCCGGTGCTGCGCCGCCAGGCCGAGCCGGGCAGGGCGTTCAAGCCGCGCATCAGGGCGCGCAGCATCAGCGGGCTTGGCAGCGCGCCGGTTCCGGCCGAGCCGCCGAAGGAATAATCCCCGGACTTCCCGAACCCGTGTCGGCCAATTCTGATTGGACGCCGCGTTTTTGCGATCCTTTCCCGAGCCATGATGATTGAGTGTCGGCATGAGTGATTTGGTTGCGGCATTGCCGATGTATGACTGGCCCGAAGTGCGCGGCGAGGTCGACGCGCAATGGGCAGCGTTGCGCGATGCTTTTCGGCACAAGGGCGTCGATGGGCCGCAGACAATCGTGCGCCGCAATGGCGACCTGCCGCCGGTGCCGGGCGGTATCCACGACGCCGAGGGCAGACTGATCGCGCCCGATCCGGCGACACTGCCGCCGGACGAACTCGACCATCACCAGCTTTGGCTGCATCCGGCGCTGCTGTTCGCGCAGACCTGCTGGGGGCCGATGGAACTCGGCCTGAGCAAGCATGTGCAGGTGGTCGGCCAGCCGAGCTACGACGCTTACGAGGGCGGCGAAGGCGAACTCTATTCGAGCGCGCTGGTGATGCGGACGGGCGAGGGACCGGAGGTTCGCTCGCCCGCGGATGGCAAAGCCTTGCTGCCGCTCGATCTGATGCGTGGCAAGTGTTTTACCTACAACAGCCTCGATTCGATGTCGGGCATCATCGCGCTGACGCGCGATCTGCAGGCCGCCGGCGAAAGCCTGGATATCTTTTCCTCGCGCAGCGAAAGCGGTGGCCATCGCGGCTCGATCGTCGCGGTCGCCGAGGGCAAGGCGGATATAGCTGCCATCGACTGTGAGAGCTGGGCGCTGGCGCAGCGTTTCGAACCTGCGGCAAACGCCGTGAAGGTCGTCGGCTGGACGGCAAGGCGCAAAGGCCTGCCCTACATCACCGCCAGGACGACGCCGGAAAAGACGCTCAAGGCTCTGCGCGAGGCGCTTGCCGGATCAGCCGAGCAGCCTCGCATCCAACGGGTAGGTTGAAAGCTGCTCGTTACCGGTCTCGGTGATCAGGATCTGTTCCTCGATCTTGACGCCCTCATGGCCGCCGAGACGGCCGATATAGCTTTCCACGCACAGCACCATTCCCGGCTCCAGCACGCCATCGGGCGTGTCCGGCGTCCAGTCGCTGGCATGTGGCAGGGTTGGATACTCGTCGGCGAGGCCGACGCCGTGATAGAGCACGCCGTAGCGCGCCGGGAAGCAATCTCCCGGCGGCACCACGGAGCGTTCGACCAGGTCGCGAAAGGACATGCCGGGCTGCATCAATTGCGTGTTGTGGGCGATCTGGTCGGCGGCGATGCGGAACAGGTCGCGCTGCTCGTTCGATGGCCTCGCATCGCCGCAAAGCCAGGTGCGCGAGAGATCGGCGCAGAAGCCGTAGGGACCGATCAGGTCGGTGTCGAAGGCGACGAGGTCGCCTTCCTCGATCACCCGCGACGAGCATTCCTGGAACCACGGATTGGTGCGCGGCCCCGAGGCAAGCAGCCGGGTTTCGATCCATTCGCCGCCGCGCGCAATGTTGCCGCGGTGGAGTTCGGCCCACAATTCGTTTTCGGAAATGCCCGGCGTCAGCGCCTTCTCCATTTCACCCATCGCCGCTTCGCAAGCGACGATTGCGCGGCGCATGGCGAGGATCTCGTCCGGCGATTTGATCAGCCGCGCATTTTCCATCACCGCTTCGCCATTGCCAATCGAGATGCCGAGCCGGGCGAGTTCCTCGACGCCTTCCGGGTTGATGTGGTCGACCGCAATGCGGCTGTTGCCGCCGCCATGCTCCTTGACCAGATCGGCGATGCCGGCCGCCCAGCGGCGGACTTTGTGCTCGGTCAGCTCGCCGCCATAGAGATACATCCACGACACTGCCGGCCGCACCTCGTCGACGACGCCGGAATGATCGGACAGATGCTCGCAGGAGAAATAGTCGAACAGCACCACGGGTCCCTCAGTGGCGACGAAGCAGTGGCGGGTCGGATTGTGCGCGACCCACAGCTGCATGTTGGTCGAATCGGTGGCGTAGCGGATGTTGACGGGGTCGTAGAGCAGCGCGCCGGCGTAGTTTCGGCGCTTCAGTTCGGCTCTGATGCGCTCGAGCCGGTATTGGCGCATAGCGGCAAGATCGGGCGCGGCGATGCCTGCCGCTTGCCATTCGGTTTCAGCCAGCGCGCCATAGCCCAGCACATGCTGGTTCAGCGACGCCGCTTTCTGGCGCGAGGCGTCGCGCAAGGCTTCGACGGAGCCCGGCTCGAACGGCATGATCTTGCGGTGACGGCCGAACCCTTGTTTCTGCACCCGACGCCTCCCTGCCGACTTACTGTGGCGCTGCGCCCGCGGCCGCTTTCTTCAGCCGCGTGACCGTCAGCGTGCGGGTGGGCGGCTCGCTGTCGAACAGCATCGGGACGACCAACTGCTGCGGCGAGCCGTCAGCGACATAGCCGGCCTCGCTCAAGGCCCGCAGGATGCCCTCGGGAGGTTCCTTGTCATTGGCCATCACGAGCACCGCCGGCTCGATCAGCAAATGGCCGAAGTTCGGCATCTCGTCGTCGAGCACGACCAGATCGGGATCGACAAGACGCAGATTTCCCACCCAGTGCCAGCTCGATATCGCCGTGCGAACCGGACCGTTTGCCGTCAGCTGGCCATAGAGCGACTGGTAGTCGACACGCACAATGCTGCCACGGCTGTCGCCGCCATTGAGGTGCGTGTACCAGGTCACCGGCAGCACGAGGATGGCAAGCGTTGCGCCTACAAAGACGACGACGTCCTGCACCTTCCTTCCCTTGTCGCCTCTGGCATCCATCCGCAAGGCCAGCGCGACCGGCAGCAACACAAGGATGGGAAGCATCCAGCGATCGCGAAATTGCGTCGTCCCGCTCGCCAGGACGAGCACGATGGTCATCGCCAGGGCAAAAGCGATGGTGCGCCACACCAGTTTCTCGGTCCATGGCGCCGGTTGCAGCGCGGGCGCCGGCTTTTTCCATGCGATGAGCAAAGCCGCGACGAATATGCCGGCCGGCAACACGGCGAAATACAGGATAGCCTTGCCCAGTCCGCGCATTCCGTAGAATGCGGTTTGTATGGCGCTTTCTCCTCTGCCCATGCCGAAGCCGCTGCTGTGCGACAGCAGCTGGTCGGTGTAGGTCAGGTTCCAGTAGAGCGTCGGCAGGCAAAGCAGCACCGCCACGACAAGGCTGATCGAAAACCGGCGGTTGAGGATGACGCCGCGCGTTTCGCGCAGCGACAGGGTGGACAGGATCAGCGCGCCGAGAAAGATCGCGTTGTTGTATTTCGACAGGATGGCGGCGGCCATCGCCACGCCAAACAGCACATAGGTGGCCAGCGAACGCCGCTGCACCAGTTCAACGAGCGCAAGAAACAGCACCACTGAAAAACAGAAAGCGGCGATCGAGTGGGTGAGGGCGTGCTGCATCTCCCACACCATCTGCGGAAACAACAGCAGGCCGAACAATGCGGCGGCGCCAGCGCGGCTGGAATAGCCCAGGCGGCGGACAGCGATGAAAACCGACGCCAGCGCCGCTCCGATCAGCAGGTACTTCACGATCTTGAGCGCGAGGATGTTCGTTCCGACCACGGCGGCGACGAGGCGGGCAAGCCAGGTGTAGAGCGGCGGCTGCGAGCCGCCATAGCCAGCCCAGAGGTAGTGCATGTACATCAGCTGTTCGGAATCGTCGACGCCGACACCGGTTCCTACGACATGGGACAGCAGCGCCATCACCACGATCTGGACGACGCAATAGACCGCGACGCAGACCAGTGCGGCGTTGAAGGGACCGACCTTGCCTTCGCCGAGCCAGTCCGTCCATTTCTCTAGATACTGCAAGGGGATCGTCTTCTCATCGAGGGAAAATGCCTGCGGCCAACTCCGAAGGCCCCTTACACGATCTCACGCTCCCTGTCGCCTTTTCAGGTCCGCATCTTCTCGCCGCTGGGGTCGAAGGGCGCCTCGACATTGATGCGCGCCGGACGCCGGTGGCCGAGGATCTCGATCTCGAACAGTCCGGCACTTTCGTCCTCGGCGAGTGCCGCCGGCACATAGCCCTGCGCCATCGACTTCTGCACATAGTGCGCGTAACCGCCCGAGGTGACCCAGCCGACCACGCGCCAGTCGCGGTCGACGATGCCGCGCACGGCGGAAGCGCCTTCGGCAGCCTTTGAGCCACGCACTTCCTTGCCTGCCGTATCGAAGCGTGGCGCGCCATAGCCATGCGGCTTTTCCACCGTGCCATAGTCCTTGCCGACCTTGGCCCAGATCGGCTCGTCGCCCATGACATCGGCGTCGGCCGCATCGACGATGAAGGAGACACGCCGCAGTTTCGGCCCTTCCGCCTGTTCCTTGGCGGCGGCTTCGCGGCCGATGAAGTCGTTCTTCTCCAGCTTGATGAAACGGTCCATCGCGCCTTCGAACGGGCCGTAGATCGGGCGCAACTCGCGGTACCAGGTCGGGAAGTTCTTCTCCAGGCGCATGGAGAGCAAAGCGCGCATGCCGAAATCGACGAGGCCGAACTCCTCGCCGGCGTCCTTGATCGCCTTGTAGACCAGACGCTCATAGGCCGGCGCCATCCAGATTTCATAGCCGAGATCGCCGGTATAGGTGATGCGGTTGACCATGCAGGGCGCGCCGCCGACCGCCATTTCGCGGAAATCCATGAAGCGAAACGCCTTGGTCGAGATGTCGACATCGACCAGCTTCTGCAAGAGGTCGCGCGATTTCGGACCGGCGATCGACAGGCCGACGAGCGTCTGATCGAAGCGGTGGATGCGCACCGAACCATCCTTCGGCAGATGCTTCTCGAACCAGCGCATGTGGTACTTCTGCGCGGCGGACGAACCCCAGATCATAAATCTGTCTTCGCCTGCCTTGGCGATGGTGAAGTCGCCGATCAGCTTGCCGAACTCGTTGATCATCGGCGTCAGCACGATGCGGCCGATCTTCGGCATGCGGTTGGTCATCAGCCGGTTGAGGAAATCCTCAGCCGCAGGTCCCGACACTTCGTATTTGGCGAAGTTGGCGATTTCGGTGACGCCGACGCGTTCGCGCGTGGCGCGCACTTCCTCGCCGATAGGACCGAAATCGTTTGAGCGGTGGAAGGAGACGACGTCCTTCGGCTCCTTGCCCTTCGGCGCGAACCACAGCGGGGTCTCCAGGCCCCAGCTATCGCCCATGACGGCGTTGTTGGCGAGCATCGTGTCATAGAGCGGCGTCGTCTGCGCCGGACGCGCAGCCGGCAGCTCTTCATTGGGGAAGCGGATGGAGAAGCGGCGCGAATAGTTTTCGCGCACCTTTGCGTTGGTGTAGCGCAGGCCGGCCCACTCGCCGAAGCGGGCGACATCCATGCCCCAGACGTCGAAGCCGGGATCGCCATGCACCATCCAGTTGGACAGCGCGAGGCCGACGCCGCCGCCCTGGCTGAAGCCGGCCATGACGGCGCAGGCGCACCAGAAATTGGTCAGACCCTGCACCGGCCCGACCAGCGGATTTCCGTCGAGCGCGAAGGTGAAGGGGCCGTTGATGATCTGCTTGATGCCGGCTTTCTCGATGCCGGGGAAATGCTTGAAGCCGATCTCCAGCGACGGCGCGATGCGGTCGAGGTCGGGCGGCAGCAGTTCATGGCCGAAATCCCACGGCGTGTTGACCGGCGACCATGGCTTGCAGGCCTTTTCATAGGTGCCGAGCAGGATGCCGTTGCGCTCTTGTCGGGTGTAGATCTCGCCCTTGAAGTCGAGCACGCCGATCATCTCGCGGCCGGTCGATTTGTTGAACTCTTCGACCTCGGGCATCGGCTCGGTGAGCAGGTACATGTGCTCCATGGCCAGCACCGGCAGTTCGACGCCGACCATGCGGCCGATCTCGCGCGCCCACAGGCCGCCGCAGTTGACGACATGCTCGGCGTGGACGGTGCCCTGTTCGGTGACGACGTTCCAGGTGCCGTCAACTTCCTGCGTCAAGTCGACGACGCGGTTGCGCAGCACGATCTCGGCGCCCAGCTTCTTGGCCGCCTTGGAGTAGGCGATCGTCGTGCCGGAGGGATCGAGATGGCCTTCGACCGGATCCCACATGGCGCCGACGAAATTGGTCTCGTTCATCAGCGGGAACATCGCCTTGGCTTCGGAGGGCGTGATCAGCTCGGTGTCCATGCCGAGATAGCGGCCCTTGGCGTGGGCCAGGCGCAGAAAATCCATGCGCTCGGGCGTATCGGCCATCATCACGCCGCCGGTCAGATGCAGCGAGCAGGACTGGCCGGAGATTTCCTCGATCTCCTTGTAGAGCTGCACCGTATAGGCCTGCAGTTTGGCGACGTTGGGATCGCCGTTCAGCGTGTGGAAGCCGCCGGCTGCGTGCCAGGACGAGCCGGAGGTGAGCTCGGACCGCTCGATCAGCATGATGTCGGTCCAGCCGGCCTTGGCCAGGTGATAGAGCACCGAGCAGCCAACGACGCCGCCGCCAATGACAACCGCTTTTACATGAGATTTCATGAGAGATAGGTCCGTTTTTGCGTAAATTGAATCAGGTGTGTCGGTTGGCAGGATGCCGCCAGTTGCTTGCCGATCAAAAATCGGTCGGCGCGCCGCCTTCGGCCGTGCGCTTTTCGACGAAGTCGTTGAGCTCTTCACGGATCGCCGGGTCCATATAGGGTTCCTCGTAGGATGCCAGCCGCTCCTTCCAGACCTTGTTGGCCTTTTCCAGCGCGGTCGGCGATCCGGCTTCGGCCCAGGTCTCGAAATTGCGCCAGTCGGAGAGGATGGGCGAGTAGAAGGCTGTCTTGTAGCGGTCCTGCGTGTGCTGGGTGCCGAAGAAATGGCCGCCGGGGCCGACCGACTGGATGGCGTCGAAGCCGAGCGCTTCGTCGGACAGGTCGAGCGGGGTGAGGAACTCGGCCACCATCTGCAACAGGTCGATGTCCAGCATGGTCTTCTCGTAGGAACAGCGCAGGCCGCCTTCGAGCCAGCCGGCGCCGTGCATCATCAGATTGCCGCCGCCCTGGATGGCGCCCCACAGCGAGAACACACTTTCATAGGCTGCCTGCGCGTCGACGGTGTTGGCAGCGCAGGTATTGGAGGTGCGGTAGGGGATCTTGTAACGGCGGGCAAGCTGGCCGCCGACAAGCTGCGCCTTCATATATTCAGGCGTGCCGAAGGCCGGCGAGCCCGACTTCATGTCGACATTCGAGGTGAAGCCGCCATAGCCAACCGGCGCGCCCTTTCTCACCATCTGGGCAAAGGCGATGCCGGACAGCGCCTCGGCATTTTGCTGCACCAGCGCACCGGCGATGGTCACCGGCGCCATCGCGCCGGACAGGGTGAAGGGCGTGATGACGACGACCTGACCCTTGCTCGACATCTGGATGATGCCTTCCATCATCGGCACATCCAGTTTCAGCGGCGAATTGGTGTTAATGATGGTGAAGACGGACGGCTCTTCGAGCATCTGCTCATGGCTGATGCCGCGGGCGATCCTGGCGATCTCGATGCCGTCGACATTGCGCTCCTTGCCGAGCGAATAGATGTGGAACACCTTGTCGGTCAGCGTGGCGAGGTCGCGGATGCATTCGAGGTGGCGCACGGAAGGATGGATGTCGGTCGGCTCGACCGGATAACCGCCGGTGCAGTTCAGGATGTTGTGCATCTGCGCCAGGCGCAGGAAGTTGCGGTAGTCCTGCTGGTTGCCCGGACGGCGGCCGCGATCGAGGTCGGAGCAGTTCGGTGCCGACGCCATCATCGACAGGATCACATTGTTGCCGCCGAAGCGCACATTGTGCGCCGGGTTGCGGGCATGGAGCGTGAATTCCGACGGGCAGTTGGAGATGAGATCGAGGATCATGTCGCTGTCGAAGCGCACGCGCTCGCTGCCCTCGCGGACATCAGCGCCATTTTCCTTCATGATGCGGCGCGCTTCGTCATGCAGCACGTCGACGCCTATTTCCCTCAAGACGCGCAGCGAGGCGAGGTGGATCGATTCCAGCTCGTCGTCCGAGATCAGCTTGGTCGGCGTCAGCGGATTTCTCAGTTGTCGAAAAGCCGGCTGTTCGAAGGCGGCCGAGCCGCCGGCGCGCTTGCCCGCACGGCCACCGCGACGGGCACGGTCGGCTGCCAAAGGCGGTTCGGCTGGATGCAGGGCGGCGGTCATGATGGTCCTCGTACGATGCTGGTAGCGGGCGGCATAATGGACCGGCGGCTGTCCGGCCATTGCGGAGGCGGCGACCACTAGGACGAGGGAAGCGACATGCCCGAACGGCAGTCCGATAGCTGACAACCTTGCCGGGGATTGGCGGACAGGACGCGCCCACTGCGGCTCTTGGCGCAAGGGGATTTCAGGCGCGGCCCTTCCTTTCCCTAAATCGAACCGCTAGCTCAATGGTTTGCCGCTGGATCGGGCCGGCAATTCATGTGGAAGGCATCATGGCTGCGACCGGTTCGAGCGATGGCGAAGCGGGGACGCAATGGGCGGCGCTTGCCGGCGTAACTGCCGCCCTCGCGATGTTCGGTGCGGCGCAAGGGCTGAGCTCGCCGCTGTTTACGCTGCTGATGCAGAAGCAAGGCATGTCGCCGGCGCTGATCGGCTTGTCGGCAGCGATGATGCCGCTTGGCCTGATCCTTTCGGCCTCGTTCGTGCCGGCAGCCGTTCGGCTGGTCGGCGCGCGCAACCTGGCTGTGGGTTGCTCATTGATTGGGGCGCTGTGCTTCCTCGGCATCGGCTACCTGCAGGACTGGGTGGGCTGGTTCGTCATCCGCTTCATCATCGGTATCGTCATCAACCCGCTCTATATACTGGGCGAAGTATGGGCGCTGTCGCTGGCGCCGCCGTCGCGCCGCGGCAGGGTGATGGGGGCATTCAACACCGTGCTGGGCGCTGGCTATGCTGCGGGGCCTTTGGTCCTGACCGCGGTTGGGATATCGGGCTGGGTTCCTTTCCTGGTCGGCATGGCCGGCTTCATCCTGTGCGCCGCGATCCTTCGTGCTGTTTCGTCAAGCCTCGCCGGCTTCGAGGATGACGGCCAATTGCCCGGCGGCTTTTTCGGTTTCGCCAGGCTGGCGCCGGCGCTGTTGTTTGCCGTGCTGGTTTCGGCGGCGGTCCAGCAGGGCACCTACGCTTTGATGCCGGTCTTCGGTGCCGCCTATGGCCTGCCCGAAAGGACGCTGGCGGCCCTGGTGATGGCACTGTCGCTGGGAAACATCTTCCTGCAAATCCCGCTCGGCCTGCTGGCCGAGCGTTTCGGCGGGCGGGCGATGATCATCTTCTGTGCGTTGGCGACAACGACCTGCGCGGTTTTGCTGCCGTTGCTGATCACGACGCCGGCGATCTGGCTCGTCCTTCTCGTCATGGGCGCTGTCGGCTACGGCGTCTACACCATGGCGCTGGTGGAACTCGGCAGCCGCTTCAGGGGAACCGTGCTGGTCGCCGGCAACGCCGCCTTCGCATTGATGTGGGGCGCCGGCGGCATTGTCGGCCCGCCTGGCGCCGGTGCCTTGATGCAGATCATCGGTCCGCTCGGTCTGCCGGTGGTGATCGCCGGACTCGACGCGCTGCTGGTGAGCTTCGCGCTCTATCGATCGTTCAAGCGCCAAAACTCCTGACGGCCCAAAAACTCCTGACAGGCCCAAACTCATGACAGGCCTTGTCTGGAGCAAACGGTTTTTCGCGGGGCGGGGCTTACCCGCGTCGGACAGAAAAGCTAGTCCTGAACCTGGTTTAGGTGCCAATGATGAACCTGGCGGAAGCTGACAACGAGAAGATGCAGTGGGCGGCGATCAGCGGCGTGATCGCGACCGTCTCGGTGTTCGCCATCGCGCAAGGCCTGTCCTATCCGCTGCTGAGCTTCATCCTGCAACGCCAAGGCGTTTCGCCGGCCATCATCGGGCTCTCGGCGGCAATGACGCCGATCGGCTTCATTGTCTCGTCGCCGCTGATCCCGGCACTGGCGCGCCGGTTCGGGGCAGGGCGCACCGCGCTTACCTGCGCGGCGCTTTCGGCTATTGTGCTTGCGCTGATCGGCTGGACGCAGAATGTCTATCTGTGGTTTCCTCTGCGCTTCTTGATCGGGGTGGTGACCAATCCGCTCTATGTCTTGAGCGAAATCTGGGTCATTGCACTGGCGCCGCCATCGCGCCGCGGTCGCGTCATGGGTGTCTATTCAACCATCATCTCGGCCGGCTTCGCTGCCGGGCCGCTCTGCCTGCTCGCTGTCGGCACCGTGGGATGGCCGCCATTCCTGGTGGGGATCGCCGCCTTCATCTTCTGCGGCGCCTGCCTCGCGCTGGTGCTGCCGCGACTGCCGAAGGTCGACGAAGCTGGGCGCCGGGTTTCGGTCATGGGCTTCGTGCCACTGGCATGGCTACTGCTGTCGGCGGTGGTCGTTGCCGCCGGTTTCGAACAGGGCGTGCTGGCGCTGCTGCCGGTCTACGGCACGCACTATGGCATCGCGGAAGCGCGCATGTCGGCGCTGCTGTCGGTGATGATCGCAGGCAACATCGCCATGCAGGTGCCGCTCGGCTTGCTGGCGGAACGGCTGACGGCGCGGCTGGTGCGATTCGTCTGCGTCGTGGTGACTGTGCTGGGCTGCGTGCTGCTGCCGCTGCTGATCGAGACGCCGTTGATCTGGCCTTGCGTCTTTATCTGGGGCGCGGTCTCCTATGGCATCTACACCATGTCGATCATCGAGCTCGGCGAGCGCTTTACCGGCTCGGCGCTGGTCGCCGGCAATGCCGCCTTCTCCCTGATGTGGGGCATCGGCGGCATCGTGGTGCCGCCGCTGGCGGGTGGCGTCATGGATGTGATCGGCGCCTCCGGCCTGCCGATCACGCTGGGCACGATTTGTCTGGCACTGGCTGTGGCCACGGTCCTGCGCCGGCGGATGGTTTGAGGCCGCATTCCCCCGATGACCTGACGTCACCATCTTGAATAAAACCGCTTGCAACGCGATGTAGGCAGGGCTGCCCGCCACTAGCCTGGAGACCATGCGTGACCCAATCGATGACAAAACGCCAGACGGATGCCACCGCGGAGGACAAGTTCCTCTGGCTGGAGGACCGGACCAGCAAGGAATCGCTCGACTGGGTGCATCGCCAGAACGAGATCACCGTGGCCGAACTACAGGGCGATCCGTCCTACCAGGCGGCCTTCGAGACGGCGCTCGACCTGATGACGGCCGAGGACAACATTGCGGCCGGTGCCGCGCTCAACGGCCAAGTCTATAATTTCTGGCAGGACAAGACCAATGTGCTCGGCCTCTGGCGCCGCACGACGGTTGCTTCCTACAAGACCGAGAAGCCTGTGTGGGAGACGATCATCGACTTCGACGTGCTGTCGGCCAAGGAGGGGGTGAAGTGGGTGTTCAGCGGCGCCAGCCGCCTTTACCCCGATTTCAACCTTTGCCTGGTGGCGATGTCGCCGGATGGCGGCGATGCGAGCGAGATGCGCGAATTCGACATCGAGACCAAATCATTCATCGAGGGCGGCTTCCGCGCTCCCGCCTCGAAATCCGGCTTTTCCTGGCTGGACAGGGACACGGTCATTGTCTCGGCTGCCTTCGATGAAGACGACAAGACCCAGTCCGGTTATCCGCGCGTCGTCAAGCTGTGGAAGCGCGGCACCCGGTTGGAGGAGGCGACGCCGATCTTCGAGGCCGAGAAGCAGGATCTCGCGGCCGGCGCGGGGGTCGAGCATGATGGCGACAGGCAGTATTTGTTTCTGGCCCGCACGATCGCCTTCTTCTCCTCGCACAGTTTTCTGCGCCTGCCGTCGGGCGAAAACCGGCGCATCCCGCTGCCGGACGATGTCACCGACACCGCGCTGTTCAAGGGCCGGTTCGTGTTCGGGGTGCGCAGCCCATGGACGGCGCCGGGCGGCACTGAGTGCTTGCCGGACGGCCTCTCTTCCTTCGATTTCGAACACTGGATGGACACCGGCGACCTGGGCCCTGTTGAAACCATGCTCGCGCCAGCGCACCGTGTTTCGGTCGCCGGCATTGCCCGCACTCAGGACCGGCTGTTCATCAATCTGATGGACAATGTGCGCGGCAAGGTCGTTGTCGCCGAGCGCAGCGGCGACCGCTGGTCGCTGAAGCCGGTGGCGCTGCCCGAGAACGGCAATGTCGGCATCGCGCATGCCGAGCATTTCGGTTCCAGCGTCTCCTTCTCCTTCACCGATTTCCTGACGCCGAGTTCGATCATCTGGTCGGACGATGACGGGGTGACGCTGGCCACCGTGAAATCGCAGCCGGCGCGGTTCGACGCCGCGCCGCTGGTCTCGGAACAGTTCGAGGCGCGCTCGAAGGACGGCACCATGATCCCGTATTTCGTCGTCAGGCGGCGCGACCAGAAGGGTCCGGTACCGACGCTTCTCTATGGTTATGGCGGCTTCGAAATACCGCTGCTGCCCGGCTATGCCGGCGTGCGCGGCAGGCTGTGGCTGGAGAAGGGCAATGCCTATGTGCAGGCCTGCATTCGCGGCGGCGGCGAGTTTGGGCCGGCCTGGCATCAGGCGGCGCTGAAGGGCAATCGCCAGACTGCCTTCGACGATTTCGCCGCGGTGGCGCAGGACGTCGTCAGGCGCGGCATAGCCACGGCTGCTTCCCTCGGCATCCAGGGCGGCTCGAATGGCGGCCTGCTTACCGGCGTTTCCCTGACGCAGCATCCCGAACTGTTCGGCGCCGTCATCATCGAGGTGCCGCTGCTCGACATGCTGCGCTACACCGAACTGCCGCCAGGCGCCTCGTGGATCGGCGAATATGGCGATCCGGCAAAACCGGAAGAAGCCAAGTGGCTCGCCGCCTATTCGCCGTACCATCATGTCTCGGCCGATGCCGTCTATCCCCCGGTGCTGCTCACGACATCGACCGCCGACGACCGCGTCCATCCCGGCCACGCCCGCAAGATGGCGGCGAAGCTGCAGGAAGCAGGTCACGGCAAGACGTTGTTCTTCGAGGAGACGGAAGGCGGCCATGGCGGTCGCGGCGACCGCCGGCCGCAAGCGGCGCAAACCGCCATGAAATACGTGTTCCTGCAAAGGGTATTGAGCGGCACCGCTTGAATTCCGGGCCTCGGGCGGCATAGACTGCCGCCATGGTCTACATGAGCACATCCGGCGCCTTCGGGGTCGCGGTGACACCGTCGCCGCGCACGCTGCGCGCCGAACTGCTCAGGCTGTGCGCCCGCATCGGCTATTCGCCGCCCGCCGTCCTCTGACGAAGTCGCCCCGGCAGCTTGCCGGTTTGATTCCAGAGGAAAGAGCAAACCCATGACTTACCAGAATTATTCGCTGAAGCAGCTTCAGCAGATTGACGCCGCGCATCATCTGCATCCCTTCACCGACCACAAGGAATTGCGCGAGACCGGCTCGCGCATCATCACCCACGCCAACGGCCCGTTCATCTACGATGCCGACGGCACCGAAATACTCGACGGCATGGCCGGGCTGTGGTGCGTCAATGTCGGCTATGGCCGCGACGAGCTGGCCGACGCCGCTTACGCGCAGATGAAGGAATTGCCCTACTATAATTCCTTCTTCAAATGCTCGACGCCGACGCCCGTGCTGCTGTCGAAGAAGCTGGCCGAGCTGGCGCCCAAGGGCATCGCCCAGGTGTTTTACGGCTCCTCCGGCTCGGAGGCCAACGACACGGCGCTGCGGCTCGTGCGCCACTATTGGGTGCTGGAAGGCAAACCGGAGAAGAACCGCATCATCTCGCGCAAGTCGGCCTATCACGGCTCGACCGTCGCCGGCACGTCGCTCGGCGGCATGAATTTGATGCACAAGCAGCTCGGCGGGGCGGTTCCCAACATCGTCCATGTGATGATGCCCTATGCCTATGAGTTGGCGCTGCCTGGCGAAAGCGACCATGATTTCGGCCTGCGCGCGGCCAAGGCGGTCGAGGATGCCATTCTGGAGGCCGGCGCCGACAAGGTGGCTGCCTTCATCGGCGAGCCGGTGATGGGAGCGGGCGGGGTGAAAATACCGCCGATGAGCTATTGGCCGGAAGTGCAGCGCATCTGCCGCAAATACGATGTGCTTTTGATGCTGGACGAGGTCATCACCGGCTATGGCCGCACCGGCGAATGGTTTGCGGCGCAGACCTTCGGCATCGAGCCCGACACCATCACCACGGCCAAGGCACTGACCTCGGGCTATCAGCCGCTGTCGGCGCTGCTGGTCGGCGACCGTATCGCGGCGACGCTGGTCGAAAAGGGCGGCGAATTCTACCACGGCTATACCTATTCGGGTCACCCGGTGGCCTGCGCGGTGGCGCTGAAGAATCTCGAGATCATGGAGCGAGAAGGCCTGGTCGACAGGGTCAGGAACGACACTGGACCTTACTTCGCCCAGGCGCTGCAGGAGCGCATTGCCGGCCACGAACTGGTCGGCGAGGTGCGATCGATCGGGCTGATGGGCGCGGTCGAGATCGTCAAGGACAAGGCGACCAAGGAGCGCTTCCTGCCGGCGGGCAGTGCCGCCGTCACCGTCCGCGACCACGCCATCGCGCAAGGCCTGATGCTGCGCGCCACCGGCGACACGATGATCCTGTCGCCGCCGCTGATCTGGACCCGCGCGACGATCGACATGGCTTGCGATCGCATCGCCAAAGCGCTGGATCTGGCGCAAGCGGATTTGCGCAAGAAGTAGATGGAACGACAGCCGACGCCTTGCAATCAGGGCGCCCGGACTGTGCGCCTGCTTATCGTCAGGGTCGAAGGGGTCAGCGCACCGATCGTGCTGGTCAATGAAGACCATCAGGCAATTCCGAACGCTGCAATCGAAATATAATTCAGACCGAACAGTATAGGACTGCAAAACGCAAAAACCGCGCTCCATCGGAACGCGGCTTTGCCAGATACGCATGGCATTTCGCCAACAATACACTTGCGAAAATTACGGGCTCCGGTACGCGAGACCTGATCCGGAGCGCCGGGCGGATGCGATATGTCCGCCTCGCCATCCGTTATATAGGCACATCGTTACCGCCGGGTTATCGAGAGCTTAAGCAAATCTAAATTTGCAATTTTTCCGCGCAATAAAAATCGAGAAAAGCGCTGCCAAATTCGAAACTTATAGAGAACTGCCGCGAAGGAAATTTATGATGCCGGAAAAATCGTCGCCGCCATTTCCCTGGGCGTTGAACAGCGCATAAAGCTGGGCCGCTTCGGCCCCCATCGGCGTCACCGCGCCGGCGCTTTGGGCGGCTTCCTGCGCCAGTTTCAGGTCCTTCAGCATGAGTGCCGCGGCAAAGCCCGGTTTGTAGTCGCGGTTGGCGGGTGAGGCCGGCACGGGACCCGGCACCGGGCAATAGGTGGTCAGCGACCAGCACTGGCCCGACGAGGTCGAGGCAACGTCGAACAGCGCCTGATGCGAGAGGCCGAGCTTTTCGGCCAGCACGAAAGCCTCGGCAACCCCGATCATCGAAATGCCGAGCATCATGTTGTTGCAGATTTTGGCTGCCTGACCGGCGCCGTCGTCACCGCAATGGACGATGCGGCCTGCCATCGGCTTCAGGACCGGTTCGGCCTTGGCGAAGGCATCCTTGGCGCCGCCGGCCATGAAGGTCAGTGTTCCCGCAGCAGCACCGCCGGTGCCGCCGGAGACGGGGGCGTCGATCGAATGCAGCGCGTGTTCCCTTGCTACGGCATGCGCCTTGCGGGCCGACTCGACATCGATGGTCGAGGAATCAATGAACAGGGCGCCTGGTTTGGCCTTGGGTGCGATGTCCTCGTAGACCGAGAGCACGTGCTTGCCGGCGGGAAGCATGGTGATCACGACATCGACGTCCTTCACCGCGGCAACAGCATTAGCCATGACGGTGACACCATGCTCGCGCGCGACGGTCAGGTTCTCCGGCATCAGGTCGAAGCCATGTACCGTATGACCCGCCTTGACCAGATTGGCGGCCATAGGATTGCCCATATTACCCAAGCCGATGAAGGCGACAGTGGTCATAGCGGTGCTCCATGATGAGTAGGCAGTAGGCAGTAGGCAGTAGGCAGTAGGCAGTAGGCAGTAGGCAGTAGGCAGTAGGCAGTAGGGCGACCTATTCGGGTGCGAGTTTGAGAATAAGTTGGCGAAGCATTTTTCCGATGGCCTCGGCCGCCAGAAGCAGGTGCTCAGCTTGCCCATGCGTGGCAACGCCAATGCGTTGAGCGATTTGGAGGTGTGTCTCGAACTCCTTAAGCGAGCCTTGGGCTATCCTGAGAAATTGCTGATAGGAGCCTCGGTTGTCTCGGCCATAGCCTTCCGCGATGTTTGCAGGGATAGAGGTTGCTGAACGGCGGATTTGGCTGGTCAGCCCATATAATTCCTCTTTGGGCCATGTCTTGGTCAATGAGTAGGTGCTGATAGCCAGATCCATCGCCTGCTGCCATACGATAAGATCCTTGTACGAGTTGACCTTGCCGGTCATCTTTGCCTACTGCCTACTGCCTACTGCCTACTGCCTACTGCCTACTGCCGTCCGATCAACGCCCGCGCGATGATGACGCGCATGATCTCGTTGGTGCCTTCGAGGATCTGGTGGACGCGCAGGTCGCGCACCAGTTTTTCGATACCGTAATCATGAAGATAGCCATAACCGCCATGCAGCTGCAGCGCCTCGTTGGCGACGTTGAAGCCGATGTCGGTGACGAAGCGCTTGGCCATGGCCGACCATTTGCCGGCATCCGACGCCTTGCGGTCGAGTTTCGAGGCGGCGGCGTAGAGAAAGATCCGCGCTGCCTGCAATTCGGTCTCCATGTCGGCCAACCTGAACTGCAGCGCCTGGAACTGGTTGATCTTCGAGCCGAAAGCCTTGCGCTCGGCGGTATAGGACAGCGCCTTGTCGAGCGCAGATTGCGCGCCGCCGAGCGAACAGGCAGCGATGTTGAGGCGGCCGCCGTCAAGGCCGGCCATGGCGATGCCGAAACCTGCGCCTTCCCCCGACAGCAGGTTTGCAGCCGGCACCTTGCAGTCCTCGAAGATCACCTGGCGGGTCGACTGCATGTGCCAGCCCATCTTGTGCTCGTTGGCGCCGAAGGAGAGGCCGGGCGCATCCTTCGGCACGACGAAGGTGGAAATGCCCTTCGGCCCGTCGGCGCCGGTGCGCGCCATGACAACATAGAGGTCGCTGTCGCCGGCCCCGGAGATGAACTGCTTGGCGCCGTTAAGCAAATAGTCGTTGCCGTTCTTCACCGCGCGCGTCTTCAGCGCCGCGGCATCCGAACCTGAACCCGGCTCGGTAAGGCAGTAGCTCGCCAGCCATTCCATCGAGGTCAGCTTCGGCAGGAAGCGTTGGCGCTGCTCGTCGTCGCCGAAGCGGTCGATCATCGACGCCGCCATATTGTGGATCGAGATGAAGGAGGAAAACGCCGGATCGGCGTGCGACAGTGCCTCGAAGATCAGCACGGCGTCGAGCCGGCCGAGCGCCGAGCCGCCGACATCGTCCCTGACATAGATGCCGCCGAGGCCGAGCGGGCCGGTCTCGCGGATTACATCGGCGGGAAAGTGTCTTGCCCGGTCCCATTCGAGCGCATTGGGCGCAACGCGATCGGCGGCGAAGGCCTGTGCCATCTCCTGGATGGCGCGCTGTTCCTCGTTGAGCTCGAACTGGCTGGTGCTCGCATCGACCGCGGCGTCCATGGCGTGCTCCCTGTGTTCCCCAGCTGGGGTTGGCTTGCTGGCCTGTTGTTTTTGGCTTTGCGCGCCGCTCAATCTAGACCAATGATGCCGCCGCGCAACCCGGCTCGCCGCGCAGCCGCTGTGCATGAATGGAGCAACGGAGCATTGCGTGCCGACATATTTCGACGAATTGCTCGACCGCTTCCATGCCTATCTCCGGGGCGTGGACAACGCGCTGGTGCGGGACGCCGTGACCCGGATCGGCTGGAATATGACGGCGCGCGTGCTCGAAGCGCATCCGCTGCCTTGCCTTGGTCTGCTCGACCGCATTGTCGAACTGGCGCCGCCGGACCCGCAGCCTCTGGTGCAACTGCTGGCGGAGCGTCGTGACGATCTGTGCTGGGGGCAGACCTACAACGCGAGCGATTTTGGTGAAGCGTTCTTGCAAAAATACGGCTGGCTGGAGGTGTTTGGCACGCGCGGCCATTTCGCCAATGAAGAGGTCGCGGCCGGATTGCTGATCCTGGGACCCGGCATCACCTATCCCGACCATCATCACATTGCCGAGGAGATCTACATTCCGCTGACCGGCGGCACCGAGTGGCGCATGGGCGAAGGCGGCTTTCACACCCGCCAGGCGGGCGAAATTATCCATCACGCCTCCAATGTCAGCCATGCCATGCGCACCGGCAGCGAACCGTTGCTGGCGCTCTACATCTGGCGCGGCGGGCCGCTGTCGCAGAAGTCGACCGTTTCCGGCGCGCAGGGCAGGGGCTGAGCATGGCCAAGGCGNAGGCGATCATGCTGCAAGGCACGGGTTCGGATGTCGGCAAGACGGTGCTGGTGGCGGGGCTCTGCCGCGCGGCCAGGAATCGCGGGCTGAAAGTCAGGCCGTTCAAGCCGCAGAACATGTCGAACAATGCCGCCGTCGCCGACATTCCGGGCGACAACCGCCCCGGCGGCGGCGAGATTGGCCGTGGGCAATGGCTGCAAGCGCTGGCGTGTGGTGTTCAGCCGACCGTGCATATGAATCCGGTGCTGCTCAAACCCCAGAGCGACATCGGTTCGCAGGTGATCGTGCAAGGCAAGGTGTTCGGCGAGGCGCGAGCGCGCGACTACCAGACAATGAAAGCGGGGCTGATGGACGCCGTGCTGGAGTCCTGGACGAAGGTCGGTGAGGGCGCCGATCTGGTCGTCGTCGAGGGCGCCGGATCGCCGGCCGAAATCAACCTGCGCAGCCGCGACATCGCCAATATGGGCTTTGCCACGCGCGCCGACGTGCCGGTCATCCTGGTCGGCGACATCGACCGCGGTGGCGTCATCGCTTCGGTCGCCGGCACGCATCTGATCCTGCCGGAGGAAGACAGGCGCATGATCGTCGGCTACCTCATCAATAAGTTCCGCGGCGATGTCTCGCTGTTCGACGACGGCATCCGGTCGATCGAAAGCTTCACCGGCTGGCGCTGCTTTGGCGTCGTACCGTGGCTGAAGGCGGCGGCGCGATTGCCTTCGGAGGATTCGGTCGTGCTCGAACGCCTGGCATCGGGCGAGAAGCGGGCGTTGAAGGTCGCCGTGCCGATGCTTGGCCGCATCGCCAATTTCGACGACCTCGACCCGCTCAAGGCCGAGCCGCAGGTCGAAGTGGTGTTCGTGCCGCCGGGGCAGCGCTTGCCGGAGGATGCCGGCCTGGTGGTCATTCCCGGTTCCAAATCGACGATCGGGGATCTCATGAAATTCCGCGAGAATGGCTGGGATCGCGATCTCCTCGCGCACCGCAAACGCGGCGGCCATATCGTCGGCATTTGCGGCGGCTTCCAGATGCTCGGCCGCCTGGTGCGCGATCCCGATCGCATCGAGGGCAGCGTCACCGAGGCCGAGGGACTCGGCCTGCTCGACATCGAGACGGTGATGGAGCCGGAAAAGACGGTGCGCAATGTCAGCGCCCGCTCAGCGCCGTTCGGCCTGGCGCTCGAGGGCTACGAAATTCATCTCGGCCGCACCACCGGGCCGGACATGGCGCGGCCGTCGGCTGTGATCAACGGCATCGACGACGGTGCGATTTCCGCCGACGGCAAGGTTTTTGGCACCTATCTGCACGGCCTGTTTTCCGCCGACGCTTTCCGGGCGAGATTCCTGGAAAGCCTCGGCGTGAAAGGCGGCGGCATCGACTATCGCGCGGACGTGGAAAAAGCGCTGGACGAGATCGCCACCGAGCTGGAGCGCCATCTTGAGTGCGATGCGATTTTTGGGTTAGCAAGGTAGGACCGTCCACCGTTTCGCCATCCTCGGGTCTGCGCGTCCGCTTCATTTCCACTCCGTGGATGTCGAAGTTCGGGCGCTTTCGCCGACCTTCGACGCGGCGCTGAAGGACCAAGGCCGATGGCGAAGGATTCTGCGAAACTGATCACCAGCGGGACGGTGAGCGAGGCGTATTCGACATTGCGAAAATGGCCGGGCGCCGTTTCGCGATAGCCACAAATGTCGGTGACCGCGTTCTGCAGCCGCAGGCCCGGCGCGCGCCGCACCATCTCGAACCGGTCGGCTACCGGGCGGTGCTGTTGATCGTGGCGCTCCGTCTCGCCGGACATGGTCATCCTTCCGCGCGGAAGAGCCTAACGGACCATGCATCCAAAGCAAAAGCGCCCGGCTTTTGACCGGGCGCTTCGAATTGCAGAAGTCTCGGGTGCCTAGGCGCCGCGCATCAGGCAGGCGGCGGCAAGCACAATGTATGCGATGAGGACAATCCACACCGCAGCCAGAGGAATGAACGCAAGAACGCCAAGCGCGGCGAGCACGCCGATGATGGCGATGACAAGGGATATGATGAAAACAAGCTGAGTGGGTGCACTAAGATTCATGTGTGGTCCCTCCAACATGATTCGTACAACGGCACTCTATCAGGCGTGAGGCTTATACACCAATCAGCTGGCGCAATGGGTTCGCCGGGTCGGCCAGCAGCTTCACCGCCAGAGCCAGGCAGATGATCACCAGCAGCGGCTTGATCAGCCGGGCGCCGATGCGGATGGCAAGGCTGGCGCCGAGCCGGGCGCCGAGGAACTGGGCGACGCCCATCATCAGCCCGATCTTCCAGCAGACGACGCCGGCGACGGCAAAGACGATGAAGCCGCCGATGTTGGAGGCGAAATTGAGCAGCTTGGTGTGTGCCGTGGCCTTGAGCACGCCGAAGCCGGCGAGGCTGACGAAGGCCAGCATGTAGAAGGAGCCGGCTCCCGGCCCGAACAGCCCGTCATAGAAGCCGACCAAAGGGGCGATGACCAGCCCGAACAGGAAGGGCGACAGGCGCTCGGCGCGGTCGACATCGTTCATGTTGGGTTTCACGGCGAAGTAGATCGCGATGGCGATTAAAAGCAGCGGCAGCAGCGCCCGCAGGAGATCACCCGGCACGAATGCCGCCAGCAAGGCGCCGACGGCACTGCCGGCAAGGGCCAGAAGCGCCGATGGCAGCTGTCGGCGCAGATCGACATGGCCATTCATGGCGTAGTGGATGGTCGCCGAAGCGGTGCCGAAAATGCCCTGCAGCTTGTTGGTTCCAAGTGCTGCGACGGGCGGGAAGCCGGCAAGCAGCAGGGCCGGGATGGTGATCAGCCCGCCGCCGCCGGCTATCGAATCGACAAAGCCGGCTGCAAAGGCGGCGAAGGCAAGCATGATGACGGTCTGGGTAGCGAGGTCGAGCATCGGGATTTCTGAACATTCCGGCGGGAAAGGTGGTGCCGCGCCTTCTCATGGCCATCCGGTTTGCGCAAGGCCGATTCCGCGCTACGTCCATCCAAGCGCGTTGCGCTTGGATTTCCTGTGGTGCATGTCATTATCTCAGTACCGCTGCGCAGTTTTGGGTCATGTGCGCTGGGCGGGCTCGGGAAAGGGACACTGTTGGCGATGGCATTGCTCGACCAGATACGCTCGATCTTCGATGGTGACCCCGGCGTGCGCAAGGTTGCCGACGACCCCGTGCTGTCGGCGGAACTCTTGATGCTGTTTCGCATGATCCTGGCCGACGGCTCGGTTTCGGAGAGCGAAATGGTCGCCTTCCGGCGCATCTGCAAGGACGCCTTCGGCATCCCGGAAACCAGCATCGACGCGGTCATCGAATATCTCAATGATTTCGGCTACGAGACCAACGGTTCGCAAGCCATGGCGCTGTTCCGCGATCTCGATGTCGAACGGCGCAAGTTGCTGGCGCTCCACATGGCGGAGATCGCCAAAGCCGATTCCAAACTGGCCGAGAGCGAAGTGCGGCTGTTGCGCCGCACGCTCGATTTGCTCGACATCAGCCCGGTCGATGTGGTGAAGCCGGAGGAGTGAGGCAGACCAGGGGCAACGGCCGCCCGGCCGGGTCCCCGCTGCTTCGCAGCGTCCCAGCGTTCGTGACCTTTCATCGTGCCACTGGCACGATGAATTCGCTGCGCGAACCGGTCGCTCACCCCTGTTCCTGCATACGGTGAGCGATCGCCTGATGCAGATCGGGCGCAGCCGCGACCAGCGCCCTGGCCGCCTCCGACTGCGGATGATCGAGCACGTCGCCGGTCTTGCCGCGCTCGACGATCCTGCCGTCATGCATGACCAGCACCTCATCGGTGATGGCGCGGGCGACGGTCAAATCGTGAGTGATGAAGAGATAGCCAATGCCGAGCTTCTGGTTGAGCTCTGCGAACAGATCGAGGATCTGGGCGCGGATCGACACGTCGAGCGCCGAGACCGGCTCGTCGGCGACGACCAGCTTCGGCCTTGTGATGATGGCGCGGGCGATCGACAGGCGCTGGCGCTGGCCGCCGGAAAACTCATGCGGATATTTATCCATGTCGCTGACGCCGAGGCCGACCTCGTGCAGCGCATGCGCCACCATCTCGCGCCGCTCGGCCGGTGTCGGCTTCTTTTCCAGTACATGCAGCGGCTCGGCGACCAGTTTCTCGACCTTCTGGCGCGGGTCGAAAGAGCCGTAGGGATCCTGGAACACCACCTGCATGTCGCGCCGCGCGGCTTTGAGCTCCGCCTCGCTTTTGCCGGTGATGGTCTCGCCGCGAAAGCGGATCGTTCCCGATGTCGATTTGTCGAGCGCCAGGATCATGCGGGCAAGCGTTGACTTGCCGCAGCCGGAGCGGCCGACCAGCGCCACCGATTGGCCCGGCGCCAGCGACAAGGACACGTCGTCGACGGCGCGGATTGGAGCCGCTGACTTGAACAGGGAGGTGCGCCGGCCCGGATAGTCCCGTGTCACGCCTTCGACCTCAAGCAGCGGTTTGCCCTGGCCGGTGGCGTGAACCTTGGCGCGCGCGGGCACGTGCATGGAGGCCAGCGCCAGCTGGCGCGTGTAGGGATGCAGCTGTTCCGATAGCGTGCGTGCGGTGTCGCCGGCTTCCATCACCTCGCCATGACGCAGGATGGTGATGCGGTCGGCCATTTCGGTGACGACGGCGAGATCGTGCGAGATCAGAAGCAGGCCCATGCGGTTTTCGCTGACAAGGCCGCGCAAGAGGTCGAGGATCTGCGCCTGCAGCACCACGTCGAGCGCCGTGGTCGGCTCGTCGGCGATGAGCAGCTTGGGTTTCAATGCGCAGGCAATGGCGATGACGACGCGCTGGCGCTGGCCGCCCGACAATTCGTGCGGATAGCGCGACAGCGGGAATTTGGCCTCGGGCAGGCCGACGCGGTCGAGCATTTTGCGCGCGCGGTCTTCGGCGTCGGCACGGCTTGCCCTAGTGTGCCAGCGTATGCCTTCGGCGACCTGCTCGCCGATGGTCTTGACGGGGTTGAGCGCCGTCATCGGCTCCTGGAACACCATGCCGATGTCGTCGCCGCGCAGCGCGCACATCTGGTCCTCGGTTGCGGCCAGAATATCGATGCCGTCGAAGGTCACGCGGCCGGTGGCGCGCGCAGCATGCGGCAGAAGCTGCATGATGGTCAGCGCCGTCATCGATTTGCCCGAGCCGGATTCGCCGACCAGCCCCATCACCTCGCCGGGCGCGACGGAGAGGTCGACCCCTTTCAGGATCGGCGTGTCGCCGATGGCCAGCGACAGGTTCTCCATCTGCAGCAGGCTCATCGCTGCCGCCGCGATTTCGGGTCGAGTATGTCGGCGATGCCGTCGCCGAGCAGATTGAGCCCAAGCACCGTGACGACGATGGCCATGCCGGGGAAGATGGCCATCCAAGGCGCCACCACCATGCGCGTCTGAGCGTCGAACAGCATGCGGCCCCAGCTCGGCATTGGCGGCTGGGCGCCGAGGCCGACATAGGAGAGGCCGGCTTCGGCCAAAATGCCAAGCGCGAACTGGATGGTGCCTTGCACCAGAAGCAGCGTGGCGATGTTGGGCAGCACGTGCTCGGTTGTAATCTGCGCTTTGCTCTTGCCGGCGGCGCGGGCGGCGAGGATGAATTCGCGCGGCCAGATCGCCAGCGCGCCGGCGCGGGCGACGCGCGCAAACACCGGGATGTTGAAGATGCCGATGGCGATGATGGCGTTGATTGCGCCCGGTCCGAAGATGGCGGTGATCATGATCGCCGACAGCAGCGCCGGGAAGGCGAAGACGAGGTCGGTCAGCCGCATCAGCGCCTCGTCGACCAACCCGCCGCGCGCCGCGGCGAAGGCGCCGAGCGGCACGCCGACGCCCATGCCGATGCCGACCGCGACCAGCGCCACGGCAATCGAGTTGCGGGCGCCGACCATGATCATCGACAGGATGTCGCGGCCGAAATGATCGGTGCCGAACCAGTGCGCCGCAGAGGGCGCCAGCGTCTTGTCCGAGATCACCAGTTTGGTCACGTCGTAGGGCGTCCAGACGTAGGAGATGACCGCTATTGCAGCCACCAGCACCGTGATGGCGAAGCCGATGAGGAAGGAGCGGTTGCGGAAGGCCTTGGCCAGAATGCTGCCCAACGTCTCCTGCGGGATGTCGATGTGCAGCGTCATTGCCGGCCTCGAAGGCGCGGATCGACGATGGCGTAGGAGACGTCGACGACGAGGTTGACCGCAATGACGGCGACGACCAGCAGCATGACGATGCTTTCCACCACGATCAGGTCGCGCTGAGTGATCGCCTGGAACACCAGCCGTCCGAGGCCGGGGAGATAAAAGACGTTCTCGATGATGATGGTGCCGGCGAGCAGGAAGGCGAATTGCAGGCCCAGAATGGTCAGAACCGGGATCATCGCGTTGCGCAGCGCGTGCCGCCATAGCACGGCGCGGTAAGGCAGGCCCTTGGCGCGGGCGGTGCGGATATAGTCCTCGTTCAGCACCTCGATCAGCGCCGAGCGGGCAACGCGCGCCAGGATCGCCGCCTGCGGCAGAGCGAGGGCGATGGCCGGCAGCAGCAGCGATTTCAGCGCCGGCCAGGCGCCGGCGCTCCAGCCGGGGAAACCGCCGGCCGGCACCAGCCGCAGCCAGACGGCAAAGAGGTAGATCAGCATCAGCGCGAACCAGAAGTTCGGGATGGCAACGCCGAGCTGGGCGGCGCCCATGGCGATCGTATCGCCGGCCCGCCCGCGCCGGCTGGCGGAATAGAGCCCGACCGGGATGGCAATGATGGTGGACAGCGCCAGCGCGATCAGCGCCAGCGGCAGGGAAACCGCCATGCGCTCGCGGACAAGGTCGATGACCGGCACTGAATAAGTGTAGGAGCGGCCGAAATCGAGGCTGAGCAGACCGCCGACCCAGTGGAGGTAGCGCAGGAGAAGCGGCGCGTTGAGGCCCATCTGGTTGCGCAGGAGTTCGACCTGCTCGGCGCTGGCGTTGAGGCCAAGCATCAGCCGCGCCGGATCGCCGGGCAGGATTTCTAGCACGGCGAAGACGACCATCGAGGCCAGGATCAAGGTTGCGATGGCGATGGCGAGGCGTTTGAGGAGGTAGGCGGTCATGGTGGAGGGGCGCCCGGTGCGGCTGCGCCTTGAAAGTCGAGTTCCCCCCCACCCCCCTCTGTCCTGCCGGACCCGGCCCTTCGCTGTCGCTTCGGGCGTTCGTTGTTCGGAAAGCCAAGCAGTTGGCTTTCCGTCCGCTGCGCGGACCACTCCTCACCCCCCGCAAGGGGGGAGATCAGCAGGTTCTGTGTCGTCGACCAGCGTTCAACGTTCGCGATAGGCGAAAGCGGAGATGAGAGCCCGATCTCCCCCCTTGCGGGGGAGATGCCCGGCAGGGCAGAGGGGGGTGTGACGGAGCGCAAACGCCGCCCTTTGGCCCGCCGCCTCAATCCGTCCACTTCACCTTGGTCAGATCATTCGCCTGGATCGGCGCATTCTCCCACAGGCCCTGCAGCTTGGCGTCCCAGACGCCGACCTTCGGCAGTTCATAGAGGAAGCCGACCACGGCGTCGTCGGCCAGGATCTTCTGTGCTTCGCCGAGCAGCGTGTTGCGCTTGGCGTCGTCGGAGGTGAGGTTCAGCTCGGCGATGATCTTGTCGAAGGCGGGGTTGTCGTAGTTGAAGTAGTAGTCCTTGCGCGAGTAGATATCGATGTCGTTGGGCTCGGTGTGGGAGACGATGGTCAGGTCGTAATCCTTCTTGGTGAACACCTGGTCCAGCCACTGCGCCCATTCGACCGGAATGATTTCCAGGTCGATGCCGACATCGCGCAGCTGCGAAGCGATGATCTCGCCGCCAAGCCGCGCATAGGAAGGCGGCGGCAGTTTCAGCATCGCCTTGAAGCCGTTCTCCAGGCCGGCCTGCTTCAGCAGTTCCTTGGCCTTGTCGACATTGTGCGGATAGAGGCCGGTGAGGTCGACATAGGCCTTGCTGGCCGGCGACATGTGCGAGCCGATCGGCACGCCGAGGCCGGCCGAGGCGCCGTCGATGATCGCCTTGCGGTCGAGCGCGAAGGCAATTGCCTGCCGCACCTCGAGCTTGTCGAAAGGCGGCTTCTTGTTGTTGATCGCCAGAATGGTCTCGCCCTCGGTCGAGCCGATCACCACCTTGAAGCGCGGATCGTCCTTGACCTGCGCGACGCTGTCGGGATCGAAGAAAGGGAAAGCCTGGATGTCGCCGGAGAGCAGCGCCGGCACGGCGGCGGCGGCGTCGGGAACGATGCGGAACTCGGCCTTGTCGAGGAACACCGGGGCGCCCCAGTAAGTGTCCGATTTCACCAGCGTGATCGACGAGCCCTTGGCCCAGCTCTGGAATTTGAACGGGCCGGTGCCGATGGGCTTTTCCTTGTTGGTGTCGGCGCTCTCGGGCGCCACGATCACGGCGTCGCCCCAGCCCAGATTGTAAAGGAACGACCCTTGCGGGTTCTTCAGCGTCACCTTGACCGTTGCCGGATCGACGACTTCGACCGTATCGATGGCGGCGAACAGGGCCTTTTGCGCGTTTACGGAATTGTCGGCACGGGCGCGGTCGAGGGAGAACTTCACGTCGCCGGCGTCGAAATCGCTGCCGTCATGGAATTTGACGCCGGTGCGCAGCTTGAAGGTGTAGACCTTGCCATCGTCGGAAATGGCCCAGCTCTCGGCAAGGTCGGGCAGCACTTCGCCATTCGGGCCGATGCGGGTCAGGCCCTCGAAGACGTTGGCGTAGAGCACTTCGTCGATCGCCGCGGCAGCACCGGCGGTCGGATCGAGATGTGGCGGCTCGAGCGTAATGCCGATCACCAGGTCGGTGCGTGCGGCAAATGCCTGACTGCCGGCCAGTGCCAGCACTGCGGCGGCAAGAATGGTTTTCCACAATCTCATCGTGCAACTCCCAAATGCTCGAACCCTGGTACGATAGAAGCGTGATTTCGAGGTGGAGTAAATTGCGTTTCGTGCTCTGCAGCGGCGCGGGGAGGAATGTTTTTTCAGCGAAGTCGATGGTTCAGTCCGCGGCCGTGCCCCTAAGCAGCACATTCAGCCCGATCGCCATCACCTTGGCCGACTCCACCATGTCAGAGATACCGACCCATTCGTCGGGCCGGTGGGCGAGGTCCAAAATGCCCGGGCCATAGGCGATGCAATCATAGATGTGGCCGATGCGGGCGATGTGCTTCTGGTCGTAAGTACCTGGTGAAATGACATAATCCGGCTCGCGGTCGAAGATCGCCATGATGCCTTGCGCCACCGCCTTGACCACCGGCGCATCGCGCTCGGTCATCAGCGGCAGCACCTCCATCAGGTCGCGAATCTCGTAGTCGAACTTTTTGCGCTCGCGCTTCAGCCGGTCGAGGATATCGGTCACCTCGCTCTTGACCGTGGCAAGGTCCTCCTCGAGCAGGAAGCGGCGGTCGATGGTCAGCCGGCAAGCGTCGGGCACGTTGGGTGAGGGCAGGCCGGGGCGGAAATCCTCGGTCTGGCCGCCATGGATCGAGTTGATGTTCATGGTCGAGCGCTTTGCGCCTTCGGGCACGACAGGCATGCGCGTCACCTTGCGGTCGAGCGCCGGAAAAAGTTCATCCTCGAAGGCCTGCAGCACGGCGCCCATGTGGCGCACGGCATTGTCGCCGAGGAACGGCATCGAGCCATGCGCGATCTCGCCCTTGGTCTCGATCTCCGCCCACCAGACGCCGCGATGGCCAAGACAGATGCGGTCCTTGTTCAGCGGCTCGGGGATGATGACGTGGTCGACCTTGGGTTTCGAGAAATAGCCGAGCCTGGCCAAATGGGCGACGCCGCCGAAGCCGCCGGACTCTTCATCGACGGTGCCGGAGATTTCGATGGCGCCGGGAAAGTCGGGGAAAACCTCCATGAAGGCTTCCGCCGCGATGATCGAGGCGGCCATGCCCCCTTTCATGTCGCAGGCGCCGCGGCCGTAGACCTTGCCGTCCTTCACCACCCCGGCAAAGGGATCGACGCTCCAGCCTTCGCCGGCTTCGACCACATCGATGTGCGAGTTGAAATGGACGCAGGCCCCAGGCGAGCGGCCGTCGAAGCGGGCGACGACATTGACGCGGGGATAGCGGTCGGTGTCGCCGGGCGTGCCTTCGGCGCGGATGAATTCGGTTTCGAAGCCAAGCCTGCCTAGGCGCGCACCGATATATTCGGCGCAGGGGCGATAGGCTTCGCCGGGCGGGTTGATGGTCGGGAAGCGGATCAGGTCGGCGGTCAGTGCGACCAGGTCATCAACACGGGCGTCTATCGCTTTGAAGAGTCGTTCGCTCATTCCCGGATTTGAGCAGGCAAGGGGGTGGTTTTGCAAGCATCGCGCCACTGGCGCCGAAACTTCGTGTCGCAGCGGCAACTATGGCGGGAAAATCGTTCAAATTCGCTGCTTTAGATTGGCGAATTTATCAAGGAGTGTGTGTTAGATCACTCACCTGTCGTTAAAAAGATGAAAAACCGCGTGATGACAGGGCAGGCAAGGGGCATCAAAGGGGTTTGATCTCATGACTAAAATCGTTCTCATGGCAGCTGCTTTTGCTGCGATGCTGTTCGGCACGTCCATCGAAAGCAGGGCTGCCTCGCTGGTGGCCAGCATCGACGTCTCGTCGCAGACCATGACCGTCAGCCAATACGGCCAGGTGCTTTATCGCTGGAGCGTGTCGACCGCGCGCAGCGGCTATTTCACGCCGCGTGGCACCTATCGGCCGCAACGCACGGCGCGGATGTGGTATTCGAAGAAATACCACATGTCGCCAATGCCTTACTCGGTGTTCTTCCATGGCGGCTACGCCATCCACGGCACCGGCGCGGTCAGGCAGCTAGGGCGTCCGGCATCGCATGGCTGCGTGCGGCTGCACACCGCCAATGCCGCGATGTTCTATGCGATGGTGCGCGAAGTCGGCTTCGGCAATACGCGGATCGTTGTGACGAACTGAGGCTTTCGACCACTTAAGATTGACGCTGCCCCTGGCCGGTGGCGTTGGCCTGTCCGCGCCGGCGGCGACGCCGGCCTGAGATTTCCCACCTTTTGTGGAACCACATCCACTGTCCCGGATCTTCGCGCACCCAGCGCTCGACCACGTCGGCGAGCAGTTGGGTGGTGGCCGCGACATCGACGCTGCCGCTTTCATTGCGCGGCAAGGTCAGCTTGTCCTCGATCTCGAGGCGGAAGCGGTTGCCTGGCAGCCGCACACATCGCGCCGGATAGACGTCGCAATCATAGTGACGAGCGAGCATGCCCAGAACCGGATTGCTCTGGCATGGGCGACCGAAGAAGATCGTCTCCAGCCCGCTGGAGAATTTCTGGTCGACCAGCACGCCGATATTGCCGCCCTTCTCCAGAATCGACGCCAGCGCGAAGGAGGCGCCGGTCGAAGACGGCAGCAAGGCGCCCATGCTCGAACGCCGCGTCGAATGGATATAATCGGCGAGGTAAGGATTGTTGGGCGGACGAAACAGCGCCGTGATCTTCATGCCGAACGTCGCGGCTGCCACGGGCAGCAGCTCGAAATTGCCGAGATGGCCGGTGAACAGGATATGCGGTTTGTCCTCGCCAGCTATCTGATGGAAATGATCGGCGCCACCGACTTCGACGCGGCCGGGCTTCGCTGCCTTCGGATCATAATCGAAGAGCGCGTCAAGAAAGATGTATTCGGCGGCGAGCCGGGCCATGTTGCCCCACATGTCGGAGGCGATGGCCTCGATCTCGACATCGCTCTTTTCGGGATAGGCAAGGCGCAGATTGTCGATGGCGACACGGTGGCGCCCGACCCGCGGACCGATGCGCCGGGCCGCGCGGTCGGCGAAATTGAGCGCCCTGTCCGCGGGCAGGAGGCGCAGCAGCGAGATGATCGTCATCGCCACGCGCGCCACCAGCCAGTGCTCCATCTGGCGCAGTCTTCGGCCATAGCGGAACATGAAGTCCCGGCGGGCTTTCTTGAACACCGAGCCGGCCATTGTCCTAGGAAACGCGCAGGATGATCTTGCCGAACACGTCGCGGCCTTCCATGCGCTTCAACGCGGCGTCGATGCCGTCGAAGCCGACCTCGGTGTCGATGACAGGTGCGACCTGTCCCGCCGCCATCTTCTGCATGGCGTTGGCCATGTTCTCCATGCGGCAGCCGAAGGACCCAAGCAGCTTCAGCTGTTGCTGGAACAGCTGCATCAGATTGATCTGCGTCGACACGCCCGAGGTCGAGCCGCAGGTGACCAGGCGGCCGCCGCGCTTGAGGCACAGCATCGAGGCGGCAAAGGTGTCGGCGCCGACATGTTCGAAGACGACGTCGACGCCCTTCTTCCTGGTGAGCTTGCGCACGACGCCTTCGAAACGATCGTCGCGGTAGTTGATGACATGGTCGGCGCCGAGCGCCTTGGCCTTGTCGATCTTGTCGTTGGAACCGACCGTGGTGATGATGGTGCAACCCATGCGCTTGGCCAGCTGGATCGCCGCCGAGCCGATGCCGGAGCCGCCGGCATGGATGAGGATGGTTTCGCCGGGCTGCAGCTTGGCATTGTCGAACAGCATGTGCTCGACGGTGCCGAAGGTGACGGGGGCGACAGCCGCGCCGACATCGGTCACGCCGGGAGGAGCAGGGACCAGCAGGCGCGCCGGCAGGTTGATCTTCTCCTGGGCAAAGCCGTCGAGATGGAAGCCGTGGACGCCCGAGACATGTTCGCAGAGATTGTCGCGGCCTTCGCGGCAGGCGCGGCAAAGGCCGCAGGTGCGCGCGCCGTAGATCGACAGCAATTGTCCGGGCAGCAGGCTGGAGACGCCGGGGCCGACAGCTTCGACCTCGCCGGAGGCTTCGGCGCCGACGACCAGCGGCAGCTTACGCTTGGCGAAGGCCATGCCACGCCAGCCCCAGACGTCGATATGGTTCAGCGCCACCGCCTTGATGCGCAGCGTGACTTCGCCCAATGCGGGGGGCGGCGGGGGCGGCAGGTCCACCGTTTCAAGACGGCGGTCCTCAATAAGTTGCAGTGCGCGCATGGGGCCTGTCAGTTCAGTCTGGCTGAAAAAGGTCGCTTAGACCGGTTCCCGCGCCATGACAAGGCAAGTGTTCTGGCCGCCGAAGCCGAACGAGTTCGACAGAACGCTACGAACCTCGGCATTGCGCTTCTTGTTGGGCACCACGTCGAGCACGATTGCCGGGTCGGGATTGTCGTAGTTGATGGTCGGCGGAATGACGCTTTCGCGCATGGTCATCAGCGAAAACGCCGCTTCGACGGCCCCGGCCGCCGACAGCGTGTGGCCGATCATCGACTTGTTGGACGAGACCGGCATCGAGCCGATGCGATCGCCGAACACGGTCGACAGCGACAGATGCTCCATCTTGTCGTTTTCCGGTGTCGAGGTGCCGTGAGCGTTGACGTAGTCGATCTCGTCCTTGCTCAAGCCGGCATCGGCAAGGGCGGCGCGGACTGCTGCGATCGCCGGCGAACCGTCGGGCTTGGAACGGGTGCGATGGAAATCGTCGGCCTTTTCACCGCAGCCGCGCAGGATGCCGAGAACGCTGGCGCCCCGAGCAAGGGCTGCCTCAAGCGATTCCAGCACCAGAGCGCCGGAGCCTTCGGCCAGCACAAAGCCGTCGCGGTCCTTGGAGAAGGGTTTTGACGCCTTTTCAGGGATGTCATTGTGGGTCGACAGCGCCGAGAGCAACGAAAAGCGGATCAGCGCCTCGGCGGTTGCCGAACCGTCGGCGCCGATGGACAGCGCCCGGTCGCATTCGCCGCGGCGGATCGCTTCGACGCCGAGCTGGATGGCGGTGGCGCCCGAAGCGCAGGCCGTTGACAGCGTGATCGGCAGGCCGCGCGTGCCAAAGCGGTCGGCCAGCCGGTCGGCGATCGCGCCGAACTGCGTGCTTGCGAACGTATCTGTTTCCTTCAGCCCGCGCGCCACCCTGAGCAGCCTTTCGGCGCCGGCGCCTTTGCCGTCGGAATTGTAGAGCGCGAAGCGATCCTGCCAGTCGAGTTCGACCGGCGGCGAGGCGAGGAACAGAGGCCCGCCAAAATCAGAGGAATCGAGGCCGGATTCGGCCACCGCCTCCTTCGCTGCGGTTTCGGCCAGCTCGTAGGTCAGCAGGCTGGCGCCTTTCGAGCTTGAGTCGAGGAAGTCGACCATGCCGGAGATGCGGGTGTTGAGGTGGTCGACGGGAAAGCGGGTGATCGGGTGGATGCCCGATTTGCCGGAGGTCAGTGCCGCCCAGTTATCGGCCTTGCCGATGCCGAGCGACGTTACCACGCCGATGCCGGTGACGGCGACGATCGGCCTGCCCATGTGATCTCTGAGATTGGCCATCCGGAACCTCTTAACTTTGCAGCACGATCGCGCAGCGCTGCTTCAAGCAGCGTTGACCAGCGCCATGCCCTCGAATTGGTGATAGCCGATCGCCGTTGCGAGCACGGTTTCGGGAATGCCTTCGAACGGCTTCTCGGCCGCGGCGTCGAATACGGGGTAGGCGGCCTTGCGGTCGACGGCCAGGGCGGCGAGGGCGACCGCGAATGGAAACTGCGCTTCCTTCATATGCCCGGTCAGCGTGGCGAAGCCGCGCGCCGATATCGCCGGATTGGCATCCAGCGCTGACTTTTCGGCTGACGTTGCGGTATGCGCCCCGGATGCGCCCGACAGGGCCAGCAACTTGCCGTTCGGGAGAGCCGCCTGTTTGAGCAATGCCGCGATCTCGGCGTCAAGCTCGCCGCGCGAACGCCGGGCGCGGCCTGAGACGACCGGTCCGAGCTCGGCATAGATTTTCCGCCCACGGCTTTGCGCGTGTTCGCGCTGCTCCAGCACCAGGAAGGCGCCGCCGGAGCCGGAGACCAGGCCACCGCCCTCGGCGCCCTGTCTCTGCCAGACCGGCTTCCATGGGCCGCGATGCAGATAGCCGGCCAATTCATAGCCGAGCAGCATGTCGGAATGTTCGGTCTGGAAGGCGCCACCTACCAGTATGTGGGTCGACTGTCCGGAGCGGATGCGCGCGGCGGCGGTCTCGACGGCGGCGACGCCGGCACCTTCCTCGCCCATGAAGGTCCTCGACGATCCCGTCACCTTGTGGACGATGGAGATGTTGCCGGCGAGCAGATTGGAGAGCTGGGCCAGGAAAAGCGTCGGCCGCAATTCGGTGGTCAGTTTCTCGTTGAGCAGCACGTCGCGGTCGTTGCGGCTCTCGGACGCTGCGAGGATGGCGGCATCGACCGCCTCGTCCCGCTCGCCGCCGCCGGCGGCCACCACCATGTCCATCGTCGTGCAGAGATCGTCATTGCCCTTGATGCCGGCGTCGTCCAGCGCCATGCCGGCCGCATAGGTGCCGAGCCGCTGCCATGTTTCCATCTGCCGCTGGTCGCCGCGTTTGGCGATCTGCAGGTTCCAGTCGATCTCCGGCAGTGGATGCACGGTGTAGGGCGCAAAGCGCGCGGATTCGAGCACCGGCTGCAGGCCGGGCTGCGCCAGCTTCTGCCAGTGGGTATCCGGACCCTCTCCCAGCGAGGAGACAAGGCCGATACCGGTGATGACGACGTCGCGAGGGCTGCTCATGAGCGGCTTTGTGGGTCAGGCGGCGCAGCCCGTCAAGGCCGCGCGCCAGCCGATATCAGGCGGTCTTGGCGGCGACCAGCGCGTCGATCTTGGCGCACAGGTTCTTCATGACGAAGTAATCGTCGGTCGAAGCCTTGCCGTCATTGACTTCCTGGGTCCACTTTTCCAGCGGCACCTTGATGCCGAATTCCTTGTCGATGGCAAAGACGATATCGAGGAAATCGAGACTGTCGATGCCGAGATCGTCGATCGTGTGGCTCTCGGGAGTGATGGTGTCGATATCGATCTCGCTGGTGTCGGCAATGATCTTGGCGACTTTGTCGAACGTGGTGGACAAGGGCTCTTCCTTAGGTTGCGGGCGGAATCTGTCCGCATCTGGTTTGGGCGCTGTCTAATCGGTTTTTCCCGGCAGGAAAAGGCCTGATGCGCGGGGCGCAGATGGGATGGCCCTCCCGTGAAGACAAGAAGGGCTGCCCGACAAGCCGGCGGCCCTTCCAGTTGACGTTACGTCAGATAAGTTTTTAGGGAGCTTGACCACTGGCTTTCTCAGAACGTGACGCGGCCGAGCACGCGCAAGCCATCGCCCTGCGGCTCGACCACCACCGCTTCGCCCTCGCGCGGCGAGACGCCGGTCAGCGCGACGATGTTTTCGAGATGCGTGACCATGACCAGATTGTCGGAACCGGTGTAGGCGCGGATTTCCTTCATCACCGCGTCGAGCTGCGCGGCCTTCTCGGTCGGATCGCTCCTCAGGAGGTCGAGCGGCGCAAAAAGCTCCGGCTCCGCTTCGAAGGCGATGCGGGCAGTGTCGAGGCAGCGGCAATATCGGCTGGACAGCACCCGCTCGATGGGGGCGGCGCGGGCGCCGAACAGCGCGCCGATCTTGCTCGCCTGCTGCTTGCCGCGCGCCGATAGATTGACCTGGGTGGCACAGTTGTCGATGACGAAATTGGCGGGGTCGGTGGTGCCGGTGACCAGTGCGTGGCGAAGCAGCACGACATGCCCGCCGTCACGCAGCAGCGCCCAGCCGGCGTCGGTCGCGTGGGCGACGGCGGGAACAGCAAGCAGGAACAGCGACAGCACAAATCGAATCATCGAAACCTTTCCGGGAGCCGGATGCCGGCTCCGGTCATTCTGATATAGGGATCGGAAAGCCGGCACAAAGACAAGCGAAAGGCGAACCCTCGGTTCGCTTCACATTTTCGCCATTTGCTTCTTCGCCAGCTCGATCTTCTGATCGGTGAGCGGGATAGGGATCGTGTAGCCGGCTTCGGTGAAGCCCTGCTTGGCGTTCTCGAAGAATTCGATCGCCTTGAGATATTCCGGCTTGCCCGCGCCATAGCTGGCGCGGTTCCAGTGGACGTCGCCGATATTGTTCTGCTCGAAGGCCCACTGCAGCGGCTGACTTTCGCGCGTAAACACCTTCAGCGCCGCCGTGAACGCCGCTTCGGCGTCGTTGAGATATTTGTCGGTCCGCTGGAGATTGCCGAGATTGAGCAGGCTCATACCGATGCCATTTTGAGCGTTGGCCCAGTCGACCGGCGCGGCCTCGATGGTGAGTATTTCGAGCGCTGCCCGCCGCGCCGCAATCGAATCCTGCAGCGTCTTGGCATCGCCATTGCTCATGCTCAACCAGTGCAGCGTCGAGCCCAGGCCGGCCTGGGCCATTGCCCATTGCCGCGGGTTGGTCTCGCGCTTGTAATCGCGCAACGCATTGCCGTAGGCGTCGACCGCCTCGCTGTAATGCTCGGGCTTGTCGGTGACGCCGCCGAGAAGCTGCAGCGTGTTGCCGAGATTGTAGTAGCTCATCGCCCAGTCCTGCGGGAACTTCCGCCTGACATAGACCTGCCGTGCCGCCTGGAAGGCTGCCGCCGACTGTTCCAGCTTGGCCGCATCACGCGTGCGCTGGCCCAGCGTCTGATAGATCGAGCCGAGATTGTTCTGGGCTGACGCCCAGTCCATCGGGAAGCGCTTGCGGGTAAACACCGTCAGAGCGTCGTCATAGGCAGCAGCAGCTTCTTCGAGCGTAGCCGTGCCCATATCGAAGCGGGCGATACCGCTCAGCGCATTGCCCAGGTTGAGGCGGCTGGTCGCCCAGGACACCGGGAAAGTTTCGCGGGTTCGCACTTCTAGCGCGGCGCGGAAAGCGTCGGCCGCCTCATTGATCTTGGCCTTGTCGTTGAGCTGGATGCCAAGCGTTACAAGCGTGTTGCCGAGATTGTTCTCGACCATCGCCCATTCCACGGGTGCTTTCTCGCGTGTGTATTCCTCAAGCGCCAGCCGGTAGGCTGCTTCCGCCTGGGTGAGATGCTCGCCGGCAGGCTCACGCTCGGAGAGTGCATAGAGCGCGAGGCCTAGATTGTTCTGCGAACCGGCCCAGTCCAACGGCAGCTTGTCGCGCGGACGCTTCTCAAGGGTGGCGCGCGTCGCCGCCACCGCTTCATTGAGACGCTTCGGGTCGCTCTCGCGTTCGCCGATCTTAAGCAGCACATTGGCCAGGTTGTTCTGCGCAGCGGCCCAGTTGCGATCATCTTTCTCGCGCTCGAAAACGGCAAGCGAACCGCGGAAGATCTGCGCTGCCTCTTCCAGATGCGCGGTCTCGGTTTCGCGTTCGCCGATGGTTTGCAGCACGACCGCCATGTTGTTGCGAGTGATTGCCCAATCGCGGCTCTGTTCGCCATTGGGAATGAAGTTCAAGATGACATGATAGGCCTCGATGGACTGTTGTAGTGCATCGAGGTCGCCGGTGGCGTATCCATAAGCGTTCAGCGCCTCGGCCTCCTGGTTCTTGTAGTTCCAGCGCAGCTTTTCGTCCCACTTCTCGACCAGCGAAAACGCCTTGGCGTAGTCGCTGGCGGCGGATTCGTAGTCGAAGACCAGCGCGGCGGCGTCGGCGCGTTTGGCATAGATGGCGGCGTCGGCGATGCGCTTCTGCCGGAGCAGGTCCTCGGCTTCGTCGACCGCACCGCTGTTTTCCTCGATCCGGCCGACCGCGTCGTCGAGGAATTTGCGCGCCGTCACCATGGCGCCCTGGCCGATGGCCTTGTCGGCGGATGCGACCAGGCGACTGATCTCGGGATCGTCGGTGCGTAATGCGGCGCGCTCGGCCATCATCTTCTTCAGACGCTCGGCCTGGCTGTCCAGCACCTTCTGCAGGTCGTTGGGATCCTCGGGGATCTTTTCCGTGCCGAGCGCCTTGAGCACGCCGTAGAGAGCGTCAAGGGGCACGCCGTCCTGCAGAGAAGCCAACTCCACCTGAGCCCGCTTGGGATCGGGCAGGTCGGAAATGGTCAGCAGCAATTGCCGCCGCTCACCGGTGATCAGCCCGTCGTCGCCGGTCGGTTCCGGCGGCGCGACGCCGAAATAGAGCAGGCGACGCAGGCTCTCGCTGACCCAAGGTCGCTGCTTTGCCTTGGTGTCGAGATAGACCTCCTCGGTGACCATGCGCATGACCGAGCCGAATTCCGTGCCTTTCATCGCGGTGAGGTGGCGCAGCAGGGCGGCGGCGTAGGGGCTGTTTTCGCCGGCGGCGCCATCGAGCGCCGGTCGGCCCGGCTCGGCGGCGAAGCCGACCACGGTTCCCAGGCTGGCATCATCCAATGAGGCATCGGCGAGGGCTTTTGCGCCGCGCACCGGTTCCAGCCCGCCGGCGCCGACAGGCTCGGCGGAAGCCGTCGGCCCGCGTCGCACGACCGCGTCCGGCGGAAACGGGTTGGTGCGGCAGGCGTCAAGCAGCACGATCGTCACCGGCACGGTCTTTTTCAGCTCGTCCATGACGGCTGAAATCGGCACCAGCGCCTCACCAGCATTTTTCAACGACGAGACATCGGCATCGACCGGCACCAGATAATTCTCGCCGCCCGCCTCGATGCCGTGGCCGGAATAATAGATGAAGGCGACGTCGGCGCCTTCGGCGTCCTCGACAAACCGATCGAGATCGCGCTTCAGCTTGGCGGCATCGCGATCGGTGACGTTGCGGGCGTCGAAGCCGAGGTCGGTCAGCATCTTGGCCATGTCGCGGGCGTCGTTGGCCGGGTTGGCAAGGGCTGCGATGTGTTCGTATTTCGACTGGCCGATCATCAGCGCCACGCCCTTGAGACTTTTGGTCTCGGCGGCCTGGGCCTCAGATACCCCAAGGCAAAGCAGTATAGCGACGAAACCCGCCAGCCACCCCTGTCTGACCAGCCACACTTGTCTGACCAGCCACTCCTGTCTGACCAGCCACTCCTGTCTGAAATGACGCTGTTTCGGCGTCGCAACCATTCGCTGTGTGTCCGCCCTGATGATCCCAAGCCTGTATAGCGCTGCCACCCGACCATGATCAAATTCAGGCGCCGGGCGGATCGAGGAGCGGTTTCTGAAGATCATGGCGATTGCGCTGGAATCCGGGCTCGCCTATCCCTGAAAAATGTCTCCGCTCACCGAAACCGTTCTTTTCGTCTTCAGCCTCGTCGCGCTCGGCTATGTCACCGGGCTCACCGGCTATCTGAAACCGGCCAGCGGGGACGGCATCTCCGAATTCGCCATCAACGTCGCGATGCCGCTGCTGCTGTTTCGGACGATGGTGAATTCCGATTTCCACGGCGTGGCGCCCTGGTCGCTGTGGGGTGCTTATTTCGCGGCGGTTGCAATGACATGGGCCGCCGGCCATCTGGTGACGACACGGATCTTTGGGCGGGACGCGCGCACCGGCATCGTCGGTGGAGTGTCGTCATCCTTCTCGAATGTGGTGTTGCTGGGCATTCCCTTCGTTCTCGGCGTATTCGGGTCCAGCGGATTCGAAGTGCTGTCGCTGCTCGTTTCCGTGCATCTGCCGACCATGATGATGGCTTCGATCATCATGTTCGAGCTATTTGGCCGCGGCGGCAGCGAGCCCGTACACCCGCTGCGCATCATCCAGAGCTTTCTGAGAAGACTGTTCACCAATCCGTTGATCATCGGCATCCTGGCCGGGCTGGCATGGCGCCTCACCGGCGCGCCGCTGCCGAACCTTGCCATGCGACTGGCCGATGCGCTGGCTAACACCGCCGGGCCGGTGGGCTGTTCGCCATGGGGCTCAGCCTGCGCCGTTTCGGCATTTCCGGTAACATCCGACCGGCGCTGGCGCTGTCGACGCTGAAACTGTTCCTGATGCCGGCGCTGGTCCTCGGCCTGGTCTGGCTGTTTGGCCTGCCGCCCTTGACGGCCAAAGTGGCGGTCGTGGTGGCGGCGCTGCCGTCCGGCATCAATTCCTATCTCATTGCCGTGCAGTTCAACACCGGCCAGGCGCTGGCGTCGAACCAGATGACTATCGCCACGGCAAGCGCGGTTATTACAACCGCCTTTTGGCTGACGGTGGTGGTTCATGTCTTTGGGTAGGCTTGGTCTTTTGTAAGGCTGTCTTTGGCAAGGCTGGTCTTTGGCAAGGCTGGGGCCCAAACTAATTTACATGTGAATTTTCTCTGGCGTTTGGCTGGCCCAAAGCCTATATGCCATCTTGCAATTGCTTGCCGAGCTTGCCCTAGGTAAAGAGCAGTGGCTCAGCGTGTCGGGCATCCAGGCCATTGCGCGCGCTCATCGAAGACATCCACAGACCGGCCCGTCAGTGCGCCGAACGGAGGCTAGACCATGCTGCAGAAAACCAGCCATTTCATGCGCCAGGCCAATCTCATCAATGGCGAATGGGTGCAGGCCGACAGCGGCCAGACGGTCGACGTCAACAACCCTGCCACCGGTCTCAAGATCGGCACCGTGCCGAAGTCGGGCAAAACAGAAACCCGCCGCGCCATCGAAGCCGCAAGCGAAGCCTTCAAGACCTGGCGCAAGACGACCGCGCTGGAGCGCTCGAAGCTTCTGCGCAAGCTGCATGACGCGATGATGGACAATCAGGATGTGCTGGCCGAACTGCTCACCATCGAGCAGGGCAAGTCGCTCGCCGAATCCAAGGGCGAGATCGGTTCGGCTGCCGCCTACATCATGTGGTTTGCCGAGGAAGGCCGCCGCACCTATGGCGATGTCGTGCCATCACCATGGGGCGATCGCCGCATCCTGGTGACCAAGGAGCCGGTCGGAGTCATTGCCGCCATCACGCCGTGGAATTTCCCCTCCTCGATGCTTGCCCGCAAGCTCGGCCCCGCGCTTGCCGCCGGCTGCACCGCCGTGGTAAAGCCGGCTTCGCAGACGCCGTATTCCGGCCTCGCATGGGGCGCGCTCGCCGAGGAAGTCGGCTTCCCCAAGGGCGTCATCAACATCCTGACGGGTGCTGCCGGCGAAATCGGCGACGAGATCTGCGCCAATCCGCTGGTTTCGAAGATCACCTTCACCGGCTCGACCGAGATCGGCAAGCTGCTGATCCAGAAGTCGTCCGTCACTGTCAAGAAGGTCTCGATGGAACTCGGCGGCAATGCGCCGTTCCTTGTCTTCGACGATGCCGACCTCGATCGCGCCGTCGCCGGCGCCATCACCGCCAAATACCGCAATTCAGGCCAGACCTGCGTGTGCACCAACCGCTTCCTGGTGCAGGCCGGCATCTACGACAAGTTTGTCGAGAAGCTGGCCGCTGCCAGCAATGCGCTGAAAGTTGGCTCGGGCCTGGAAGAGGGCGTGCAGCAGGGACCGCTGATCGACGTGAAGGCGGTCGAGAAGGTCGAGGAATTCATCGCCGACGCCACGTCGAAGGGTGGCAAGGTCGTTGCCGGCGGCAAGCGCCACGCGCTTGGCGGCGCGTTCTTCCAGCCGACCGTCATCGCCGATGCGAAGCCTGACATGCGCTTCATGAAGGAAGAAATTTTTGGCCCGATCGCCCCGGTGTTCAAGTTCGAGACCGAGGAGGAAGCCATTGCGCTCGCCAACGACACCGAGTTCGGCCTGGCCGCCTATTTCTACACCGGCGATCTCGGCCGCGCCTTCCGGGTCATGGAAGGCCTGAAATACGGCATGGTCGGCGTCAATGAAGGCCTGATCACCACGCCGGAAGCGCCGTTCGGCGGCGTCAAGGAATCGGGCCTCGGCAAGGAAGGCGGACATCAGGGCATCGAGGATTATCTCGACACCAAATATGTCTGCATCGGGGGTCTCGGCCTCTAAATCATTGACGGGGGCAGGCCGCGCGCCTGCCCTTGCCAGACGACATTCAGCCGGACTGGAGCGGTTCAGCGTTTCACGGAAACGCCGAACCGCTCCAGTTCTTTGTTTTTTGCAATTCCGGACGGAAAACCGTTTCACACTTTTCCTGGAATTGCTCTAAGTCGATAGATCGACGAATTAGCATTTGGACATAGCGATGAAGGACGGCGAAGTCTTCGGCACGACGCAGGCAGGCGAACCCGTTCGCCGTTTCACCATCCGGGGCGGCGGCGTCAGCGCCAACATCATCGGGCTCGGCGCAATCATCCAGGATCTGCGGCTCGCCGGTCACGACGCGCCGCTGGTGCTGGGCTACGACCGCTTCGAACCTTACGAGACCGACCGGGCCTTCTTCGGCGCGGTCGTCGGCCGCTATGCCAACCGCATCCGCGACGGCCGCTTCACCATTGCCGGCCAGCGCTACCAGACTGAGCGCAATTTCCTCGGCAAGCACACGCTGCATGGCGGCTCGGAGGGCTTCTTCCACCGGCCGTGGACGGTTTCGCTGCACGGCCGGGATTTTGTCACCCTGACCCTGCACGATCCCGAGGGCACGATGGGCTTTCCCGGCGCGCTCGACGTCACCTGCACCTACCGGCTGAAGATTCCCGGCACGCTCTCGATGGAGCTGACCGCCACCTGCGAGGAGCCGACGCTGTGCAATCTGGCGCAGCATTCCTATTTCAATCTCGACGATGGCGGCACCGGTGACATTCTCGACCACCGGCTGATGCTGAATGCCGGCGCCTATACGCCGGTCGATGGCGAGATGATCCCGACCGGCGTCGTCAAACCTGTCGACGGCACGCCCTTCGACTTCCGCCAGGCGCGGCCGCTGCGCATGGAAACGGAAGGCGAGCAGCTTCCCTACGACGTCAATTTCTGCCTGGCGTCAGCCCGGGGCCCGCTTCACCAGGTGGCGTGGGCGCAAGGCGCCAATTCCGGCGTCGAGATGGAAGTCTGGACCACCGAGCCGGGCCTGCAGCTTTACACCGGCCAGTATGTCGCGCCGACCTCGGGCGGCCTGGACGGACGGCGCTACAAGGCGTTTTCCGGCTTTTGCCTGGAAGCGCAGACCTGGCCCGACGCGCCGAACCGGCCCTATTTCCCGCAGGCCACGCTGTGGCCGGGCCAGATCTATCATCAGGTGACGGAATATCGTTTCAGGCTTCCCTAAGGTCTTAGCCCTCGAAAGCGGTTCTTAGAACCTCGAACGGCGCCAGCGCGCCTCGCACCTGCACGACAGCGGCGGCGACGCGATGCGCGCGCTGCACGGCATCCGCCGGGGCATGGCCGGCAAGCCGGGCGGCGAGATAGCCGCCATTGAAGGAATCGCCGGCGCCGGTGGTGTCGACCGGGGTGGCGACATGCTGGGCCGGAACCGGCTGCAGGGCTCCGCCAGTGGCGATCAGCGCGGGTTCCTCGCCATTCTTGACGACGACTTCGCCGACCAGTTTTCCGAACCGCTCGGCGGTCGCTTGCGATGCCGTGTCGCCAAACAGCATCTGCTCGTCGGGAAAGGTCGGCAGCGCGATGTCGGTGACGGCAAGCGCGTCGAGGATCGCGGCTTGCGCCTCCTCGCGGCTCTGCCACAGGCGCGGCCGGTAGTTGGGGTCGAAGGCGACGAGCGAACCGGCAGCCCGCGCCTTGGACACTTCCGCCAGCAACGTCTTGCGCGCGGCGGCATCCAGAATTGCCAAAGTGATTCCGGAAAAATACACAAGAGCCTGGTTTTCAAGGCTTTTTGCCAAGGCGGCCGGGTCCGAGGCGAGCCGCCTGGCCGCCGCGTCGCTGCGCCAGTAGGTGAAGGCGCGTTCGGCGCCGGTCAAGGTGATGGCGTAGAGGCCGGGCCGCGCGCCTGGGATGACCGGGCTGGCGCCGATGTCGATGCCGTTTTCGGCGAAGAACGAAATCTGGCCCTGCGAGAAGGGATCGTCGCCGAAGGCCGAGACATAGGTCGCCGGCCGCTCGCCGCTCAGCGCATGCAGCGCCCACAGCGTGTTGAACGTGTCGCCGGCAAAGCCCATGCGCCAGTTCGGCCCGGCCTGGCCGGACAGCTCGAGCATGCATTCACCGATCGAAGCGACGCCGTCTGCTGCCATGTATCTGTCTCCGGATCAGTTCGCTGCTGTAGCTTTTTGCGGCCGGCAGCGCCATGCTTGGCGGCGGCGGTTTTTTGCGCCAGAAGCGTTTTCCCACAGAAGCGGCGGGACGCGAATTGCTTCCCGAGACGTTATGCCCAGAAGAGGAACCGGTTTGGCATCGATATGGCGTTATCTTCTTGCGGGCGTTGGTCTGGCCGGCTTGCTGGCTGGCATATTGGCGATCGTCTATCTGACCGCGCCGCAGTCGGCGCCGGGCCCGGATATTTCGCGCTCGAAGAAGACGGCGAACGGCTTGTTTGTCGCCAGCATTCAGCCGGAACGCGGCGTTATCCGGCAAGGCGAACTGCAATCCTGGTTGCTGACCCTGAAGACGGTCAACGGCGATTCCGTGGAAGGTGCGGCGATCTCGGTGTCCGGCGGCATGCCGCAGCACAATCACGGCTTGCCGACCAGTCCGCAGGCGACCGATTATCTTGGCGAGGGGCGCTACAGGATCGAGGGGCTGAAATTCACCATGAGCGGCGTGTGGCAGTTGCGCTTCGCCATTTCGGCGGCGGCCGGTTCCGACACGGTCGTCTTCAACGTGGTGCTGTGAGCGGATGAACGGCCTGTTGCGCCTTCTGGCATTGGCGGCGGTCGTGCTCGTTGCCGGCTGCGGCAAACCGGATTTTTCCGATGCCGAGAAGAAGACCATCGCTTCGCTGGCGCTGAACACCTTGCCGGCGCTCAAACCCGACACCACCAACCGCTTCGCCGACGTGCCGGCCGCCGCCGCCCTGGGCTCCACTCTGTTCTTCGATCAGGGGATGAGCCGTGACGGGAACGTATCCTGCTCGACCTGCCACAAGATCGACCGGCAATTCCAGGATGACCTGCCGCAATCCGTCGGCGTTGGCCGAACCAACAGGCGCTCGATGCCGCTGGCCGGCATTGCCCGCAATCCGTGGTTCTTCTGGGATGGACGGCGCGACAGCCTGTGGGCGCAGGCGCTGACGCCGCTGGAAAACCCGCTTGAGCAGGCGGGGAACCGCGCGGCCTTCGCGCATTACATCCAGAAGCGGTTCGGCGAGCGCTATGAGCGCATCTTCGGGCCACTGCCGGATCTTTCCGCCGTGCCGGCCAACGCCAGCCCGCTCGGCAATGAGGCCGAGCAGGCGGCGTGGAAGGCAATGACCGCGGCGCAAATGGACGACGTCAACCGCGTCTTTTCCAACATCGGCAAGGCGATCGCCGCCTTCGAACGGTCGATCGAACCGGCACAGACGCGCTTTGACCGCTTTGCCATCGATCTTGCGTCAGGCGCCAAGCCGAAAGCCGACGATGCCTTTTCGCAGGAGGAGATGCTCGGGCTGAAACTGTTCATCGGCAAGGCCAATTGCGTCACCTGCCATAACGGCCCGCGCTTCACCGACAACGCTTTCCACAACACCGGCGTGCGGCCGGTCAGGGATTTGCCATTGGATCGCGGCCGTTTCGATGCGGTGGCCCAGGTTCAGGCCGACCCATTCAACTGCTTCGGCGCCTTCCGCGATGGCGACGCCGGCGCCTGCGGAGAACTGCGCTTCATCGTCAAGGCAGCACCCGAACTGATGCGTGCCTACAAGACGCCGTCGCTGCGGGGCGCGGCGACACGGCCGCCCTATATGCATGCCGGACAGTTCTCCACGCTGGAGGAGGTGGTGGCGCACTACGCGAAGGCGGAGGCGGCCGTTGAAGGCACCTCCGAAGTGCACCCGTTGCAACTGTCGGACCGCGAACGCGCGGCGCTGGTGGCATTTTTGAAGACGCTGTCGGAGTGAGCTAGCGATCCTTCACCGTCTCCATGGCCACGAAGGTCGAGGTCTGCGCAACATGCGGCAGTGCCGAGATGCGCTCGCCGAGCACGCGGCGATAGGCGGCGATGTCGGTGGTACGGACTTTCAGGAGATAATCGAAGCTCGACGCCATCATGTGGCACTGCTCGATCTCCGGCACGGTCTGCACCGCACGGTTGAAAGCATCGAGCGCGGCCGAGCGCGTGTCCGACAGTTTGACCTGGACGAAGGCGACATGGCCTTCGCCCATGCGCTCGCGATCGATGATCGCCTGATAGCCCCTGATATAGCCGTCCTTCTCCAGGCGCTTCACCCGCGCCTGCACCGGCGTCTTCGACAGGCCGACCTTGCCGGCCAGTTCCGACATGGACAGCCGCCCGTCGCGCGCCAGCGCCGACAGGATGTTTCTGTCGATGCGGTCCAATTGGTCTTCTGTCACGGATATCACAGCCCATCTGATAACAATTGAGCCGCAATGATAGATCATTCGGCCTGCCATGTCGATTTCTTTGGACCGGCCGAAAATGCGGCTCTGTGCTAGCTTGCGCCATTCGGTCCGGCGACCGCCGGCCCGCTCCCAGATGCTTGCTCCGCAGGACCGCCATGCCGCTCGACACCATCCGCCAGCAGATCCGCGCCAACTACCTGCCCGACGAAGACGCGGCTGTGAAGCGCCTGGCTGCCGCGACAGAACTTTCGGCCGATGACCGCAAAGCCGTCTCGGCCCGTGCCGCGGATCTGGTGCGCGCGGTGCGCGGCTCGTCCGACCCGCGGCTGATGGAGGTTTTTCTCTCCGCCTACGGCCTCTCCACCAAGGAAGGCGTGGCGCTCATGTGCCTGGCCGAGGCACTGCTGCGCGTGCCTGACACCGAGACTATGGACGACCTGATCGCCGACAAGATCGCACCGCATGACTGGTCGGCGCATTCGGGCGGGTCGAGCTCGATCTTCGTCAACGCCTCGACCTGGGCGCTGATGCTGACCGGCCGTGTGCTCGACGAAGGCGAGGGCGGCATTGAAGGCACGCTGCGCTCGATGGTTCGCCGGCTGGGCGAACCGGTGATCCGCAAGGCGGTCGCCGCCGCCATGCGCGAAATGGGCGAGCAGTTCGTGCTCGGCCGCACCATTGCGGAAGCCGTCAAGCGCGGCAAGTCGATGATCCAGAAAGGTTATCTCTATTCCTTCGACATGCTGGGCGAGGCGGCCCGCACCGAGGCCGACGCGCTGCGCTACCTCAAGGCCTATGCCGATGCGATCTCCTCGCTCGATTCAGGCTCCAACGGTCCCGATATCCGCCAGAACCACGGCATCTCGGTCAAACTGTCGGCGCTGCATCCGCGCTACGAAGAGGCACAGAAGGAAAAGATGCTGCCGGTGATGGCCGAGCGGCTGCTGTCGCTGGCGCTGGCCGCACGCCATTCGCGCATGGGCCTCAACATCGACGCCGAGGAGGCCGACCGGCTCGACCTGTCGCTCGATGTGATCGAGCGTGTGTTGTCCGAGCCGGAGCTTGCCGGCTGGAATGGCTTTGGCGTCGTCGTCCAGGCCTACGGCCCGCGCGCGGCCTTCACCATCGACTGGCTCTATGCGCTGGCGGAAAAGTACGACCGCAACATCATGGTGCGGCTGGTCAAGGGCGCCTATTGGGACACCGAGATCAAGCGGGCACAGACGCTCGGGCTTTCCGGCTACCCCGTCTTCACCCGCAAGGCCAACACCGATGTTTCCTACATGGCCTGCGCCAAAAAGTTGCTGTCGATGACCGACCGCATCTATCCGCAATTCGCCACGCACAATGCCCATACCGTCGCCGCCATCCTGTCGATGGCTGACAACCGTGACGCTTTCGAATTCCAGCGCCTGCACGGCATGGGCGAAGCGCTGCATGAGACGGTGCGCCGGGCCGAAGGCACGCGCTGCCGCATCTATGCGCCGGTCGGCGCGCACTCCGACCTCTTGGCCTATCTGGTTCGCCGCCTGCTGGAGAATGGCGCCAACTCCTCCTTCGTCCATCAGCTCACCGACGAGGACGTCGAGCCGGAGGATATTGCGCGCGATCCGCTCGAGACGGTCGAGAGCCAGGGCCCCGCCGCCAATCCGGCAATCGCTCGTCCTGCGACGATCTTCGGCGCTGGTCGGCGCAACTCGAAGGGGTTCGACATCACCGATCCGGTGACGCTGGCGGCGATCGACAAGGCCAAGGCGGCCTTTGCCGGGCCCGAGCGCTGGCATGCCAAGCCGATCACGCGCGCCGCCGGCTACGGCAAGCAGCGCCCGGTGGTCAATCCGGCAAAGCCTGCCGAGATCGTCGGCACGGTCGCCGAAGCCGCTGCCAAGCAGGTCGCGACCGCGGTGCGCTTTGCTGTGGAAGCGCAGCCGGCCTGGGCGAAGCGTCCCGTTGCCGAGCGCGCCGCCATCCTCAACCGCGCCGCCGACCTCTATGAGGCCAATGCGGTCGAGTTTTTCGCGCTGGCTACAAGGGAAGCCGGCAAGTCGCTGGCCGACGGCGTGGCTGAACTGCGCGAAGCCGTCGACTTCCTGCGTTACTACGCTGCCGAAGCGGCCAACAACGAAGCGGGCAGCGAGGCGCGCGGCGCGATCGTGTGCATTTCGCCGTGGAATTTCCCGCTCGCCATCTTCACCGGCCAGATCGCGGCAGCGCTCGTCACCGGCAATTCGGTCATCGCCAAGCCAGCCGAACAGACGCCGCTGATCGCCTTCCGCGCCGTCGAGCTGCTGCGCGAGGCCGGCGTTCCGGAAGATGTCATCCAGCTTCTGCCGGGCGACGGTCCGGCGGTCGGCGGACCGCTGACTGCGGATCCGCGCATTGCCGGCGTCTGCTTCACCGGCTCGACCGAGGTTGCAAAGCTGATCGAGAAGCAACTGGCCGAGACGGCCGCGCCGGACGCCATGCTGATCGCCGAGACCGGCGGTCTCAATGCCATGATCGTCGATTCCACAGCACTGCCCGAACAGGCGGTGCGCGACATACTGGCATCGGCTTTCCAGAGTGCAGGCCAGCGCTGTTCGGCGCTTCGCGTGCTCTACGTGCAAAAGGATGTCGAGAAGAAGATGCTGGAGATGCTGAAGGGCGCCATGGAAGCGCTCACCATCGGCGATCCCTGGCAGATTTCGACCGATGTCGGGCCGGTCATCGATGACGAGGCGCAGGAATCGATCCGCGAGTATTGCACCAAGATGGGGCTGCAGGGCCGGTTGATTGCCAAGCTCGAAGCACCGAAGGACGGCCGCTTCGTTGCGCCGCATGTGTTCCGGGTCAAGGGCATCGAGGAGATGGAGCGCGAAGTGTTCGGTCCGGTGCTGCATGTCGCCAGCTTCGACGCCGACGGGATCGACGCCGTCATCGCCGCCATCAACCGCAAGGGCTATGGCCTGACCTTCGGCCTGCACACCCGCATCGAAGGCCGCGTCCAGCATTTCGTCGACGGCATCCATGCCGGCAACATCTATGTCAACCGCAACCAGATCGGCGCCGTCGTCGGTTCGCAGCCCTTTGGGGGCGAGGGGCTTTCGGGCACCGGGCCGAAGGCCGGCGGGCCGCATTATCTCCGGCGGTTCCGCAAAGGGCCGGAGGCGGGCACGGAGATTGCCGAGGGCCACAAGGTGACGGCGACCGAACTGGCCGACAATCTGCCCGATCCGACGCTTGGCGGCTGGTCGACGAGGCCGGACCGCATCGCCATTTTGAGAAAACATCTGCGCGGCAAGGGCGCTGCAGCCATCGGCGCTGCAGCCGCCATCGATTTCGGCCAGGTCGACCTGCCCGGACCGACCGGCGAGGCCAACACGCTGTCGCTGTCGCCGCGTGGCCGGGTGCTGTGCCTCGGTCCGGACGCCGACACGCTGCTTGCCCAGACGATCCAGGCGCTGGCCGCCGGCAATGCGGTGCTGGCCGTGGCGCCGGGCGCGCCGGCGGCACTGTCGGCGCTGACCGGCAAGGGGTTGCCGCTGGCGGCCATAGACGGTCGGCCAGACCCAGTCGAAGCGCGTTCGCTGCGCGTCCATGTCGTCGCCTTCTCGGGCAGGCCCGAGGCGGCGCGGATCGTGCGCAAGGTCATTGCCGACCGCAGCGGGCCGATCGTGCCGCTGGTCAGCGAGGTGCTCAACCCGGCGGCCTATGCGCATGAACGCGCTGTCTGCGTCGACACCACGGCTGCCGGCGGCAATGCCAGCCTGCTCGCGGCGGCCTAGGGGGCTTTTCGCGGCTCGCTTGCCTGCGTCGGGTTGCAAGGGTATGCGCAAGGGACAGAGAGCAACTCGAGCGGGGCAGCCGAACAGATGGAAGACACGTCCCGACCGTTTGAGCTGCCGCGCGTGGCGGTGGTCATCACCTGCTTCAACTATCGGCCGTACGTCGAACAGGCGATCCGCTCGGTGCTTGCGCAGACCTACCGGAATTGGGAATGCGTCATCGTCGACGATGCCTCGACGGACGGCTCGGCCGACCATGTCCGACAGCTTCTAAGGGATATAGAAGACCCGCGCCTGCGCCTGTTGGCGCGCACGGAGAATGGCGGCCAGACCGCGGGATTCCGCGACGGCTTTGCCGCAACCGACGCGCCCTTCGTCGCGTTTCTCGACGCCGATGACGTGTGGCTGCCGGATTTTCTCCTCGCTCATCTGTCCGCCCACCTCAACACGACGCATTCGGCCGCACTGTCGAGTTCCGATGTGTTCCTTGTCGATGGCGACGGCACCTTGCTGGGCGGTACCTTCCTTGCCTTGCGCAAACCGCGGTCCGGAGCGGATCGCAGTGGCGTCGCCATCGCGCCCGGTGGCCGGCTTGCCGGCATGGCGCCCGGGATCGCCTACGCATCGGAGCATCCGGTAACCTATTTCGCACCTGCGGTGACGGGCTGGCTGTGGTCGCAATGCTCGGCGATCATGTACCGGCGTGGCGCGCTGGAACCGGTATTGTCCTTCCCGTTCAAGGCCAAGGTCGGGACGGATTATCTGACGGCGACACTCGCGCACCAGGCCGGCGGCAGCCTCATCCTGTCAGAAGGTCTCGGCCTCTATCGCCTGCATGGCTCCAACCTGTCCACCGGAACTGCCTTTGCTGGCGGCAATGTGCGGCAAACGCCTGCATACAGGAGCTACAGGAGCGTGTTGGCGGCGGATGCCGCAGACTATTTGCTGGCGAATTCTGCCTGGCTCAGCGATCTCAACGGGCGCAATTTCATACCTGCATTCCTGACGCAGCATGTGCGCCAGTTCCCGGAGCTGGCCGGTGATCCGCGGTTGGCGCGCTACCTGACACGCGGACAGCCCTGGCGGCGGCTGCGCCTGCACATTGCCCAGTGGCTTCGGCGACTGGGCGGCCGGAATTCAACCGGAACCTGACGGCATCTGCCCGTCGTCAGATCTCGTCGACGGGTGAAATCTCAATCAGGCCCCTTCGACGACCGAAAAGCCTTCGAACTGCGGATGGCCGAGATAATGCACCTTCGAGGTGCCGGTGTTGCGGTGGGCGGCGCGAAAATTCTCGGATTTGGTCCAGGCGACGAAATCCTCATGGCTTGCCCACACCGTGTGCGAGGCAAACAGCGTATAACCCTCGGTCTCGTTGACCGGGCCGCGCAGCAAGTGGAATTCCCTGAAGCCTTTCATCTCCGAGAGGCTCGAATCGCGGTTCTTCCAGACATCCTCGAAGCCGGTCTCCGAGCCGTTCTGGACCTTGAAGCGGTTCATGGCGATGTACATTGGGCTTCCTCTTGAATTGATGGACGATGACATTTGGCGAGGTCTACGAGCTGGTTAAAACGGACCGATCCGCGCCCTGAACACCCAACTTGATAATCCGGTCTCGGGTGGAATGGGCGGGAACGGCGCTTGCTGGCGCACCAGTTTCAAAGCGAATTGGTCTAGCTCGGCAGACCCTGAACTTTCGACAAGCTGCAAGTCGCTGACGCTGCCGTCGGCAATGACGACGAAATAGACCCTGGCATTGTTGCGAGCCTTGGCTTGAACCGCCTTCGAAACGTGGCGGTTGGCGCGGACAAGCTTGTTCTGAACTTCAACGCTGTAGCCGGATTCCATCGAATTGCCCGCCGCGCTCTGTTTTCCGCCTTTGCTGGCAACCGCCGTTGCCTCGCGCTCCTCGCCATCTGCCGTGCCGCCAGTCTCTCCCGATATTGGTGCGCCCGATATTGATGTACTTGGCCTCGGGCTTGGGACTGGTGGCCTCGCGGCAGGCAATTCAACGGCAGGCTGATTGGCGGGAGACGCCTCCGAACTCTGCGTTTGAACCGGTGACGGTGCAGGCGTCTCAGCCTCTGGGGCGACACTTTGATCATCCGGGATGGCGGCCGTTGGTGCATCGGGAGCGACGGTTGCCTGGTTGGCAGATTCCGGCGCAGATTTGGGCGCCGCCGGCTCCTCTACGGCTTGAGGCGCCTCGGTTTGCGGCGTGGGTTGGACGGGCTTGGCCGGCTGCGGATCGGTTACCAGGGTAACATCCATCGCGTCGGGTACCGGGTTTTGCAAAGCGGTGCCGAGGACGTCTGCGCCTGATCGATCGGCGCCTTCGGCCTGTATTGCCTTCCCGGTATCAAATGTCCCGGCGGGTGCGACCATGAACGCCGCTGCGGCAGCGGCATGGAGCAGGCAGGACGCGACGATCGCCACAGTCCATTTGCGGTCCGCGGCCGCCGGCTGTACGAGCTCGTCCATTGTTATCGCCGGTTCGTTGCCGGCGTCGGGGAGGGGGGTGATGTCCTGCATGGTTCGCGGCGAGACCTGCCGCGAGCGCGGCGGGATTGTCAAATCAAGATCGGTTGCCGGCCATAACGGCGGAGCTGCGATGGGTCGTGTCGCATTGTCGTGCAGGAAGGCGGGATGCAGACCCACCTCAAACGCCGAATGCGATACCGGACTTGGTCTGCGTCTTCATGCCGCGCATGCAGGCGCCCGGTTCGACGCCGGCGCATTCGGTGGCGCTGTTGATCAGCACGCGGCTGAGTTTGGTGCAGTCGGTGCCGGCGAGGTCGAAGCGGATCACCTTGGTCTTGCCGGCCGGCAGGTCCTTGAAGTCGAGCACGCTCAGGCGGTCGACAATGCCGGCCTCGTTGAACAGCGCGATTTCGAATGCCGCCTTGGAAAGATCGGCGCCGAGCGCATTGTTGACGACGAAGGTCAGGCGGCAACCCTTTTCGGAGGGCTGCGCGGCATTGAGCTCGAGGCTGAGTTGCGGAGCCGGCGCGGACTGAGCCCACGCCGGCATCAAGCCAAGCGACATCGCCAGCGTCGAGGTCAGGAGCCGAAGCGATGCCGTCAAACTTGTCATGGGTGTCAGCCTCCAAAGCGCATGGTTGCGGCCAGCTTCAGCGTGATGCCGGGTTCATAGATGACGGCGGTGGTGCCGCCGTTCAGCGGGTTGGTATATTTGACGTCGAACAAATTGTCGGCGCGGAAGTCCACCTTCAGATTGTCGGTGGCCTGGTAACTGGCGAAGGCGTTGACCAGAGTATAATCCTTGGCCACGGGGTTGCCCTTCGGCTTGCCGTTGTACTGCACCTCGCCGCCGACGGTCAGCTTGTCCTGAAGGAAGCGGAAGCCGAGCTGCCCGGTGACCTGCGAGGACGGGATGGTGGCAAGGTCGGCCCGCTCGCCTTCATCGGAGATGGTGTGGCCGTTGATGATCGAGGCCGACAGCCCGGCATAACCCCAGGCGGCATCGTAGACGCTTTCCAGTTCGAAGCCGTTGATCCTGGCCTGGGCGACGTTCTGGTACTGGAAGCAGATCGGAATGCCGGGGCCGAACGGGCAGCCGCTGGTCGGGTCGAATGGCGACAACGTGACGCCTTCGATGTAATCGTCGACATTGTTGTGGAAGTAGCCGGCCTTGAGCCGGAACGCGTCGCCGGCCTCGATAAGGTCGTTCAGCTTGTAGTTGACGCCGAATTCGGTGGTCTTGCCGGTTTCGGGTTGCAGGTTGGGGTTGGGCAGGAACGGGAAGGTGACGCCTGCCGGATGGTTGCCGCTGATCAGCGTTTCGGTCAGCGACGGTGAGCGATAGCCTTCGGCGTAGGTGCCATAGAACTGCAGGCCCGCCAGGCTGGCGCTTTCGAAGGGCGTGACACCAACGGTGATGCGCGGCGACAGACGATCACCTGACGTTCCATTGTCGGAATCCTCCAGGCTGTAATTGTCGTAACGCAGCCCGGCAATGACCTCGAGCCAGTCCCAGGTGAGCTTGTCCTGGATGTAGGCGCCCGAAACACTACGCTTGCCCGATGGGGTGTAGAAGCTGTCGCCGCCGGCGGTGCCGCCGGTCTCGACATCGTCACCCACCCAGTCGCCGCCATAGGTCAATTCGTGCGCAACACCGGCTGTTTCGAAGCGCGACGTGTTCCAGATGTCGACGCCGGCCGTGCCAACGTCGAAGGTCGAGGTCGAACCGACGGGCAGCAGCACGGGAAGGCCGGTCGACGGATCGAAGCGGTTCTGCGGGACCAGCGTGGTGAGGTCGAGATTGGTCTTGTTGTAGGAGGCGTTGATGTGGAGGTCGAGCCAGCTCTTGGCGTCGTCAGTGATGTTGTAGCGGGCGGTGAAGGTGTTCGACTTCAGGTCGACGTCGTTGGCCGGCACGCCGCCGCTGGTTTCCGTCCAGCCGTCGCTCGAGCCGACCCAGCCGAGCTTCAATTCGCTGTTCTCGCTGGGGCGGATTGTGGTCTTGAGCAGGCCGCTCAGCACGTCGAAACCGGTACCGGCGACGGTGTCGCCGCTGCCATTCTTGTAGTCGCCGTAGTCGCGGTAGACGATGTTGCCCAGCACATCCAAATCGTCGTTGAATTTGTAGGCGCCGCTGGCGCTGGCGGTCCAGCCCTTGCCGTTGCTTTCATAGCGCCCGGTGACGGAGCCGGCCCAGGTTTCGCCCGGTCTGAGGAAATCCACCGCATCCTTGGTGTCGAAGAAGACGACGCCGCCAATGGCGCCGGAGCCGTAGGTGTTGGCGGTCGGTCCGCGAATGACGTCAACGGATTTGATGAGCTCGGGATCGACATAGAAGGTCGACTGCGTGCCGTGGTCTGAGCGCTGGAAATTCTGCCTGGCACCGTCGACGATGACGGCGACGCGACCGAAATCCTGCAGGCCGCGGATGTTGATGCTGGAGCTGACGCGTCGCGCATCGGCCTGCACGGCGACACCAGGCACACCGAGCAGCATTTCGTTCGGCGTCGTCGCCATGCGGCGGTCGAGCTGTTCCTGGTCGACATGGCTGGCTGAGGCCAGCGATTCGATTGCCGTCTCGCCGGTGCGGCTGATGACGAGGATCTTGTCCAGCAGGGTCGCGCCGGCGGGTGCCGGCTTGGTGTCCTCGGTTTTCCTGGTCTGGTCGGCCTGGTCAGCGGCCGGCTGAGCGCTGGCCGGCGATGTCAGCAGCGCGATCGTCGCTGCCCCCGCAAGCAAGGCTGCCATTGCCTTTGCCATAGGCCGATGCACCGGATCGGCGTTCGCCAGACCCAGTCGTCCACAATTTCCCAAGCCCATGCCCCAACTCCAAAATTCCAGGTTCGATGCTGGCTGGCTTGGTGCTCGCTGGCATTTTTCATTGTGTCCGGCGTCTTAAATGTTGACTCATTTAGTCCGGTATTGCACTGACTAATAAACATGATGATTCTAGTCAAGAAATGAATCGGCATTTGCAACGCCTAGCCAGTTGCCCGGCAGAGGAAAGGGATCGAAAGAGATGAACACCCACAATCCCAACGACTTCCGTTACCGCGTCCGCCGTTCCGAGGAGACGCCGACCCGCTTCGACCGGGTGCCGCTGGCGGTGCGGACGCTGTCCTCCAACACGCTGTTCCAGGGCGAGCACGAGATTGGCATCGAGCACCATGGCGCGCTCTATCGACTGAAGATCACCCGCCAGGGCAAGCTCATCCTCAACAAGTGATGAAACAGCCAGGCAGGCCAAAACGCCAGGCAGGACAGGTAAGCAGGACATGGACCAGCGCGTAAAACCCGCACCGCATGAAATCCGGCGAGCGCGGGCAGACAATCCGAAAGCGCGCGAGCGCGATCTTGCCGCCGAGTTCGGTATTTCCGAAGCCGAACTGGTCGCCGCGCATTGCGGCGACGGTGTCGTGCGCGTCGAGCCCAGGGTCAACGATCTGCTGACCGGCCTCGATGCCGTTGGCGAAGTGATGGCACTGACCCGCAACGAAAGCGCGGTGCACGAGAAGATCGGCGTCTACGACAAGGTTGTTACGGGTGCGCACAATGCCATGGTACTGGGCGAAAACATCGACCTGCGTATCTTTCCAAAGGTCTGGGCGCATGGCTTTGCCGTCGAGAAGCGCGACGGTGGCGACATCCGCCGCAGCCTGCAATTCTTCGACGCGGCCGGCGATGCGGTGCACAAGGTGCATCTGCGGCCGGCGTCCAATCTCTATGCCTACCAGAAGCTCGTGGCCGCACTCGAATCGCCGAACCAGGAGGCGACTGTGTCTATCGCAGGCCTGGCCGACGACGACGCGGAGACGTCGGGCATTGCCGCAGACATCGATGATCTGCGCGACCGCTGGAGCCGGCTGACCGACGTGCATCAGTTCTTTGGCATGTTGAAAACGCTGAAGCTCACTCGCCGCCAGGCCGTGCGCATGGTCGGCCAGGACTATGCCTGGCTGCTCGACAATGACGCCATCGGCGCCATGTTCCACCATGCCGCCGCCGACGGCATGCCGATCATGTGTTTTGTCGGAAACCGAGGCTGCATCCAGATCCATTCCGGTCCCGTCAAGTCGATCAGGCCGATGGGGCCGTGGATCAACGTGATGGACGAGACGTTCCACCTGCATCTGCGCACCGACCACATCCAGGACGTGTGGGCGGTGCGCAAACCGACCAAGGACGGTCATGTCACCTCGCTCGAAGCCTATGGCGCCGACGGCAAGATGATCATCCAGTTCTTCGGCAAGCGCCATGAAGGCGAGGGCGAGCGCGACGACTGGCGGTTCCTTGCCGAGAACCTGCCGCGCATTCCAAGCCCGACGGCAGCCTGAGGAAACGACGATGATTTCACTGTTCAGGACGCTTGCCGCGGCCATGGGCCTGTCGCTGTTTATTGCCGCCCCAGTGCCGGCCAGCGAGAACGTGGCCGTGTTGGCCGACACGTCGCGGATCGTGGCGATCGGCGGTTCGATCACCGAGATCGTCTACGCGCTTGGCGAGGAAGGTCATCTCGTCGCCCGCGATTCGACCAGCCGCTACCCCGCCGCCGCGGTCGCGCTGCCCGACGTCGGCTATATGCGCCAGCTGTCGCCGGAAGGCGTGTTGTCGGTCAATCCTTCGGGCATTCTGGCGCTGCATGGCAGTGGGCCGAAGGAAGCGGTCGATGTGCTGAAAAAGTCGAGCGTCCCGTTCATCGACGTGCCTGAACATTACAGCCATGACGGCATCCTGGAAAAGATCCGCATCGTCGGCAAAGCGCTCGGCGTCGACGCCAGGGCCGAGGCGCTGGTGGCTGAGACCGACGCCAAGCTGAAGGCGGCCGAGAAGCAGACGGCGTCGATCAAGCAGCGCAAGCGCATCCTGTTCGTGCTGTCGATCCAGGGCGGCAAGATCCTGGCCGCCGGCACCGACACCGCCGGTGACAGCATCATCAAGCTCGCCGGTGCGGTCAACGCCGTCGAAGGTTTTTCCGGCTACAAGCAGATGTCCGACGAGGCCATCGTAACCGCCAGGCCGGACGTGATCCTGGCGATGAAAAATGCCGGACCGCCGATTGCGGAGGCCGAGCTGTTTGCCATACCGTCGATCACCTCGACGCCGGCCGGTGAAGGCCGCAAACTGACTCTGATGGATGGCAGCTATCTGCTCGGCTTCGGGCCGCGCACGGCCGATGCCATCCACGATCTGGCCGCCTCGCTCTATGGCAGCCAGGTCACGGACTGAGCCGATGGTGGATCAGTCGATCGCCGGCGCGGCGGGCAAGGTGGCCGAGGGCGATCGTTCCGGGCGCGCTCGCCTGGTTATTGTGCTCCTGTGTGTGGCGCTTGCCCTTTCGATGTTCCTGTCGCTGAGGTCGGGCGCTTCCGATGCATCGGCCGTCGGTGTCATTCGTGACTGGCTGACCGGCGCCGTGCCGGCCGACGCCGCGCTTGGCGCCCGCGACCGGCTGATCGTCTACGACATCCGCATGCCGCGCGTGCTGCTCGGCGTGCTGATCGGTGCGGCGCTGGCCGTATCGGGCGCGGTCATGCAGGGCCTGTTTCGCAATCCGCTCGCCGATCCCGGCCTGATCGGCGTTTCAGCCGGTTCCAGCCTCGGCGCCGTCGCCGTCATCGTGCTCGGCACAACATGGCTGGCGCCGCTCACTTTGGCGCTCGGCGGCATGGCCTTGCCGCTCGCCGCTTTCTGCGGCGGCCTTGCGGTCACGCTGGTGCTCTACCGCGTCGCCACGCGGCAGGGGCGCACCTCGGTCGCCACCATGCTGCTTGCCGGCATTGCGCTCGCAGCCCTTGCCATGGCGCTGACCGGTATCCTGATTTTCATGGCCGACGACCGGCAGTTGCGCGACCTGACCTTCTGGCAGCTGGGCTCGCTTGGCGGCGCGACCTGGCCGAAGATTGCTTCCGTCGGGCCGATCATCGTCCTGGCGCTTGCGGCAATGCCGTTCCTGGCCAAAGGCCTCAACGCCCTGGCGCTCGGCGAGGCGACGGCCGGACATCTCGGCATCCCGGTACAGCGGCTGAAATACACCGCGATCGTCGGCGTCTCGGCAGCGGTCGGCGCCTCTGTCGCAGTCAGCGGAGGCATCGGTTTTGTCGGCATCGTCGTGCCGCATCTGCTGCGGCTGCTGATCGGTCCGGACAATCGCTATCTCTTGCCGGCTTCGGCGCTGCTCGGCGCCTCGATGCTGCTGATTGCCGATGCCGTCGCTCGCGTCATCGTGGCGCCGGCCGAACTGCCGATCGGCATCGTCACGGCGATCGCCGGCGCACCGTTCTTCCTCTGGATCCTGCTGCGCAAGCGCGGCGTAATCGACTTGTGAGATTTGAAACCTATGAGGCCGGCATGATCGAAGCACGCGATGTCTCGGTAGCGATCGGCGGCAAGCGCATTGTTGCCAATGTCGATTTCGTCGCGCGGCCGGGCGAAATTGCGGCAATCGTCGGACCCAACGGCTCGGGCAAGACGACGTTTTTGAAGGCGTTGTCGGGCGATCTGGCGTTTGCGGGGACAGTGGCTGTCAACGGGCGCGATCTCACGGCGATGAAGCCGGTGGAGGCCGCCACCGTGCGTGCCGTGCTGCCGCAGGCCGCGACGCTGTCCTTTCCCTTCACCGTGCACGAAGTGGTCAGGCTCGGCCTTATCGGCGGCCGTTCCGGCGTTCTGCCGGGCGAAGATGATCGTCTGCCCGAGCGGGCGCTGGCGCGGGTCGACCTCGACGGCTTTGCCGGCCGGTTCTATCAGGAGCTTTCGGGCGGCGAACAACAGCGTGTGCAGCTGGCGCGCGTGCTGTGCCAGGTCTGGGCGCCGGTGCTGGACGGCAAGCCGCGCTATCTCTATCTCGACGAGCCGGTCTCCAGCCTCGATATCAAGCACCAGCTGATCATCATGAACATCGCCCGCGATTTCGCCCGGCGCGGCGGCGGTGTGATCGCCATCCTGCACGACCTCAATCTGACGGCCATGTATGCCGACCGGATTTTCGTGATGCATCGCGGCCGGCTCGCCGCCGACGGTTCACCGCAGGAGGTGCTGAGCGACGATCTGATCGAAAAGGTGTTCGATTGTCGGCTAAGGGTCGGTGTGTTGCCGGCGGCGAACATGCCGTTTGTCTTGCCGCAGTCAGCCGCCTAAAGCGCGTCGCGTTTGAACGAACTCAGGCGACGCGCTTTAGGTCTTTGTCTTTATGCATGTCGTTGTCTCAAAACCGGGGCCACTTTTGAGCGACTTGCACTAGAAAACTCAGGCGGCCGGTGCTCGCTGGACCAGCATGTCGATGCCGAGCAAATGACGCACATTCGGGCGCGCCGCCACCATATCGGCGATGGTGTAGCGGGAGAGTACGGCAAAGAAGGCGTTGAGCGCCTCGCGCAGCGCCGAATTCAGCTGGCAGCTGTCGACCAGCGGGCATTCGGCGGCGTCGTTTTCGAAGCACTCGGCCATGGCGAAGCTCTCTTCGGTCACCCGTACGACGTCGAACAGGCTGATCTGCTCGGCGGGGCGGCCGATCCTCACGCCGCCATTCCTGCCGCGCACCGTCTCGACCAGGCCATGCTCGACCAGCGGCTGCAGGATCTTGAACAGGAAAAGCTCCGACACCGAATAGGCGGCCGCAATCTCGGGGATGCGGCTCAGGCGATCGTTGTTGGCGGCGCAATACATCAGGATGCGCATGGCGTAGTTGGTCTGGCGCGTCAGCCGCATTTAATTCCTCACCCGAGTGCTGGCGCGCTGGAACTGCACCAGATTTTAGATTGTGCTGGTGCGGCTTTCTCACCCGGAGTTTCGGATTCGCCCACACTGGCCTGATCGGAATATGGCCTATACCTTGGAACAATTCCAGACTGGGATTGCATGATAGATGAACATTCTTGTCAACTTTGCGTGCGAAACCGGCAATCCCCGGACGAAATCGGCCCATCCGATCATGCTACGGGCCCAAACACCCCCTAAATAGCCCATGCCAGATAGCCAAGAGATCGATGAGGAGCGGCGTATCATGTCCCAATCGGCTTCGTCCCTGGCGCCTGGCGGTTTTGATGCCGAGACGGGCGCCAAGCTTTTCGCGTTGCGGCGGACAAAGTTCCTCGCCACGGCTGCGCTGGTGCTTTGCGTCGTGGTTTTTGCCGTGGCCAAATCGTCCGAGGCCAAGTATCCGTGGCTGGGCTTCGTGGCGGCCTTCGCCGAGGCGGCGACCATTGGCGGCCTGGCCGACTGGTACGCGGTGGTGGCGCTGTTCAAGCGGCCGCTGGGCCTGCCGATCCCGCACACCGCCATCATCCCAGCGAACCAGAACCGCATCGCCGATAATCTGGGCCGCTTCATCGAGGTCAATTTTCTGGCGCCGGAGCCGGTGCGGGAAAAGCTGGCCGAGGTCGATTTTGCAGCACTCGTCGCCGACTGGCTGACTGACGCCGAACGCTCTGCCGGCCTGTCACGCTTCGTCGTACGGCTGGTCCCGCAGACGCTTGCGGCGATCGAGCAATCCGGCCTGCGCGGCTTCGTCACCAGCCGCATGCTGGAGCAGATCGACAAGGTGCCGCTGGCGCCGCTCGCGGCCGAATTGCTGTCGGCACTGACCGACGACCGCCGCCACCAGAAACTCTTCGACGAATTCACCAGGGTGATCGGCCGGTTCCTGAACGATGAAGAGGCGCTGGCGACCATGCGCGAGAAAATCCGCGAGGAATTGCCGTCGCTGTTCAACCTGTTCAGAGCCGACGCCTATCTGCTGAAGAAGATAGTCGCTTCCGCCGGTTCGCTGCTTGACGAGGTGCGGGCCGACCCCGACCATCCGATGCGCGCCGAATTCGACCGTTTCGCGCACAGCTTCATCGAGCGGCTCAGAACCTCGAAGCAATACGCCAAACGGGCCGAGAAGCTGAAACGCGATTTCCTGGCGCGGCCGGAAGTGAAGTCGCTCGCCGGCGACATGTGGCAGAGCCTCAGCCTGTTCATCGAACAGGACGCCAAGGCGGAGAATTCGATTGTTCGCGCGCATCTCGCCAACATGTTCGTCGAGGTCGGCCGCCATCTCTCAGGCGATCCGCAGATCAGGGCCGACATGAACCAGGGCTTTGTCGTGGCGCTGTCGTCGTTCGTCGAGAGCCAGAAGAGCGGTGTGTCGACATTCATCGCCGACCAGGTCAAGCGCTGGGACCTTGCCCAACTGACGAGGCTGATCGAGATGAACATCGGCAAGGACCTGCAATATATCCGCTTCAACGGCATGATTATCGGCGGATTGGCGGGTATCGTGCTCTACACGGCGGAGAGGCTGTTTCTCGCTGGCTGATGCTGCATTTGCCGCTGAATTGCTTGGGCGTCCGAATGGACACACGGCGCGCGAGTGCTATTGTCCAGAACAGGGTTCAGCATTTGCGACACTGGGGAGCACGAGCAATGGCCAAACAACCCGACTCCGATTCGTTCCTTGACATGTTCAGCCGGTTCGGCCGTGACCTGAAGGTGCCGAATGTCGAGGCGATCCTCGCGCATCATCGCAAGAACCTCGAGGCCCTGGAAAGATCGGCGCGGGCGGGAGCTGCCGGCGCGACCTCATTGTTGTCCAGACAGCGCGAGATGCTGCAGGACACGCTGCGTGAAGTCAGCGACATGGCGCAGAGCTACAAGGCGCCGGGCAATCCCCAGGAACTGATGACAAAACAGGCGGAGTTCGCCAGGAAATCCTTCGAAGCCGCCCTGAAAAATGCCGGCGAAGTGGCCGAGCTGGTCAAGAAATCCGGCACCGAATCGATCGAAATCCTGCGCAGCCGCATCAAGGAAGCGATGGAGGAAATCCGCTCGGGCTATGACAAGAAGTGACTCTCAACGCAACCATGAGAGGAGCGGGCCGGTTGCGGCGCATGAGCATGGACGAGGGACGCTGTTTGGCGGAAAATGGCGGAACGGAATCGCAACGGGCGAATTGACAGGAGCCGTCCGTTCGTGGTCCGAGGCACTGGGAGCCACCGGGAAAGCAGGAATGACGGAACTACGGCCGAAAACGCCGCCGACCTTCGAGCAGTTAAGGGCGATGGCCGGGCAGGAGCTCGGCGTGTCGGAATGGACGACCGTCGACCAGAACCGCATCAACCAGTTTGCCGAATGCACAGGCGACCATCAGTGGATCCACGTCGATCCGGAGCGGGCGAAGCGGCAGAGCCCATTTCGCACCACGATCGCGCATGGCTATCTGACGCTGTCGATCATCGGCGCGCTGGCGCTGGGCATGGGCATCGTCCCCGAAAACACGCAAGCCGCCTTCAATTACGGCTTCGACAAGGTGCGGTTCCTGGCGCCCGTCAGGGTCGGCGCACGCATCCGGCTGCGCACGACGCTGTTGTCGGTGGAGGACAAGGGGCCGGGCCAGTATCTGATGAAGGCCGCCAATACGGTCGAGATCGAGGGCGAACAGAGGCCGGCGCTGACCGCCGAAACGCTGGTCATGCTTTATGAGCGGCGCAAGCGGGCGGGAGCGTAAGCTCCCTGTCTTCGGTCATGATGGCTGTTGCCGCACCGACAGCCTGCCGCCGGCGCGGGTCGAGAGCAGTGCCAGCAACAGCGCAGCCACCGCCAGGACCGTTGCCGTCTGAAAGGTAACCTGCATGCCGTGCGCGGCTGCCGCTGAGGTCAGCATGTCCTGGCTTTGCCGTTCTCCCGTCGAGGCAGCCGCAAAAATGGCGCCCATAAGCGATGCGCCGGTGATCAGGCCGAGATTGCGCGACAGATTGAGCAGGCCGGACACCACGCCGCGCTCGCCGGCAGCGACACCGCTCATGACGGCGGCATTGTTGGATGTCTGGAACAGGGCGTACCCGAAGCAGGTGACGGCGATCGGCACGATATAGCTGGCAATGCCGAGTTTTGTTGCGGCGAGCGACAAAAGCAAGGTGCCGTTGACCAGGCCGAATAGTCCGGCGATCATCATCCTGTTGGTACCGAAGCGATCGGTGAGGCGGCCGGCGATAAGTGCCGAGAGCGCGGAGACCAGCGGACCTGTCGACAGGACCACGCCGACCATCGCAGCATTGAGCCCCAGCCCTCGCGACAAATAGAACGGAGCGACCACCAGGGTCGCCATCATCACTGTGGCGACAACGAGGTTCGTGGCGAGGCTGGCGCTGAGCCGGATGTCGTACAACCGGGCAAGCCGGATCAAGGGATTCTTCGCCCTCTTCTGCGCGACGCCGAACAGAACGACGCCGATGCCGGCGGCAACCAGCAGGCCGGTGTTGAGGGCGCCGAAATGGCCGTGGCCGAGCGTCATGGCCAGTGCATAGGCGGCGAGCGTCAGGCCTAGCAAGACCGTCCCGATCGCGTCGAACCCGCCTTGAACGCCCGCAGCCTTGCCGCGGGCAGGCAGGGCCAGCCAGGCGAGGGCAAAGGTCAGGAGGCCGAGCGGCACATTGACGAGGAAGAGCGCCCGCCAGCCAAAGCCGGCGATCAGCAAGCCGCCGAGCGAGGGTCCGAGCGTCGTGCCGATCGCCGACATGGCGCCGAGCAGGCCCATGGCGCTGCCGGTTCTCTCCTTGGTCACGGTCTCCGCGACAAAGGCCAGCGTCAACGCCATCATCAGCGCGGCACCCAGCCCTTGCACGGCGCGCGCCGCAATCAGCAGCCAGAGCGTCGGCGCCAGGCCGCAGAGCACCGAGGCCAGTGTGAACAGCGCGATGCCGCCGAGCAGCAACGGCCGGCGGCCGACCATATCGGCCAGCCGGCCGGCGCTGACGATCAGGGCCGTGATGGCGAGCAGATAGGCGAGAACCACCCATTGCACGGACTGGAACGGCGCACCGAACGCCTGCATGAGGGAAGGCAGTCCGACGCTGGCAATGCTGGTTCCAAGCGACGACAGCAGCGTGGCGAGCGACAGGCTGGCCAATGCCAAGACAGGAGAGTGGGCCAGGCCTGCGGACCGGGTGTTCTGCGGCGCCGATGCGCACTCGTTCTGCTCGGCAGTTGCCATGGCGATTTCCTCCTTGTCAGTCCCGCAACCGGACCTGTCGGAGATCTAGTCGTCAGGGTGGAATGGCGGAAGGCGCAGCATTTGCATCTTATTCGTGCACCAAACGCCATGGCATGTGCTACAATCCGCCAATGACATCGCCCGACCTCAATCTGCTGTTCGCTCTCGACGTCCTGCTGACCGAAGGTAGCGTGGCTCGCGCGGCAACCCGGCTGCGGCTCAGCCCTTCGGCGATGAGTCGCACCCTGGCGCGACTGCGCGAAGCGACCGGCGACCCGCTGCTGGTTCGGGCCGGTCGAGGCCTTGTGCCGACGCCGCGCGCGGAGGCATTGCGGCAGCAGACCGGCCGTGTCGTCCAGGAAGCAGAAACGTTGCTGCGCCCTGCCAGGCCTCTCGATCTCGCGAAGCTGAACCAGATCTTCACGCTGCGCACCAATGAAGGGTTCGTCGAGGAGTTCGGGCCGCGTCTTGTCGCTCGCATCCAGGCCGAGGCGCCGGGCGTGCGGCTGCGATTTGCGCCGAAAGCCGACAAGGATGTCGCCTCGTTGCGCGACGCAGCGATCGATCTGGAAATCGGCGTTGCCGGCGAGACCGGACCTGAAGTGCTGATACAGGCGCTGTTCCGTGACCGGTTCGTCGGCGCCGTAGGAGCCGGCCATCCCTTGAGCGAAGGCGCGGTGACGCCTGAACGCTACGCGGCCGGCCGCCACATCAGCGTTTCACGGCGGGGTCGGGAAAGAGGGCCGATCGATCAGACTTTGGCGCTGCTCGGGCTGCAGCGAACCGTGGCGTGCATGGTCTCCGGCTTTTCAGCTGCACTCGCCATGGCGCGCGCTTCGGACCTTATTGCCAGCGTGCCCGAACGGCACACGCAAGGCGCACGCGCCGGCATGGTCAGCTTTCTGCTGCCGGTCGCCACGGTGGAGGTCACCATCTCGATGCTCTGGCATCCACGGCTCGATGCCGATCCGGCGCAACGCTGGCTGCGAGATTGCGTTCGGAAGGTCTGCGCGGCCTCCCGCTGAGCGCTCAGCGCGCCATTGCCGCCTTGAGCACCCTGAAAATCCGCTCGTCTTGGCATTGGGCAACGTTGAAGCGCAGGAACCGGCTGGCGGTTCCCGACAGGCTGAATGCATTGCCGGGCGCCAGCACGATGTTGTCGGCCAATGCACGGCGAGCAATTTCAGCCGCATCCACGCCATCCGGCAGGCTGCACCACAGGAACAAGCCGGCCGGTTGGTCGATCCAGGGCGTGATGCCGATCGCCTTCAGGCGCGCGCCCGTCTCACCCATGGCGCGGGAAAGCCGCGCGCGCAGCAATTCCATGTGCTTGCGGTAGCTGCCGTCCCTAAGCAGCGTCAGCACCAGTTCGGCCGCCAGCCGGCCGCCGCCGAAGGTGGTGGCAATCTTGAGGTCGGTGAGTTGCTCGATCCAGTCGCGCGGTGCCGCGATGAAGCCGCAGCGAACCGATGCCGATAGCGTCTTGGAGAAGCTACCGATATGGACGACGCGGTTGAGGCCGTCGAACGCCGCCAGCCGGGGCGCGGGACTGTGCTCGAAATCGGCGAAGATGTCGTCCTCGACGATGGTCAGGTCCGACTGGTCGGCGAGCTTCAGCAGCCGGTGCGCGGTGACCGGCGACAGGATCGCGCCGGTCGGGTTGTGGATGGCGGAATTGGTGATGTAGAGGCGCGGCCTGTGCTCGGCGAGCGCCTGCGCGAACAGCTCGATATCAGGCCCCGATGGCGTGTAGGGCACGCTGACGACCTTGGCGCGGTGGGCGCGCAGCAGCGCGTGAAAATTGAAATAGCAGGGGTCGTCGACCAGCACGGTATCGCCCGGTTCGATCAGGAAGCGGCACAGAAGATCGATGGCCTGCGTGCCCGATTCGGTCAGCATGATCTGTTCGGGCGAGACCTCGATGCCGTGGCCAGCCATGCGCCGCGCGAGCAATTGCCTGAGCGGCGGCAGGCCGAGCGGCGTGCCGTAATCGGCTAGGTCGACATCGTCGGCGCGCGCCACGGTGCGCAGCGCCCGGCGCAAGGCCCCCTGCGGCATCCATGAGGCCGGCATCCAGCCGCAGCCGGGTTTCAGCATCTCGTCGCCGGCTTCCAGTGACTGGCGCGAAACCCAAAGCGGATCGACAGCGCGGTCGAGCCGCGGGCCTATCTCGGCCAGCGACAGTGGCGCCAGCGATCCGGCGGCATAAAAACCCGAACCCGGCCGTGAGCGTATCGCGCCTTCGGCAGCGAGCCGCTCATAGGCTTCGACCACGGTCGACTTGGACACCTGCATGGCCTTGGCAAAGGCGCGGATCGAAGGTAGCCGCGCGCCTGGCGTCAGGCTGCGCGCCGATATCCGCTGGCGGATGGTCGCCATTACAGTTTCCACAAGCGTGGTCGCGACAGGAGGGTGCGCATTGCCGGTTTCCAAAATGAGTTCGGTCATCTGTATTGCTCTGATAGCCATTACAGTTTTGCGGAATTGTACTGCATTGTCTCTGGCTGCACCATAGGCACTTGCCCGATAGAGGGCGAAAGCAATGGAGCCTGGAATGGACAAAACCGCGAGCGGCTGGATGAACGGATTCATCGGCGTGCTGATCTTCTCAGGCTCGCTGCCGGCAACGCGCGTGGCCGTGGCCGATTTCGATCCCATATTCCTGACCTCGGCCCGCGCCGCGATTGCCGGACTTCTCGGTCTCGCCATGCTGATGCTGTTTCGGCAGAAACGCCCGGAGCGCGGCGATTTTCTGTCGCTGGTGATCGTCGCCCTTGGCGTGGTTGTCGGCTTTCCCTTGCTCACCGCGCTGGCGCTGAAGCACGTCACCTCCGCCCATTCCATCATCTTCGTCGGCCTGCTGCCGCTGGCCACCGCGATCTTCGGCGTGCTGCGCGGTGGCGAGCGTCCGCGCCCGGCCTTCTGGCTGTTTTCCTGCATCGGCAGCGCGCTGGTCGCCGGTTTTGCCCTGATGCAAGGCGTGACGGCCTCACCTGTCGGCGACGGCCTGATGCTGGCCGCCATCATCGTCTGCGGCCTGGGCTATGCCGAGGGGGCGGCATTGTCGCGCAGGCTGGGCGGCTGGCAGGTGATCTGCTGGGCGCTGGCGATCTCGCTGCCGATCATGCTGGTTCTGACCTTTGCGACGCTGCCGTCGTCCTTCGCCGGCATCGGCTCTCACGCCTGGATGGGTCTCGCCTATGTCTCGCTGTTCAGCATGCTGATCGGCTTCGTGTTCTGGTATCGCGGCCTGGCCCAAGGCGGCATCGCTGCCGTCGGGCAGTTGCAGTTGCTGCAGCCCTTTTTCGGCCTGGCGCTGGCAGCGTCGCTGCTGCACGAGCAGGTCAGCCCGCTGATGGTGGTCGTGACGCTCGGCGTGGTGGCTTGCGTGTTCGGGGCGAAGAAATTTGCGCGCTAGGAGTTTGGTGGTGGAGGGCGACTCCGCCCTAGAACTTCGTCACCACCCCAATGCCAATCCCCTCGAACCCGCCCATTGCCACCAGCGCCGCAGGCGCCTCATCAAGGCTGATCTTCTTGCCGACCAGCAGTTCGGGCTTGAGCTTGCCGGTGCGGATCATCTCCATCATGGCGGGGTAGCGGTGGGCCTGCATGCCGTGGCTGCCGAGGATTTCCAGCTCGAAGGCGATCACCTTGTCCATCGGCACTTGCGGGCGGGCGTGTTCGCCCAGCATCAGGCCGACCTGCACATGGCGGCCGCGCCGGCGCAGATTGGCAATCGAGTTGAACGATGTCGTGGGGTGGCCGAGCGCGTCCATCGACATATGCGCGCCGCCATTGGTGATCTGCTTGATCGCCTTGACCACGTTCGGCGTGGTCGAGGCGTTGATGGTCGCCACGGCGCCGATCTTTCTGGCGAAGTCCAGTTTCTCGTCGGTGAGGTCGATGGCGATGACATTGGCGCCCATGGAACTGGCGATCATGATCGCCGACAGGCCGACGCCGCCGCAGCCATGCACCGCCACCCATTCGCCCGGCGTCACCCGGCCCTGGTCGACAATGGCGCGAAACGAGGTGACGAAGCGGCATCCGAGGCTGGCGGCGGTGGCGAACTCCATCTCCTCGGGCAGGCGCACGAGATTGGTGTCGGCATGCTCGATGGCGACATATTCGGCAAACGATCCCCAGGCGGTGAAGCCGGGCTGCGTCTGGTGTTCGCAGACCTGATGATTGCCCGAATTGCATTCGAAGCAGCGGCCGCAGCCGACGCAGAACGGCACGGTGACGCGCTCGCCGGCCTTCCAGCGGGTCACCCGCTTGCCGACGGCGACGACGATGCCGGCCAGTTCATGGCCCGGCACATGCGGCAGCGTGATGCCGTCATCATGACCCATCCAGCCATGCCAGTCGCTGCGGCAGAGCCCGGTCGCCTCGACCTTGATGACCACACCGTCCGCGGCCGGTTTCGGATCCGGCACGGTCTGGATTCTCGGCGCCTCGCCGAATCTTTCGAAGACGACGGCTTTCATCGGCAACTCTCCGTGCTCTGCTCCGGCATTGTGAGCCTATTCGGCATCTATCTGATTCTCCGGCGCCGCCTTCTGAAAGGCCGGCAGCGCCATGCAGGCGGCGTGGATGCGCGAGATCTCGGGGTAGGGTGTCAGGTCGACGCCGAAGCGGGCGTTGCTGGCGATCTGGGCGACCAGGCAGATGTCGGCGAGGCCCGGTGCGTCGCCATGGCAAAATGTGCCGGTCTCATCCGATGAAGCCAGAATCTTTTCAAGCGGCTGGAAGCCTTCGTTCACCCAGTGGCGGAACCAGTTGACGACATCCTGGTCGCCTGCGCCGAACAAAGTGCGCAGCGAGGTCAGCACGCGCAGATTGTTCACCGGGTGGATGTCGCAGGCGATCATCTGCGCCAGCATTCGCACGCGCGCCCGGCCGAGCGCGTCCTTCGGCAGCAGCGGCGGTTCGGGATGGGTCTCGTCGAGATATTCGATGATCGCCAGCGACTGCGTCAAAAGCGTGCCGTCGCCCAGGATCAGCGCCGGTACCAGCCCCTGCGGATTGACCGCCAGGTAAGCCGGCTCCAGATGGTCGCCATGACGCAGATGATGCGGCACGTAATCGTAGGTCAGGCCCTTCATCTCGAGCGCAATGCGTGCGCGATAGGAGGTGGAAGAGCGGTAGTAGTTGTGGAGGACGAGGTCGCTCATTGGATCACGGCTTGTCGGAATCTTGGCCGACGGAATCTTGGCCGATGGTGATCTCGATGGTGCCGATGCCGTCGACGCCGCCGGTCATCGTCTGGCCCGGCGCCACCGCGCCGACGCCGGCCGGCGTGCCGGTGAAGATCAGGTCGCCCGGTTGTAGTACAACCGCACTGCTGCAGATCGAAACGATATCGGCGATCGGCCAGATCAGTTCGGCGAGGTCGCCCTCCTGTTTCACCGCGCCGTCGACGGCGAGCCAGATACGGCCCTTTTGCGGGTGGCCGGATTTGGCGGCTGATACCAACGGGCCGCAAGGCGCCGAGCGGTCGAAGGCCTTCGACCAGTCCCACGGCCGCGCCGCTTTCTTGGCCTCGTCCTGCAGGTCGCGGCGGGTGAGGTCGATACCGGCGCCGTAGCCCCAGACATGGTCGAGCGCTTGCGCGCGCGGGATGCGGAAGCCGGCCTTGCCGATCGCCGCGACCAGCTCGATCTCGTGGTGCAGGTTCTTGGTCAAGGGCGGGTAGGGGATCGTGGTGCCGGAACCGACCACCGCATCGGCCGGCTTGGTGAAGAAGAAGGGCGGGTCGCGCTCGTCATTGCCGAGTTCGCGGGCATGCGCGGCGTAGTTGCGGCCGACGCAGAAGATGCGGCGCACCGCAAAACGCTCGGCAGAGCCGGCGACGGCCACCGACGGGGTTGCGGGCAGGGGAAGGACGAAGTCTGTCATGCGCGGGTCTCTGCCTGGGTTGTTGCCGGCACATTCGACCGATTTGGACGGCCGGGCAAGGCGTCAGCGCCAGCAAAAGCATCGGCTGCGCCTTGATTGTCGGATAAAGTCGGCTTCGCCTCCGGGGGTTAAGATGGCGATAGACTATTTGCCAATAAGCTGGCCATACCAGCGGGAGTATCGTGCCCACGGAGAACTGAAACGAACACCATGACCGCAATTAACGATCGCGCCCGGTTTCTGATCATCGACGACCATCCGCTGTTTCGCGAGGCGCTGCACAGCGCCGTGCAGATGGCCTATCCGGAAGTCGACACCGTGGAGGCGCGCTCGATCGCCGAGGCGCTCGATCTCCTGGGTGGGATAAAACCGTTCGATCTGGCGCTGCTCGATCTCAACATGCCTGATGTCCATGGCTTCGATGGACTGCTGCAACTCAGGACCCGCCATCCGCGGCTGCCGGTGGTCGTCGTCTCGGGCTATGAGGAGCCGAAGATCATCTCCGAGGCGTTGTCCTATGGCGCTGCCGGCTTCATCCCGAAATCGGCGCGCAAAAGCGATCTTGCGGCCGCAATCCGCTCGGTGATGGAGGGCGCGATCTATGTGCCGGAGACATATGAGGGACAGCCGCCCGACGCCGACAGCGCCGACCGCGCCGATATGGTGCAGCGGCTGGCCAAACTGACGCCGCAGCAGCTGCGCGTGCTGCAGATGCTGCGCCAGGGCCTGCTGAACAAGCAGATCGCCTACGAGCTGCAGGTCGGCGAGACCACGGTCAAGGCGCATGTCTCGGAGATCCTGCGCAAGCTCAACGTCTACAGCCGCACGCAAGCGGTGATTGAGGTGTCGAAGCTGGACAATGCGGAGCTGTTTCGCGATCAGGCCGGGTTTTGATCTTTACCCTCCCCCTTTGTGGGGAGGGTCGATCCGCGAAGCGGAGCGGGGTGGGGGAGCTTGGCGCTGCACCCCGCCCCGGCGCTGCGCGCCGACCCTCCCCATCGAGGGGAGGGTATGGGGCTCAAGCCAGCAAATGCGCCAGCAGCGCCCTTAGCTGCGCCGGCTTTAGCGGCTTCCGCATCAGCTCTATGCCTGCGGCGCGGGCTGCCTTGGCGACGGCCTCCGATCCGTCGGCGGTGACGATCAGCGCCGGCACGGCGCGGCCGAGATAGTCGCGGACTTCGGCTATTGTTGCGGTGCCGAGGTCGCCGTCGTCGAGATGCTGGTCGGCAATGACGATGTCGGGCACCCAGTCGGTGTCGCCAAGCAGGCTGATCGCAGCCTCGGTCGAAGTCGCGGCGCGCACCAGGCACTGCCAGCGCTCGAGCAGGAAGGTCATCGCCTGCAACACGTCGGCGTCATTTTCGACCAGCAGGACCTTGGTGCCGAACAGGCCGTAGCCGCGCGGCCGCTCCATCTCGGCAAGGCTGGCGATGGCGTCGGCGCTGGCGCCGATGCCGACCGGCACGTCGATGTGGAAGATGGTGCCGCGCCCAACCCTCGAGGAGAACGTCACGGGATGACCGAGCGCGGCGGCCATGCGCCGCACGATGGCAAGGCCCAGGCCCAGCCCGCCGCCGGAGATCCCGGTGTCGGCTGGAATGGCGGAGCCGCGATGGAACTCCTCGAACACCGCCTCGCGCTGGTCGTCGGGAATGCCGCAGCCGGTGTCGGCGACATCGATGCGGATGGTATCGCCGCGATGCCTTGTGCCGACAAGCACGCCGCCCGAAGGGGTATAGCGCAGCGCATTGGACAGGATGTTTTGCAGGATGCGGCGCAAGAGCGTGCGGTCCGAACGCACCACGGCGCTGACCGGGCGGAACTTCAGCGCCAGCCCCTTCATCTCGGCCACGGGCAGGAAATCCGACCGCAGCGAGGAAAACAGCGTCTCCAGATTGACATCGCCGATGTCGGGCTGCACCACACCGGCATCGAGCTTGGAAATGTCGAGCAGCGTGCGCAACAGGTCTTCCATGGTCTCCAGAGAGCGCTCGACCTGACGGACGAGCTTCTTGCCCTCGTCGCTGGTCTGCACTTCGGCCAGCGCCGAGACGGAGAGGTGGGCGGCGTTCAGCGGCTGCAGCACGTCATGGCTGGCGGCGGCCAGGAACCTGGTCTTGGACAGGTTTGCCAGCTCGGCGTTTTCCTTGGCGGCGCTGAGGTCGATGTTCGACTGTTCCAGCCGGCGCAAGGTCGAGTGCAGTTCCTCGGTGCGCATGCGCACGCGGTTTTCCAGTGAAATTGCGGTCTGGAACAGCGAGAAGGCGTTGCCCTGCTGGTCCATCGAGCGCTCGACGCGGCTGACCAGAGCGGCGTTGATCTTCTTCAGCCTGTCGACGTCGTTGATGTCCCTGAGCGGCATGCGCTATTCCGCCGCCTGGCGTTCGCCGAAGGCGATGCCGGTGAAGGTTTGGTTCAGATGCATCGAACGGTACTGTTCGCCATAGGTGCCGAAGCCGATGACATTGTTGACCCGGTAGAGCTCCGAAATGTCGCGGAACACCTGGCGGTTGCGGGCGTCGAGCCGGCGCAGCACGCAATCGAAGCCGAGGATCATGTCGATGCCGCCGAGCCGTTGCTCGACGTCGCGCAGTGCGGCGCGCGTGGATTCCACCATGTCCTTGGGCTGGGCGATGGACAGCACGACGCCGTCGTCTATGGCGCAAAAGAATGACAGGGAACCGTCGGCATGCATCTTCTGGATCGAGCGGCAGTAATATTCGCCGCCCACTTTCACCACCACCGGGTGCGAGGCGAAGCTCATCGGCGTCAGGTTCTGCGCAACGATGCCGACCGAGGCTGCATATTCCTCAGCCGCGTTGGTGGCGTTGAATTCGCGCACGGTGCGGTGGTCCGGATCGGATGCCGTCACCACCAGCTTCTCGTCGGTTGGGATGAAATTGTCGGTCTTGAAGACATGGAACGGGATCTCGGTGGCGATCAGCACAATGATGGCGCTGTCGGACGCAACCTTGCCGTTCGAAATCAGCCTGGTGGTTTCGAATTTCAAATCGTCGCCCGCCGAACCGCCTATCAGCGGGATGTCGTCCAGCCCCCAATGGATGGCCGAGGTTACAGCTTCCTCGGCAAAGGACAGGCCGTCGATGAAGCAGAGCGCGAAGGTGCTTTTGGCATGGCAACTGCCGGTGCGTCCGCGCAGCAACCGCCGCAAGCCCTCGACTTCATCAGTGATCCTGTCCATGCCCGACGAGGAGAGATTGTCGACCATGGTGCTGACCGCCGAAAACGACGCGGAGGGAAAGAGCATGGCGAGCACATGACCTTCCTCCAGGCCTTGCGGGGTTATCTCGCCGGCGGTCGAGCAGGCGGCGTAGGCCAGCGTCGGCGCGTGGGTCTTCAGCGCTTGCGAAAGGACGCTCGCATCAAGCAGGCTCTGGGAAAAGAACAGCAGGGCAAAGCCGGCATCGATGGCTGCGGCCTCGACGGCGAACGCCAGGGCGAATGCATCGGCGTCGGGCTCGTCGGTGGTGAGCGCCGACAGACCGGATGCATAGCTCGTCCGTGAACTGGCCAGAGGCTTCCTCCCGATATCCTCCGACGCTTCCTGCGCGCGCCCGTTTTATGTCTCTCGGCGCGTTGGCGTCGAGGGCATTGTTGCCCCCTATTCGCTCTTTGGCAATGGGGCGGACAGGCCCATGATTTTCGTTTTCTCCATGACCGAAAGTACAATGAGCGCCGTGTGTTTTTTGCGCTTTTTGCAGTGTACCAATAGCGCATGGCCGAGCGCCAAAGCCGCATCGGCAGCATGACTACCAAGGTCGATACCCAGGGAGGATGCATGTCGGACGTTTCGTTTGTCGTGAACGGAAAACGGATCAGCGGCGCTGCCGAGGACCGAACGCTTCTGGTTCATTTCCTGCGCGAAAATCTTGGTCTCACCGGAACGCATGTCGGTTGTGACACCTCTCAATGCGGCGCCTGCGTCGTGCATGTCGACGGCAAGGCGGTGAAGTCCTGTTCGATGCTGGCCGTGCAGGCCTCCGGGTCGACCGTGGTGACGATCGAAGGGCTTGCCAATGGCGGCGACCTGCATCCGATGCAGGCCGCGTTCAAGGAACATCATGGGCTGCAATGCGGCTTCTGCACGCCGGGCATGATCATGACGGCGACCGACATGATCGCGCGCCATCCCGAAGGCCTTGACGAGGCGACGGTGCGCGCCGAGCTCGAAGGCAACATCTGCCGCTGCACCGGCTACCACAACATCGTCAAGGCGATCCTTGCCGCATCGCAGACGATGGCGAAGGTGCCGAAGGGCAGGGCGAAACAGGCAGCGTAAGAAAGAAGCGAGTAGTGAATAGTGAATAGCGAGTAGTCGGTTTAGCCGAACCGCTCCGAGCACAATTCCCTACTCACTGTTCACTATTCGCTACTCACTATTCGCTATTCCGGAGGAATTCCTATGGGCATTGAAGGCATCGGCGCTCGGGTCGTGCGCAAGGAAGACAAACGGTTCATCACCGGCGCCGGCCGCTATGTCGACGACATGGTGGTTCCCGGCATGAAGCATGCCGCTTTCGTGCGCAGCCCGCACGCGCATGCTCAGATCAAGAAGATCGACGTCAGACGAGCGCAGGCGATGCCCGGCGTCATCGGCGTCTTGACCGGCAAGGAGCTCAAGGCCGACGGCATCGGCAACCTGATCTGCGGCTGGATGATCCATTCCAAGGACGGCTCGCCGATGAAGATGGGCGCGTGGTCGCCGCTGGCCGTCGACAAGGTGCGCTATGTCGGCGACGCGGTCGTCATCGTGGTGGCGGAAACCAAGGGCCAGGCCCGCGACGCGGCCGAAGCGGTCGAGATCACCTACAAGGAATTGAAGGCGGTGGTCGATGCCACCAAGGCGCTGCAAAAAGGTGCGCCGCAGGTCCATGCCGAAGCCGAGGACAATCTTATCTTCGACTGGGAGATCGGCGATGCCAAGGCGACCGACGCGGCGATCCAGGCGGCGGCCCATGTCACCCGCATGAAGATCGTCAACAACCGGCTGGTTCCCAACGCCATGGAGCCGCGCGCGGCCCTTGGCCATTACGACAAGGCCGAGGACCATTTTACCTGCTGGACGACGTCGCAGAACCCGCATGTCGCGCGGCTGGTGATGAGCGCCTTCTACAATGTCGCGCCGGAAAACAAGCTGCGCGTCATTGCGCCCGATGTCGGCGGCGGCTTCGGCTCGAAGATCTACATCTATCCCGAAGAGATCGTCTGCCTGTGGGCGTCCAAGAAAACCGGCGTCCCGGTCAAATGGGTCGCCGACCGCACCGAAAGCTTCCTCACCGACGCACATGGCCGCGACCATGTCTCGACGGTCGAAATGGCGTTCGACAAGAACAACAAGATCACCGGCTTCAAAGTCGACACCATCGCCAATCTCGGCGCCTACATGTCGCTGTTCTCGTCTTGCGTGCCGACCTATCTCTACGCGACGCTGCTGTCGGGCCAGTACAACATCCCGACGATCCACGCCAATGTGCGCACCGTCTACACCAACACGGCACCCGTCGATGCCTATCGCGGGGCAGGGCGGCCGGAAGCCACGTATCTGCTCGAACGGACAATGGAGACCGCCGCGCGTGAACTTGGGGTCTCTCCGGCGGAGTTGCGGCGCATCAATTTCATCACCGAGTTTCCGCACCAGACGCCGGTCATCATGAACTATGACGCCGGCGACTATGGAGCTTCACTCGATGCGGCGACACAGGCGTCCGACTATGCCGGCTTTGCCAAGCGCAAAGCGGCGGCCGCCAGCCAGGGCAGACTGCGCGGCATCGGCATGAGCTGCTATATCGAGGCCTGCGGCATCGCGCCGTCGGCGGCGGTCGGTTCGCTCGGCGCCGGCGTCGGTCTGTGGGAATCGGCCGAGGTGCGGGTCAATGCCGTCGGCACGATCGAGGTGCTGACCGGCTCGCACAGCCACGGCCAGGGCCATGAGACGACCTTCGCGCAACTCGTCAACCAGCGTTTTGGCGTGCCACTGGACTCGGTCTCGATCGTCCATGGAGATACCGACAAGGTGCAGATGGGTATGGGCACCTACGGCTCGCGCTCGGGCGCGGTCGGCATGTCGGCAATTGCCAAGGCGCTCGACAAGGTCGAGGCCAAGGCCAAGAAAATCGCCGCCCATCTGCTCGAGGCCGACGAGGGCGACATCGTCATCGAGAATGGCGAGGTCAAGGTTGCCGGCACCGACAAGAGCCTGCCCTGGTTCCAGGTGGCTCTTGCCGCCTACACCGCTCACAATCTGCCGGCAGGCATGGAGCCGGGACTGAAGGAAACCGCCTTCTACGATCCGGCGAACTTCACTTTCCCGGCCGGCTGCTACATCTGCGAGGTCGAGATCGATCCGGAAACCGGCACGACCGAGATCGTCCAGTTCGTCGCCGCGGACGATTTCGGCAACATCATCAACCCGATGATCGTCGAGGGCCAGGTGCATGGCGGCATCGCCCAGGGCATCGGCCAGGCGCTGCTGGAAGGCGCTCACTATGACGATAGCGGGCAGCTTTTGACGGCGAGCTACATGGACTACACCATGCCCCGCGCGGACGACCTGCCGTCATTCAAGGTGTCGACCTCGAACACGCCGTGTCCGAGCAATCCGCTCGGCATCAAGGGCTGTGGCGAGGCCGGCGCCATCGGCTCGCCGCCGGCGGTCATCAACGCCATCACCGACGCTTTGGGGATTGTGGACATCGCCATGCCGGCCTCGCCGTCGACGGTGTGGGCGGCGATACGGGCGAAGAAATGAGTGAGTAGGGAGTAGTGAGTAGGGAATTGGCATTACCGGAGATGACAGCGTCCTTATTCCCTACTCCCTACTCCCTACTCCCTACTCACTACTCACTACTGCCTAACCACTTCAGGGGAGGATCCCATGTACGCAGTCAACTACCACCGCGCCGCCTCGGTCGTCGACGCCGCCAAGCTGGTGAAGAGCGGCGACGCCAGGCTTTTGTCAGGCGGCATGACGCTGATCCCGGCGATGAAGACGCGGCTCGCCGCACCGTCCGACCTGATCGACCTGTCGCGGATCAGGGAGCTGCAAGGCGTCAAGGTGTCGGGCAAGACCGTCACCATCGGCGCCGCCACAACCCATTACGACGTCGCCAATGACGAGAAGCTGCGGAAGGCCTGTCCGGCGCTTGCGCACCTTGCGTCGCTGATTGGCGATCCGGCGGTGCGCCACAAGGGCACGATCGGCGGCTCGGTCGCCAACAACGACCCAGCCGCCGATTATCCGGCGGCGCTCTTGGCGCTGGGCGCCACCATCGTCACCAACAAGCGCGAGATTTCAGCCGCGAAATTCTTCACCGGCCTGTTCGAAACGGCGCTGAAAGAAGGCGAGATCATCACCGCGGTGAGTTTTACCGCGCCGGCCAAGGCTGCTTACGAAAAATTCCGCAACCCGGCCTCGCGCTATGCGATCGTCGGCGTGTTCGTGGCCAAGGGCAAGGACGGGGTCAGCGTTGCCGTCACCGGTGCCGGCGATGACGGTGTGTTCCGCTCGAAGGAGATCGAAGCCGCACTGGCGAAGAATTTTGCCGCATCGGCGCTCGACGGCGTGAAAGTGCCGGCTAAGAATTTGATGACCGACCTCCACGCTTCGGCCGAATACCGCGCCAATTTGGTCGCCGTGATGGCCAAGCGCGCGGTGGCGGCAGCCAACGCCTGACATCATAAAGCTACTGACAAGGAAAGGGGCCATCGCGGCCCCTTTGTTCGTCTGCGGCGGGCTGTAACTGCCCAGTCCTTGCGGGTTCGCTGCCACGCGCAAATCCGTTGTTTCAGGTAATTCCCGTGCAAGAACAGGCGCATACTTCCCAAGGGACTGCCCAGCCCCATTCTCGCACTTGCACAATCTGATATTGCACTGCAATATGTATAGCTCGGCGGAACACGGGGTGGATTCTGCGCGCGGCGGTGTGAGCTGCGCCAAGATCTTGCGTCGTAGAGGATCGGCATGGCCGACATCTCCGCAGCGTCTGTTGCCCTGCCGCGGGCCACAGCCGACAAAGCAGCCAGAGCAAGACTGGCCTATCTCGATGGCTGGCGCGGGCTTTCGATCGCACTGGTGCTGATCGGCCATTTCTTCCCCGTTCCCGGGATCAATCTAGGCGTGCTCGGCGTCGAGTTCTTCTTCGTGCTCTCAGGCCGGCTGATGGGCGAAATCCTGTTCATCGAACGCTTTCCGCTGAAAAAATTCTTCAAGCGCCGCTTTTCGCGCATCTATCCCGCGCTTTTGGTGTTCGTGATATCAGCGATGATCGGGCTCTCCGGCAGCTTTATCGCCTTCAAATGGAAGGCGGCGCTGACGGCGCTGACATTCACCTACAACTATGCCGGAATTCTCATCACCCGCGCCGGCGCGCTCGACCACATCTGGTCGCTATGCGTGGAAGAGCATGCCTACATCATCCTGGCGCTGATCAGCGTGGTGGTGACCGGGCGGGGTAATGTCGTTCGGCTGCTGGTGACGCTGTCGCTGCTGGCGATGGCCAATGGCGCCATTTCGTACTGGGCACTCGGCATGGATTACGAGCACAGCTATTGGCGCACCGATGTGCATATCGCCTCGATCCTGCTGTCGGCATCGATCTGCCTGCTCAAGCACGATGACCGGCTGCCGGCATTCCTGACGAGCCCCTATGTCAGCCTCGTGTCGGCGGCGGCGGCTATATTGCTGTTCCTCGATCCGGTGCCGACGCCGATCCATTACCTACTGGCGGTGCCGTTGCTGGCGCTTGCCGTCAATACGCTGGACACCAGCAACTGGCATCTTACCGGCCTGCTTTCATCCAGGCCGATGGTGATGATCGGGCTATGGTCGTACTCGCTCTATCTCTGGCAACAGCCCTTCTACAAATTCGTCGCCGAGCAGGGCAGTGCGCCGATCCCGATGCTGGCGGCTGTCTTCGCCTGTGCACTATGCAGCTACTATCTGGTCGAGAAGCCCGCGCGGGCCTGGCTGAACCGGAATTGGTGAGGGCTACGGACTCCTAATCTTATGCTGCCGTGGCGATCTGCTTGCCGATCATCAGCCAGCGATGCGTCAGCCCGCAATCTGCCTGAGGTAGTAGCGCACGGTCTTCTGGCCGCCATGGATCGCCGCTTCGCCGACTTGCGCAAAGCCAAGCGCGGCATGGAAGGCGTCCGAAGCCGGATTGGGAGGTTCGGCATTCACCTCGCAGGTGACGATGCTGTGGCCCGCGCGGGCGACTTCCCCGAACAGATCCTCGTAGAGCCGGCGGGCATGGCCGCGGCCGCGCGCTTGCGCCGCGACGACGACGCGGTCGACATAGACGAAGCGTGGATAGCGCTCGCGGAACCAGAGGAAATTCGGGCTGTCGTAGCGCGCATCCTGGTCGAAGGTCATGATGAAGGCTTCGAGCGTGCCGATGCGCCTGACGTAAAACGCTTCGCCAAGCAGGAAGGACAGCCGTTCCGGCTCGAGCCATGACAGTTCGGCGGCGTGCTCATTGTTGAGTGCGAGGATGGCCGCTTCGTCCTGAGGCGAGACACGGCTGATCGGCGACGGCCCAGTCACGGCTTCGCTCATCATGCTCTGGCCGCCGCAATCGTCGCGGCAACCAGCGCCCCATCGGTGACTGTGGTGCGGTATTCGCGGTCGAGATCGCCGCCGCCCATGCCGACTTGCGGGTTGCGGTAGGCCATGGCGCTCGGTACATCCTTGAGCGCGGCGAAGTGCATTTCCGTCAGCCCGGTTGATGCCAGCACCCCGGCGATGTTTTCGGGGTCCAGCGCGCCACAGCCGAGGATGATGATGCGGCCGTCGGCCTGGCGGACGAGATCCGCCAACAGGCCGGCGCCTTCCACCGCGGTGTCCCTCTGGCCGCTGGTCAGCACGCGGCCGACCTTGCAGCGGATCAGCGCTTCCAGCGCCTCGGCCGGGTCGCGCGTCATGTCGAAGGCGCGGTGGCAGGTGACGGCGAGCGGACCGGCGGCATCGACCAGCGCGCCCATGCGGGTTTCGTCGATGGTGCCGTCGGCATTGAGGCAACCGACAACGACGCCGGCGACGCCGAGGTCACGAAGCGCTGCGACATCGGCGAGCATCGAGCTGTATTCGGCCTCGCTGTAGAGGAAATCGCCGCCGCGCGGCCGCACGATGACATGGAAGGGAATTGTCGCGCTCTCGAGTGCGGCGCGCACCGTGCCGAGGCTGGGCGTGATGCCGCCTTCGACCAGGCTGGCGCAGAGCTCGACCCGGTCGGCGCCGGCGGCCTGCGCAGCCAGCAGTCCATCGATGCCTTCGACGCAGATTTCGATCAGGGGGCGAGCATTTCCGGCCAAGGGGCGATCCTTCATGATAGCATGACGGCCAGCCCTAGCATCGGCTCGGTTGGTGGGGAAGCCGGAACAGCCAGTCGCTGCTTGGGCCAGCCCGGCAACCCGGCCGATCCGCTATTACTGGCGCAGCAGCGTGTTCTTGGCGCCTCGTTCGGCCTGGTCGATGACCAGCAGCTTGACCGGGGCGTCGCCGATGTTGGTGGCCTGGTGCCATTGGCCGATCATCTCGATGATGAAATCGCCCGTCTTGTAGGTGTTGCTGTTGCCGGTCTCGACATTCGTCACTTTGAGTGTCCCGGCCCCGACATAGGCGTAGCGGGCAAACGGGTGCTTGTGCACCGGCAGAGTGGCGCCGACCGCAATGTCATAGGTTGAAACCAGCACTTGGACATTTTTCTGCGGCAGCACGATCGGCTGGCCGGACGCCGTCTGGCTGCGATCGGCAAGCGGCGTGACGACAACCGGCGGGCTGGTACTGTCCAGCGCCCGAGCGGGGTTTGCAGAGAGCGCCGCCGCGAACAGCAGCATCGATGCCAGGATCTTTCGCATGGTTCCTCCAGGTTTTACCGCCACCGCGCGGGCGCGACGCCAAACTTCTATCTCTCGTCAGTTACTGGAGACACAACGTCATCCGCCGGTGCCGTCGTCCATCATCGTATTCGTGAGCGCTTCATAGATGTTGCTGCATACCTGGGACCGCGGACAGTGTTTTACGATGAATACCGGCACGACAGTCAGTGCGGCGGCGATCAGGATTTGCAGGAAGAGAGGAGCAGGCTCGAAGCGTTTGCCAAACAAGGCTCGGCAAGCGAAGTAGAGACTTTGAGCCAGGCATGCCCAGACAAGGACATGCAACAGCGTGCTCGTTGCTCGGGCATAGGGCGTTATGTATCCGTCGGGAAAGCCGACCATGCCAAGGTCGACGAGCCACTGCAGAGCCAGAACGCAGGACAGGCATGCCCACAGAAAGAGCGCCACGCGGGTAACCAAAACTCTGCTGCGATCCACGCTCATGTGCGATCGAAGCACAACTGCGCTCGGTCTTCCAGAGCGGCTGCTGCGTGGCTTGGAGTGTGGCCTATTTCAGAGTGCGCAGCGTGATCGAATAGCGGTGCCCGGCGACCGGCGGAATGCTGTGCTCCCACTCGTGGCGCGCCGGGCCGTCAATGAGATAGACAGATCTCGGCTGAACCTCGATCGTCTTGCGATCCCATTTCGAGCCGTTTTTTCGGCGCAGCCGAAAGCTGCAGGGCGCCAGCAGCGAGACGCCGGCGACGAGATCGAAATGCGGCTTGTCGCGATGCCAACCTATGCCCGCGCCCGGCCGATACTCGTTGATGAGCACTTGCGCGAATTCCGTGGCCTGCCTGCCGGCAAAATCCGCGACCTTGTCGCGAAGCGGCAGCAGGAATTTCGGGATGGGCGGCGCTTCGACGACCTGGCGCCGGTCGTAGTCGTAGCGCCAGCCGAAGCCGGCGACCTGCCGGTTGGCAAGGTGGCCGTGGAAATCGAACGGCTTGAAGGACAGTTCATTGAGGTGACGGACCAGTTCCGCCTCTTCGTCCGTTGTGATCAGGCTAGGCCGGTAAGAAAATCCTTCCGGCAGCGTGTCGGCCGCGCCGAAGAGATCGCCCTGGCTGGCATACGCTGTTGTACTGGATTTCGTCTGTGCCATCTGACGGAGAGATAGGAAGCCTCGCCACCCGGGCAAGATTCGGCGTTGTGGTGCGCCTCCCTGTCGGAACCTCCGCATCGTTGCGGCATTACGCATGTTCGAAGCAGGATTTGGGGCGAAAGATTTGGGGACGAAGCAGGATTTCGACATGCCGTCCACCGCCATCCGCAACACCCATTACGACCCGTCGACGAAAATCCTCTCGGTCTGGTTCGTCCCGAGCGGAGCCCGCTACGACTATGAAGAGGTCGAGCCCGAGACCTATGCGGCGTTCCGGGCCGCCTTCTCGAAAGGGCAATTTTTCAACGAGTTCGTGCGCGACCGCTACCGGTTTCAATTGGTTGAAGAAGGGCGTCCGCGAGCAACCGGGTTCTGAAGGTGCGGTGATCCGTATAAGGTCGCGAACCCCAATTGCTTTTCGAATTGACTTGTTTCAACCTGCTTTGTGGGGACGGACAATGCCGTGGTCGAGATGGCCATAACATTGGGGGAGGCAGCTTTTGAAATGCATATTGATTATACTCGGCGTGGTAGGTGTCCTGTCTTCCGCTGCGTCTGCAAAAGATAATCGACAACACATCGACCCTGCCTATCAAAAAAACATCAACTATCTGGCCGGGCTGTCCGACGCCCAGTTGAAATTGGTCGTAACATGGTCAGCCAACGTCATCGCCGTTACGACGCGATGCCCGGCGCTGCAGCTGACTCCAGACGGAAAATCCAAAATAACGGCGATATACATCTTGTACGATGTGCAAGATAAACACCTGATGCCCAATCCCCCCAAATTCAAGAGAGCCATCAGGTTTTATGAAGGCGCTTTCCGCACGGCGGCGCAACGCACGGACAGCTGTAGGGCGGAGAAAGCCAAGGACCCGGGAAGCTACCGGTAAATAATTGTCGGCATGATCGACTAGAAGTGATTTGGCTCGCCGGAACCCCGGCGAAGCGCTCTCTATAGCCCTTCGCCAAATCGCCGCGAGAACTCACGGCCCGAAAACGCGACCGGACCGCGCGGACGCGCTTCGCCTTGCTGGTGGCCCCCCACCGTCACCTCGCGACCGAGCCCCGCAAAAATGGACCTGGAGGCTTCTAACGCGGGCATCGAACGTCTGGAAAGGCAACGGCGCTCTGGCTTGGTTGAATTCTCGACCGCCACTGCGGAAATCGTGCGGACGGAATCCAAACGGGCGCCCGTATAGCCGCTCATCAAAGCCCTGTTCAACTCCTCAATTCGTGGTAAGGTGATTATACCAGTTAATAACATGACGATCGGCGCGGCCGTCGTTTAATGCGGGAGTAGGGATAGATGACGACGATTGCGCTGTTCGGTGCCGGCGGCAAAATGGGTTACCGCCTGTCGACCAATTTTCGCGGATCGCCCTACACGGTACGCCATGTCGAGGTCAGCGAGGCCGGCCGCGAGCGGCTGAAGACCGGACTGGGCTTCGACGCGGTCAGTGCCGATGCGGCGCTCGACGGGGCGGATGTCGTCATCCTGGCCGTTCCCGACACGCATATCGGCAAGGTGGCGGCTGATATCGAGAGCAAGCTCGCGCCTGGCACGATGGTGATAGTGCTCGACGCGGCCGCACCCTTCGCCGGCCATCTGCCCAACCGGCCGGACCTGACCTATTTCGTCACCCATCCCTGTCATCCGCCGATCTTCAACGACGAGACCGACATGGCGGCCAAGAAGGATTATTTTGGCGGCGTCAAGGCCAAGCAGCATATGGTCAGCGCGCTGATGCAGGGGCCGGAAGCGGACTACGCCAAGGGCGAGGCGGTCGCAAAAATCATCTGGGCGCCGGTCATGCGCTCGCACCGTGTCACCGTCGAACAGATGGCGCTGCTGGAGCCCGGTCTATCGGAGACGGTGTGCGCGTCACTGCTTGTCGTCATGAAGGAAGCCGTCGACGAGGTCGTCGCGCGAGGCGTCGACCAACAGGCGGCGCTCGACTTCCTGCTCGGCCACATGAACGTGCTCGGCGCCGTGATTTTCGGCGAGACCAAGGGCGTATTCTCGGATGCCTGCAACAAGGCGATCGAATTCGGCAAGCCGGTGCTGATGCGCGACGACTGGAAGCGGGTGTTCGAGCCCGAAGAGATCGCCGCGAGCATTCGGCGCATTACCTGAGACAGGCCGAGTCGGGCGCTTGCCGGAGCGCCTCGATGGCTCGACACACCCGCCATGACGAACAGATGTTTTGCTCAGTGGGAACATGTCACCTCAATTAGTGATTGACTCATCATACCAGTTGGCTTAGCTGTTGATGGCTTGGGCAAGGGTTCGCGGGAAGTACGAAGCCTGGGCGAGTGGAGGGACGGCGGGGGAGAACCGATCGTTTGGGAAGCCGGCACCGGCATTCAGCCTGAACCGATCGGCGGCCCGCGTTGCGCGATGAATTCGAATGCAGAGGCCTTGATTTATCAAGGCAATTTTTCAAACGGGAGGACATCATGAAACTCACACGCAGAATGACACTTGCGGCGTTCGCCGGCATGCTGGCGCTTGGCACGGCGGTACCCGCCTATGCGGCCGACCTCATTGCCATCATCACGCCCTCGCACGACAATCCGTTCTTCAAGGCGGAAGCCGTCGGCGCCGAAGCCAAGGCCAAGGAACTCGGCTACGAAGCGCTTGTGCTCGTCCATGATGACGACGCCAACAAGCAATCCGAATTGATCGATACGGCGATCGGTCGCGGCGCCAAGGCGATCATCCTCGACAATGCCGGCGCCGACGCCACTGTCGCTGCCGTGCAGAAGGCCAAGGACGCAGGCGTGCCGTCGTTCCTGATCGATCGCGAGATCAACGCCACCGGCGTCGCCGTGGCGCAGATCGTCTCCAACAACTACCAGGGCGCCCAGCTCGGCGCGCAGGAGTTCGTCAAGCTGATGGGCGAGAAGGGCAATTTCGTCGAGCTGGTCGGCAAGGAATCCGATACCAATGCCGGCATTCGCTCGAAGGGCTATCATGACGTCATCGACGATTATCCGGACCTGAAGATGGTCGCCCAGCAATCGGCCAACTGGAGCCAGACGGAAGCCTATTCCAAGATGGAATCGATCCTGCAGGCCAACCCGGATATCAAGGGCGTCATCTCCGGCAACGACACGATGGCCATGGGCGCGTATGCGGCGCTGGTTGCGGCGAACCGCAAGGAAGTCATCGTCGTCGGTTTCGACGGATCCAACGACGTGCGCGATTCGATCACCGCGGGCGGCATCAAGGCAACCGTGCTGCAGCCGGCCTATGCGCAGGCGCAGATGGCGGTCGAGCAGGCCAACGACTTCATCAAGAACAAGAAGTCGCCCGAGAAGGAAAAGCAGCTGATGGACTGCGTGTTGGTCAATGGCGACAATGCTTCCAAGCTGGAAACGTTTGCGCTGACCAACTGAGCCGGCGTGACATGAATAGCGAGGGGCGATCAAGGTCGTCCCTCGCCGCCATTTTCCGTGGGTGCCAATCACCATGCTCAACAGGCCATCATGCTGAACAACAAGCCGATCTGGCCGATGCTTGTCGTTGCAGTCGGCATCAGCCTGACCGCCTGCAAGATTTTGCCGACTCCCTCGGGGGATAGCGGCAATGCCGCCGTCTTCAACCCGGACAAGATGGTCGAGGAGATCTGGGCCGCGAAGGTCGTGCCTTACCTCCAGCAGAAGGCCGGGCCTTTTGCCGAGGTCCACGCTCTGGCAAAAACCGATCCTGCTTCCGCCGGCGCCAAATATGGCAATCCGAACAAGCAGGCGAATTCGCCCTGGACCTTCGCGGTTCGCGTCGAGGGCAAGATCATCGCCGCCAACACGCAGTCGCGGGCCGCGACCATGGATATCGATGTCGACGGCGACGGCAAGGCCGATGCGCGGGTACAGATCGGACCGGCGATGCGTGGAACCGCGCTGCGCGACAGTCTCGATTTCATCCAGTTCAACGATTTTACCAACCAGATCGACTTCGCCCAGTTCGGCAAGGCGTTCAACGCCTATGCCGTCAAGGCCGTGCTTGCCAAACTGCCACGTGACGCGCTGGAAGGCCGGACCGCCAAGGTCCTCGGCGCCTATACGCTCGAAAACGGCCAGGACCTGCCGCTGGTGACGCCGGCGGAGGCAGAAATCGGGCCGAAGCCATGAGCGCTGCGGTTGCTCACGATGTCGTCTTGAAGCTGGAGGACGTCTCCAAGGTCTATTCCGGCACCGTCGCGGTCAAGCGCGCGAATTTCGAGGTGCGCAAGGGCGCCGTCAATGTGCTGGTCGGCGAAAACGGCGCCGGCAAATCGACGCTGATGAAGATTATCGCCGGCGTCGAACAGCCGACGCTCGGCCGGATCCTCCTGGAAGGGGAGGAGGTCTCCTTCTCGTCATCGGGCGACGCGGTGAACCGCGGCATCGGCATGGTGTTCCAAGAGCTGAACCTGTTTGGCAATATGACCGTCGCCGAGAACATCTTCGCCACGCGCGAGATCACCAACCGGTTTCGCAAGATCGACCGCAAGGAGCAGGAGCGCCGTGCGGCCCAATTTCTCGAACGCCTGCAGGCCGGGATAAGGCCCGACATGCTGGTCGAGGATCTGCGCATCGGCCAGCAGCAGCTGGTCGAGATCGCCAAGGCGGTTTCGCTCGATGCACGCATCCTGATCATGGACGAGCCGACCTCGGCGCTGAGTGCGGCGGAAGTCGAGATCCTGTTCAAGGTGATCGCCGACCTCAAGGCGCGCGGCGTGGCGATCGTCTACATCTCGCACCGGCTGGAAGAGCTGATCCGCATTGGCGACTACATCACGGTGCTGCGCGATGGACAGATCACCGGCCAGGAAGAGATGAAAAACGTCGACACGCGGTGGATCGTGCGGCAGATGATCGGCTCCGACGCCAAGGATTTCGCCAAGGCCGACGGCCATGTACCCGGCGAAGAAATATTCCGCGCCGAGGACATCTGCCTGCCGCGCGCGACCGGCGGGCTGGCAGTCGATCACGTCTCCCTGTCGCTGCGCGCCGGCGAGATCCTCGGCATCTATGGCCTGATGGGCGCCGGGCGCAGCGAACTGTTCGACTGCATCATGGGCCGCCATGGCCAGGCGACCGGCGCGATCTTCATCGCCGGCAAGAAGGTCAAGGAGCGGGACACGACGCGGCGCATCCGGCGCGGGCTGGCGCTGATCCCCGAAGACCGCCAACGCGAAGGGCTGGTGTCGATCCTCTCCGTCGCCAGCAATCTGACACTGGCCAGCCTGTCGCGCTTTGTCCGCCTGTTCCACATCAGTGGCGGCCAGGAGAAGCAGGCGGTCACGCAGATGGTGCGGGAACTGGCGATCAAAGTCGCCGACCCGGCGCAGGAGGTCTCGTCGCTGTCGGGCGGCAACCAGCAAAAGGTGGTGATCGGCAAGGCGCTGCTCACCGGGCCGAAGGTGCTGCTGATGGACGAGCCGAGCCGTGGCATCGATGTCGGCGCCAAGGCCGACGTCTTCCGCACCATGCGCAAACTGTCGCGCGATGGGCTCGGTATTCTGTTCGCCACCTCGGATCTCGATGAGGTGATGGCGCTGTCCGACCGCATCGCGGTGATGAGCAACGGAAAACTGACCGGCATGTTCGATCGCGCCGAGGCGACGGAGGCAGCCCTTGTCGCCGCCTCGGCACTTGGCCACGGACCGGCCCCGCACACGGAGAACCCATGACTGACATCCCGGCCAAGGCGGCTGCCCCCTCCGTCTCGAGCGGCTCGCTGCTGCTGACGCTGATGAAGGCGAGGACCTTCATCGCGCTGATCGCCGTCTTGGTCTTCTTCTCGATCGCGGCGCCGAATTTCCTGTCGACCGCCAACCTGATCCTGATGTCGAAACATGTGGCGCTGAACGCCTTCCTCGCCATGGGCATGACCTTCGTCATCATCACCGGCGGCATCGATCTCTCAGTCGGCTCGATCGTCGGCCTGTGCGGCATGGTCGCCGGCTATCTCGTGCTCAACGGCATCGACCTGCAATTCGGCTACACCATCTATTTCAACGTCGTCGAGATCGCGCTGATCACGCTGGCGGTTGGCATATTGATCGGCGCCGTCAACGGATTGCTGATCACCAGGCTGAACGTCGCGCCGTTCATCGCCACACTCGGCGTGCTCTATGTCGCGCGCGGCCTGGCGTTGCTGTCGTCGGACGGCCGCACCTTCCCCAACCTCGTCGGCAAGCCGGAGCTTGGCACCACCGGGTTTGGTTTCCTCGGCGCCGGGCGGCTGCTCGGCCTGCCGGTGGCGATCTGGATCCTGATCGTTGTTGCGCTGGTTGCGGCATATCTCGCCAAATACACGCCGCTCGGCCGCCACATCTTCGCCGTCGGCGGCAATGAACGGGCGTCGCGAATTTCGGGCGTTCGTGTCAACATGGTGAAAATGTTCGTCTACATGTTCTCCGGCTTCTGCGCGGCGATCGTCGGCCTGATCATCTCGTCGGAACTGATGGCCTCGCACCCGGCAACGGGCGAAAGTTTCGAGCTCAACGCCATCGCGGCGGCAGTGCTCGGCGGCACCTCGATGTCGGGTGGGCGCGGCACGATCGGCGGCACCATTGTCGGCGCCTTCGTCATCGGCATTCTTTCGGACGGGTTGGTGATGATGGGCGTGAGTTCCTTCTGGCAGATGGTGATCAAGGGCCTTGTCATCATCGTCGCCGTCGTCGTCGACCAAGCGCAGCGCCGGCTGCAGAGCCGGGTGACGCTGATGCAGATGGCAAAGGCAGGCTGAGCATGGCGGAGTTGCGGGGAGGGCTCATCGGCTGCGGCTTCTTTGCCATCAACCAGATGCATGCCTGGCGCGACATTGAAGGCGCCGCGATGGTCGCCATTTGCGACCGCGACCCGGAGCGGCTGCGCATCATCGGCGACCAGTTCGGCATTGCGAAGCGCTACACCGACGCGGCAGAGATGTTTGCAAGCGAAAGCCTCGACTTCGTCGATATCGCCACCACCGTTCCCAGCCATCGTCCGCTGGTCGAGATGGCGGCGCTGCACCGTGTGCCGGTGATTTGCCAAAAGCCGTTCGCGCCGACGCTTGCCGACGCCAAGGCGATGGTGAGGGCCTGCGTGGAAGCCGGCGTACCGCTGATGGTGCATGAGAATTTTCGCTGGCAGTCGGCGATCCAGGCGGTGCGTGCCGTGCTGGACAGCGGCGAGATCGGCACGCCGTTCTTCGGGCGCATCTCCTTCCGCTCCGCCTATGACGTGTTTTCCGGCCAGCCCTATCTCGCCAAGGGAAAGCGCTTCATCATCGAAGACCTCGGTATCCACATCCTCGACATCGCCCGTTTTCTACTCGGCGACGTATCGACGATCACGACGCGAACGGCGCGCATCAACCCCGATATCGCCGGCGAGGACGTCGTAACGATGCTGATGGATCACAAGAGCGGCGCCACCTCAGTCGTCGACTGCAGCTACGCGACGAAGCTTGCCGTGGAGCCGTTTCCCGAAACGCTTATCGAGATCGACGGCAGCGACGGCACAATCCGCCTGGCGCAGGGATATCGGCTCACCGTGACCGGCAGGAGCGGCACGAAGATCACCGACGTTTCGCCGCCCGTACTCGCCTGGGCATCGCGCCCATGGCACAACATCCAGGAGAGTGTCGTCGCCATCCAGCAGCACTGGGTCGACTGCCTGGCAAAGGGAACCGAGCCGGCGACCTCGGGCGCCGACAATCTCAAGACATTCGCGCTGGTCGAGGCGGCCTATCTGGGCGCCGCGAGCCACGAACCTGTCCACCTGGATGGCTTGCTGACATGACAGCCGACGCCTTCCTCCTATACGGCACACGCGTGGTCGAGGCCGAGCCGGTCAGGCTGAGTGCGGGCCTGCTCAGCGCCGACTTTGTCAACGGCAATCTGCGCACCATCCGTTACGGCGGCATCGAAGTGCTGCGCGCCATCGCCTACATCGTGCGCGACCGCGACTGGGGCACTTACGAGCCTGAACTGACCGACCTTGCCGTCGATCAGGACGCCGACAGCTTCTCCGTCAGCTACTCCGCAAGTTGCTTAGCGCCGGGCGGAAGCCGGCTCGACCTTCGCGCTACGATCAAGGGCTCCGCCAACGGTCACCTGGTCTTCGACGTCAGCGCGGTCCCTGAAAGCGATTTCGAGACCAATCGCTGCGGCTTCTGCATCCTGCATCCGATCGCCGGCCTCTCCGGAAGCCCGGTGACGGTCGAGCATACGGACGGCAGCTTGGTGGCGGCGAAGCTGCCGCTGTTGATCGATCCCTGGCAGCCTTTCAAGGATTTGCGCGCGATCACCCATGAAGTCCGGCCGGGCATCACTGCCGAATGCCGGATGGAAGGCGACACTTTCGAGATGGAGGACCAGCGCAACTGGTCGGACGCGTCATACAAGACCTATGTGCGGCCGCTGGCGCTGCCATGGCCCTATGTGCTGCCGGCCGGCCAAACTGTAAGCCAGACGGTCAGCCTTCGCATCACCGGCGAGGGGGGAATGCCGGCCGCAGCATCTGCCGCCGAACCGGTCAGCGTCGAACTCGGCGAGACCGGGCAGAGGCTGCCGGATCTCGGCGTGATCATCTACCCGGATGAGGTCGAAGCAGCGCTCGCAAATCTTTCGACATTGACCAAGCTCGGCCCGCAGCAACTTGTCTTCCACTACGATCCGACGCGCGGCCACGGTCTCGAAGCATTGCAGTCTTATGCAAGGCTCACCGCCGCCTATCCGGTGCAGACGACGCTGGAATGCGTCGTTGCCTGCGCGGGCGATCTCGACGCTGAACTTTCAGCCGTCGCGAACCTGGTGCGGCAGGCCGGACTAAAACTCTCGGCCATTGCCGTCTCGCCTTCGGTCGACCGGCAGTCGACGCCGCCGGGCAGCGCGTGGCCGGACTGTCCGCCGCTGGAAGACGTCTATGCCGCTGCCCGTCGCGCCTTTCCGGGTATCAAGCTTGGCGGCGGCATGTTCAGCTATTTCACCGAGCTCAACCGCAAGCGCGTGCCGGCGGGCCTGCTCGATTTCATCACTCACTGCACGTGCCCGATCGTGCACGCCGCCGACGATCTCAGCGTCATGCAGTCGCTGGAGGCGCTGCCCTTCATCACCGCGTCGGCGCGGGCAATCTTCGGGGCAAAGCCTTACCGCATCGGTCCGTCGACGATCGCCATGCGCCAGAACCCCTACGGGGGCGCGACCAAACCCAATCCCGAGGGACAGCGCATCGCCATGGCCGATCGCGACCCTCGCCATGCCGGCCTCTTCGCAGCCGCATGGGCGATCGGCTATGCCGCGCGTGTCGCGTCGGCCGGGCTGGAACTGCTCACGCTCTCCGGCTTCGCCGGACCGTTCGGCGTGCTCGCAGCGTCCGGCGAACCCGTCGCCGAAGGCGCACCCCGGCCGATCTTCGATGCCATCAAGGGTCTTTGCGAAATGGCCGGCCTTGCGTATGTGGCGGCAAGGACGAGCGATCAGACGAAGGTGCTGGCGCTGGCCGGCCGCTCCGCTTCGGGCAAGACCGTGGCGTGGCTGGCGAACCTGACGGCGGACGACGTGACGGTCGACATCTCAGCGTTTGGCCGAGGCCAACTGGTGATGACCCCTTACGCGATCACGCGGATCGGCTGAAATCAGTTGCCGGAGTTCATCACATAAAGCGCGCGCGAGCGCTCGAGGTGCTTGATCATCGCCTTCTCGGCGCCGTCGGCATCCTTCTTCTCAATGCGGCCGATGATCTCTTCATGCTCGGTCAGCGTGAACTGTTCCTTGCCGGTCCAGATCAGCATTTCGGTGTGATATTCCTTCAGCCAACCGAGCATCGCCTCGCTGACGGCGATATAGATCGGGTTGCCTGAAATGGCCGCGATCTGGGTGTGAAACTTCATGTCGGCTGAAATGAAAGCCTCGGAATCGCCACGAAAGCCACGCTGTTCGGCAATTGTGGCCCGCAGCTGCTCAACGTCCTCGGCAGTGGCGTTTTCGGCGGCTTCCCTGACCATACCGCGCTCGAAGAAGATGCGCGCCGTTTTCAGGTGTTCCAACGTGTCCTTCGACGACGACAGGATGATCTTGGCTGCGCCATCGACCTGCTTGATGATCGACTTGGCGGTCAGCTGCAGCACCTTGGCGCGTTCCCCATGCGAGATCGCGACGAGGCCCATATTGCTCAGCGCCTGCATCGCCTCGCGGATCGCGGGACGGCCGACCTCGAAGCGCTCCATCAACTCGCGCTCCGACGGCATGTCGTCGCCCGGCGTCAATTCTCCGCTGGTGATCAGGCGCTTCAGCCGCAAAAACACTTCGTCGGAAAGTTTGCGCCGGACGATCGGCTCCGAACGGTTCATCGTCGCGAATCACTCCCTTGACCTGTGTCTATCTAGCACTGCCGCAGCTGTTCCCGGAATGGCTGTCGCCCCGATCGCCCATAGCCGCCAGACAGGATATTGCTTGCAAAGCTTATGTACTCATTATACCAGATTCCGACGATCAAGGAACTCTTTTCGAACCCCCTGCGGCCTCAGACAACGAACCATGATCACGCTCACCTACCGCATCGAGACATCAGGCAGCATCGAGACGCTGGCAGCCAAGATCGCCAGCGACCAGTCGACTGGAACCTTCGTCGCGCTGCCCGGCGAGACCGAGGAACTGAAAGCCCGGGTGGCCGCGCGTGTCCTGGCCATTCGGCACCTGCCGGACGCACTTCGCCCCTCCATTCCCGAGGCCGGCAACGGGCCGTTCAAGCGCGCGGATGTCGACATCGCCTTTCCATTCGATGCCATCGGCCACGACCTGTCGGCTCTGATGACCATTGCCATCGGCGGCGCCTATTCGATCAAGGGCCTAACCGGCATTCGCGTTGTCGACATGAAGCTGCCGGAGCAATTCCGCGGCGCGCATCCAGGTCCGCAATTCGGCGTCGCCGGCAGCCGCAGGCTGACAGGTGTCACGGATCGGCCGATCATCGGCACCATCGTCAAGCCGGCGCTGGGGCTGCGGCCCCCCGAAACCGCCGCGATGGTGGGCGAGCTGATCGCCGCCGGTGTCGATTTCATCAAGGACGATGAGAAGCTGATGAGCCCAGCCTATTCGCCGCTGGCGGAGCGGGTAAAGGCAATCATGCCGCTGATCCTCGACCACGAGCAGAGGACCGGCAAGAAGGTGATGTACGCCTTCGGCATCTCGCATGCCGACCCGGACGAGATGATGCGCAATCACGATCTGGTGGCCAAGGCCGGCGGAAATTGCGCGGTGGTCAACATCAACTCCGTCGGTTTCGGTGGCCTGGCCTTCTTGAGAAAACGCTCCAGCCTGGTGCTTCACGCTCATCGCAACGGCTGGGACATCCTCACCCGCCATCCCGGCCTCGGTATGGATTTCAAGGTCTGGCAACAGTTCTGGCGGCTGCTCGGCGTCGACCAGTTCCAGATCAACGGCATCCAATCGAAATACTGGGAGCCGGACGCGTCTTTCGTCGAGTCCTTCAAGGCGGTGACGACGCCGATTTTTGCCCCTGAGGATTGCGCCTTGCCTGTGGCGGGCTCCGGCCAATGGGGCGGGCAAGCGCCCGAGACCTATGAACGGACCGGCCGGACGGTCGATCTGCTCTATCTGTGCGGCGGCGGCATCGTCAGCCATCCGGATGGACCGGGCGCCGGGGTGCGTGCCGTGCAGCAAGCCTGGCAGGCGGCGGTCGACGGCATTCCGCTGGCGGATTTCGCCTTGAGCCATCCGGAGCTGGCGCGGTCGATCGAAAAATTCGGCGACGGCAAAGCGGCCTGAAGCAATGCAAGACCTGCTTCTCAGCTATTATGGCGACGACCTCACCGGCTCGACCGACGTCATGGAAGCGCTCGAACTCGGCGGCGTGCCGACCGTGCTATTTATGCGCCAGCCGGACGCGGCCATGCTTGCGCAGTTCAGCCACTGCCGCGCCATTGGATTGGCCGGCACCAGCCGCAGCGAGACGCCACAATGGATGGACACGCATCTGAGCGATGCCTTCGCTTGGCTGAAGACGCTGAATGCCGCGATCTGTCACTACAAGGTCTGCTCGACCTTCGATTCCAGTCCGACGATCGGCAGCATCGGTCGCGCCATCGAGATCGGCCGCTCGGTCTTCGCGCAGGACAGCGTGCCGCTGCTGGTCGGGGCGCCGCAGCTCAAGCGTTACACCGCCTTCGGTCATTTGTTCGCGGTCTATCGTGAAAAGTATTTCCGCATCGACCGCCATCCGGTGATGAGCCGCCACCCGACGACGCCGATGGATGAATCCGACCTGCTGATCCATCTGTCGCGGCAGACGGAGCTCACATCGGGGCTGGTCGATCTCGCGACGTTGCAGTCGGCGTCGCGCTCGGAAGCCTTCGACCGCTTGCTCGCAAAGGGCACCGACATCGTACTTGTCGATGTCGACAGCCTCGAGACGCAGGCGCTTGCCGGCAAGGAGATATGGCGCGCCCGCAAGCCGGGCGGTTCGTTCGTCGTCGGCTCGTCGGGGATCGAATATGCGCTGCTGGCCGAATGGGTGTCGAACGGGACAGTCAGAGCTGAACCAGAATTTTCGCCGCCGGGTGCCGCCGACCGGATCGCGGTCGTCTCGGGCAGTTGTTCGTCGACGACCGAACGACAGATCCGTCACGCTTTGACTGACGGCTTCGACGGCATCGAGGTCGATCCCGTCGAACTGATCTCCGAAGCTTCCGGAGATGCGATCGCACGCGCGACGGCAGCCGGTCGCGCCAGTCTGGAAGCCGGGCGCAGCGTCGTTCTCTACACGGCCCTTGGACCCGCGGCCGATAGGGGGGGCGAAATCGACCGCCAGGAAGGCGCCCGCCACAAGCTCGGGCGGGGCCTCGGCGAACTGCTTCGCGCGCTGACCATCGAGCAGAAGTTGCAGCGCGTGGTCGTTGCCGGCGGCGATACGTCGAGCCACGCGCTCGGCCAGATGGGTGTCGATGCGCTGACCGTGCGGATGCCGTTGCCGGCGTCGCCGGGCTCGCCGCTTTGCGTCGCTCACTCGCGCGTCAAGGCGATCGATGGGCTGGAGGTGGCACTCAAGGGCGGGCAGGTTGGAACCGACCGCTATTTCAGCGCCATCCGTGACGGCCTTAGCAGCTGATTACGCGTCGCCTGGCAACCGCGAGATCCATTCATGCCCTCTAACGGCGCGGTAGCGGTTTTTGTCGCGCATGTTGACGTTAAATTCACATAAAGATATGGGTGTTTTGTCGGGGCAAGGTACTTTTGCCATTTATCCGCCTTGCTCTATCGGGGTTGTCGCCATGTGTTTCGCCCTTGCATCAGACTGCAGGATCGCCCTGTAGCAATCGCCAATGCTGAAAGAGGCGGTGATCATGCCCAGCCTGCTCGGAATCGATAACGGCCTCACGGTCACCAAGGCGGTCATCTTCGATGCCGACGGCACGCAATTGTCCGTGGCGCGTCGCCGGGTGCCGCAATCGATGCCCCACGCGCGCTGGGTGGAGCGCGACATGTCAGGCCTGTGGCAAGCAACAGCCGACGCCATCAAGGAGGCGATCGCGCTCTCCGGCAGGCCGGCGGAAGACATCAAGGCGGTGGCGGCGACCGCGCATGGCGATGGTCTCTATGTGCTCGATCATGATCGTCAGCCTTTGGGACCAGGCATCCTGTCGCTCGACAGCCGCGCCGGCGACATTGTCGACAGGTGGTCCGCCGGTACCGTTTTCACCGATGCGCTGGCGACGACAGGCCAGACGCCGCATGTTTCGGCGCCGTCGGCGCTGCTGGCGTGGCTTAAGCAGAACGATCCTGATCGCTATGGCCGCATCGGCCGTGTGCTGGCCTGCAAGGACTGGTTGCGCTTTTGCCTGACCGGCACGATCGGGACCGACCGCACGGAGGCCAGCACTTCATTCACGGATTTTCGCACGCAAGCCTATGCGCCTGAAGCGCTGCGCATCTTCGGGTTGGAGGATCTGTTCAACGCGCTGCCGCCGGTGGGGCATTCGGCTGACGTCGCCGGTCAAGTCACAGCCGATGCCGCCGAAAGGACCGGCCTTCGCAAGGGAACACCGGTCGCCTGCGGCCTGCACGACGTGGCCGCCTCGGCGCTTGGCATGGGCGGCCATGAAGACGGCGTGCTCGCCATCGTCGCCGGCACGTATTCCATCAACGAAGTCGTCTCTTCGCAACCGCGCGTCGACCGACGTTGGTTCTGCCGCAACGCCATCGATGCGGGGCGTTGGAACAACATGTCGATCTCGCCGGCCTCGACCGCGAACTACGACTGGTTTCTCGACACTTTCTGTCGCTTGGAGCAAGACAGGACAAACGCGGATGGCGGCTCGCTCCACGAATTGCTGGCGGGAGAGATCGACGCGGCGTTGAAGAAGCCTTCGACCATCCTGTTTCATCCCTATCTGTTCGGCTCTCCCTATGGCGATTTGGCCAGCGGCAGCTTTGTCGGCCTGCATGGCTGGCACAATCGCGGCGACATGCTGAAGGCGGTTCTGGAAGGCATCGCCTTCAATCACCGCACCCATGTCGAGGCTTTGCGCGACGGCTTTGCCGTCAGCGAGATCCGCCTGACCGGCGGCGGTTCGCGCAATCCTGCTTTCGTCCAGATGTTTGCCGACGTGCTGAACGCCCCGGTCACCGTCACCTCGACGGATGAGACCGCGGCCCTCGGTGCCGCGCTTTGCGCAGGTGCTGCGGTCGGCTTGTTCAAGACGCCGCAAGAGGGCGCCAGGCAGGTCGGCATGACGGAGCGGACATATCAGCCAGCGCCGGCCTCCAGTGCTGTGTTCAACGAGCGGTTTTCGCTCTACTGCCGCATCGCCGAGCAGATGAAGTCGCATTGGCCTGATATCGAAAGGCTGGCGGGGGGAGAAGCATGATCAAGGCCGACGAACGACGCGAGGAGATCGCCGACTATGTGATCAAGCTCGGCCAGGTGCGCATCGACGATCTGGTCGAGCATTTCGGGGTGTCGCGCATGACCATCCACCGGCACATCGACCGGCTGGCGCAACAGGGCGTGCTGCGCAAGCTGCATGGCGCGGTGACGGTTCAGCCGTCCGGTCTCTACGAGAGCGCGTTTCGCTATCGGGTGACGGTCAACAGGGCGGAGAAGGATGCGCTGGCGCGGGCAGCACTGGATTATATCGAGGCCGGCCAGGTGGTGATGCTCGACGATTCATCGACAGCAAACGCGGTCGCCACGCTGCTGCTCGACGTCAAGCCGTTGACGGTCGTCACCAACAGCGTGTCGACGGCGGCGCTGATGATCAATGTCGACGACCTCGACTTCATCTGTCTCGGCGGCCAGTATCACGGCACCTACAATGCCTATATCGGCATCGTCTGCGAGAACGCCGTGGCGCAATTGCGCGCCAATGTGCTGATCTGTTCGGCTTCGGCCGTCACCGGAACCACGGCTTTCATCCAGGATCCGAATGTCGTGCGGGTCAAGCAGGCGATGATGACCGCCTCCGTGAAGCGCATCCTTTTGGTCGACCACGCAAAATTCGACCGGATCGCGCTGCATGTCTTCGACGATTTGACCAGTTTCGACGCCGTGCTGGTGACCGAGGGCCTCGGCGATGCGCAGGCGCAGAGCCTCGAGCGGGCCGGCGTGAAACTGCGCATCGTCAAGACGAAAGCGCCATGAGCCGAACAGACGGAGCAGGGGCGGACAATCGCGCCGGACGTCTCGCAGCTATGGCTGCGACCGGCGAGGTCGACGTCGTCATTCTTGGCGCCGGCATCAACGGGGCAGGGTTGTTTCGCGATCTGTGCGCGCAAGGTGTCAACTGCCTGATCGTCGACAAGGCGGATTTCGGCTCGGGCACCAGTGCCGCGCCGTCGCGGCTCATCCACGGCGGCCTGAAATATCTCGAGACCGGCGAGTTCGGGCTGGTGGCGCAGTCGACGCTCGAACGCAATCTGCTTCTGCAAAACGCGCCGCACTATGTCAGCCCGCTGCCGACCGTCATCCCGATCTTCTCGTGGGGCAAGGGCATGCTGGCGGCGTTGCGAACGCTGTTCGGCTCGATCAGCGCGCCGCGCAGCCGCGGCGCCATACTGATCAAGATCGGGCTGATGATCTACGACTTCTATGGTTCGCGAAACCAGGTCATGCCGCGCCACCGCATGGTCGCGCGGCGGCAGGCGCTTGGCGAGATGCCGGCGCTCAATCCGGCGATCGTCGCCACCGGGACCTACTACGACGCCAAGATAAGTCACCCGGAAAGGCTGGTGCTGGAACTGATCCTCGACGGCTTGCAGGCTCACGCGGCGTCTGCCGGTGCCAACTACACGACACTGGCGGCTTCAGCCAATGGCGTGCTCACCTTCCAGCCGGAAAACGGCGCGGCCTTTTCGGTGCGGCCGAAGCTGGTGGTGAACGCCGCCGGTCCGTGGATCGACGACGTCAACGCGCTGCTTGGTGCTCCATCGAAGATGATCGGCGGCACCAAGGGCTCGCATATCCTGTTAAGGCATGACGAACTGGTCAAAAGCCTCGCCGGGCGCATGCTCTATTTCGAGACCGATGACGGCCGCATCTGCCTGGTCTACGACTATCTCGGCCTGGCGCTGGTCGGCTCGACCGACATCAAGGCCGACAATCCGGACGCGGTCCGCTGCGAACCCGAAGAAGTCGACTATCTGCTCGACAGCGTGCGAACGCTGCTGCCGGGCATGGCGTTCGAGCGCGACCAGATCGTCTACGCCTATAGCGGCATCCGGCCGCTGCCGACGTCTGAAGCAGCGACGCCCGGACTGATCAGCCGCGATCATTCGGCGCCCGTTGCCGAGCCGGACGGCAACAGGCCCTTTGCAGTCATTTCGCTGGTCGGCGGCAAATGGACGACGTTCCGCGGCTTTGCCGAGGAAGTCGCTGACACGGTACTCAAGCGCCTGCAGCGCAGCCGCAAGGTGACGACGCGAGCCATGCCGATCGGCGGCGGGAGGAATTTTCCGGCCAATGCCGCCGCGCGCGCGGACTGGCTGGCTGAGGCACAGCAGGCAACGGGCGCCGGGGAAGGGCGCCTTGATCAATTGCTGTCGCGCTACGGGACCAGAGCCGTTGAGATCGCCAGGCACGGGTCGGATGATGAGGGTTGCCTGCCGGACTCCGGCGGCTACGGCAAGGCGGAAATCGACTACATCGCGCGCAACGAGTTCGTCGAACATCTGGCCGATGTCGTTATGCGCCGCAGCACGTTGGCGATAGGCGGCTCGCTGACGAGCCGCGACCTGCAGGAGATTGCCGCGATCGCGGGGCGGGCGTTGGGGTGGAGCACCGAGCGCCTCACGCGGGAGGTCGAAGCCGCTGTTGTCGAGCTCGAAGGCAGGAACCTGATGCGGCTGGACTGATCGCTTGATCGCCGACGCCTAGCTTTTCCTGAGGCAATCCGATCGATTTGCCCTTGTTGCGCCCTGTGCATCAACCTTCCCATTTTGCACCCGGATTGGGATTTGCCGGCGCCTACGGGCTCATGCCGTCACTGGATACGGTAACACAAATTGACGTTAAATTAACGTTACCGTATGGTCATATTGTATGCTTACCTTCTAATAGGCTCGCGTTGGCTGCCGAACGTCGGCTGAGGCAACCATCTGCGGAGGGATTGACAGCGGTGCAAAGGTATGAAAATTTTTGCACACAAAGATAATATTATCACCCTGGGGAGGGGATGGCTTGAATTCCGGCGGAAGCGCAAACCGCGACCATGAATCCAGCCTCGCCACGCGCGCGGCCTGGCTGCACTATGCCGGTGGTCTGACCCAGGCCCAGGTGGCCAAGCGGCTTGGCCTGACCAGCCTCAAGGCGCATAGGCTGATCACCAAGGCCAACCAGGAAGGTCTGGTCAGGGTCTTCATCGACGGCGACGTCGCCGAATGCGTCGACCTGGAACAGCGCCTGATCGCCGCCTATGGGCTCCACTATTGCGAGGTGGTTCCCGATCTCGATCAGGACGAACTGCCGCTCAAGGGGCTGGGCATTGCCGGCGCCCAGTTCCTGAAGCGCGAAATCGATCGCGGCGAAGACATGCTGATCGGCGTCGGCCATGGCCGCACGCTTGCCGCCAGCGTCGAATATCTGACGCGCGCAACTGCTGCTCACATCCGTTTCGTCTCGCTGCTTGGCGGCGTGACGCGCAAATTCGCCGCCAACCCGCACGACGTCATGCATCGCCTGGCAGAGCGGACCGGCGCGCAGGCTTTCGTCATGCCGGTGCCTTTTGTCGCCAATACCGCCGAGGACCGCGAAGTGCTGCTTGGCCAGCGCGGCATCAGCGATGTGTTCGCTCTCGCCAGCCGGTCCGACCTGATGTTCGTCGGAATAGGCACGGCCGAGCGGGAGGCGTCGCTGGTCGCCACCGGCATGATCGAGCCTTCCGAAATCGACGAGGTCAAGCGTGACGGCGGCGTTGGTGAATTGCTGGCGCATTTCTTCGACGACAAGGGGCGTCCGGTCGAAACGGCGCTGTCGGAAAGAATACTGGCGCTTCCGCGCGATCAGTTGAAGGGCCGCAGGATCGTTGCCGTCGCCGGCGGCAAGGTGAAGGTGCGCGCCATCAAGGCAGTACTCGAAAGCCGTTATCTCAGCGGCCTGATCACCGACGAATGCACGGCCCGCGCGCTGGTCGAGCTCGACGATGCAGCCGGGACCGCGAAGCGCTGCCTGAACGGAGGAACTTCGAATGCGTGACAACGGACAATCCGCACCGCTGGTGGTTGCATCAAGCGCGAAGGCCACCGCCCGGCAAGCTTCGCCCGGCCTGCGCCGGGTGCTTGCCGGCGCCGCGGTTGTGGTTCTGCTCGGCGCCATGGCGCTCGATACCAAGGTGATCAAGATCGGCTCTGCCGGCGATGTTCGCAACGCGGTGTTTTCGGCCGCCGACTACGGCAAGTCTGAATTTCCCAAGGTGCAGGCCGATGTCGAAGCGCGTGCCGCCGACGCCGCGACGGTGGCGGCGGCGATCGCCAAGGACAGGGCGACGGCCGAAAAGGAATATGGCGTGCCGGCGGGAGTCGGACCGGTCATCTCGGTCAAGTTCACCGGCGTCGTCGACGAGGGAAAATCGGGCATCTACAAGGTCGCCGTCGACGGTTTGCCGGACACGTTGACCGTCCGCGTACAGACTGGGCCGGCGATCAACGGAACCGAGCTTCGCGACGCCACCGGCAAGATCACCTTTGGTCAGTTCACCAACCAGATCGAGTATCAGGACGCCGGCTCGGCGCTGAACAACGAGATGAAGAAGGAGGTGCTGGCGAAAGTCGATACCAGTGCCTTGACCGGCAAGACAATAGCGGTGGTCGGCGTCTTCAAGCTGGTCAATCCGAAGAGCTGGCTGGTCACACCGGTGAGGCTGGACGTCAAATGACAATGACTGCCGGCACAGAACCCGCGACTGGCGATGCCGTGCTTTCGGCGCGCAATGTCGTCATGTCGTATGGCGGCGTCCACGCGCTCAAGGGCGTCAACTTCGACATCCATCGCGGCAAGGTCACCACCCTGTTCGGAGAGAATGGCGCCGGCAAATCGACGCTGATGAAGATCCTGTCCGGCGTGGTGACGCCGACATCCGGCGACATCGTGCTCGACGGCAATCTCGTCAGCTTTGCCTCGTCTTCGGACGCGCGCGATCGCGGCATTTCGATCATCCACCAGGAGCTCAGCCTGGCGCCGAATCTGAGCGTTCGCGACAACATCTTCATGGGCCGCGAACTGCGCACCAGAACCGGCCTCGACTTCGCCGAGGAGGCGCGCCAGGCGCGGGCGCTGATGGCCGACCTCGAAGAAGACATCGATCCGATGACCCTGGTCGAGGACCTGCGCCTGGGGCAGCAACAGATCGTCGAGATCGCACGCGCGCTGTCGGTCGATTCCCGCATCCTGATCATGGACGAGCCGACCTCCGCGCTGAGCGCCACGGAGGTCGAAGTGCTGTTCAAGGTGATCCGCGATCTGACCAGCCGCGGTGTCTCCATCGTCTACATCTCGCATCACCTCGAAGAGGCGCTGCAGATCACCGACTACGCCGTCGTGCTGCGTGACGGGGCGATCACGGCGACGGCCGAGGCCAAGGACATCGACCTCGAATGGATCGTCCGCAACATGGTGGGTGAGAATTTCGACCTCGGCTCGCCGCCGACCGGCCATGCGTTTGGTGAGGTCGCGCTGTCGATCGAGGATGTCAGCGTCACCGACGCTTCGGGTTCAGGCTACGTCGTCGATCATCTGTCGCTGGATGTCAAAGCGGGCGAGATCGTCTGCATCTATGGGCTGATGGGCGCGGGCCGCACGGAATTGCTGGAGGCCGTCGCCGGCCGTGTGCCCATGGCGGGCGGGCGGGCGCTGCTGGAGGGTGAGGACGTTTCGGGGCTGAGCATTGCCCAGCGCATCGCCCGAGGTCTGGTTCTGGTCCCCGAGGATCGCCAGCGCGACGGCCTGGTTCAGACCATGACCGTCGGCCGCAATCTGTCGCTTGCCAGCATCGAGGCGTTCGCGAAAGGCCTGTTCCTCTCCCGGCCGAGGGAACGCGCACTGATCGACGATTCGATCCGCAAGGTGACCATCAAGACCGCGGGCGGCAACGCCATGATCGGATCGCTGTCGGGCGGCAACCAGCAGAAGGTCGTCATCGGCAAGATGCTGACGACAGATCCCAAGGTCATCCTTCTCGACGAGCCGAGCCGCGGCATCGATGTCGGCGCCAAGGCCGAAGTCTTTCGCTTGCTCAGCGAGCGTGCCGCGCAAGGCCTGGCGGTCGTCTTCTCGACCTCGGAGGTCAATGAGTGCCTCAGCATCGCTCACCGCATCGTCGTCATGCGGCGCGGCAAGATTTCCGCCGAATTCGGCGCCAACGCCACCAAAGAGCAGATCATGGCCGCCTCCGGCGAAGCCGTGGTCGCCTGATCATAGATTCCGGAGCCCCGATCATGAGCGATGTCAGCCAGGCCAGCAAACAGTCCAGCCCCAATGCGGGCGGCGAGGGCTTCGACGTGGCCAAGCTGCTGCTCGAAGGCCGGGCCTTCTTTGCCCTGATCGTCATCATCGTCGTCTTCTCGATCCTGTCGCCCTATTACCTTTCGGTGGCGAATTTCCTGACCATGGCCTCGCATGTCGCCATCTTCGGGATTCTCGCCGTCGGCATGCTGCTCGTCATCCTCAATGGCGGCATCGATCTGTCGGTCGGCTCCACGCTCGGGCTTGCGGGCGTCGTCGCCGGTTTTCTGATGCAGGGCGTGACGCTGACCTGGCTGGGCGTCGTTCTCTACCCGCCGGTCTGGGTGGTCGCGGTGCTGGCCTGCATGCTGGGTGCGGCCGTCGGGCTTATCAACGGCGTGCTGATCGCGCGGTTCAAGGTTCCGGCCTTCGTCGCCACGCTCGGCGTCATGTACATGGCGCGCGGCCTGGCACTGCTGATGACCAGCGGCCTGACCTACAACAATCTCGGCGGCAAGCCGGAGTTGGGCAACACCGGTTTCGATGCTCTCGGCTTCAACCGCCTGTTCGGCGTGCCGACCGGCGTGGTGGTGCTGGCGGTCATCGCGCTGATCGGCAGCATCGTCCTGAACCGCACCGCCTTTGGACGCTGGCTCTACGCCTCGGGCGGCAATGAGCGCGCCGCCGAACTCTCCGGCGTTCCGGTCAAGACCGTGCAGATTTCGGTCTATGTGCTGTCGGGCATCTGCGCCGCCATTGCCGGCCTGATCCTGTCCTCGCAGCTGACCTCGGCCGGACCGACCGCGGGCACCACCTACGAATTGACGGCCATCGCCGCAGTCGTCATCGGCGGCGCCGCACTCACCGGCGGGCGCGGCAACATTCGTGGCACCCTGCTCGGAGCCTTCGTCATCGGCTTCCTGTCCGACGGTCTGGTGATCATCGGCATCTCATCCTACTGGCAGACAGTGTTCACCGGCGCCGTCATCGTACTCGCCGTGCTCCTCAATGCCGTTCAGTATCGCCGCCGTAGCAAGCTTCCAGCTTCGACGGGCGGCCAACCGACTTCTCAGAAACGGGGGAAGGCCGAACCGGCCAATCCTGCCCAAGGGAAGACTGCCAGATGAACTGGCAGCAACACCGCGTAAATCATTGGAGGAATGTACATGAAAATCGTGCTTAGAAGTTTGCTTGCCGCCGCGATGGTGGTCGGGTTTAGCGCAGCCGCATCGGCCGCAGGCCTGATCTCGATCATCGTCAACGATCCGGCCAACCCGTACTGGCTGACCGAGGGCAACGTCGCCAAGGCGGAAGCCGAGAAGCTTGGCTATACGGCCAACGTCGCCGCCCACAAGGGCGACACCAACACGGAAAGCAATCTGATCGACACCGCCATCACCAACAAGTCGGTGGCGATCATCCTCGACCCGGCCAATGCCGATGGTTCGGTCGGCGCGGTGAAGAAGGCGATTGCCGCCAACATCCCGGTTTTCCTCGTCAATGCCGAGATCAACCAGGAAGGCCTCGCCAAGGGACAGCTCGTCTCCAACAACGCGCAAGGAGCGGCTCTCGGTGCCCAGCAGTGGGTGCAGGCGGTTGGTGAAAAGGGCAAATATGTCGAACTGCTCGGCGCTCCGTCGGACAACAACGCCGCCACGCGCTCGAACGGCTACGCGACCGTGCTCAGCCAGTATCCGGATCTCGAAAAGGCCGCTTCGCAGGTCGCCAACTGGGATCGTACCCAGGGCCACGACAAGATGCAGAGCATGCTGCAGGCCAATCCAGACATCATCGCCGTGATCAGCGGCAATGATGAAATGGCGCTCGGCGCGGTTGCGGCACTGAAGGAAGCCGGCAAGCTGGCCGGCATCAAGGTCGGCGGCTTCGACGGCTCGCCGGATGCGGTTGCGGCGATCAAGTCCGGCGAACTGCAGTACACCGTGCTGCAGCCGGTTGCCATCTTCTCCGCCAAGGCCGTGCAGCAGGCCGACTCGTTCATCAAGACGGGCGCCACCGGCGCCACCAGCGAGAAGCAGCTGTTCGATTGCCTTCTCATCACCAAGGACAATGTGGACAAGTACACCGCGCCCTTCGTGCTGTCGGAATAAACCTGCACAGGGGGTGTCCTTGCGGACACTCCCTGCCTCTTCTACGGCTTCCAGACAACAAAGACTGCTCCTTGTGAATTGCCTTCATAACCATTCGGAACTTGCGGCATGAAAGACCTGCTGATCGGGGTCGACGCGGGAACGTCCGTGATCAAATCCGTCGCTTTCGATCTGTCGGGGCGGCAGCTTGCCATGGCGTCGGTGACCAACAGCTTCGTCACGCTGGAAGGCGGCGGCGCCGAGCAGGACCTCGATCAAACCTGGCGCGACATGGCGCTGACGGTTCGCGAATTGGCGACGAAAGTTCCCGACCTAGCGCGGCGCACCGCTTCTGTCGCAATCACCGGACAGGGCGATGGCACCTGGCTGATCGATGGCGACGGTATGCCGGTCGGGCGCGCCTGGCTCTGGCTCGATGCGCGCGCCGGACATCTGGTGGACGAGATGCGCGGCGATCCCCGGGATCGCACGCGGTTCGAGATCACCGGAACCGGGCTCAACGCTTGCCAGCAAGGCGCTCAGCTCAGCTGGATAAAACGGAACAGCCCGGAAATTTTGGAGCGCGCCGCCACTGCCTTTCACTGCAAGGACTGGCTCTATTTCAAGATGACCGGCGAGCGCGCCACCGATCCCTCGGAAGGCACCTTCACCTTCGGCGATTTCCGCTCGCGCAGCTATTCCGACGAGGTGCTCGACATTCTCGATCTGACGTCGCACCGCCGCCTACTGCCGCCCATGCTCGAAGGCACGACCGACCATCATCCGCTTTCTGCGTCGGCAGCAAATGAGACCGGCCTGCTTGAGGGCACGCCGGTGGTGCTGGGCTACGTCGACATGGTCAGCACCGCGCTTGGCGCCGGCCTCTATGATCCAAGCGGCAATGTCGGCTGCACGGTCATCGGCTCGACCGGCATCCACACACGCCTGGCGCGCACAGCCGACGATGTCGTCCTCAACGACAATGCATCAGGCTACACGATCGCCATGCCGGTTCCTGGCGCCTATGCGCAGCTGCAATCCAACATGGCGGCGACGCTCAACATCGACTGGCTGCTTGGCCTGGCACGCGACGTGCTGACCGCCAGCGGCGCCAAGCCTTCGCGCGACGAATTGCTGAAAGCGCTCGATGTCTGGGTCGAAGGATCGGAGCCGGGATCGCTGATCTATCAGCCCTATATCTCTCTCGCCGGCGAACGCGGACCGTTCGTTGACCCCGACGCACGCGCGGGCTTCATCGGCCTCTCGGTCAAGCACGGTTTTGGCGATCTGGCGCGCGCCGTTCTCGAGGGATTGGCCTTCGCGGCCCGCGATTGCTACCAGGCCATGGGCAGCATGCCCAGCGAGATCCGCCTGTCTGGCGGCGCGGCGCGCAGTCCGTCGCTGCGCCGTATTATCGCCGCGGCGACCCGCGCGCAGGTCAGAACCAGCAGCCGCCAGGAAGCAGGTGCTGCGGGTGCGGCGATGATGGCCGCGGTCGGGCTCGGCTTTTATCGCTCGATGGATGATTGCAGCGCCGAATGGGTGACGCCGCTTCTGGGCGAATGCGACGCCTATGACGAGGCGCTTTCGCAAACCTACGATGCGCTGTTTCCGTCTTTTGTCGCGGCGCGTCAGGCGCTGCATCCGGTGTGGAAATCGATGGCGCACCGCACAGGAGCTAAGTCTTGAGCGATACAACGGATATTGTCGATCTCTTCGTGATCGGCGGTGGCGTCAACGGCGCCGGCATAGCGCGCGATGCCGCGGGTCGCGGGCTGTCGGTCATCCTGTGCGAGAAGGACGATCTGGCGCAAGGCACCAGCTCGCGTTCCGGCAAGCTGGTGCATGGCGGCCTGCGCTATCTCGAATATTACGAGTTCCGGCTGGTGCGCGAAGCGCTGATCGAGCGCGAGGTGCTGCTTGAGGCGGCGCCGCACATCATCTGGCCAATGCGTTTCGTGCTGCCGCACAGCCCCGACGACCGGCCGGCATGGCTGGTGCGGCTCGGGCTGTTTCTCTACGACCATCTTGGCGGCCGCAAGCGGCTGCCGGGAACGAGGACACTGAACCTGAGAACGGCGCCGGAAGGGGCGCCGATCAGGGACGAATTCAAGCGTGGCTTCGAATATTCCGACTGCTGGGTCGATGACGCCAGGCTGGTGCTGCTCAATGCGCTCGATGCCAGTCAGCGCGGCGCAAAAGTCTTCACTCGCACTGCCTGTATTGCTGCCTGGCGCGAAGACGGCCTGTGGTCGATCGACATGCAGGACGGCCGCACGGGCGCTGTGACGAGGGTCCGCGCACGCGGGTTGGTCAACGCGGCCGGGCCATGGGTGAATGACATCGTCAGCCGCGTCGCCGGACAGAATTCCACCCGCAACGTTCGCCTGGTAAAAGGAAGCCATATCGTCGTGCCAAAATTCTGGGAGGGACGGCAGGCCTATCTGATCCAGAACAACGACAAGCGGGTGATTTTCGTCAATCCGTATGAGAACGATCTGGCGCTGATCGGCACCACCGACATACCCTATGAAGGCAGGCCTGAGCTAGTGGCGGCCGAAGCCAGCGAAATCGATTATCTGATCAAGGTGGTCAACCGCTACTTCAAGCGCCAACTCACCGCGCAGGACGTGGTCTACAGTTTCTCGGGCGTGCGTCCGCTCTATGACGACAATGCCGACAACCCGAGCGCGGTGACGCGCGACTACATCTTCGAACTCGACGCCCCGAACGGTGGCGCGCCGCTGCTTTCTGTGTTCGGCGGCAAGATCACCACCTTCCGCAAACTGTCCGAACATGCGCTGGAAAAGATCCAGCCCTTCTTTCCGACCATGAAGAAGGCCTGGACAGCCAAAATTCCCCTGCCGGGAGGCGACCTGCCCAACGCGGATTTCGAGCAGTTCCTGGGCGATCTGCACGCCGAGTTTTCGTGGCTTAGCCCGTCGCTGGTGAAGCACTATGCCCGCAGCTACGGCACGCGCACGCGCGCCTTGCTGAAAGGCGTAAAAGGCGAAGCCGATCTCGGCCGTCGTTTCGGCCCGGATTTCTATGAGCTCGAAGCTGTCTTCCTGTTCGAGACCGAATGGGCGATGACCGCCGCCGACGTTCTCGAACGCCGGACCAAACACGGGCTGCATATCAATGCGGCCGAGCGGAAAACATTCGAAGACTGGTGCACAAAGACAATGGCGGCGGTGAACTGATGGCCTTCACGCTTTCGCTGAACACCAACCCGCTGGTCAATCGCTTCGCCGATCCCGACGATCTGATCGACGCCATTGCCTATGGCATCGGCATCCGCGACGTGCAACTGACGCATGAATTCGTCAATCCGGGCTGGCCGGCGGCAACGATCGCCAAGTTCGTTCGCCTGTTCAACAGCGCCCTGGCGCGGACCGGCGTGCGGATCACTTCGGGTATGACCGGTCCCTATGGCCGGCTCAATCATTTCGGCCATCCGGACGCGGATGTGCGCCGCTATTATGTCGATTGGTTCAAGACCTTCGCCGACATCTCCGCCGAACTCGGCGCGTCGGGCATGGGCACGCAGTTCGCCATATTCACCTACAAGGATTTTGACGATCCGCAGCGGCGCGCGGCGCTTCTCGGCATCGCGCTCGAATGCTGGCGCGAAGTGGCCGAGCACGCCAAAGCGGCGGGCCTGACCTACCTTTTCTGGGAACCGATGTCGGTCGGCCGCGAGTTTGGCCACACGATCGAAAGCTGCGTCGAATTGCAGGGCGCCATCGATGCGGCCAAGCTGCCGATCCCGATGCAGATGATGGTCGACATCGACCATGGCGACGTGACCTCGCCCAATCCTGACGACACTGATCCCTATGCCTGGGCGAAAGCGTTCCCGTTGCAATCGCCGATCATCCACATCAAGCAATCGTCGATGAACAAGGGCGGGCACTGGCCGTTCACCGCCGCCTACAACAAGGATGGCCGCATCATCCCGCAGAAGCTGCTCGACGCCGTGCGGGCGGGTGGCGGAACCGACAATGAAATCTGCCTTGAACTTTCCTTCCGGGAGAGGGAACCGGTCGATCATCAGGTTATTGCAATGATCCGTGAGTCGGTGGATTTCTGGGCGCCTTACATCGACAGCGGCCGCGAAAGTCTCAAGCCTCGCGCTTGAGGGAAAGCGCCGGCCCGTAGGCCGGCGCGCTGGCCGGAAACATCCGAATTTCGGATCGAAGGAGAGAAGAATGGCCCCATATTGGGTCGGCACGAGCTGGAAAATGAACAAGACGCTGGCGGAGGCGCTGCAGTTCGCCGAGGCATTGGCTGCCTTCGTGCCCGGCTTCGATCCGGCGATACAGCCTTTCGTCATTCCCCCCTTCACCGCGGTGCGGCAGGTCAAGGCGGCGCTCGCCAACACCCGCGTCAAGGTTGGCGCCCAGAACATGCATTGGGCCGACGCCGGTGCCTGGACGGGCGAGATTTCGCCGGTGATGCTGAGGGATTGCGGGCTCGACCTGATCGAACTCGGCCATAGCGAGCGCCGTGAGCATTTTGGCGAGACGGACAAGATCGTGGGACTGAAAACCGCAGCGGCAGTCAAGCACGGCTTCGTACCCTTGATTTGTGTCGGCGAGACGCTGGCCGAGCGCGAGGGCGGCCGCGCCGACGAAATCCTGACCGCGCAGGTTTTGGGCGCGCTGCAGGGTCTCGCAAACAATGAGTTGTCGGCAGAGATACTCTTTGCCTATGAACCGGTGTGGGCGATCGGCGAGAAAGGCATTCCGGCCAGCGCCGACTATGCCGACAAGCAGCAGGCGCTGATCAAGCAGGTCGCAGCAACCCGGTTGCCGACCGCCCCGCTTGTGCTCTACGGCGGCAGCGTCAATCCCGGCAACGCGGCCGAACTGATCGGCCAGCCGCATATCGATGGGCTGTTCATCGGCCGCTCGGCATGGCAAGCGGAAGGCTATATCGACATTCTCAAAAAGGCGTCGGCCGCCATTGCGCGCTGACCACGAAAACGAAGGAGTTAATTGCCATGAAGATCGCACTCGGAGCCGACAGCGCCGGCAAGCCGCTGCTCGATGTCATCGCCAAGCATCTCGCCACCAAGCCAGAACTGCAGGTCGTCGATCTCAGCCAGGCCGGATTCTACGCCGATATTGCCGCTGCGGTCGGCCACGAAATTGTCGACGGCAATTACGACCGCGCCATCCTGTTTTGCGGCACCGGCATCGGCGTCAGCATCTCGGCCAACAAGGTGCCCGGAATCCGTGCCGCGCTAACCCACGACACCTATTCGGCGGAACGCGCTGCGAAATCCAACAATGCCCAGATCATCACCATGGGTGCGCGCGTCATCGGCCCCGAACTGGCCAAATCGATCGCCGACGCCTGGCTGGCCTCGGAGTTCGATCCGAACGGTCCCTCTGCCGCCAACGTGCAGGCTGTCGACAAGCTCGACGCGAAGCGCTGAGGATCCGCTCCCGACCTAGCCGGTCAAGGCGATCCGCATCGCCTCGATCACAGTTACGGCGGACGCCGCGCCTGGATCCATATGGCCAAGCGAGCGTTCGCCGAGGCGGGAGGCCCGGCCCTTGGTGGCGATCATCGTCTTGGTCGCCTCCGCGCCGACCTTTGCCGCCTCGGCTGCAGCCGCGAGGCTGCCGGCCAGCCCCTTGCCGGCGGCCAGTGCCTCGCCCGCAGCCCTCGCGGCCGGCGCCCACGCATCGATCATCGTCTTTTCGCCAGGCTCGGCCTTGCCGCGATCCTGAATGCCTCTGGCCATCGCTTGGAACATAGCGACCGCGTCGGCGTCGTCGAGCGTCGCCTTGCCCTTGACGGCGGCCGCGCCGCGCATGAATGCCGTGGCATAGAGCGGGCCCGAGGAGGCGCCGACGGCGTTGAGGAACGACTTCGCCGCCGTGTTCAGCAAGATGGTCGGATCGGTGGTCCCGTCGTCCAATGCGGCCACCGCGTCGCGTGCCGCGGCAAATCCCAACTCCATGGCAATGCCGTGGTCGGCATCGCCGATCACCCCGTCAAGCGCGCACAACCGGTCCCGGTCGGCTGACATGGCGTCGGCGATGGCAACGAACATCGCGGCAAGGCGGGTGGTGTCGATTGTTGTCATCTGTTGTTCCTTGCCGTCCCCAGTTTACCCGGCGCGAAACATGGCGCAGTCGCAAGGGTGGTCGAGCATCGTTTGCAACTCGTCGTCGAGGTGGTGCAGCGTGATCGAAGCGCCGGCCATTTCGAGCGAGGTGCAGTAATTGCCGACCCAGCTTGCGTGAATGGATACACCGATATCGTCAAGCCGCTGCTTCACGCGCCGGTTCATGATGTAGAGTTCCATCAGCGGTGTCGAACCCAGCGAATTGACCAGCACGGCGACCTTCTCGCCGCGTGCCGGCGCCATCTCGGCGAGAATCCTGTCCAGCATTTCGTCGGTGATCTCGTCGGCCGTTTTGAGTTTTCCGCGTGCGATGCCGGGTTCGCCATGGATGCCCATGCCGATCTCCATCTCGTCGGGTCCGATTTCGAAATTCGGCCGGCGGGTTTGCGGCAACGAACAGGGCGCCAATGCGACGCCCATGGTAAAGGTGTGGTCGTTGGCTTTCCCGGCAATGCGTTCGCATTCATCGAAAGACAACATGCGGTCGCAGGCGGCGCCTGCCGCCTTGAAGATGAAGAAGTTCCCTGCGACACCGCGCCGCTTGTGCCTGTCACCAACGGGCGCGGAAGCGACGTCGTCGGTGCTCAGCACCGTGCGCACCTCGATGTCGTCCATCGCGGCCATCTCGGCCGCCATGTCGAAATTCATGACGTCGCCGGCATAGTTGCCGTACATGAACAGCACACCGGCGCCGCCGCTCGCCGCCTTGGCGCATTCGAGGATCGGGTCGGGCGGCGGAGAGGCGAAGACATTGCCGATCGCCGCCGCGTCGGCCAGCCCCTTGCCGACGAAGCCGAGAAAACTCGGCTCGTGGCCCGAGCCGCCACCAATGACGAGGCCTACCTTGCCTTGGCGCGGTCCATCGCGGGCGATGATCGAGCGCGGGCTTCCGTCAACGGCTTTGAGATGGCGGGGATGCGCAGCCAGGATGCCTTCCAGCATCTCGTCGACGGCCCGATTGCCGTCATTGATGATCTTCTTGGTTTGCACCAACGTCCTCCCGATTTGGTATTTTCATAGGTGATACCGGGCGTTATCAGGCTGCCTTCGGGCGAGGGCAGGGGCGCGATGCCCACCAAACTGCCTCGATCGGCTTCGTAGCTGTTACCAGCCGTTCTGGCAGAAGCTAAGCGGACCGAAGTGCGCGGACAATGGCGCTGTAGTGTACAAGATCGCACCACGGCTTAGAAAAGGCGGTGGCTCCCCGGGCCGGATTCGAACCAGCGACCAACCGGTTAACAGCCGGTTGCTCTACCACTGAGCTACCGGGGAATAGAGGCTCTCATGTGAGTGGCGCAGCCTATAGCAAACCCTTTTCGGCTTTGCAAAGAAGCATTTCGCATTTTTTAGCGCATTTTCACCCAATGGTTTCTGGCAATCGCCGGATGACACCACATATGAGCCGTCTTGGGCGCCGTCGGACCTTGGTCGGCGGAACCTGAAAGGCGATTGCAGCCTTTAGCGCATATGGCTTTATCGAAGGCAACCGGATCGACTTTCGACATGACTGCAGCAGACGAAAACCAGGCACCGGCGCGGAAAATCTCGGTGTTCGGGCGCGAGTTCACCATGCCGCGCTCGCGCGGGCTGAGGATCGCCATCGGTATCATGCTGGTGTTTTTCGGCCTTCTCGGTTTCCTGCCGATTCTCGGCTTCTGGATGATTCCGCTCGGCCTTTTGGTGCTTTCCTACGAATTTGCCGCGGTGCGCCGCCTGCGGCGCCGGTTCGTCGTCTGGTGGGAACGGCGTCGCCGGCCAAATTGAAAGCGATGGCGCGCGGTCCCGGTTCAGTGGACGCTTCGCTTCCAGCCCCCCGCAGACCTTCCCCTCGAATATCTCCTTGAGAACGGCAGCCCCTGGTGTCAGCCGCGCGTTTACGGTGAAAGCCAGTTTGCACCCGCTGCGTAAAGCTGCGGGTTCGAGTTTCGCCGGTCGCGCAGCCATGCTTGAGGAGCGGCCAATATGCCGGTGCGCCAAGCGCTGAAATCGCTCGGGAACCACGTTGCGGCGGCTGATGAGGAAAGCGCGCCGGAATGCCGCGCGGACGCTTGACGACCTTTCGCTGCCACCATATTGAGTTCGCTCGCCGGGAGCGATGAGGCCTCGTGGCGGAGTGGTTACGCAGAGGACTGCAAATCCTTGCACCCCGGTTCGATTCCGGGCGAGGCCTCCAATCGCTTCAACTCCCGCATGCCGGGGGCTTGAGTTCGAATGCGCCGCAGTGTCGGCGCGACAAGCGCATTCAGCGCATTGGCTTTTGACGGATTGGTTGGGACATGAGCGCTGATTTCTCCGAACTTCGCGTCAAGATGGTCGACGGCCAGGTCCGCACCACCGATGTGACCGACGCAGCATTGCTCGATGCCATGCTTGCCGTGCCGCGCGAGGCCTTTGTCGGCGCCGGCCAACAGGCTCTCGCCTATATCGACGAGGATATCCGCATCTCCGACGGCGCCGATGGCAGCGGTGCGCGCTACCTCATGGAGCCGTCGCCACTGGCCAAGCTTTTGCAGTTGGCCGAGATCGACGCCGGCGATTCGGTGCTCGATGTCGGCTGCGGCACCGGGTATTCCGCGGCGCTGCTGTCCAGGCTGGCCAAATCCGTCGTGGCGCTGGAAAGCGATACCACACTGGCGGAAGCAGCCAAAGCGGCGCTTTCGGCGCAGGGCTGCGATAACGTCACCGTGGTCACCGGCCCACTGCCGCAAGGTCATGCCGCCAAGGCGCCCTACAATGTGATTCTCATCGGCGGCAGCGTCGAGAAAGTGCCTGCGGCGCTGCTTGACCAGCTTGCCGAAGGCGGCCGGCTGGTGGCTGTGGAAGGGCAGGGCAATGCGGGCATAGCCCGGCTCTTTTTCAATGCAGGGGGGGTTGTAACCGGAAGACGGGCATTTAATGCGGCAATTAAGCCACTACCCGGATTTGAACGCATTCATGCCTTCGAGTTCTAAGTGATTTTGCCTTGCAGCAAAGACTCTGTCATGTTGGCTTGCGATTGAACAATCGTTGCTGATTGGTTAACCGGGGTTTCGGGAGGCTGTCAGCGGGGGAACGATACATCGACGCGGCGCTGGCCGATCCCTAGGGATGGGCTGGCGTGGCGTGGTTCCCGTGCAAAACGAATGAGGGATATAAAGTGCCGTCCTTAGCCAAGAGTTTGTTTGTTACTGTCCTCATTTCCGCGACAGCGCTTTCGCCGATAGCCGCCTCGGCGGAAACCATTCTCGGCGCGCTTTCCAAGGCCTACCAGAACAATTCCTCGCTGAATTCGGCCCGTGCCGGCGTGCGCGTCACCGATGAGGGCGTGGCGATCGCCAAGTCGGGCTATCGCCCGGTGATCACTGGTTCGGCTGATATCGATTACACCTCCAGGCACCTGAACGGCAGGAACGCGAGCCTGGCATTGACCACCGGCAGCTTCGGCGTTCGGATTGATCAGACGCTGTTCGACGGCTTCCAGACCAAGAACAGGGTCGCGTCGGCCGCTGCACAGGTGAGGGCCTCGGTCGAGGGCCTGCGCAACACCGAAGAGAACACGCTGTTCAACGCGGCGAGCGCCTATATGGACGTGATTCGCGACCGCCAGGTGGCGGTGCTGACCGAACAGAATCTGCAGTTCCTGACCGAGCAGGCGCGCGCGGCACGCTCGCGCTTCGAGGTCGGCGAGGGCACGCGCACCGATGTGGCGCAGGCCGACGCGTCGCGTTCGGCCGCGGTGGCGCAATTGAGTGCCGCCCGTGCGCAGGCTCTGGCCAGTGCGGCAACCTATCATCAGATCGTCGGTGACGAGCCGGGCAAGCTCAAGGCCGCGTCGCCGTTGGCGAAGCTGTTGCCGAGGAGTCTCGAGGCGGCGATCGGTATTGCATCGAACGAGCATCCGGCCATCCTGGCCGCCCTACATTCCGTCGATGCAGCGGGATTTGATGTAAAGACGCAGGAAGGTGCGTTGCTGCCGCAGTTGACTGCCAGTGCCGGCCTTTCCCATGCCTATCAAAATACTGTACCTGGCGCGGGGAATTCGGACGGCGACTCCAATGCCGCAACCGTCGGCGCGACGCTGACCGTTCCGATCTATTCGGGCGGCCGTACCTCCGCACTCGTTCGTCAGTCGAAGGAATCGCTCAGCCAGGCTCGCATCGAGGTGGATGTCAGCCGTGACTCGGTGCGCCAGGCCGTGACCTCGGCATGGACGCAATACATCGCAGCGCGGGAAAGCGTCGACGCTAATCGGCAGGTGATCGCGGCCGCACAGTTGGCGCTCAACGGCGTCATCGAGGAGCGCAATGTCGGACAGCGCACCACGCTCGACGTGTTGAACGCCCAGAACGCCGTCATCTCGGCAAAGATCGACCTCGCCAGCTCCGAGCGCGATGTGGTTGTAGCGAGCTACGCCATCCTTTCGGCAATGGGCCGCCTGTCGGCCGATCGCCTGGCGTTGAATGTGGTGAAGTACAAGCCTGAAGAGCACTACAGAGCCGTAAAGGACAAATGGATCGGGCTGCGTACGCCGGACGGTCGTTGAGCCCACCTGGGCGGCTCAAGTCCCGCCAGGGTTGAAGCATTTCACGCCGCGCTTCCCATGGATGCGCGGCGTTTGTCTTTTGTAGCCTAAATTGTTGAAATCCGGCGTCTTCCGAGATTGGGGATTCTCGGATGGCGATCCGTCGGCTACGCTGTCGCCATGATTCGTATCCGGCTTTGCCGGACAGGAATCCAGGAACGGGTCACTACAGCGCCACGCGTCCGATGGATGCGCAAAGGACGCTGTAGAATTTTGATTTGCGCCTGATCCTCTTCGAAAATCGAAGATCGATTTTCGGGATCATGCGCGGGGGCGGCGGATGTGACGATGGCGACGGCAAGCAGCGCACAGCGCGAACCTTCCATGGAAGAAATACTGGCTTCCATCAGGAGGATCATCGAAGACAGCGACACCGGCCGCAAGCTGCCGGGCGACGCCGATGAGTTGCGCCAGGACCTTGTGCCGGCCGCCGGGCCTGTTTCGGATGTTGAGGCCTTCCGCAGCGAATTGCACAGCTCGACCGAAAGCAAGAAGCCGGTGACGCTGGCCGAGGTGCAGGCCCAACTGGCCGAGCCGGTGGTTGCGCGGCTGGAGCCGCGCTCCGAGCCGTCGCCAGTGAAGCCTGCCATTGCGGCAAATGCCACGACCGCCGCGCCACCCGCGCATGCTCCGATGACATTGGCGGAAGTAAGCGCCAGGATAGCCAGTGAGCCAGCTCCCGCCGTCAGGGCAGAAGCTGCAGTGCGGGCAAAGGCGGAAACCACCGACTCGATCGTCACGGATTGGCGCCGCGAAATCGCGTCCGTTGGCAATCAGGCAAAACCGGCTGACACAGTACGGCGGCCCGAGATCAGGCAGCCGGAGATCAGGCAGCCGGAGACTGAAAATCGGCAGGCAGCAATCGCGGAGGTCGAGGCTTTCGAGGACGATCTCGCTGCCGAGCCGGCTTTCGAGCCTCGTCCTTCGAGCGGCGAGCGCGCGCGCCCGGCCGATACAACTCCGGTTCGGTCGGCGATCGTTTCGGAACATACGGGACGGCAGGTCGCAGCCGCCTTCGGCGAGCTCTCCGACGCCTTCGCCAGCCGCAGCAAGAAGACCTTCGACGAGATGGCCGAGGAGATGCTGCGGCCGATGTTGCAGGACTGGCTGGACAACAATCTGCCGACGCTGGTCGAGCGCCTGGTACGCGAAGAAATCGAGCGCGTCGCGCGCGGCGCGCAGTAGGCATCACCACAGCCCGTTCCGGATTAAGGCGCCGCCTTCCGGCCGTGCTTTCTCGCTCCATCTCAGCTTCCGGCCGATGTCGCGAACGCGATCAGGTTGCCGTCGGGATCGCTGACGATGAAGGTGACGGGTATGGCCTTCCCGTTGAAATGACCAGGGCCCCGCCTATTGCGTTGAAGGACTGAGGCCGCCCTCGCGGTTGACTTGGCCAAAACCTTCCGATTTACACCGGGTCAGCAAAACTCCCGACCGCGCGGACCACTTTCCCATGCTTGAAAAGACCTACGACGCCAAGACCGTCGAGCCCAGGATCGCCAAAATCTGGGAAGAGGCGGACGCATTTCGCGCCGGCGCCGGCGCCGAGGAGGGGGCGGAGGCCTTCACCATCGTCATCCCGCCGCCCAACGTCACCGGCTCGCTGCATATGGGCCACGCACTCAACAACACGCTACAGGACATACTCGTGCGCTTCGAGCGCATGCGCGGCAAGAACGTGCTGTGGCAGCCGGGCATGGACCATGCCGGCATCGCCACCCAGATGGTGGTCGAGCGCCAGCTGATGGAGGAGCAGATCCATCGCCGCGATCTCACCCGCGAGCAGTTCATCGAGAAGGTCTGGGAGTGGAAGGCCGAGTCCGGCGGCGCCATCTTCAACCAGCTGAAGCGGCTCGGCGCCTCGGCGGACTGGTCGCGCGAACGTTTTACCATGGATGAAGGCCTGTCCAAGGCCGTGCTCGAAGTATTCGTCAGCCTCTACAAGGAAGGGCTGATCTACAAGGACAAGCGCCTTGTGAACTGGGACCCGAAGCTGTTGACGGCGATCTCCGACCTGGAGGTCGAGCCCCAGGAGATCAACGGCAATCTCTGGCACTTCCGCTATCCGATCGAAGGCGAGACTTTCGATCCGGAAAATTCGGCGACCTTCATTACCGTGGCGACGACACGGCCCGAGACGATGCTTGGCGATACGGCGGTTGCCGTGCACCCGGACGACGAGCGCTACCGGCATCTGGTCGGGAAAAATGTCGTGCTGCCGATCGTCGGCCGGAAAATCCCGGTTGTGGCTGACGAGTATTCCGACCCGGAAAAGGGTTCCGGCGCGGTCAAGATCACGCCGGCGCACGACTTCAACGATTTCGAGGTCGGCAAGCGCCACAAGCTGCCGGCGATCAACATCCTGACCATCGAGGCGGCAATAACGCTCAGGGATAATGAGGATTTTCTCGCCGGGCTCGACGTGACGCCGGAGCGTCAGGCCGTCTGGGACGAGCTCGACGGTCTCGACCGTTTCGTCGCGCGCAAGAAAATCGTCGAGCTGATGGAGACCGGCGGCTTCCTCGACAAGATCGAGCCGCACCGCCACGCCGTGCCGCATGGCGACCGCGGCGGCGTGCCGATCGAGCCGTTTCTGACCGAGCAGTGGTATGCAAACGCCGCCGAGCTCGCCAAGCCGGCGATCGCATCGGTGCGTGAAGGCCGTACCAACTTCGTGCCGAAGAACTGGGAAAAGACCTATTTTGACTGGATGGAGAACATTCAGCCCTGGTGTATTTCACGCCAGCTGTGGTGGGGTCATCAGATCCCGGCCTGGTACGGGCCGGACGGCCGCGTCTTCGTCGAGAAGACCGAGGAAGAGGCGCTGGGCGCCGCGATTGAATATTATCTGGCGCTGGAAGGCCCGTGGAAGGCCTGGGTCGAGGACAAGCTCGAGACCTTCAAGCCGGGCGAAATCCTGAGCCGCGACGAGGATGTGCTCGACACCTGGTTCTCGTCCGCACTGTGGCCGTTCTCGACACTGGGCTGGCCGGATCACACGCCGGAGCTGAAGACCTATTACCAGACCGACGTGCTGGTGACCGGTTTCGACATCATCTTCTTCTGGGTCGCCCGGATGATGATGATGGGCCTGCATTTCATGCACGAGGAGCCGTTCCACACCGTCTATGTGCATGCGCTGGTGCGCGACAAGAACGGGCAGAAGATGTCGAAGTCGAAAGGCAACGTCATCGATCCGCTCGACCTCATCGACGAGTTTGGCGCCGATGCACTGCGCTTCACGCTGACGGTGATGGCGGCGCAGGGGCGCGACGTGAAACTCGATCCGGCGCGCATCGCCGGCTACCGCAATTTCGGCACCAAGCTGTGGAACGCGACACGCTTTGCCGAGATGAACGAGGTCGCGCGCAATGACGATTTTTGGCTGAACGACGCCAAGTTGCCGGTCAACCGCTGGATCCTGACCGAATTGACCCGGGCGTCGCACGCGATCACCGAGGGCATCACCTCATACCGCTTCAACGAGGCGGCAGCGGCTGCCTACCGCTTCGTCTGGAACCTGTTCTGCGACTGGTATCTCGAACTGCTCAAGCCGGTGTTCATGGGCACTGACGAGGCGGCCAAAGCCGAAAGCCGCGCCTGCGTCGCCTTCGTGCTCGACGAGATCTACAAGCTGCTTCACCCCATGATGCCGTTCATGACGGAGGAGCTGTGGGCGCAGACGGCAGGTGAGGGCAGGACGCGCGCAACGCTGCTGTGCCACGCCGCCTGGCCGTCGCCCGACTTCGAGGACGCCGATGCAGCCGCCGACATCAACTGGCTGGTCGATCTGGTCTCCGGTATTCGCTCCGTGCGCTCTGAAATGAACGTGCCGCCGGCGGCGATCGCGCCGCTGGTGGTGGTCGGCGCCAGCGCCGAGACTCACCAGAGGCTGGAACGCCATGCGTCCGCCATCAAGCGGCTGGCGCGGGTCGGCGACATCTCGCTGCAGGATGCCGCACCCAAGGGCTCGGCCCAGATCGTGCTCAACGAGGCGACGATCTGCCTGCCGCTCGGCAGCCTGATCGATCTCTCCGCCGAGGCGGCGCGGCTGCAGAAGGAACTGGCCAAGGTGACCGAGGAAATCGCGCGGCTGCACAAGAAGCTGTCGAACGAAAGATTCGTCGCCAGCGCGCCGGAAGAGATCGTCGCGGCCGAGCGCGAAAAACTCGACGAATACCGCGATCAGCAGGAGAAGCTTTCGGTGGCGCTGACCAGGGTGCGCGACGCCGGTTGACGGCCGGATTCGCGAGACGCTTGCAGCGCTTCGCGAAGGTTCTTTTGCTCGAAAAATAGGCGTTCCGTTGCGTTAATATTGACGTAAACGGAAAGTTTCGACCCCATTGTTGCCATAATGTAACAATGGGGCCGAATGCCAGCAAAATAGCCGGTTTTGGTGCCGTTTTGAGCGGTTTTTTCTGATTTGTTCCCCAGTCTGCCGCCCAAATGGTCATTTTCGAACCTACCGGCCAGGCCGCCACTGTGTTCGAAATGCGGTCCGCAAGAGTGTACATGTACGCTATGTGAATTCATTGTTGCGCCGTTAACCCGAATTGGTTCTAGCTTGACGCACTAGTATTTCGGGGAGGACATCCATGAACAATTTGCGTTTGAAAACACTGCTGGGGGCGGGGTGTTTTTCGCTGGCTTTGATCGGTTCCGCGATGCATCCGGCGCGTGCCGGCGGCCTGGAGCGCGGCGGCTACGATATCGATCTGCTGTTCGATGCCTCGCCGTTCGCGACGGAAGCCGAAGCGACTTATGTGATGCCGGATCGCAAGTACAAGAATGCCCTCGGTCCAGCGAAGCAAGACCTTGGCCTGGGCACTTCGGCCGATGGTGCCGAGGGCTATTGGGTGCCGCGTATCGGAATGAAAGTTCAGGTTGTGCAGGGTGTCGACTGCATGGTCGACTATTCGCAGCCTTGGGGTGCCCACACTGCGCCCGGTGCCGCTTGGAACGGTGCGTTTTCCAATACAGAAACCGATATCAAGAGCAACAACTACGCCGGCACCTGCTCATACAAGTTTGATGCCGGTAAGGGTCAGCTCCGTTTTATCGGTGGCGTGTTCTATCAGGATATCTCGGGCTTCAAGGAAAGCCTAGTGAACCTCCTTCCGGCGTTGACAGGTCGTGTCGACCTGGAGACCAGCGGTTGGGGCTGGCGCGCTGGCGTTGCTTACGAAATCCCCGACATCGCGCTGCGCGCGAGTCTGGTCTACAATTCACAGGTTAAGCTCGACAATATCTCTGGCTCGCTGACTTTGCCGGATGGCTTGGGAGGGACCATCGTCAGGCCCATCTACGGCTCCACGCAGTACATGCCTGATTCCTTGGAGTTGAAATTGCAGTCGGGTATCGCTCCAGGCTGGCTAGCCTTCGGTTCGATCAAGTGGGTGAACTGGAGTGTGCTGCAAAGTGTTCCAATCTGCCCGACCGGCCTCGCTCCCCCAGCGGTGTGTTTCACGAACGGTCCGGGTCAAGTGACGTCGCTCGATCTGATGTATCGTGATGGCTGGACTGTTTCGGGCGGTATTGGTCACAAGTTCAACGATCAGTGGAGTGCTGCCGGTCAGCTAGCTTGGGATAGGGGAACTTCGCATGGCTACGGTGCGCAGACCGACACTTGGACGTTGGGTGGCGGCGTCGCCTATACACCGACCCCAAACGTTGAAGTTCGCTTGGGCGGTGCGGTCGGCGTGCTGACCAGCGGCCATTCCGGCACATTGGCCGGAGAGAATGGTTATGTTGCTGGCGAAGACTCCAGCTATGATTTCGGCAACGATCTGGTCACAGCTATTTCTGGTGGCGTTAAAATTAAGTTCTAAGTCTTTGGAAATAAAAACAAAAGGCCGGGTAGCGCTCGGCCTTTTTGTTTGCGCGGTTAGCGTCAGATCGGATCGGCAAGGGCCAGCGTTGCAAATCCGTCGCATCACTTCACCTCTCGCAATTGTGACGTTTTGGCAACAGTTCCCGACCAACCCCCGCGCTACAGCCTCGACCGAAGAAATTGCCCATTTCCCGCCATAAACCCGGCGCACCTCGAATTCGTCTCGGGACACGCACCACAAGGCTCGGCGATGAGGCAGGCCGCACCGCCCGCGGCAAGGAAGAGAATGGACGCCAAAGTCATTTCCAAGGCTAAGCTCCCTAGCCGCCATGTGACCGTCGGTCCGGCGCGTGCGCCGCACCGTTCGTATCTCTATGCCATGGGCCTGTCTGCCGCCGAGATCGCACAGCCGCTGGTCGGCGTCGCCTCCTGCTGGAACGAAGCGGCGCCTTGCAACATCTCGCTGATGCGCCAGGCGCAAGTGGTCAAGAAGGGCGTCGCCGCAGCCAACGGCACGCCGCGCGAATTCTGCACCATCACCGTCACCGACGGCATCGCCATGGGGCACCAGGGCATGAAGTCGTCGCTGGTGTCGCGCGATGTCATTGCCGATTCGGTCGAACTCACCATGCGGGGCCATTGCTACGATGCGCTGGTCGGCCTTGCCGGCTGCGACAAGTCGCTGCCCGGCATGATGATGGCCATGGTGCGGCTCAACGTGCCGTCGATCTTCATCTATGGCGGCTCGATCCTGCCGGGCTCCTATCGCGGCCGCCAGATCACTGTGCAGGACGTGTTCGAAGCAGTCGGCCAGCATTCGGTCGGCACGGTCAGCGATGCCGAACTGCTCGAGATCGAGCAGGCGGCGTGTCCGTCCGCCGGCTCCTGCGGGGCCCAGTTCACAGCCAACACCATGGCCACCGTCGCCGAGGCGATTGGCCTCGCGCTGCCCTATTCCTGCGGCGCGCCGGCGCCTTACGAGATGCGCGACCGCTTCAATTTCGCCTCCGGCGAAAAGATCATGGAGCTGATCGCCAAGAACATCCGGCCGCGCGACATCGTCACGCTGAAGGCGCTGGAGAATGCGGCGACCGTGGTCTCGGCCACCGGCGGCTCGACCAATGCGGCTTTGCACCTGCCGGCGATCGCGCATGAGGCAGGCATCAAGTTCGACCTGTTCGACGTTGCCGCGATTTTCGAGAAGACGCCCTACATCGCCGACCTCAAGCCGGGCGGCAAATATGTCGCCAAGGACATGTTCGAGGCCGGCGGCATTCCGCTGTTGATGAAGACGCTGCTCGACCACGGCTATCTGCATGGCGACTGCATGACCGTGACTGGCCGTACTTTGGCCGAAAACATGGAGCATGTTGCCTGGAATGATAGCCAGGATGTGGTCCGTCCCGCCAACCGACCAATCACCCAAACCGGCGGTGTCGTGGGCTTGAAGGGCAACCTTGCCCCCGAAGGCGCGATCGTGAAGGTCGCGGGCATGACGGAGCTGAAATTCTCAGGTCCGGCACGGTGTTTCGATTCGGAAGAGGAATGTTTCGAGGCGGTCACGCACCGCAACTACCGGGAAGGCGAGGTTCTCGTCATCCGTTACGAAGGTCCGCGCGGCGGCCCGGGCATGCGCGAGATGCTGTCGACGACGGCGGCGCTCTACGGCCAGGGCATGGGCGGCAAGGTCGCCCTCATCACCGACGGTCGTTTTTCGGGCGCGACGCGCGGTTTCTGCATCGGCCATGTCGGGCCAGAAGCTGCCGTTGGCGGCCCGATCGGACTGCTGAAGGATGGCGACGTGATCTCGATCGACGCAACCAAAGGCACGATCGAGGTCGACCTGTCCGAGGCTGAACTGGCAACGCGGGCGAAGGCCTGGAAGGCGCGCACGACCGACTATCAGTCGGGCGCGATCTGGAAATATGCACAGACGGTAGGGCCAGCCCGCGACGGCGCGGTCACCCATCCCGGCGGTGCCAAAGAAACACATTGCTATGCGGATATCTGAGTTGTTGAGGTCGTCTGTCCTTCCGGCACTGGTCGCTGTTGCGATCTTTGGCGCCGTGGGCCAGGCCATGGCCTTCGACGACAAGGTGTTCGACGACAAGACCGGCGTGAAGCCGCAATCGAGCCCATGGGCCGTGTTCCAGTTCGGCTTCTCCGCCTACAAGAGCGGCCACAAGGAACAGGCGGTCGAGGCCTATAAATACGCCGCCGAAAACGGCCAGATCGGCGCCACCTGGAAGCTCGCGCGCATGTATGCCGAAGGCGACGGCGTGACGCGCGACGACTATGCGGCGTTCAAGTTCTTCTCCGAGATCGTCGATCAGGATGTCGAGCCGGGGTCGCCGGAGGAAAGCTATGTCTCCGACGCGCTGGTGGCGTTGGGCGACTATCTCAGGACAGGCATTCCCGGTAGCCCGGTCGAGGAAAACGAGGTCGCGGCGCAGGAATATTACATGCGTGCGGCCGCCAACTACCGCAATCCGAACGCCCAGTTCGAGATGGGCCAGATGTTTTTGAAGGGCGAGGGCGGCGTGAAGGCCAGCGTCAAGCAGGCCGGTCGCTGGTTCCAACTCGCCGCCGAAAAGGGCCATGCCGGCGCCCAGGCGACGCTCGGCAATCTTCTGTTCCAGAGCGGCAAGATCGTGCGCGGGCTGGCCATGATGACCGCCGCGCTCGAACGCGCCTCGCCGAGCGACCAGCCGTGGATCCGCGGCATGCAGGAAGAGGCATTTGCCGCCGCCGGCGAAGCCGACCGCCGCACGGCGATTTCGCTTGCCGACGATATTCTCACCAAGGGTGGTGACGACCAGTGAAATTGCCAATCTCCCCCTCAAGGGGGGAGATTAGCTCACATCCATCAGTTCTCGGTGAGTTCCGCCGGCACCGCTCTGTGCACCGGCATCGAGATCGGCGTGACGTGCAGATGCGGCTTAATCGTGCTGTCGGGACAGGTATTGCCGATCTTGGTCCATGAGGTGTTGTTGAGCACCAGGTCGCAGCGGGCCATATGGCTCTTGTCTGAAACCGTCAGGCAGGTGACCTGGCCGACCTGGTAGGACTTGCCATTGGCCAGGCACTGCTGGTCGGCAAGTGCCGCTGCAGGGGAGGCCATGGCAAATGCTAGGCCGATCGGGCAAAGGAGGAATCGTAGTGCCATGGAACCCCAGCCGCCATGCTGATCTCTGACTGAATGGCGCGATTGTGGCGATATCAGGGTTTCGGCTGATATCAGGCCGGCAGCAGCGCCAGATCGATCGCCACCGGCACATGGTCGGAAGGCTTTTCCCAGGCGCGCACATGCTTTTCGATCGAGGCCGAGGAAAAGCGGTTGGCCGCTTCGGGCGACAACAGCAGATGGTCGATGCGGATGCCGTTGTTCTTCTGCCAGGCGCCGGCCTGGTAGTCCCAGAAGGTGTAGACGTCGGCCGCATCGGTGACGGCGCGCACCGCCTCTGTAAAGCCGAGATTCTTCAGCCGCCGGAAGGCCTGCCGGGTCTGCGGCTGGAACAGCGCATCGCCAAGCCAGTTCTCGGGGAAGCGCGCATCGACCGGCTCGGGGATGACATTGTAGTCGCCGGCCAGCACCAGCGCCTCCTCCAGAAGCAGCCGCTGCTCGGCCCAGCGATGCAGCCGTTCCATCCAGGCCAGCTTGTAGGGAAACTTCTTCTCATCATCGACCGGGTTGCCGTTGGGCAGATAGAGCGAGGCGACGCGCAGCGCGCCCTGGTCGGTCGAGAACACGCCCTCGATGAAGCGCGCCTGCTCATCAGTCTCGTCGCCTGGCAGGCCTCTGATAACCTCGTCGAAGGGAAGCTTCGACAGCAGGGCGACGCCGTTAAAGCCCTTCTGGCCATGGGTTTCCACGTTGTAGCCAAGCGCCTCGATCTCGGCGCGCGGGAACTGCTCGTCGACCGACTTGATCTCCTGCAGGCAGACGATGTCGGGCTGGCTTTCGCTCAGCCAGTGGGTGAGGTTGCCGATGCGGGCGCGAATGCCGTTTATGTTCCAGGTAACGATTTTCATGGGCGGCCTCAGGGATGTTCGGGCGAAAGACGTTCGACAAGCCCGATCGTATTGCCTGCCGGGTCCTTTAGAAAGGCCATCCACTCGCTTTCCCCCGCCGTTCCGAACGTGCCTTCGGTGTCGTTGTGGACGAGCGCCGGCGGTGCGGTGAAGGGAACGCCGGACGCTTTCGCCTCGGCGTGGAAGGCTTCGAGCCCGGCTATATCGAGATAGACGGTGCCGGCCGGAACGCCATCGGTGAACAGCAACCTGATATCACCGGCCATGATGAAGGCGATGCCCGGCGGATCGTAGCGGGCGTGAACGTTGAGGCCGAGCACATCGCGCCAGAAGGCCAGCGTGACGTCGAGGTCGCGCCCGGCCGACAGTGCTACCTGACGGACCGGGCCGACGCCGGACATCTGCCTAGATGGAGAAACTGGTGCCGCAGCCGCAGGAGGCGACTGCATTGGGGTTGCGGATCTGGAACGATTGGCCCATCAGATCGTCGACGAAGTCGATCACCGAGCCGCCCATATAGACCAGCGACAAATCGTCGATCAGCACGGTGGCGCCGTCCTTTTCGATGGCGACGTCGTCGTCATTGCGCGTATCGACCAGGTCGAACTTGTAGGAAAAGCCGGAGCAGCCGCCGCCCTCTACGGAGACGCGCAGCGCCGTCTTGCCGGCCTCGCCAGAGACGATTTTCGCAATCCGCCTGGCGGCGGCGCCGGTCATCTCGACTTTCATGGCAGTCTTGGCATCAGCGCCCATGGCGTCACCTTGCTTTCGGTTTCACATGATAGGTATGAAGCGGGAAGGGGCAAGTCAACTGCGGCGGCATCAGCCATGACAAATGAGCTTGGCGACATTGGGTTCGGCTATCGGCCGCGCGCGGCCTATGCCAGCGACCCAGCCAGGTCGCGCGGGCGGCTCTATGACGAGGTCGAGAGCCCGACTCGCACGCCATTCCAGCGCGACCGCGACCGTATCATTCATTCGACTGCCTTCCGCCGCCTGAAGCACAAGACGCAGGTGTTCGTCGCCCATGAAGGCGACCACTATCGCACCCGGCTGACGCATTCGATCGAGGTGGCGCAGATTGCGCGGGCTCTGGCGCGAGCGCTGCGCGGCGACGAGGATCTGGCCGAGGCGGTCGCCTTGGTGCACGATTTCGGTCACACGCCGTTCGGCCATACCGGCGAGGACGCGCTGAACGAGCGGATGGCCCAATGGGGCGGCTTCGACCACAATGCGCAGTCGCTGCGCGTGGTGACGCGGCTGGAGCGGCGTTATGCCGAGTTCGACGGGCTGAACCTGACCTGGGAAACGCTGGAAGGCCTGGTGAAGCACAATGGCCCGCTGACCGACGCCAAGGGAAAAGGGCTCAAAGGCCCGGTGCCGCAGGCGATCCGCGACTATTCCGAGCTGCACGACCTCGAACTCGACCATTTCGCCGGCATCGAGGCGCAATGTGCTGCGATCGCCGACGATATCGCCTACAACACCCATGACATCGACGACGGCCTGCGCTCCGGCTTCCTGACATTGGACATGCTGGAAACGGTGGCGCTGCCGGGATCGATCCTGGCAAGCGTGCGCGCGCGCTATCCGGGCCTGGACGATGTGCGCACCGGCCATGAGCTGATGCGCCGGCAGATCACGATGATGGTCGAGGATGTCATTGTTTCCACCACCGCCAATCTTGAGCGCATCAAGCCTGACAGCGCCGAAGCGGTGCGGGCGGCGGGCGAAACGATGGTGACCTTTTCCGCTGACGTGGCGGCGACCGAGAAGGAATTGAAGACCTTTCTCTACAAGCATCTCTACCGGCATGACGAGGTGATGCGCGTGCGCACTCAGGCCGAGCAGATCGTGCGCGACCTGTTCGATGTCTATTACGCCGATCCGCGCGCCATGCCGGACGGCTGGCGGGAGGGGCTCGACCGGGCGGAGGACCGCATCAAGGCGCGCAGCGTCGCCGATTTCCTCGCGGGGATGACGGATACCTACGCCTTGAAGGAACACCGCCGTCTGTTTGACCATACGCCCGATTTAAGCTAGGGCGGGCGCGATTTGCCGGCCAATGAGCCGGTTCCCCTGCACAGTCCGCCAGAGCAAGACCCATGAACATCTTCGCCGATTTCAGCGCGCGAATCACAAAAGCCGTCGAAGCGCTTGATTTGAAAGACAGTAATGGCGTTTCGCCCGACCTGTCGCGCATCGCCGTCGAGCCGCCGCGCGACGCCAGCCATGGCGATCTCGCCACCAATGCGGCGATGGTACTGGCCAAGCCGACAGGGCACAACCCGCGGGCGCTGGCCGAGCGGCTGGTGGAAGTGCTGCGCAGCGACGCCGATGTTGCCGAAGCCGACGTCGCCGGTCCCGGCTTCGTCAATCTCCGGCTCAAGGACGCTTTCTGGCAGGCACATCTGACCGCGGTGCTCGGCGAGGGGCAAAACTACGGCCGCTCGACCATTGGTGGCGGCAAGAAGACCAATGTCGAATATGTCTCGGCCAATCCGACCGGGCCGATGCATGTCGGCCATTGCCGGGGCGCGGTTGTCGGCGACACGCTCGCCAATCTGATGGCCTTCGCCGGCTATGACGTCACCAAGGAATACATCATCAACGACGCCGGCGCGCAGATCGACGTGCTCGGGCGTTCGGCCTTCCTGCGCTACCGCGAAGCGCTGGGCGACGACGTTGGCGAGATACCGGCCGGCCTCTATCCCGGCGATTACCTTGTGCCGGTCGGTCAGGCGCTGGCTGCCGAATTTGGCCGCAAGCTCTTGCAGATGCCCGACGATGAGTCGCTGGCAATCGTCAAGGACCGCACGATCGACGCCATGATGGTGATGATCCGCGAGGATCTGGCGTTGCTCAATGTGCATCACGACGTTTTCTTCTCCGAGCGCACGCTGCATGCCGACAATGCCAAAAAAATCCGCTCGGCGATCAACGATCTGACGCTGAAAGGCCATATCTACAAGGGCAAGCTACCGCCGCCCAAGGGCGAGAAGCCGGACGACTGGGAAGACCGCGAGCAGACGCTGTTTCGCTCGACGGCGGTCGGCGACGACATGGACCGGGCGCTGGTCAAGTCCGACGGCTCGTTCACCTATTTCGCCGCCGACGTCGCCTATCTCAAGGACAAGGTCGACCGCGGTTTCGTCGGCCTGATCTATGTGCTGGGCGCCGACCATGGCGGCTACGTCAAGCGGCTGGAAGCGCTGGCGCGGGCGATTGCAGGCGATGATCTGAAGCTGCAACTCACGGTGCTGCTGTGCAATCTGGTGAAGCTGTTTCGCGATGGCGAACCGATTCGGATGTCGAAGCGGTCGGGCGACTTCGTGACCTTGCGCGAAGCGGTGGAGGAGGTGGGCCGCGATGCGATCCGCTTCATGATGCTCTACCGCAAGAGCGATGCGCCGCTCGACTTCGATTTCGCCAAGGTCACCGAACAGTCCAAGGACAATCCCGTGTTCTACGTGCAGTACGCTTCGGCGCGCTGTCATTCGGTGTTCCGGCAGGCGAGCGAGCAACTGGGCGAGGCCAATTTCGACCGCAACAGCCTGGCCGCGGCCTCGGCGTCGCTCACCGATGAGGGCGAGATCGGCCTGATCCGGAAGCTGGCTGAATATCCCCGGCTGGTCGAATCTGCGGCCCTTGCGCTGGAGCCGCACCGGCTGGCATTCTACCTCTACGATCTGGCTTCCAGCTTCCATGGACACTGGAATCGGGGCACCGAGAATGCCGACTTACGTTTTATTAAGGTTAACGACCGACAATTGACTCATGCCAGACTAGGGCTGGTGCAGGCTGTTTCGGATGTTTTGACCTCCGGCCTGACGCTGATTGGGGCTGATGCGCCCACTGAGATGCGTTAGGTTTAACTAAAACACCTGTCACCATTTGCCCACATTGCGCTGGTAAGGGCCAACCCTACGCGACGTCCATGGCGTCCGAATGAGTGCGAGTTCGGGAACAATAATGGCAGACAGAACCCAGCTGAGAGTAGCCGACAACAACGACATCGCCGAAGATGATCCGTTCGCTGAACTGACCAGGATCATGGGTTTCGATCCGCGCCAGCCGGTCAAGCCGCAGGCGCCAGCCGTCGAGACGGCTGCGGACGAGGGCGATTTCGACATCGACCTCGAGAAGGAGTTGATGGGCGAATTCGGCGATGAAGTCGGTTCCATGGAGGCCAGCCAGCCAGCTCCCGAGGTTCACCAGCCTGCCGCTGAGCCCTACGAACCTGCTGCCGAGATTCGCGAGCCGGCTTTCGAAACCACCGATGCCGCGATGGACGATGCGCTGGCTGCTTCGCTGGAATATGATTTCGTCTTCGACGATGCCGCCGATCTGGATTTCGGCGCTGCCCCGCAGGCTGCGGCTGCTCCCGTTGAACCCTCGTTTGCCGAACCTTCGTTTGCCGAGCCCGCATTCGACGAAGCTGCATTCGACGATGATTTCGACAATGCCGTGGCCAGCTCGCTGGAAAACGTATCGCCGCTCGAAGACGACCTGCCGATGGACGACGACCTTGCCGCTTCGCTCGAGCAGGGGTTGCTGCTCGATGACGATGCGACCGTCGCCCATGCCGCAGATGTCGCCCAGGTTGCTGCTGCGCCCGCCGACGATGTCGCGTTCGACGATGATTTCGACAATGCCGTCTCGATGTCGCTGGAAGACGAGCTGACGCTGGACGGTCCTGCGCCGGCGCAGGACCAGTATGCCGCGCCAGTAGCCGAGGCGCCGGTCGTCGGAGTCGCCGACCACACTGTTGCCGACGAGGATTTTGCGGGTCATTTCGATGACGCGATGGCCGATGTCGACATGGACTTTGCGGCCCAGGATTTTGCAGCCCAGGATTTTGCGGCCGAGCATTTCGAGCCGCAGGCTTTCGAGGCTCAGCCTGTTGAGGCCGAGGATCCGGAAGAGAGCGATCTGCAGGTCAGCGCGCCGGTTGAGATGGATGCGCCGGAAGTGGACGAGACGCCGGCCTGGACCGTGGAGGCCAGCCCCTCTCATGAGACTGCGCACGAAGCATTCGACGATTTCGATCTGAGCATCGATGATGCGCTTGCCGATCACGAGCCGGTAGCCGAGACCGCACCCGCTCCGGTTCAGCTAGCTCCGGTCGCACCAGCCTATGTGGCGCCTACCAATATGGCGACCCCGGCCGCTCCGGTCGCTGACGAACGGACGTTGGAAGATGAACTCAACGCGCTGCTTGGCGCCATGACCACACCACGCCCGGCGCCAGTCGCGCCGATTCCGCTCGTCACCGAGCCCACCAGGGCTGCCGCCATCGAGCCCACCAGGACTTATGAGTCGGTTGCCCCGGTGCAGCGGTCCGTCGCAACGCCGGTCGCTCCGGTCGATAATCTCGACTGGGACCTGGACGAACACGCGCCGGCTCCTCAGGAGGCCCAGGCGGACGATGCCGATTTCGACGATCTGCTTGCCGGCGAACTCGAGGGCCATGAGCCCGAGATCGAGTTCGATGATCATGCCTTCGATGCGGCGCTCGCCAAGGGCATCGATCTCGGTAAGGACACGGCAGCACCGGTCGCTGGCGATTGGCGCTCGACGCCGCCGGAGCCGGCGCGTTCGTGGAGCCGCGTGACTCCCACCCCGGCCCAGCCTTCCTTTGCAGCGCAGCCGCAACCTTCTTTTGCAGCGCAGCCGCAAGCTTCTTTTGCAGAAAAGCCGTCCATGCCGCCAGCGGCAGCGCCAAGCTATCGCGACCAGCCGGTTGCCGCTGCTGCCTATGTGGCGCCGACGCCATCGCGCCAGGCGCCGCCTCAGGCCTATGACGAGATGCCGGATGTCGAGACGGTCGATGTGCCGGAGCGTGTGGTGGCGATTGCCGACGACCTCGACATTCCAGAACTCAGCTTCGAGCAAGACGAGCCCGCCGCCTATGACGACATCGACGCCGAATTCGCCGGCATGCTCAACGAGATGAACGCGGTGGAAGTGGCGCCGCCCACTGCCGCACGCAGTGCCGGCTATGATGACGATTCCTACAGTTCCGGCTTCGGTTCGGGCCACGAGCTCGACCAGCGCGCCTATGCGGCGCGGCCAGCCGAAGTGCTTGCAGCCACGCAAGCTCACCACGCCGATGCCGCCGGCGGCTTCGACATGGACGATCTGCCCGGCAGCCAGCCGGTTTCGCAGGCCGACGATTTCGCGGTCGACGAACTCGACTACGATCCGGATCTGGACGAGGCAATGGCGGTGCCGGGCCTCGCCGAGCAGGAAGCCGCACGGCCGCGCAGGAGCGGCCTGCTGGTCGCGGGCGTCGTTGCTGCGGTTGCGATTGCCGGCGGCCTTGGCGCCTTCGCCTTGTCGTTCGGCGGCAAGGGCGGCAGCGATGCGCCGGTCATTGTCAAAGCCGACAACAGGCCGATCAAGGTCAAGCCCGAAAATCCGGGCGGCGCCGTGGTGCCGAACCAGGACAACAAGGTTTATGATGCGGTCGCCAAGGGCACCAAGCCGGCCGAGCCGGTTCAGGAGAAGCTGGTCACCAACACCGAAGAGCCGGTCGATGTGAAGGCGCAGGAGCCTGAAAGCCGCGTCGTCGATCTGTCGCCCGACGATACTGCCCCAGGCCCGGACGCTGCCGGCAACCCCGAAGCTGCCGTCAACCCCGACGCTGCCGGCAACCCCGACGCGGCTGTCGCGCCGGCGCCAAAATCCGAGGACCGCATTGCGCAGGTGCTGCAGGAAGCCGAGAAGAACCCCGATACGGTCGCCGTTGCCCCGCGCAAGGTGCGGACCATGGTGGTCAAGCCCGACGGCTCGTTGGTGGCACGCGAGGACTCGACGCCGGCCGCGCCGCAGGTTGCGGCGACTGAGCCGCTTGACCCGGCGCCGCAGCACGTCGCCCCTTCGGCCGATGCCGAGCAGACCGGCACCGTGGCGCCTGCCGATCAGGCAAATAGCGACCAGGCAAGTGCCGAGACCGCCAAGCCGGTCAAGCCGGTAAAGCCGGCGGCTGCGCCGAAGGCTGAGACCCAGTCCGCCAACACGCCGCAGACGGTTGCCGTAGCGCCGCAGCGCCCGTCCGACCAGCCGGTCGACGTGGTCGGCGAGGTCAAGCCCGACCAGGTTGCCTCCATCCCGGCGACGGCTTCGACATCGGGCGGTTCGTGGTCGATGCAGATCGCTTCGCAGCCGACGGTCGAAAGCGCCCAGGCCAACTACGCCGACCTGCAGCGCCGCTATGGAAATGTGCTCGCCGGTCGCACCGCCAACATCGTCAAGGCGGAGATCGCCGGCAAGGGCACCTTCTACCGTGTCCGGGTGCCTGCGCAATCGCGCAACGATGCGATCAATCTGTGCACCAGCTACAAGGCTGCCGGCGGCAACTGCTTCGTGTCGCGGTAAGGCCGGATCCAATTATCAGAGCCGGCGCGTTCCCAAGGGTCGCGCCGGCTTTTTCATGTGGATGGGCGAGAGGTTGAGGCGCTTGCCGTCCGGGGAGATTCCCTTTGCCGGCGCGAAGCCCTAAACTGGCGGAATGACCGAATCAAAATCCATGATCCTCGGCTGTGCCGGGAAATCGCTGACCCGCGAAGAAATCCGTTTCTATCGCAATGAATGCCCGTGGGGCTTCATCCTGTTTGCGCGCAATATCGGCGAAACGGAGCAGATCCGCGATCTGGTCGCCGAAATGCGCGACTGTATCGGGCGCCCCGATGCGCTGGTGTTCATCGATCAGGAAGGTGGCCGGGTGCAGCGCCTGCGGCCGCCGCTGGCGCCGAACTATCCCGCCGGCGGTGCGCTCGGCGCATTGTGGCGCAAGGACCATGATGCCGGCACCCGGGCTGCCTGGCTGATGGCACGGCTGCACGCCTTCGACCTGTTGCGCTACGGTATCTCTGCCGATTGCCTGCCGGTGCTGGACGTGCCGATCGAGGGCGCCAGCGACGTCATCGGCGCGCGCGCCTATGGCAAGGAACCGCGCCCGGTCATCGAACTCGGCCGGGCGGCAGCGGAAGGGCTGATGTCGGGCGGCGTGCTGCCGGTCATGAAGCACATTCCGGGCCATGGACGCGCCTTTGCCGACACGCACTTCGAACTGCCTGTGGTCGATGCCTCCCTGAGCGACCTGCAGCGGCATGATTTCGCCCCTTTCCGCGAGCTTAGCCATCTGCCGATGGCGATGACGGCGCATGTCGTCTACAGCGCCATCGATCCGAACAACCCAGCGACCACCTCAGGCAAGGTCATCGACGAGATCATCCGCCGCGAGATCGGCTTCGACGGGCTGTTGATGAGCGACGACACCTCGATGAAGGCACTTTCTGGGGATTTCCCGACAAAGGCGGCCTCGATCCTTGCGGCGGGCTGCGATCTGGTCCTTCACTGCAATGGCGTTTTCGAGGAGATGGCGGGCATCGCATCGCGAACCACGGGACTTGAAGGGACGTCGCTGGAGCGCGCCAAGCGGGCGCTGACCTATATAAGGGATCGCGACCGGGCCGACGAAACCGAGATACGCGCCGAGTTTGCCACCTATTTCGATGCGGTGGCCTAGAGACGGATGATTTCAGGTCTGTTCGACCTGAAATCTGAATCCGTCTCTAAATTAGATAGAGAGAGCATGATGTCGTCCGAAAACCGCTTCACACTTTTCGGCATCATGCTTTAACCAGAGGTAAAGGAACAAGTGGCGGAGACATTGGACAGCAAGGCTGCGAAGGCCGCACCGATGGACCGTCTGTGGGCCGAGAACGACGATTCACGGGTCACCGGCGACCCGTCGCTGGTCGTCGACGTCGCCGGGTTCGAAGGTCCGCTCGACCTCTTGCTGCATCTCGCCCGCAACCAAAAGGTCGATCTGTCGCGGATTTCCATCTTGGCGCTGGTCGAGCAATATCTGACCTTCGTCGAGACGGCGAGGGCGCTAAGGCTTGAGCTTGCCGCCGACTACCTGGTGATGGCGGCGTGGCTGGCCTTCCTCAAGTCGAAGCTCCTCATCCCCAAGCAGCCCGGCGAGGAAGGCGAAAGCGGCGAGGAACTGGCCGCGGTGCTGCAGTTCCGGCTGAAGCGTCTGGAGGCCATGCGCGACGCCTCGGCAAGGCTGGTCAACCGCAACCGGCTCGGCCGCGACGTGTTTGCACGCGGCATGCCTGAAATGGTCATCGTCGAGAAGCGTAACGCCTATTCGGCCTCGCTCTACGATTTGCTCACCGCCTATGCGCAGCAGCGCCAGAAACAGGCGATCACCAATGTGACAATTGCCCGGCGTGGCGTGTGGTCGCTCAAGGATGCGCGCGATATCCTGACCCGGCTGATCGGCTCGCTGCGCGACTGGACGGCGCTGGACAGCTATCTGATCAATTACCTGACCAGCCCGGACGAACGGCGTACCGCGATTGCCAGCTCGTTCGCGGCGTCGCTGGAACTGGTGCGCGAAGGCAGCATCGAGATGCGACAGGACCAGGTGTTCGCGCCGCTCTATCTGCGCGGCCGCGCGCAACCAATCAAGGCAGTCGAGGTGGCATCATGAGCGAACGCGCCAACGCTTCGGTCATTCCGTTCAAGGTCGAAGAAGAGACCGAGGAGGGCATTATCGCCCAGGACCCGACTGATACCCTGCTTCTGAATCCTGGCGAACGGCTGCATATGGCCGAAGCCATACGCATGGCCGAGGCGATCGTGTTCGCCAGCGCCGAGCCGGTCAGCGAAAAGCAGCTCGCAGCCAGATTGCCCGATGGCATCAGCATTGCCGCTGCCATGGCTGAGCTGCAGCAGATCTATGCGCGGCGCGGCGTCAATCTGGTTCGGGTCGGCGATGCCTGGGCGTTCCGTACCGCCGGCGATCTCGCCTTCCTGATGAGCCGCGACACGGTGCAGCAGCGCAAGCTGTCGCGCGCCGCGCTCGAAGTGCTGGCGATCATCGCCTACCACCAGCCGGTGACGCGCGCCGAGATCGAGGACATCAGAGGCGTCGAGACCTCGAAGGGCACGCTGGATACGCTGCTCGAAACGGAATGGGTGCGCATGCGCGGCCGCCGCCGCACGCCCGGCCGTCCCGTCACCTACGGCACGACAGACACTTTCCTCGACCATTTCGCACTGGAGGAGATCCGCGATCTTCCCGGGATGGACGAACTGAAGGGGGCAGGGCTGCTCTCCGGCCGCATGCCGTCGAATTTCGCCATCCCGTTGCCGCCGGCCGATCCGGACGCGCTGACCGAGGACGAGGATGCGTTGACCGACATCGATCTCGAGGAACTCGGCCTGCTGACGCCGCGCGTCACGGAAGATTGACCGCAAGCCGCTGTCAAAAAGCTGCATTGCTGCGGTAGATGCGCCGATTGGTAGCGGGCAGCTTTGCCGAAAATGCGTGACATAAGCCGCGCCTTCATAAACTTTGTCGCTGTTGTGTTTGAATCCCAACGCGAAAACGCATAGATCATCGCCAGGGAAAACATTCGAGAGAGAGTTACAATGGGTTCATTTTCGATTTGGCACTGGATGATCGTGCTGGTGATCGTGCTGCTGGTGTTCGGCCGCGGCAAGATACCCGAGCTGATGGGCGACATGGCGAAGGGCATCAAGAGCTTCAAGAAGGGCATGGCCGACGACGATACCGCCGAAGACAAGCGCACCGTCGAGCACCGCCCGGACGAGACCGTTTCGGCAGTGAAGGAAAAGGCCAGCAAGAGCTGAGCCCGAGGTTGTTGCTTTTGAGCAAGTCGTGTCCAAAAGCCGCTTCGCACTCTTGGGCGACAAGCACTAGTCGGAACTGATTGCCATGTTTGAAGTCGGCTGGACCGAAATGCTGGTGATCGCGATCGTCATGATCGTGGTCGTCGGACCCAAGGATTTGCCCAATATGCTGCGCACCTTCGGCCGCACGACGGCGAAGCTGCGTGCCATGGCCTCCGACTTCCAGAAGCAGTTCAACGAGGCGCTGAAGGAAGCCGAGCTCGACGACGTCAAGAAGTCGGTCGATACGCTGCGCGGCCTCAATCCGGCGGCCGAGATCCGCAAGCAGCTCAATCCGTTCGAACAGGCGGCAGCAGAGGTTCGCTCCGGCGTCGATGCGGTGATGAAGCCGAAGCCCGCCGTCGATCCCGCAACGCCCGCGGCAGAAACACCACAGGCGGCCGAGCCGCTCAAGAACGGCGCGACGGTGATGCCGGGTCTCAACGGACCGGAAACAGCGCCGGCGGCGCCGATCCTTCCGGCGATGACCGACGAGGCCGTGGTGACACCGGCTGCAGCAACAGCAGCGCCACGAAACGCGCGCGCCAAGGGGGCTGCGATATCAAAGGCCCCGGCAACCAAAACAACGGCAGCCAAGGCAGCACCGGCAAAGCCGGCGCCTGCGGCGAAGGTTGCGGCCAAGCCGTCAGCGGCGCCCGCCAAGGCTGCACCCGGAAAAGCCGCCACCAAGCCCGCTGCGGCACCGAAGGCAGTCGCAAAGGCTGAGCCGAAGCCTGCGCCGGCCACGAAGCCCGCGTCCAAGAAGACGGCGGGGGCCGCCAAGTGAGCATTACGGACAGCGAAAAGGACGAGATCGAGAAGTCGTCGGCTCCGCTGATGGAGCATCTGATCGAACTGCGCCGGCGGCTGATCTGGTCGATCGGCGGTTTCTTCGTCGCCTTCCTCGTCTGCTTCTTCTTTGCCAAGAAGCTGTTCAATCTTTTGGTCGTTCCGTTCAAGTGGGCCACGCAGTGGGCCGGGCTCGATCCGCACAAGGTCGAGCTGATCTATACGGCGCCGCAGGAATTCTTCTTCACCCAGGTCAAGCTCGCCATGTTCGGCGGCATGGTCATCGCCTTTCCGCTGATCGCCACGCAGATCTACAAATTCATCGCGCCAGGCCTCTACAAGAACGAACGCAACGCGTTCCTGCCGTTCCTTATCGCATCGCCGATCCTGTTCCTGATGGGAGCGTCGCTGGTCTATTTCTTCTTCACGCCGATGGTGATGTGGTTCTTCCTCGCCATGCAGCAGGCCGGCACCGACGACCAGGTGCAGATTTCGCTGCTGCCGAAAGTGTCGGAATATCTCAGCCTGATCATGACGCTGATCTTCTCCTTCGGCCTGGTGTTCCAGCTGCCGGTGGTGACCAGCCTGATGACGCGCGTCGGCATGCTGTCGTCGAAGGCGCTGGCCGAGAAGCGCAAATGGGCGATCGTCATCGCCTTCGTCGTCGCGGCGGTGCTGACGCCGCCTGATCCGATGAGCCAGATCGGTTTGGCCATCCCGACCATCCTGCTCTACGAGGTGTCGATCTGGGCGGCCCGGCTGATCGAGCGCGATCAGGTCAAGCAGAAGCTGGCGCGCGAGAAGCAGGAAGCCGCCGAAGCCGTGGCCGAAAAGGCGGCGGACGCGTCCTCAAAGCAGGCTCGTTCATAGGCTGTCGCGTTCGGGTATCCGCGTTAGCGGAAAAACGCGACAGCCGCTGACCCTCATCTTGCATCGATGAAGGATGCGGTTTACCCCCTCAGCCTTATTCTGAGGACGAACCAACCATGCTTGATATCAAATGGATTCGCGACAACCCGAAGGCCCTTGTCGAGGCGCTGGCCAAGCGCTCGTGGTCGGCTGACGAGGCGCAGTCCACGGTCGATGAGCTGATCAAGAAGGACGAAGCGCGGCGCGAGCACGTCACCGAGCTGCAGACCAAGCAGGAACGCCGCAACGCCGCCTCGAAGGAGATCGGCAACGCCATGCGTTCGGGCGACACGGCACTTGCCGAAAAGCTCAAGGCCGAAGTCGGCGATATCAAGACCTTCATCCAGAATGGCGAGGCGCGCGAGCGCGAGCTCGACAAGGCGCTGAACGATGCGCTGGCGGTGCTGCCGAATGTGCCGCTCGACGACGTGCCGGTCGGCAAGGACGAGCACGACAATGTCGTCAAGCATATCGTCGGCGAGGTGCCGACTCGGCCGAACTGGGTGAAGGAGCATTTCGAGATCGGCGAAGCGCTCGGCATGATGGATTTCGAGCGGGCGGCAAAGCTGTCGGGATCACGCTTCACCGTGCTGAAGAGCGGGCTGGCGCGGATGGAGCGCGCCATCGGCCAGTTCATGCTCGATCTGCACACGACCGAGCATGGCTATGAAGAAGTCATCCCGCCACTGATGGTGCGCGACGAAGTGCTTTTCGGGACCAACCAGCTGCCGAAATTCGAGGACGACCTGTTCTTCGTGCAGCATGGCGATGGCCGGCTCGGGTTGATTCCAACCGCCGAGGTCCCGCTCACCAACCTGGTGCGCGAAGAAATCACGGCCCATGAAAAGCTGCCGCTGCGCTATACGGCGCTGACGCCGTGCTTCCGCTCGGAAGCGGGCTCCGCCGGCCGCGACACGCGCGGTATGTTGCGCCAGCACCAGTTCTACAAGGTCGAGCTGGTTTCGGTCACCGACCAGGAGTCTTCGCTCGCCGAGCACGAGCGGATGACGCAGTGCGCCGAAGAGGTGCTGAAGCGACTGGAATTGCCGTTCCGCACCATGGTCCTGTGCACGGGCGACATGGGATTTGGCGCGCGCAAGACCTACGACATCGAGGTCTGGCTGCCGGGACAGAACGCCTATCGCGAGATCTCGTCCTGTTCAGTGTGCGGCGACTTCCAGGCCAGGCGCATGGATGCCCGCTACAAGGACAGGGACGGCAAGGGCAACCGCTTTGTGCACACGCTGAACGGTTCGGGCACCGCTGTCGGCCGTGCGCTGATTGCCGTCATCGAAAACTACCAGAATGAGGATGGCAGCGTAACCATTCCTGAAGTGCTGCGGCCTTATATGGGCGGTCTGGCGAAGATCGAATCGAAATAATGCGCATTCTTCTGACCAATGATGACGGCATCCATGCGGAGGGCCTCGCGTCGCTCGAACGCATCGCCCGCACGCTGTCGGACGATGTCTGGGTGGTGGCGCCGGAGCAGGACCAGTCCGGCTACGCGCATTCGCTGTCGATCTCGGAGCCGCTCCGGTTGCGCAAGATCGGCGAGAAACACTACGCCGTGCGCGGCACGCCGACCGACTGCGTCATCATGGGCGTCAAGAAGATCCTGCCAGGCGCGCCGGACCTGATCCTGTCGGGCGTCAATTCCGGCGCCAACATCGCCGACGACGTGACCTATTCCGGTACCGTCGCCGGCGCCATGGAAGGCGCGCTGCTCGGCATCCGCTCGATCGCACTCAGCCAGGGTTATTCCTATGTCGGCGAGGACCGCGTCGTTCCCTACGAGACCACCGAAGCGCTGGCGCCGGCGCTGCTGAAAAAGCTCGTCGCCATGCCGCTGCCGGACGGTGTGCTGCTCAACGTCAACTTTCCCAACTGTCTGCCTGACGAGGTCGCCGGCACCGTCGTGACGTCGCAAGGCAAGCTGGTGCACAGCCTGTGGGTCGACGAGCGCCGCGACGGGCGCGGCCTGCCTTATTACTGGCTGCGCTTCGGCCGCGAGCCGGTCGAGGGCAAGCAGGGCACCGATCTCCATGCTCTGCGCAACCGGCTCGTGTCTGTGACGCCGCTGCAGCTTGACCTCACCGCGCATGAAATCCGTGACCAACTGACCAAGGCGCTGTCTGAATAAGGTGTTCGCATGAAGAAGGTTCTGGCATGAACTTGCCGCTCGACGATCGCGAGGGTTTTGCCGCTTTCCTGCTGCGCCTGCGCGGCCAAGGCGCGGTGCCGAAGGCGCTGATCGCAGCCTTCGAGGCGACGCCGCGGCGCGGCTTCCTCAACGGCCAGTTCCATTCCATCGCCTGGTCGGACGGCATGCTGCCGATCGAATGCGGCGAGGCGATCGAGGGCGCCGATCTGCAGGCGGCGGTGATTGCGGCCCTGGCAATAGAGCCCGGCAACCGGGTGCTCGAGATCGGCACCGGCTCGGGCTACACGGCAGCGGTGATGTCGCGGCTCGCGGCTCGGATCGTCAGCGTCGACCGCTACAAGACGCTGGCCGAGCAGGCCAGGCAACGCTTCGAGGCGCTCTGCATCGGCAATGTCATCGTGCGCCAGGCCGATGGTTCCACCGGCCTTGCCAACGAAGCGCCGTTCGACCGCATCGTAGCCTGGGCGGCTTTCGACAGCCTGCCGCGCTTCCTGCTCGACCAATTGTCGAGCGGCGGCATCGTCATTGCCCCGATCGGGCCGGAGGAGGGCGAGCAGGTGCTGGCCAAGCTGACCAAGGTCGGCAGCCGCTTCGAGCGCGAGGATATCGGCACCGTGCGCCTGCAGCCGATCCTGCGCAGCGTCGCGGCGGTTATTTAGGTGAACTGATATTCAGGTGAGGCCGGCCTGCAAATGCCAGCTTCCTGCGCTTCCGGTGCTCACGTGTTTGAGTACGCTCCGCTCCGGCCTTCGCCGGCCGAAGCCGTCATAAATGCCTCCGCTCTATGAAGGCTACGGCCGGCGTAGGCCGGTTCTCAGAACCTGTCATTTTCGACTCGGGCCGATCTGAATCAACGCAGCTTCGGCGCATTCGAAAATGTTTTAAGAAAATTCGCGTCTGATTCTATGGGGTTAACCCGCCAGTAACATTAACGCGCTTTAATCATGACCAGTGTGTACCGGGTCTGCGGGTTAGTGCGATGCAATTCAGTGTTATGAAGGCAAACGGGCGTACTCTGTCGCGGGGCTGCGCTGTCCTCATGCTAGCCGGAATGGCAGCGGGGTGTAGCTCCCAGGTCTCGCGGTTCAACGGTGTCGACGACGTCTTCACCTCCTCGACCAACAATCAGCGCGCCATCATCGACAAGCAGAGCACCGCGCAGCCCTATCCGGGCGATGTGGCGCCCGAGCCGATCGCTGCAGCACCTGTCGATGGCAGCCATAACCAGTCGGTCAGCCGCTCCAGCCTGGAGCCGGTCACCGTCCAGCAGCTGCCGCCGCCAAGCGCGCCCAAAGCCGCTCCGATGCGCACCGCTTCCGCGCCTGCACTTGCGCCGGCACCGCATGTCGACAGGACGACCACCGGCACCGTGCAGCCGGCAAGGCCGTTCAAGAATGCCGGTGACTCCGATCCGAAACCAGTTGCCGCCGGCACGCCGCACGCCACGGAGATCGTCGTCAGGGACGGCGAGACCATTTCCGGCATCGCCCATCGCTATCACGTGCCGGCCGACGTCATCATGAAGGTCAACGGCTTGAGCGCCACCAAGGGGCTGAAGACCGGCCAGAAGCTGGTCATCCCGGCCTATGCCTATTCGAGCAAGGGGACCGAGCCGAAAGTTGCCGACGGCAAGCCGGCAAACAGCCCCAAGGCGCCGGCGCCGGAGAAGATCGCCGTACTGCCGCAGCAGCCGAAACTCAAGGACGGCAAGTCCGCCGCGCAGGTTGACGCTTCGGCAGCGAACAAGCCGAAGACCGACAAGCCGGCGCAGACTGCCTCGGCCGCGCCAAAAGCCGGCGCGGGCACCTACACGGTCCAGTCGGGCGACAGCCTGTCCTCCATCGCCAGGAAGACCGGCGTTGGCATCGTGGCGCTGAAGCAGGCGAACGGCATGCAAGACGGCCTGCTCAAGATCGGCCAGACGCTGAAGGTTCCGGCAGGTGGCACCGCAACGGTCGCCAGCGCCAAGCCGGCCAAAGTTGATCCGGTGACGACCGCGACCACCCAACCGGCGGCAAAGCCGACGGAGACGCTCGCCACCTACACGCCGCCGAAGAAGGACGCCAAGGTTATCCAGCAGGCCGAGGACGACGATGCTGTTGCGCCCGATGCCACCGGCATCGGCAAGATGCGTTGGCCGGTGCGTGGCCGCGTCATCTCCAATTTTGGTGGCGGCAAGGATGGTGTCGACATCGCCGTGCCTGAGGGGACGCCGGTCAAGGCGGCCGAAAACGGCGTGGTCATCTATGCCGGCGACGGCCTCAAGGAATTCGGCAATACGGTTCTGGTGCGCCACGAAAACGGGCTGGTCACCGTCTATGGTCACGCCAGGTCGATCGAGGTGCAGCGCGGCCAGAAGGTCAAGCGCGGCCAGGAAATCGCGCTGTCGGGCATGAGCGGGACCACCGACTCGCCGAAACTGCACTTCGAAGTGCGCAAGAACTCGGCCCCGGTCGACCCCTCTGGCTATCTCGAATAGAACAATAAACGTTTTGCAGGCCGTCTGACCTCCAGTCCGGCCCGCCGGCTCAGCCCGCTCCGCAAGGGGCGGGCTTTTTCAGTGACCTGACGCAAATCAATCAGTCGTTCAGCGGCTTGCCGAGCCGGCCGGCCAGATCCTGGGCGAACTGCCAGGCGACGCGGCCCGAGCGGCTGCCGCGCGTCGTTGCCCATTCCAGGGCGTCGGCGCGCAGCTGCTCCGGGTCGATAGTGAGCCCGTGATGGCTGGCATAGCTGTTGACCATGTCGAGATATTCGTCCTGCGAACATTTGTGGAAGCCGAGCCACAGGCCGAAACGGTCGGACAGCGAAACCTTTTCCTCGACCGCCTCGGACGGGTTGATGGCGGTCGAGCGCTCATTGTCGATCATGTCGCGCGGCAACAGGTGCCGGCGGTTCGACGTGGCGTAGAAGATGACATTGGCCGGGCGGCCCTCGACGCCGCCTTCAAGGGCTGCCTTCAGCGACTTGTAGGAGGTGTCGTCATGGTCGAAGGAGAGGTCGTCGCAAAACAGGATGAAGCGAAACGGCGCCGCCTTCAGCAGGCCCATCAGCCTGGGCAGCGTGTCGATATCCTCGCGGTGGATCTCGATCAGTTTGAGCGGCAGGTCGGATTTGGCCTGGGCGTTGATCTGCGCATGCACGGCCTTGACCAGCGAGGATTTGCCCATGCCGCGCGCACCCCACAGCAACACGTTGTTGGCGGCGTGGCCGGCGGCGAAGCGCTCGGTGTTTTCGACCAGAATGTCGCGCACGCGGTCGACGCCGCGGATCAGGCCGATGTCGACGCGATTGACCTTGCGCACCGGCTCGAGATAGCCGGGGTCGGCCTGCCAGACGAAGCAATCGGCCACGGCAAGATCGGTCTGCGGCACCGGCGGCGGGGCGAGGCGGGTGACCGCCTCGATCAGGCGGTCGAGCTTTTGGTTCAGGGCCTCGATGGTGCTGTCGGTCATGTCTCGTCTTTTATGTTTCTGCACGAACGTGCGTAGGGGCGGAAATCGTCCTGGTGGAAGCTGCATGAAAACCGCTTCCAAGCTTTTGTTTGAGCATGATCTTTTGCGAAAACCACGCCGGCTTTCCGGGAGCATGCTCTAACACGGGTCAACCGGCCGGAAAAGCAGCCGAAAGCCAGGCCTCGCAGTTGCATTGGCAACTTTACCCACTATATTCCGGCCAAATTTGGCGGGGCCGTCTCGTGGCCCTTTTTCGTATCCCAGTTCATATCCCAGGAGTTCTTGATGTTCGTCACACCGGCATACGCCCAAGCTACCGGAACTCCGCTTGGTCCGTTCGGGGATATCGGCATGATACTCCCGTTCGTTCTGATCTTCGTGATCATGTATTTCCTCATCATCCGGCCGCAGCGCGCCCAGTTGAAGAAGCGCCAGGAGATGATCTCGGCCGTGCGCCGTGGCGACACGGTCATCACCGGCGGCGGCTTCGTCGGCAAGGTGACCAAGGTGATCGACGACAATGAGCTTGAGATCGACCTTGGCGGCGGCACCAAGGTGACGGCGCTGCGCTCGACGATCGCCGATGTTCGGGTCAAGGGCGAGCCGGTGGCCAATCAGAACGCCAAGAAGTAAGCCAGTTTCCCAAGCGGAGCGATCCGCGGGCAGAGCTCTGACAAAAGACGGCGTATGGTCCATTTTTCGCGCCTGAAAATGATCCTGATCTGGCTTGCTATGGCCACAATGCTCGTCGACGCGCCCAGTCTTCACGCTGCCGGCGCGGACGTGCTGCTTCGATTGGACGCGACCGATGTGATCGATCGCCGGTTGGAGGCGACGCGTGACGAAATCAGGACGCTGCTGCGCGATGCAAGGATCGGCTATACTGGTCTTGCTAAGTCGGGTCGGGCCGTTCAGGTGCATATCACCGACGCCGCTCAGGTCGGCGCGGCCAAGATGGCATTGGAGGCGGTGACTGATCCTGTCCTTGGCAGCGCTGGTCCGGTCCAGGAAGTGATCCTGGATGATACCGGAGCAGCGTTGCTCAAGTTCACGGTAACAGACACAGGTATCAAGTATCGGATGTCGATCGCGCTTGCGCAGTCGATCGTGGTCATTAAGAATCGCCTGCGTGATCTTGGTGTAGCCGACCCAGTAGTGCGGCCAGAGGGCGAAGACGGTATGCTGGTCCGGACCTCGGGCGTTGCGGATTTGCAAAGGCTGAGGAGAATTCTCACCCGAACCGGAATGCTGACTTTTCAGTGGGTTGATGAGTCGATGCCGGTCGCTGATGCGATCAATGGCCGGACGCCCGCTGGCTCGGTGGTGGTTTATTCGAAGGACGATCCACCGGTTCCCTATCTGGTTGAGAGCCGAACGATCGTTTCCAGTGACGACATTGTCAATGCTCAGGCGACTCCCAACTCCGTCACAAATGAGCCGGCGGTTTCGTTCACCTTCGATTCCAGGGCAACGGCACGCGTTGCGCAGGCGACCTCGCAGAATGTCGGCAAGCTATTTGCGATGATCCTCGACAACCAAGTGCTTTCGGTGCCAGTCGTCCGCGAGCCAATTCTTAACGGCCGCGGCCAGATATCGGGCAACCTCACCAAGGAGAACGCCGATGATCTGGCCTTGCTTTTGCGTTCCGGACCGATGCCTGCACGATTGAAAATAGTCGAGTAGCGCACGATAGCGCCCGGCGGTGATCAGAATTAGAATGGAACCGACAGAGGCGATTGACGCCGAAACCGCTGCCGGCGGCAGCGCCAAATTGACCTCAGCGCGCTCGACAATCGGCGAAGTGCGGGTTAAGGGCGAGCCGGTGGCAAATAAGAACGCCAAGAAATAACCGAATTGTCGGCGGAACGATCCGCCAGTACGCCCTGACGGACAACGCCATATGCTGTATTTTTCGCGCCTGAAGATGATCCTGATCTGGATCGCCGTGGCCGTCACATTCATCCTTGCCGCGCCAAATCTCTTCCCGGCCAGCACATTGGCGCAATTGCCCAACTGGGTGCCGAAGCGGCAGATGACGCTTGGTCTCGATCTGCAGGGCGGTTCGCACATCCTCTTGCAGATGGACCAGAATGATCTCGTCAAGGCGCAGCTGGAAACGACGCGCGACGAGATCCGCACGCTGCTGCGCGATGCCAAGGTGGGCTATACCGGCCTTGGCGGCACCGGCAGGACCGTACAAGTGCGCATCACCGATCCAACCCAGATCGATGCCGCCAAGGCGGCGCTTAAGCCGCTGACCGATCCGGTCGCCGCCGGCCTGTTCACCGGTGGCTCCATCCAGGAAATGTCCCTGGATGATTCCGAAGCCGGGCTGCTCAAATTCACCGTCACCGACGCCGGCATCAAATACCGCACCTCAGCCGCATTGGCGCAGTCGATCGAAGTCGTCGAGCGTCGCGTCAACGAACTCGGCACCACCGAGCCGATCGTGCAGCGGCAGGGCGACGACCGTGTGCTCGTCCAGGTGCCGGGCCTGCAGGATCCGCAAAGGCTGAAGGAGATCATTGGCCAGACCGCCAAGATGACCTTCCAGATGGTCGATACCTCGATGTCGGTGCAGGATGCGCTGAACGGCCGCCCGCCGGCAGGCTCCTCGGTGCTTTATTCGCAGGACGATCCGCCGGTTCCGTATCTGGTGGAAAATCGCGTCATCGTGTCCGGCGAGGATCTTGCCAAGGCCACCGCAACTTATGATTCCCGAAACAACGAGCCAGTGGTTTCGTTCGTCTTCAACTCGCGCGGTGCGACACGGTTCGGCCAGGCGACGCAGCAGAATGTCGGCAAGCCGTTCGCCATCATCCTCGACAATCAGGTGATTTCAGCGCCGGTGATCCGCGAACCGATCCTCGGCGGCAGCGGCCAGATTTCAGGCAATTTCACCGCCGAAAGCGCCAACGACCTCGCCGTGCTGCTGCGCGCCGGTGCGTTGCCGGCAAAGCTGACCGTGATCGAAGAACGCACGGTGGGCCCGGGCCTCGGCCAGGATTCGATCCATGCAGGCAAGGTCGCCGGCATCATCGGCTCCATTCTCGTCGTCGCCTTCATGTTCGTCGCGTACGGACTTCTCGGCTTCCTCGCCAACATTGCGCTCGCCGTGCACGTGGCGATGATCGTCGGGGTCTTGTCGCTGCTTGGCGCGACGCTGACCTTGCCCGGCATTGCCGGTATCGTGCTGACCATCGGCATGGCGGTCGATTCCAACGTGCTGATCTATGAGCGCATCCGCGAGGAGCGACGGGCCGGCCGTTCGGTCATCCAGTCGATCGACACCGGCTTCACCAAGGCGTTGGCGACCATCGTGGATTCCAACGTGACGTCGCTGATTGCCACGGTCGTGCTGTTCTATCTCGGCACCGGACCGGTGAAGGGCTTCGCCATCACCTATGCCATCGGCATCCTGACCACGGTGTTCACCGCCTTCACCTTCACCCGTCTGCTGGTGTCGATCTGGCTGCGCCGCGCGCGTCCGAAGGAATTGCCGCGTGCGCCGGTGACCTTCGTTCCGGCCGGCACGAAAATCCCGTTCATGGGCATCCGCCGCTGGACCTTCGCACTGTCCAGCCTGCTGTCGATCGCGTCGGTTATCGGATTCCTGACCATCGACATCAACTACGGCATCGACTTCAAGGGCGGCTCGATCATCGAGGTGCAGTCCAAGCAAGGCGACGCCGATATTGGCGATATCAGAAGCCGGCTGTCGGAGCTAAACATCGGTGAAGTGCAGGTCCAGCAATTCGGCGCGCCGAACGACGTGCTGATCCGCGTCGGCACCCAGGATGGCGGCGAGAACGCCGAGCAGACCGTCATCGACAAGGTGCGCGGCGAGCTCCAGGACAATTACGATTTTCGCCGCGTCGAGGTGGTGGGCCCGACGGTTTCGGGCGAGCTGGCCAAGCAAGGCACGATCGCCATGATCATCGCGCTGATCGGCATCCTGGTCTATGTCTGGTTCCGCTTCGAATGGCAGTTCGCGGTCGGCGCGATCGTGGCGACGGTGCACGATGTGGTGATGACGCTGGGCTTCTTCGTCATCACCGGGCTCGAATTCAACCAGTCTTCGCTGGCTGCGATCCTGACCATTATCGGCTATTCGCTCAATGACACGATCGTCGTCTATGACCGTGTTCGAGAAGATTTGCGAAAATACAAGCGAATGCCGCTCCCGCAATTGTTGAACAACGCCATCAACGAGACGCTTTCGAGAACGACGCTGACTTCGGTGACGACCATCCTGGCGCTGCTGGCGCTGGTGTTGTTCGGCGGCGAGGTGATCCGCTCGTTCACCATGGCGATGCTGTTCGGCGTCGTCTTCGGCACCTATTCGTCGATCTTCATCGCAGCGCCCTTGCTGATCCTGTTCAGGCTCAGGCCGCAGGGAGCGAGCGCCGATGAGGAGAAGCCGGTTGGTGGCGGCAAGGCCATGGCGACCTGACGGCCGCGCTGGTGGCAAAAGGCATCGTCATTCGCGAGGCGCATTTCCCCGGACGGGCGCCGATCGAAGCCTACGGCAATGGCGGCTTCCGCTTCGCCGACATGTCGCATCGCGGCTCGCTTCTGTGCCTGCCCTCCGGCATCCACGGCTGGGAGCCGGCCGATCCGCTGGCCCTGACGGCGGCGGATTTCGACCTGCTGCTGGCCGAGGCCGGCAAGGTCGAGATCCTGCTGGTCGGCACAGGCAAGGATTTGCGGCCCTTGCCGACAGCACTTCGGGCGGCGCTGAAAGCGGCTGGCATTGGCTCCGACCCGATGTCGACGGGGGCAGCGGTGCGGACCTACAATGTTCTGCTTGCCGAAGACCGCGCCGTGGCCGCGGCGCTGATCGCCGTCGACTGACGTGACCGATACAGCTGACATCGTCATGGAGACGGTGCGCGCCGGCGACCATGACCGCTATGTCAGCGCACTCTATGCACCGGCCAACAACCGCGCGGCGCTGTTTTCGCTTTACGCCTTCAATGCCGAGATCGCCTCTGTCCGAGACCGCATCCACGAGGCATTGCCGGGCGAAGTGAGGCTGCAATGGTGGCGCGATGTCATCGCTGCTGAAGCCGCAGCCACAGGCAACCCGCTCGCCGATGCGCTGAAGGCGGCGATTTCTGCCCATGGCCTGCCCAAAACTGCCTTCGACAACATGCTCGAGGCCCGCATCTTCGACCTCTATGACGATCCGATGCCGTCGCGCACCGATCTCGAGGGCTATTGCGGCGAGACGGCGGCCGCGCTGATCCAGCTGGCGGCGATGGTGCTCGATCCCAATCAGGCGCCGCGCTTTGCCGAACTGGCGGGCAGGGCCGGCTGCGCCCAGGCGATGAGCGGCCTGTTGCTGCTGTTGCCGCTGCATCGCCGACGCGGGCAATGCTTCGTGCCGGCGGATATCCTTGCCGCGGTAGGCTCATCGCCGGAGGAGTTCGTCAGCGGCGACGGCGGCCCCGGCGCTCAGCGCGCGGTGGCTGCGATGATTGCATTGGCGCAGGAGCATCTCCGCGCTTTCGAGCAAGGGGCGTCCGCACTTCCGGAAACGCTGCGTCCGGCGTTCCTGCCGCTGGCGCTGACCAGCGCCTATCTCGGCAAGATGGCCAATGGCCGCTCGCCGCTTGGTGGCGCAGCCCGGCTTTCGGCTCTGCGCCGTCATTGGCTGTTGCTCAGGCGCGCAACGCGGGGTTGGCCAGCGAGTTAACGTAAACGTCAATCGCGTTAGGAGTCTGAGACTTGGCTATTCAGCAGCTTCCGCTGTTTGCGCCGGCAGCCCTAGCCACTCCCGACACTCTGCCCGCGCGCGTGAGGTGATCGCGTGGCGCTTGGCCACCGTCTTGTCCTTGCCGCGCAGGCGTTTGCCTTCGGTCTTCGGTGCTTCCACCGGCGGGAACAGGCCGAAATTGACGTTCATCGGCTGGAACGAGCGTTTGCCCGGCTCGTCGTCGGAAACGATGTGGCCGCCGGTGATGTGGTTGAGCAAGGCGCCGAAGGCGGTGGTGAGCGGTGGCAGCGATGGCGCGTGGCCGAGCCGCTCGGCGGCGGCGAAGCGGCCGGCGAGCAGGCCGATCGCCGCGCTCTCGACATAGCCCTCGCAGCCGGTGATCTGGCCGGCAAAGCGCAGGCCCGGCCGCGACTTCAACTGCAGCGAGGCGTCGAGCAAGGTCGGCGAATTGATGTAGGTGTTGCGGTGCAGGCCGCCGAGACGGGCGAACTCGGCGTTTTCCAGACCCGGAATGGTGCGGAACACGCGCACCTGCTCGGCATGCTTCAGCTTGGTCTGGAAACCGACCATGTTGTAGAGCGTGCCCAGCGCATTGTCCTGACGCAGCTGCACCACGGCATAGGCTTTTACCGTCGGATTGTGGGCATTGGTCAGCCCCATCGGCTTCATCGGCCCGTAGCGCAGCGTCTCGACGCCGCGCTCGGCCATGATCTCGATCGGCAGGCAGCCGTCGAAATAGGGCGTGCCTTCCCACTGCTTGAATTCGGTCTTCTGGCCGTCGACCAGCGCCTTTACGAAGGCGAGATACTGGTCCTTGTCCATCGGGCAATTGATGTAGTCCTTGCCGGTGCCGCCGGGCCCAACCTTGTCGTAGCGCGACTGGAACCAGCAAATGTCCATGTCGATCGTGTCGAAATGGATGATCGGGGCGATGGCGTCGAAGAAGGCCAGCGCGTCGGCGCCGGTTGCCTCGGCGATCGACTGGGCGAGCGACGGCGCGGTCAACGGGCCGGTGGAGATGATCGCCTGGTCCCATTCCGTTGGCGGCAGGCCCGGCACTTCCTCCCGCTCGATGGTGATCAGCGGGTGCGCTTCGAGCCTTTTCGTCACCGCGTCGGAGAAGCCGTCGCGATCGACGGCCAGCGCGCCGCCGGCCGGCACCTGGTTGGCGTCGCCGGCACTCATGATCAGCGAGCCGGCCAACCGCATTTCGGCATGCAGCAGGCCGACCGCGTTGTTCTCGGCATCGTCGGAGCGGAAGGAATTGGAACAAACGAGTTCAGCCAGCCCATCGGTCTTGTGCGCATCGGTGCCGCGAACCGGGCGCATCTCATGCAAAATGACGGGAACACCGGCTTGTGCTGCCTGCCAGGCGGCTTCGGAGCCGGCAAGGCCGCCGCCGACGATGTGGATTGGATTTTTGCTCATGAGCGCCGGAATAATCGCTTGGCGCGCTGTTTGCAATTGGCCGGCTGCACGCGTGGGTCATTGTCGTGCAACTACGGAGCTCGACTTTCTTATGTCCGCGGCGACGCTCTGATGGCGGCGTAAAGCGCCTCGATCGACTGCATGCGCATTGAAAAGCCTGCCCAAAAACAACAACACCCGCCGCGGGAGGAGGTGCGGCGGGTGTCGTTTTTGGGGCCGATCCTCGGGAGGAGGTGGGGATCGGCCGTATTCGTCATCGCCGGGGAGGAGGTCGGCTTGACGAAATTCTTTTCGCCGGATCGAGGGAGGCGAAATCCCTGGAGGACGAACTGCGTTCACTTTGGAGACGAACTGCGTTCGCTTTGGAAACAGCGCCCGCCGCGGGAGGAGGTGCGGCGGGCGCCGTTTTGGTGGTCAACCCTCGGGAGGAGGTGAAGGCTGACCGTATCCGTCAGGGTCGGGGAGGAGGTCGACCCTGGCGAAATTCTGGTTAGATCGTCGCCCTGCGGGCGATGATCTTGATCTCGTCGCGGACGATGCCGAGATCATGGAGCTGACGGTTCGAAAGGCGACCCAGCTCGGTAACGGTGTCGCGGTAAACGCGCCAGTTACGATAGTTGCGGATCAGGTTCATTGTCGTTCTCTTTTTCAAAACTGGTTCGGATCATTTGCGATCCGAAGAGGATTAGACCGCCTTGCGGGCGACGTAGTGGATGTCACTGCGGCTGATGCCGAGGTCGGTCAGTTCACGGTTCGACAGGCGGCTCAGCTCGGAGACGGTGTCCCGGTAGCGGCGCCAGTTGCGGTAGTTGCGGATCAGGTTCATGGTAGTGCTCGTTTCGTCTTTCTTCGGATCATTCCGTTTGTGTACGAACAGTAAATAGGCTGGGTAATATCGATTTAAAAGTGCTGTTGGCGCATGGCAGCAATGCAAATTGTGCAATGCAACATTAACGCGCGTTCACGGCTTCGTCATGAAGAAACCCGAATCGGAAAATGACGTTGCGTCAACGATTTGGGCGGATCGGCTGTCAGAAAGACCAAGCTGGGGGAGAAGCGGCATGGCGAGTTATTCGTCACGGGCGAGGGCCGATATCGGGCGGTGGCTGCAGGCTGGCCTGATCGACGCGAAGACGGCCGATGCGCTTAAGCGCGACATCGACGCAAACGAGCGCAAATCGCTGAGCTTCGGCACTATATTGGCCATGATGGCAGCGCTGCTGTTCGGCGCCGCGATCCTGCTCTTCGTCGCCGCCAACTGGGACGCCATCCCGCGGCTGGTGCGGGTCGCGGCGCTGTTTGCCGTCATTCTCGCCGGCTATGTCGGCGGCGCGGTGTTGAAGATGCGCGACCATGCGGCGATCGGCGAGGCGCTGTGGATCGTGGCCGCCGCGGCCTTCGGCGGATCGATCGCGCTGATCGGCCAGATGTACCATCTCACGGGTGACGAAGCCTCGGCCATCGTCACCTGGGGCATCGGCACGGCATTAGCCGCGGTGGCGTTGCGCTCGAACCCGCTGACGGTCGCTGCCGTCGGCATATCCGTTGCCTGGCTGTTCGTGCGCGCGTTCGACTTTTATGACAGCCCCGTATTTCCGGATTTCTTCGTTATCATGGCGTCGGTGCTTTTTGTCGTCTCGTTCTGGACGCGTAGCCAGCCGGCACGCCACTTGATCATTCTCTCGGTCATTTTCTATATCGCGGTGCGCGGCCTGGACCAGAACACGCTCGCCCTGGCTATTCCTCTGGTCGCGGTGTCGGCGCTGCTGTTTGCGGTTTCGATCTTCGCCGCCGGGCCGGCCGACTGGATCTTGCAGCTCGGCGGGCGGCTGCCTTTGCACGCCTTGACCGGCTTTCTCACCGGGCTGGCGATGATCCAGATCGAACTGGGCGATGACAACGCCTTCAGCAACGGCTTTGCCGTCGCCTCGGTTATCGCGCTGGCCGGGATTGCGGCGGCGATCGTTCTGGGCGGGCGCGAGAGCAGGGGGCTGCGCTGGGTTGCCTATGCCGGCTTTGCCTTCGAGCTCGCCATTATCTACGTCGTGACCTTGCAGACGATGCTCGGCACGGCCGGCTTCTTCCTGGCTGCCGCGGTGCTTTTCGGCATCCTGGCTCTCGTTATCATCCGTGTGGAAAAACGCATGAAGGCCCCGGAAGGAGCGGCAGCATGATGTCGGGAAAGAAACTTGTCATCTCGGCGCTGGTCCTGGCGCTCGTCCAGATCGGTTTCCTGAGCTGGATCATCGCCGGCCGCGCGGCGATCCTGCGCAACGGCAAGGAGGTCTTGCTGAAAGTCGAGCCGGTCGATCCGCGCGATCTGTTGCGCGGCGACTATATTATCCTCGGCTATGAAATATCGCGCTTGCCGATGAAGCTGATCGCCAACATCCCGGCCGGCCAGCTCGTGAGCGAGAACACGCCGATCGTGGTCCGGCTGAAGCCGGGCGCCGACGGCTATTGGCATGCGACCACGGCCTGGTTCGGCAAGGCTCCGACGCCGGCAGCCGCCGACGAAGCCGACATCGTCGGCCAGGTCGCGCCGGGCTGGACGCTTGATCCTGAATCCACGATCGCACCGCAATACGGCATCGACCGCTTCTACCTACCTGAGGGCCAGGGCATGGCGGTCCAGAACGACATGCGGGTGCGGCCATTCGGCGTGCGCGTCGCGCTCGCGGCCAGTGGCCAGGCACAGATCAAGGCGCTGATGGACGGCGACAAGACATTGTTTGAGGAACCGCTCTACTAGAAGACATTACCCAGGGCATGGATTTCGGCAACGATCGATCGCTTCGCCCTCATGCAAACCAGACGGGCGAAGACAATGCCGATTACGGTGACGACGCGCGAAGATATCAATCTCGATGCCGTTTTGCGCGTCGCCTGGAGAAACGACACGGTCGAAATCGGCGACAAGGCCTTGCAACGCATTGCCGAATGCCGCGCCTCGTTCCTGAAACTCATTGAGTCCGATCCGCCGCCGGTCATCTACGGCGTCACCACCGCGATGGGCGAGCTGGCAAGCCGCAAGCTCGAACTTGACGAGCGCGACCGCCATGCGCGCATCAAAGCGTATGCCGCCGCCACATCCTTCGGGGAGCCGTTGCCCGAGCGCGTGGTCAGGGCGATCGTGCTGGCACGGCTGACCAATTTCATCGAAGGCAATGCCGCCACCACGCCGCGCATCGCGCTAGCCGTTGCGGCGATGCTCGACGGCGGCCCGATGCCGGTGGTGTCGTCGCAGGGGCAGGGCGGCGCCGGCGAGATCCTGGCGCTCTATCCGCTGTTTGCTGCGCTTACCGCCAGCCTTGAGCTTGAGGTGAAGGAGCGGGGATCGCTGATCAACGGCTCGCCTTGCGCGGCGGCACTGGTGGCGGACGCAGCACTTGCCGCGCGTCGTCGCCTCGCCATGGCGCACAAGGTGTTCGCGCTGTCGATCGAATCGTTTCGCGCGCCGCTCGAGCATTATGATGCAGCTCTCGACGGGCTCTGGGGCGACGCGCACGAAGCGGCCGCCTTGCAAGGGTTGCGGCAATACCTGGTTGGCGCCGGCGACGGCCGGCGCAACTATCAGGCGCCGGTCAGCTACCGCATCGTGCCGCGCGTGCTCGGCCATGCGCATCGGGCGCTGGCGGGCGCCGAGCAGGCGGCGACTGTGTCGCTGGCCTCGATCTCGGACAATCCGGTCTATATCCCGCCCGACGATGCGCATCCGCTGGGACGCTGCATCTCCACCGGCGGCTACCACAATGCCATGGCGACACCGGCATTGGACGATCTGGCGGCGATCTGGGCCGATCTCTGCCTGCTTTGCGACCGGCACGCCTCAAAGCTGCTGAACGGCAAGGTGTCGCTGCTGCCCGATCTGTTGATGACCGGACGGCATTGGGCCGACAGCGATGGCCATGGCAATGTCGGCTATGTCCCGATGGCGATCACCAGTTATCTCGAACAGGCCAAGCTTGCGGCGCAGCGCACCTTCATCCCGGGAACCGAATCGGCCGGCGCCGGCCAGGACGACGTCGCCACGACGGCATTCTTCGCCTGGACCAAGGAGGCGACCGCCGGCCGCTGCCTCGACGCGGCGATGGCCATGCTGGCCATGATCGCCTCGCAGGCCCTGTATGTGACTGAACGCGCCGCGCCGCCGGCATTGCAGGATTTTGTCGCGGATATCAGGAAGATCGTGCCGCCGGTCGAGGATGACCGCGTGCTGGGACCGGAGCTGGCAAAGCTGGCCGAGTGGTTCACCGGCAAGGTGTTTGAAGTGTAGGCCGTCGCCGCCAGTCCTCCTACGCCACGGCTTCGGAGGACACCCTTCTCTATATCAAGCTCCTGGGTGGCCTGCCACCCGAAGCTCGATAGAGCGAAGGGTGGTGCGGATGAAGGGACTCGAACCCCCACGCCTTTCGGCACTGGAACCTAAATCCAGGGCGTCTACCAGTTCCGCCACATCCGCATTTGTCGGCAATCCCATGTAGCCATCATTCTGTCAATGTCGGGGCGAAAATGTCTGCCGTTGGGGCGGTCATTCGCTGCAACGCGAAGATGGTTGAAAATTGGCCTCGCCTGTGACAAAAGGCGTGTCAAATGTGACGGGACGCGCCGATCCGCTTCTGCAGAATGTGATAAGAAGTAGGAAAAACAAGAACTTATTCACATCTTGGAACGCAGTTTGGAAGAATTTGAGCCGTAATTTCGGTCAAATCGCCAGGTTCCGTACCAAAAGCCATTCCCGGCAAGATTGTACCGGCAGGCTGTGAACGGCAAGACGCCGTGGCAGCCTCTTTGGTGAAGATAAAGGTTTTACGATGCAGGTCACCGAAACGCTCAACTCCGGTCTCAAGCGCGAGATCAAGATCACCGTGCCGGCCGGTGATATGGAAGCCAAGCTGATGGCGCGGCTGTCCGACGCCAGGAACAAGGTCCGCATCAACGGCTTCCGTCCCGGCAAGGTGCCTGTGCAGCATTTGCGCAAGGTCTACGGCAAGTCGTTCATGGCCGAAGTGGTCAACGAAATCCTCAACGATTCGACCCGTTCGATCATCACGGGGCGCGGCGAAAAGGCCGCCATGCAGCCTGAAGTGATCATGACGGAAGACGAGAAAGAGGCCGAGAAGATCCTGGCCGGCGGCGCCGACTTCGAATTCCGCCTCAACTACGAGGTCATCCCGGCGATCGAGATCAAAGATTTCTCCGACATCAAGGTGACGCGCCAGGTATTCGAAGTGCCGGACAGCGAGATCGACGAGCAGGTCCAGCGCGTTGCCGAATCGGCGCGAAGCTTCGAGCCGAAGACCGGCAAGGCCGCCGAAGGCGATCGCGTTTCGATCGACTATGTCGGCAAGATCGACGGCGAGGCCTTTTCCGGCGGCGCCGGCACCGACCAGCCGCTGGTTCTGGGGTCCAAGGAATTCATTCCGGGCTTCGAGGACCAACTGATCGGCGCCAAGGCCGGCGACGAGAAGCAGGTCACGGTCACTTTCCCGGAAAACTACCAGGCAGCGCATCTGGCCGGCAAGGAAGCCACCTTCGACGTCACCGTCAAGGAAGTGTCCAAGCCCGGCGCGCTGGAAATCAACGACGAAATGGCCAAGAACCTCGGCCTGGAATCGCTGGAGCGCCTGCGCGACGTGGTGCGCGGCCAGATCGAGAACCAGTTCGGTTCGATGACGCGCCAGAAGGTCAAGCGCCAGCTGCTCGACCAGCTTGATGCGGCCTATTCGTTCGAGGCGCCGTCGAAGCTCGTCGATGCCGAGTTCAACAACATCTGGACCCAGGTCAACCGCGATCTCGAAGCCGCCGGCCGTACCTTCGCCGACGAGGAGACGACGGAAGAAGAGGCACGCGCCGAATATCTGCGGCTTGCCGAGCGCCGCGTGCGCCTCGGCCTGGTTCTTGCCGAGATCGGCGAGAAGGCCGGCGTCACCGTTTCCGATGAGGAACTGCAGCGCGGTCTGTTCGAGCAGGTGCGCCGCTACCCGGCCAATCAGCAGCAGGAGGCGTTCGAGTTCTATCGCAGCAATCCGGAAGCCCTGAACACGCTGCGCGCGCCGATGTTCGAGGAGAAGGTCGTCGACCATCTGCTCAGCCAGATCTCGGTCACCGACGTCAAGGTCAGCAAGGAAGAGCTGATGGCTGACGACGAAGAGGGCGATGCCGCCAAGGCCAAGCCGGCGAAGAAGGCCGCTGCCAAGAAGGCCGACAAGGCTGAAAAGGCCGACGACGCGGAAGAGCCGAAGAAGAAGGCAGCCCCGAAGAAGAAGGCCGCCAAGGACGCCGAATAAGCGTCTGACGACAAGATCAGATAAGGCCGCCCTCGAGGCGGCCTTTTTCGTTGTGGCGGATGTGCCTTGAGCCACCGCAGCCCACCTGAACCTTTGTACGGTCGACCTGTTCTACCTACCGGCCAGATTCTGTGGTACACAGGTGGCGCAATTCCATCTGGGGAGGAGCGGAGAATCTATTCTGCCGTGCAGGGCGCATGCTGGTGCTACCGGCATGTGCAGACCGTCTGAGGAAAATTTGACGATCAGGGAGGAATGCCATGCGCTTGGTTGCGTTTTTCGCCGTCGTTTCCGTTGCAACTTTCATCGCCAATCCATCGCGGGCACAGGACGCCGCGGCGGGCGAGAAGGTCTTCACCAAATGCAAGGTCTGCCACGTCGCAGACCAAGACACCAACAAGATAGGCCCTTCGTTGCATGGCGTTATCGGCCGGACGGCCGGCACGCATCCGGATTTTAAATATTCCGAAGCCATGATCGCGGCCGGCACATCCGGCGTCAAATGGGATGAGCCGACACTGACGACGTATCTTCACGACCCCAAGGCAATGGTCAAAGGGACGAAGATGGCGTTTCCCGGCCTCAAGAAGGACGAGGACGTCGCCAACGTCATCGCCTATCTGAAGCAATTTTCCCCGTAACCTGGCTCTTCGGCCGGCCAGAGCGTTTCACCGTTTCACGGAAACGGCGATCCGCTCGATCTCTTTGTTCTTACGCAATTCCGGGCGGAAAACCCCATACACTTTCCTGGAATTGCTCTAGGCTGCCCGGTTTCCATCGATGGTCGTCTCAAATGTCGGTCAAGGAAAGCCTCAAGGATACCGGCGTCCGCCTCTCGGAAGCGACGGCCAGTGATTTCTTTGCGCTCTTGAAGCCTCGGGTCATGGCCCTTGCCGTGTTTACCGCCTTCGTCGGTCTGATGGTGGCGCCCGGCGCGATGAACCCGGTCATCGCCGTGATCGCCATAGGTGCGATTGCGGTTGGAGCGGGAGCGGCCGGCGCGCTCAACATGTGGTACGACGCCGACATCGACGCGCTGATGTCGCGCACGTCAAAGCGGCCGGTTCCGTCGGGCCGCGTCACGGCGGGCGAAGCCCTCGGCTTCGGCCTGGTGCTTTCCGCACTTTCGGTCATGACGCTCGGCGTGCTGGTGGGCTGGCTTGCCGCGTCACTGCTGGCCTTCACCATCTTTTTCTACGTCGTCATCTATACGATGTGGCTGAAGCGCTCGACACCGCAGAACATCGTCATCGNCGTCATCGGCGGCGCGGCGGGTGCCCTTCCTCCGATGATCGGCTGGGCGGCGGCCACCGGCGCCATCGGCATTGAAAGCCTCATCCTGTTCCTGATCATTTTCCTGTGGACGCCGCCGCATTTCTGGGCGCTCGCACTGTTCAAGGCCGGCGACTATGCCGCTGCCGGCATCCCGATGATGCCGAACGTGGCCGGCCAGGCCTCGACCAGAAGGCAGATCTTCGCCTATTCACTGCTCCTGGCACCGATCGGAGTGCTGCCCTGGGCGTTCGGATTTACGAGCGGGGTCTATGGGATTGTTTCGGCTGCGTTGGGCGCGGGTTTCATCTGGCATGCCTGGAACGCCCTGGTCATCCTCGACAAGGAGATGAAACCGGCCAAGGCGCTGTTTGCCTATTCGATCTTCTATCTTTTCGCGATCTTTGCGGTGCTGCTTGCCGATACCATCGCGATGCGCGCGTTCATGTCAGCCGGAGGGTGACGGCATGACGCTGTGTTCGGAAACCTCGCCTTCCGGGAGCCTTTTGTAAGAACGGGCGACAAGCTCCAGTCAATGGAGTATATTGATTGCGGTGCAGGTCGCGGTTCGCGTGGCCAGTCATGCAGAACGGCAGCACCGTGAAACCGCGACCTTGCCGGACCTGGTCTGGAGGAACGGGCATGACAAGTTTTCACGTGATTGCAGGCGCCAGCGAAACGCTGGAACACACCAAAATCCGAAAAATCAGTGTTTCCGATCTTTTCGATGCGCTCAAGCGCGGTGTTGACGATTTTATGGTCAAACCGTCGCACATCGTCTTTCTCTGCCTGATCTATCCGCTTGTCGGCGTGGTGCTCGCTGCCTGGACTTCGGGCGCCAATGCGTTGCCGATGTTGTTTCCGCTGGTGTCCGGCTTTGCGCTGATCGGTCCATTCGCGGCGATCGGCCTCTATGAGATCAGCCGCAGACGAGAAGCCGGGCTCGACACCTCCTGGACGCACGCTTTCGAGGTCAGGAATTCTCCGGCCCTGCCAGCCATCGCCGCAGTCGGGATCATGCTGGTTGCAATCTTCATCGCCTGGCTTTTGGCGGCGCAGGTGTTTTACGAATATCTCTTCGGCCCGGCTCCGCCTGTATCGATTTCGGGCTTCATCAATGAAATATTTGCCACCGGACGCGGGTGGTCTCTGATTGTCCTGGGGCACGCCATCGGCTTCGTCTTCGCCGTGGTGGTGTTGTGCACGACGGTCGTCGCCTTCCCATTGTTGCTCGACCGCGACGTCGGCGCCTACGAAGCCATCCACACCTCGGTGCGAGTTGTGCTGGCGAACCCGATCCCCATGGCTGTCTGGGGACTGATTGTCGCCGTCGCCTTGATCATCGGCTCGCTGCCGGTGTTTGCCGGGCTGGCGGTCGTGCTGCCGATCCTGGGTCACGCCACCTGGCATGTCTACCGCAAGGTTGTGGAGCCGCCATCGTCCGCGAGGACGGTCGGCCTCTGACCCCGCAGATCAACTGATGGGAAGCTTCATCTCCGGTCTTTGACCGGAGATGAAGCTGTGCGTCAGGGCCCCGGTCCGAAGAAGGACAACCGGGTGAGAAGCGTGTAGTCCGCTTCGAAGAGCATCATCGCCACGAACACCAGTATCAGAAGCGGCGGCAGGATGATCGCATAGGTCAGCGCCAGCCGCTCCCAGGCCATGTGCATGAACACGGCGACGATCAGCCCGGCCTTGAGGATCATGAAGATCAGGATCAGAGACCATCTGAGATAGCCGTGGATGCCGAGATAATCGACCATGTAGGAGCAGGCGCTAAGGATGAACAGCCATGCCCAGACCACCAGATAGAGCTTGATCGGATGTTCCTGATGAATCTCCGCGACGCCGGTCGATGACCCTTCATGCGCATGATCAGAGTGCAGCGCGTGTTGCCCGAGGCCGTTTGCGGTTGCTTCAGCCATGTCAGCCTCTCACCAAAGATAGAAGAATGCGAAAATGAACACCCAGACCAGGTCGACGAAATGCCAGTAGAGCCCCATGATTTCGACGTTCTCGTAGCGACCCCTGCGGCTGGTGAAGAAGCCGGGGCGACCGACGTCGTAGTCTCCACGCCAGACCTTTCGCGCCACGATGATGAGGAAGATCACCCCGATCGTCACATGCGTGCCGTGGAAGCCGGTGATCATGAAGAAAGTCGAGCCGAATTGTGCCGCGCCCCAGGGATTGCCCCACGGCCGTACCCCTTCGGTGATCAGCTTGGTCCATTCGAAGGCTTGCATGCCGACGAAGGTGGCTCCTAGCGCTGCCGTCAGAAGCATGAGGATTGCGGTTTTGCGGCGGTCGCGGCGATAGCCGAAATTGACCGCCATGGCCATCGTTCCGCTGCTCGATATCAGCACGAAGGTCATGATGGCAATCAGGATCAGTGGAATGTCCGAACCGCCGATGCGAAGCGCAAAGACCTCGCTCGGATTGGGCCACGGCACACGTGTGGAGACGCGCGCGGTCATGTAGGAGAGCAGGAAGCAGCCGAAGATGAAGGTGTCGCTGAGCAGGAAGATCCACATCATGGCCTTGCCCCAGGACACGTTCTTGAACGCGCGCTGATCCGAGGACCAGTCGGCGGCGATGCCTTGCCAGCCTGCGGGCCGCGTCTCCGTTTGGCCGGTATGCGTCAGTGTCGTTTCTGCCATGCTCCTCGACCTCCTAGGTCAGCAACTGCCGGCAAATATCGATGAACGTCGCGGCCCAGCCGGCTAAAAGAGCGAAGATGGCGAGCCAGACGAAAAGCAGGAAATGCCAGTACATGGCGCATAATTCGACGCTGAGGCGAAGCCGTTCCGGCCGTGCCCCGTTCCAGGCGCCGGCGGTTGTCCTGCCCAGGCCCACCAGCCCTCCCACTATATGCAGGCCGTGCATCCCGGTTATCAGATAGAAAAAACTGTTGGCCGGATTGGAGGCCAGAAAATAGCCATCGGCGGTCAGGTCCCGCCATGCCATGAACTGCCCGATGAGGAAGGCGATCGCGGTGAGCCCAGCCGCGGCAAGGCCGAGCCTGACCGTGTCCATCTGGCGCTTGCGCGCCGCGATCGAGGCGCATTGCAGCGCAACGCTGCTCAGCACCAGCATGCCGGTGTTGAGCCAGAGCAGGCGTGGGATGGGCAGCGGCTGCCAGTCCGACAGCGCCATACGCATGAAGTAGGCGCTGGTGAACAGCGCAAACAGGCAGCCGACCACGGCGAGGAAGACACCGAGGCCAATCTTGGCGGTCGGCAGGCTCGATCGGTCGAAGGCGACAAAATCTCCTGCCACACCTTGCTCGAGCCATGGTTTCGCCATCAGCCGCTGATGCGAGAGCCACCAGCCGGCAAAACCGGCGATCACGAGCAGGAAGACCAGAATGACGCTCATGCCGGCTCCCTGGAGGGGCCGAACGTGCCCGGCATGTTTTGCGGAATGAAGTCCTCCTTCGCGCCCGGCACGCTGTAGTCATAGGCCCATCGATAGACGATCGGCAGATCCTTGCCGAAATTGCCATGCGCCGGTGGCGTCTGCGGTGTTTGCCATTCGAGTGTCGTGGCTCGCCATGGATTGCCACCGGCCTCGCGCCCATGGCGGATGCTCCAGATAAGATTGAACAGGAAAACGATCTGGGCGAAGCCGACGATGAACGCCATGATGCTGATGAACGAGTTGAGGTGATGCGCCGACTCCGTCATGACCGTCACGTCGGTCAGTTCGGCATAGCGCCGCGGCACGCCCATCAGGCCGATGTAATGCATGGGAAAGAAGATCAGGTAGGCGCCGAGGAAAGTGACCCAGAAATGGAACCGGCCGAGCGTCTCGTTCAGCATCCGGCCGGTGACCTTCGGGTACCAGTGGTAGATCGCGCCGAAGATGACGACGATCGGAGCAACACCCATGACCATATGGAAGTGAGCGACGACGAACATCGTGTCCGACAGCGGGACGTCGACGACGACGTTGCCGAGAAACAGCCCGGTCAACCCGCCATTGACGAAGGTGACGATGAAAGCCATGGCAAACAGCATCGGTATGGTGAGGTGGATGTCGCCCCGCCACAGCGTCAGCACCCAATTGTAGACCTTGATCGCTGTCGGGATGGCAATGATCAATGTCGTGGTGGCGAAGAAGAAGCCGAAATAGGGGTGCATGCCGCTGACATACATGTGGTGCGCCCAGACCACGAAGCTCAGCGCGCCGATGCCAACGATGGCCCAGACCATCATCCGGTAGCCAAAAATGTTCTTGCGCGCATGCGTGCTGATCAGATCGGAGACGATGCCGAAGGCCGGCAGCGCCACGATGTAGACTTCCGGGTGGCCGAAGAACCAGAACAGATGCTGGAACAGGATCGGGCTGCCGCCATTGTGCTGTAGCTGTTCCCCCATCTCGACGACCGCGGGCATGAAAAAGGAGGTTCCAAGCGCGCGGTCAAGCAGCATCATCACGCAGGCGACGAACAGCGCCGGAAAGGCGAGCAGCGCCATGACGGTGGCGGTGAAGATGCCCCAGACGGTCAGCGGCAGGCGCATCATCGTCATGCCGCGCGTGCGGGCCTGCAGCACCGTCACGACATAGTTCAGACCGCCCATGGTGAAGCCGATGATGAACAGGATCAGCGAGACGAGCATCAGGATGATGCCCCATTCCTGGCCGCCAGGTGTGCCGGTCATGATGGCTTGCGGCGGATAGAGCGTCCAGCCGGCGCCGGTCGGTCCGCCGGGCGCAAAGAAGCTCGACACCAGCACCAGCACGGCAAGGAGGTAGATCCAGTAGCTCAGCATGTTGACATAGGGAAAGACCATGTCGCGGGCGCCGACCATCAGCGGGATCAGGTAGTTGCCGAAGCCGCCGAGGAAGAGTGCCGTGAGCAGGTAGATCACCATGATCATGCCGTGCATGGTGATGAACTGGTAGTAGGCCTCGGGGGTGATGAAATCGAACGTGCCGGGGAAGCCGAGCTGCAGCCGCATCAGCCAGGACAGCACCAGCGCGACCAGGCCGATGGCCGTTGCGGTCGCCGAATACTGGATGGCGATGACCTTGGCGTCCTGCGAGAAGACATACTTCGTCCACCAGCTGTGCGGATGGTAAAGCTCCATTTCCGCGACTTCGGCGGGCGGGACGGCATCTGCAGGCGTGATATCGACCATAGGCGGAGCACCTCCGTGCCCTTCAGCGGGACCCGACAGTTTCGAGTTTTGCCGCAACTTCTAGAGCTGACGCCGTCGCGTTGCCCGGCGCCTGTTCCACCGAGCCCGTCTGCTGCGGCGCCGACAACTGCGCGAACGTCTGCTGCTGGTCGAGCCAGGCCACATAGTCCTGCTCGGTATCGACCATGACGATGCCATGCATCATCGGGTGCCCCTGGCCGCACAGTTCGGCGCACAGAACCTGGAAGGTCCCGGTCTTGGTGGGGGTGAACCAGAAATAGGTGACCGAGCCCGGTATCATGTCCATCTTGGCGCGGAATTCCGGAACGTAGAAATCGTGCAACACATCGATCGAGCGCAGCAGCATCTTGACCGGCTTGCCGACCGGCAGATGCAGGTCGGCCGCTTCGACCACGACGTCGTCCTGGCCGCTGGGATCCTTGGCGATCACGCCCAGCGGATTTTCAGCGGTGACGTCGCGGGTGTCGGATGTGCCGAGTTTGCCGTCCTTGCCGGGCAAGCGGAAGCTCCACTGCCATTGCTGGCCGACGACTTCGACCACGGTTGCGTCGCTTGGAACGTTGACGAACCGGCTCCAGACAAACAGGCCGGGAACCAGCATGGCGGTAACACCCACTCCGGTGACGATCGTCAGCCACCATTCGAGCCGCTTGTTCTCCGGTTCGTAGGCCGCCTGGTTGCCTTCGCGGTGACGGAAGCGGAAAACGCAATAGGCCATGAATAGGACGACTGCGGCGAAGACGACGCCGGTAATCCAAAAGGTGATGATGATGGTGTTGTCGATATAGTCCCAATTCGAGGCAATCGGAGTCCACCACCATGGGCTCAGGAAGTGGAACAACACCGAGCCCACGACGATCAAAACGAGTACAACCACTATGGGCATGTCCCGTTCCTCCCGGTATTTCAGGGGGCGCGAAGCCGTCCCGGGAAAATACCAAGTGCATCATGCGTGATTTGCGATCGAAATTCTAGAGCCGGTTGTGGAAGGAGCGAAAAATTGCTTCTGCGGCGCCCGGACCTTGCTTCGTTGGTGACGCCGGAGCGACACCTGACCCCCAAATCAGGGAGGGCAGGGACTGGTTTGATTCGGCTTGCCTTGTTCCAGCGGGATCAAAGCGCCTTGATGATGATGCAGCCGGCCAAAAGCAGCACGACGCCGGCGAGCCGCATGCCGGAGACAAGCCGCTGCGGCAGGCGGAACCAGCCGAAGGTGTCGACGAAGATGCCGGCGACCTGCTGGCCGGCCACCGTCAGGCTGACGGCAGCTGCCGCTCCGATGACGGGGATGGCGGTGAACACGGTCGTGACATAGGTGGCGCCGGCAAAACCTCCGAGCCAGCCCCACCAGGGCATCGACGACAGGCCGGCGAGGCGAGGGCGGGGCGTCTTCGTCAGGGCAAGCGCGATCAGAAGCACCGCGGCCATGGCCAGCATCGCCACCAGGAACGAGATGGTGCCGACCGCAAACGGCGCGCCGCCAAGGTCGTGCCGAAGCAAGGCGTTTACAGCGCCTTGCACCGGAAGCACGGCGCCTGCCAGCAGCGCCAGTCCGATCCACCCTGGTCTTGAGGATGCGGTATTGTCGGCCGCGCCCTTCTGTCCCAGAACGATGAGGGCAGCCCCGGCAAGCAAGACGAGCATGCCGAAGGCAGGCCCGGCTCGCAGTCCGGCGTCGGGGATCCCGAGCCAGCCGAACGTGTCGAGGGCGAAGGATGCAAGCATCTGCCCAGCGATGAAGAGCCCGACGGACACGACGGCGCCAAGGCGAGGGAACAGAAGAATGGTCGAAACAACGTAGAAGGCCGAAGCAATGCCGCCGATCGCATGCCACCATTCGGCTTGCCGAACGGCAAGCAGAGCCGGTGTCGTTCCGGTGAGGGCCGTGATCGACAACAGCACGATGGCGCCGACCGCGAGCTGAAGCGTGGTCGCGGCAAAGGGAGAGCCGACCGCCTTTGAAAGTTGGGCGTTGGCGCCAGCCTGCACTGCGAGCAGGCCACCGGCGACAAGCGCCAGAGGGATGAAGAGGATTTCCACGATCGTTTTCCTTGAATGCGGGGTGCGGCGGCTAGGGCATGATCCCAAAAAGTGGGTGCCGGGTTTTGGAAAAGATCATGCTCCAACAAAGGGTTAGGTTATGATGAGATTTCAACCAAATCTCATCATGATCTAAGCGGCAGCCGATGCTTCGGGCAGGGCGGGAACGGCAATGCCTCTGACAACTGCGGAGCGTCGGCCTATGGCGGCATACCAACGCGCCAGGTCTGGCGCGTCATCGAGGCCGAGGCCGAGCCTGGTGACGGCCGCGTTGATCCATGGCCATGTCATCACATCGGCGATGCCGTAGCTTTTGCCGACAATGTGCTCATGGTGCTTTAGCCGGCTATCGAGAACGCGGAAGACACGTCCGGTTTCGCGCTCAAAACGCTCGATCACGTAAGGGATTTTTTCCGGCGCGAAGACTTTGTAATTCCACAATTGGCCAAGCGTCGGGCCGACATGGGCCGCCTGGAACAAGGTCCAGGTCAGCGTATCGTCCGCTTCCTGCGCGCCCACCGGCTGAAGCTTGCCCGACCGTCGCGCCAGGTAGTGCAGGATGGCGCCGGATTCGAAGACCGTGCGGCGGGCGTCCCGGTCGACGATCACCGGGATCTTGTTGTTGGGATTGAGCGCCAGGAAATCAGGCTTGGTCTGGTCGCCCTTTTCGATGTCGACCAAGCGGACCGAGTAGGGCAGGCCGACCTCTTCCAGCATGATCGAGGCCTTGTGCCCGTTGGGTGTCTGGCAGGTGTAGAGTTCTATCGGCGTCATGGCTCTTCTCCGCGACCGTTCTTTCGTCGTCGGACTCCATATGGCGTGCGCGCATGCGCAGATCGACATGCCGATTCGCCCGCTTGCTCTGCGTTTTTGCACAGTGAAGCGTCATTTGACTCGCAGAGCGCAACGTTTTCTCTTATCTTTCTGCAAGAATGCACAGCTCACGCGATATCGACTGGGAAGATCTGCGCATGGTGCTGGCCGTCGCCGATGGCGCTTCGCTGGCGGCGGCGGCTCGGATCCTGGGCGTGAACCACACGACTGTGCTGCGGCGCGTCAACGCCTTCGAGGCGCGGCTGGGTATCCGCCTTTTCGATCGGTTGCCGACTGGTTATGCCCTCACCCCGGGCGGCGAGGAACTGCTGGGCGCGGCACGCGCAATGGCCGAGACGGTCAATGAACTGGCGCGCAAACTGTCGGGGCAGGATCTCAGGTTCGAAGGCAGGTTGCGGGTCACCACCACCGACACGCTGATGGCGTCGGTGCTGCCGCCGATCCTGGCGGCGTTTCATAAGCTCCATCCCGGCATACGGGTCGAGGCGATGACGCAGAATTCCATCGCCAACCTGACGCAAAGGGATGCAGACGTGGCGATCAGGCCGGTGTCGCAACCGCAGGAAATCCTGGTGGGCCGGCGCATTTCGGGCGTCGCCTTCGCCGCCTACGCGACACGTTCCTACGCCGAAAAGCTACCCCCGGAGCCGAGACTGGGTGCGCTGCGCTGGATCGCGCCCGACGACAGCCTGGCCAACACCGGCGTCGCCCGCTGGATGCGGTCGTCGCTGCCCGATGTCGAGATCGCCATGCGCGCCGATTCCCTGGTGACGATGTCGCATGCGGCGGGCGCCGGAATCGGGGTTGCGGCGCTGCCCTGTTATCTCGGCGACAGCCTGCCCGGGCTTGTAAGGGTCGGAGGGCTGATCGAGGAGATCGGCTCGGCGCTATGGGTGCTGGTGCACGACGATTTGCGCCGCACGGCGCGCGTCCACGCCTTCACCAAATTCGTCTCCGGCGAATTGCAGCAGCGGCGCGACCTTCTTGAGGGCAGACTCGGCGCCGGAGCTTGAGACGCACGCCAGCTGACGCGCGGGCTCAGCTCCGCAAGAGGTTCCCAAGCTCGGCAACCGTCATCACGCGCCCGAACACCTTGCCTATGATGTCGAGGGTTGCATTGTGCGATGCCTCGTCCAGTCCGCCATTGGCGTCGCTGATGAAAGCCACCTTGTAGTCGCGCATGAAGGCGCTCCGCGCGGTGGATTCGCAGCAGACGCTGGTCACGGTGCCGATGATGATCACCGTGTCGACCCGGCCTGCGCCACGGATGTTGCGCAACACGGTCTCGAGCTGCGTGTTGTGGAAGGCATCGTAGCGGTGCTTTTTGATGACGACATCCCCAGGCAAGGGCGCAAGCGCGGCGACGATTTCGGCGCCGGCGCTGCCTTCCCGCATGCCTTTGGTTTTCAGCTTCGGCTGATAGCTGGTTCCAGCGGCGAGATATCGAAATGGTCGCTGAGCACATGCTGGGTGTAGATCACCGGGACGCCTTGCGCGCGGCAAAGCTCGACCACCTGCCGCATCGCCGGAATGCGATGGCGGGCCATGGCCACTTCCATGACGGCGCCCTCATCGACGAAGTCGCTTTGCATGTCGATGACCAGGAGGGCTGCGCGTGGCTTGTCGAACGGCCATGGTTCGTCGCCGGGCTGGGGCATTGCGTGTTTCCTGTTTCCGACGTTGATCAGGTGAGCAGCAGGCTCTTCATCGAGACATCGCAATTCCTGCCGATGACGATGTGATCGTGGATGGATGGAGAGATCAAGGTCGTGGCAATCTCGCAGCGAGTTCCGGGATTTGGTTTGGGCGACTTGACGCGTCCTCGCTTGGCCTACGGGTCGATGACCGCGATCGCATCGATCTCTATCAGGTAGCCGGGAGACATCACCGCTATCCCGACCACTACGTTTGCCGGCTTGTGATCGCCGAACAGCTCGATCTGGGCCGCTTCGATGATCGGCACGTGTTCGTCGCGTTTGTAATCGACGATGTAGATCGTGATCTTGCAGACTTGCTCGGGCCGAGCGCCGGCGGCAGCAAGCGCACGGCCAAATTCCCGAACGCCAGGCGCGCCTGGACTGCGAAATCACCATGGCCAACGAGCTTGCCGTGTATGTCTTCTGGCTGCTGGCCCGAGACGAACACAGCTTGCTTCCTGTCGCAACGACGACCTGGGAGTACATTTCCGGAATCGGCAGATCATTTGGATTTATGCATTCGAGCGTCATTGAATAGATCTCCTGCAATGGCTGACGGGAACTGGCTGCTTCGTATTCGCGAGTCTACGACATTGTCGCCGAAGCGGGCGCTTCCGTCACAATATCACTTCTACACCGCAAGCGTGGGCGTTTGAGCCAAGCCGGAATGTTGCTGATTGGCTCGCGAGCGGTGGCGTTTGGGTTGACGGCGCCGGCGAGCGTCGGGCTCAGATCAGCAGCAGGCCCTTCATCGAGGCATTGCCTTTCTTGCCGATGATGATGTGGTCGTGGACGGCGATGCCGAGCGGCTTGGCGCTGTCGATGATCTGCTTGGTCATTTCGATGTCCGCACGCGATGGTGTCGGATCGCCGGAAGGGTGGTTATGCATCAACACACTGGTGCGATATTTATATTATCTATCAAACACTTGTAACTTAGTTATGGGAAGTGGTGCCGTTAACTGGGGCATGTATCGAGTGACTATTTGTGGTCTTTCACCCTTGGACATGATCGCGTTTGCTCAGCACTCTGACGTCCCGATCAAGCACGGATTCCGAACGCGTATTTCTCTAACCCACGGTCTCTCGGGTGGTCGAATAGACCGCCTCTCTGCTACCCTGGCGGTGAACTCTTTTCCATCGGCAATGCACGCGTGGGTCTGCAGACGACGACGATCGATCTCGTTGATGTCACTAGCGAATGCCACCGGGTCTACACGCGCAACATATTCCGAGCGCAACGACGCGGGAGTAAAGACCTGCCGGTCTGCAAGTGTTGCGCCGTGCGGCTGGACATGGTCGACACGGCCCATGACTGCGGCGACAGCGATACCGCCATCCCGCAGTCGGCGTTTGGGGATTGTGACTCCGATGTCGATCAACGGAATCAGGAAAGCTGCTCGATAAGATCGCAGATCTGCCGACCCTCGGACGAATCCGCGCATGAAAAAGATGACGTCGGCCCTCGCGGCCGCAAGAACGGCATCCCGCGCGAAAATCTTATCTTGCTTGAATCTGGCTGATGTTCAGCTGGAGAAGCAAATCCCTTACTTTATCGCTCGGCTTATCTGGGAACTTGCTGCCATCTGGGCCTCCGGCGGCGAAGCCAAACGTTATCTTGTCGGTATTCACGATACCAAACGTGCCTAAATTTCCCGGCCCTTTAAAGTGAACGAGTGTCCATGTCGGTCCGACACTGTTGACGTTCTTGGTAACTACGAAAGAGACGAAGCCTCCAAACTGGCCGGCATTATTCTGAAGCTTGGCCTGCTGTGCACGATCAGGCGCGGTAAAGGCCAGTTCCACAGATTCCTTGATACCGAGATTTCCGGTCAGATTCGTCTCTAGGGGTGACGGGCATTTGCCGAATACGTCCGGCTCAGATAGTCCTTTGGCCTTCGCGTCGGCGATCGCCAGGTCCCACTGCTTAGCCAAGACGGGCATCGAATAGTAGAGGTTGACTGTGAAATTCTGCTGGTGCGCGCGCGAGTACTTTAGCCCAAAGTTAAATGCGTAAGCCGCCGTTTGAGGGAAGTTGAAAGAAGGCGCCAACTCACCCGACGAATTGACATCGAGGCTCAATTGCAGTCCGACCTCAAAATTGTTCTGAACTAGCTCAGCGCGCGTGAAGGCGTCAGGCTTAACGAGTGCGATCAGCTCGCACTTAATCCGGTTCACAATGTGCGTTACGCTCGGTCCGCCCTCGTCGCGAGGCACATCGAAGGCTGGCACTCCGCAACTCGAGAGAGTCGCTGCGACCCCGAGAATTGCGCCCACTCCGCCATAGCGCCGCATCACATTTGCTCGCAGCGCTTGATGGTTGGCATTGTGTACACATTTGGGTTCTCCAGTTGAAGCTGAAGACCCCACGACGCGCAATCTTCCGGCCCCAAGTTTCTGCAGAGCTTCTTTCGCCCGCCGAGGTATGCGATGCAGCCATTCGCCGGGGTCGCATGCGCTACCGTAAGGTTCACGTTTAAGTCAAGCGACGCCCCAGGTGTGGCATCCCGCTGCAACACAGCATCTAACAGCGCCAAGGCTTTGCGTTTGCTTACACTTCTAGGCATGCATTCCCCCGAATTTGAAGGCTGCCGTTCGACAGTCAACGTTAATGAGTTTCAAGCAACTTGGGGGTAAGGACAATGGATCAACCGAGCCGCAGAACGTTATCCCCGTATTTATATTTTCAACACCTGTGCTGTGTCGGGGCCAAGCCAGACTTCGAGTATTTTGGCTTCAAGCCCCAGCTATAGGCAGATCGAATGTAACTTCGAACATGATACGCCATCGAGCGCCTGCCGCGTTCGTGGATGGGGCGGATGATCGCGGTAATCTCTTCGTGCTCAATGTCCTCGGGCACGGCGGTTGCGGAGAAATCTGACACCCTTTCCAACTATCTGTAACTGCGAAGAAAAGCTGCGTCGAGACGCTGCTGATTGATGGGACTGGGAGCTGTTTCGAGAGCCGTAGCGTGATGACCATGCTCGTTCATTGCCGTTCATCGTGAAGTCGTTTGGCTCTTGGCGAACCACCGATGTGGCTGGTCCCTGCTCCCCCGCCACACCATCGCCCGCACATAGACGCATTATGAGGAGGTTGATTAAACCATTGTGCTGGCTAAACCCGTGGGCCGATCCGGAGTGTTGAAGCAATGCTGGTGGAACCAAAGGGAACTATTCGCAGAGTCCGGGCACCTTCGGCATCGAACTCCGGCATCTTGAACCCTAGAAGTCGCGCAATGATCACGGCAGCGGATGAGCGGCTAGGCCAACTCCTAAAAACGGCAATTTGACAACCTCGGTCTCGAACCCTCGGAACCAACGCGCCAGCTGCTGGCCAAGCGGCTTGAAAAGCTAGCGTTATAGGGTCCATTACAAAACACATTCTCATGTCCGCCGGCGCTTCAGCAGCGCCACACTGGTATTGTCCATGCTTGTCGAGTTCTCGCTCTAGGCTCAGCGGCAGATCGCCGCCTAACTCGTCGATACGGCGCGTTAGCCTGCGTCGCTGTTCGGCAAACAGTTTGCTCGAGGGTCGAGAGGCGGCGGTCGGTAACAACGACTAACTTTTAGCTGTACCGGCAGCTTCCGTGGGCCGTCTTCGCTGGAGCTAGCAGAAATGGTCCTTGCTGCAATGATGCGTGCTTGCTAATGACTCCATCTGCACGTCGGCGGGCTAAACACGTCGATTTCCACGCTGAGCGAGATCGCGCCCAAGGAAGAATTCGAACCGTTGCATTAGGTCGTGACCCTAAGGCAATAGCGGGCCAGATATTGGCGGGCGGCGGTATCCCAATTGTTCGCGGAGGTCGGCCGCAGTCCGAGCATATTTGCCAGCCGCGTCGGAGTCCGCTTCGAGTGTATAAAGCCTTGAGAACGCATCGGCGGCTTCGGCTTGCAAGATCATGGAACGCGATTCTTCCGCGATCACTTGCGCTTCCACCACATCCGCCCTGAAATGGGTCAAATCGTCAGCCGAAGAACCGCTGCCTGAAAGAGCGACGCGTGCGATTAACGCCATTGCCAATTCTTGATTCTGACCCGTGCCTCGTAAAACTCTGATCGCTCCATTCAAAAGCGAGGTTGGCTCTGCAGCCGAATCCGGGTTCAATTTATGCAGCGCGCGGGCGAGAACAACCTCACAAATGGCCTTTGCGATCACGGCCCCTTCGTCCTTTCCAAGCTGTTCCACGATCTCGCGCAAACGAGAAACAGCCTCCTCGACTGATCCAATGGAAATGAGGTAGTCGCAGAATTGCGCGCCGTTCAGAGACTTTAGGCGAGGGCTCCCCGATTGCCGCCTGGCTTGAACCTTTTCTGCCTCTTCGAAACTGAGCCGGGCGCCGCTCATGTCGCCCGCGAAGTGTTGTACGTTCGCCAGTGCGCAATGCGAATACATGAGCTCGAAGTCCCTCTTGCACCGCTTGGCGAAGGCAACGGTCTCACGTGCAAAACTCAGTGCAGAGGCGATCTCACCAATGTGTAGATAGGTTTCCGCCAAGACGTCCGTGGTCGCGGCGCATTCTCGTATCCGATCCATCCGGACGCCTTCGTCGAGGGCCTGCAGAAGGATCGGAATCGCATCGTGAAGTCTCCCTAGCGCCCGCATCTCGTACGCCACCTCAAGCAGAACGTAGATCCTGTCCGCCCCGTCGAGCTCCGATCGCACGGACCTTCTTTCCTCATCAAAGAAACAATACAGAGCGGAAAGATGCTGTGTTGGAATACCGAACCGCTTCGTAGAATAATAGGTGGTTCGTCCCCGCTGAATTCGATCAATGTAAATGCTCCGCAGTGCTTCCTTATAGCGCCCTGCTTTGCACCCATGATTGATGGCAACGAACAGGGGGAACATTGCAACGAGCGTGTCGGGTTGCTCGACTGTACTGGAACTGAGGTGAGCCAATATCCTCTCATGTCCTTCAATCCATGCCTCCCCGTTCGTCTCGCGGAAATCGGAACCGAAAAATTCCCGAATAAGGGGATGAGTATCGAGTTCGCCCGCGCGCTCAGGCGTGGCCGCGAAGATCAAACCCGCTCGCCTCAATGCGTGGATTTCTGTAGCCCAAGTCACATGGTCCAGAACACCATCTGTTAGTCCGGTGATTGGAGGAGCTCTGCGCACCGCGCTGAGGCTGGCCACGTCGGCGGGACGGTCGAAGAGCCCCAAGATACGAAGGATCTGCAATGCCGGGCGATCGCCGAACCAGCGCTTGTAGGATTCCATGATCCGGCGGGCTTTCCCCCCCTGTTTGCTGTCCCAAGCCCGAAGAGGAATTTCCACGCGACGTTCGACCGACCCGTCATGCACGATCGTCAGGAATGTACCGAGCAGCAGAAGGGCAAGCGGGTGCCCGTCGTACTCCGAAACCGCGAGCGCAAGTGACGTGTCACTTCCGCGTACGCCGAGAGACCTGAGCAGTTCGATGCCATCCTCCGCCTGCAAGCCTGCAATCTCGATCTCAGCCACGCTGGCGCCAAAGCGTTCGAGATTGGGGATATGGTAGCGTGTCGTGACCACGCAAAGTCCGGAGTTATCTGACGCGAGTGAAGCGAGGAGCGCCTTCAACGCAGGATCGGTAACCTCCCCGCCAGACTGCCCAGGAGGTGACTGCAACGGTTCGAGACCATCCAGCACCAGGATCGTGGGTCGCGCCCTGACAAGGGTCGCAAGCCGTCTTCCCTTCTCATTTTCGTCGCCAGTCGGCGGTTCCGGATCGCCGAACCACGTCAGCGCCGCCTGAATGAATTCGCTCGATGTCGAGAAGTCATGGGTCACACCCTGTGCATAGAACGACCAGCCGAATACGCGCGCGCCATCATACGAATGAGCCGCGATCTCGGAAAGCCAGTGGTTCACCAACGCCGACTTGCCCAGGCCTCCAGGGGCAACGATGCTGACGAGATTGGCTTTTCCATCCCGCCACGCGTCGTTCAAATTGAGAACTTGCTCGCCTCGACCAACCAGGCGGCCATATGTCGAGGGGAGTCGCGATATCTCGACGAGATTCGCGGACCGAGAGTGTGATTTTACAGTTAGCTGGCTTGCCTTCCACGACTTGAGAACGTCTTCAGTGTAGGTGTTTGGCTGGTCATCGACTATCTTATGATGCGTGGGGCAAAGGATAATAAGGTTACTGGCGTAGTTGACCTTTTTGTCTGCTTTTCCAACACCGGCTCGCGGACCCCCGGGACTCGCGGCTACTATGTGGCAAATCTCCCCTGTTATCACACCATCATCGCCGTCCCAGTGCCGCGATACGACCGGAGTTATGCAGCCGGGAAATGCGCATCGGTTGCCGCTCTCGGCAAAAACTATTTTCTTGGTCTTTTCGGAATATGTACGAATCGACTTGACCAAGGCGGTTCCCACATTTGAGTCGGGGCAGCGGAATGTTCGGTACCTTATCTATCCATAACGAAAATTGAACGCCGATCGAGGTCGAATTTGGACGTGTGGCAGCGCGTCATTCCGCAACCTACCACGTAATCCTTTGACGCAACATCGGTAGGTTTGCTTACGGCCAAGCCGAGATCACAGGACTGATGGGCTGAATGCCCGCTATTTGCTCGGCCAGACGCAGAAGCAGTCGGGCCGTTTCCGGCCCAATTAGCGGAAATGCGCTTCATCCCAGTCTTTCGATCGCCGGATCCCGGGACCGGCCGCCCGGCGAGTCCAAGCGCGGGCCGATCAAGAAGGCTGGGTTGGGAACCTTCCTGCCGATCTGCTATCGGAGCAGGAAAATCGGAAGCAGTCGCTAGATGCAAGGACGCATCCCGTTCTGGCAAAAAAAGGAGCAAAGTCTGCCCCGCTCTATACTCTGAGTAGGCAATGCTCGGATGGCGATCTACGAGGCGCAGAGTGCGGTAGGCGGGAATCGTTCGATCAATAAAGGCGGGGCCGAGGCGGAATCGGAAAATTTCGAGCGAAGACAATGCTGGCGATGCCATCGAAAGGAGACGACCGGTAACAGAGCAATTTTACTTACTGTCTAGCCACGAGGCGTGCTTTGCGTTACTCTTTAGGCGAGGTTTTGTCTTACATCGAATTGTCGCATCTTGATTCCGCTCGGGTGGGTGGGGGGATTTTGCAATGCTCGACATTCCGCGGCCGTCACTGCGTCCATTGAGGATCTATGCGACTGATCCGGCGCGTGGTTACAAAGTCGCTCGAACGACCACAATCGGCATTGAGAATGAACCGCTCGATGCTGGGCCGATAGGGGCCCGTCTAGAAGTCGTCGACTACGACGCTGAGAACAACTTGTTCTACGATGCCGTAAATCTCGACCATCCTTCAATCCTAATGCAGTCTGGCCTCGCGCCCTCGGAAGCTGATCCGCATTTCCATCAACAGATGGTGTATGCGGTCGCCTCGCGCACCCTGACCAACTTCGATCGGGCGCTCGGTCGCCGAGTTTCGCTGAAAAAGAGCGATGTCCGGAATAAGCTTCGCCTGCTTCCGCACGCCTTCGAAGGTGAGAATGCCTTTTACGACCGCGACCTCCACGCGGTGCTGTTCGGCTACTTCTCGGCTGATCCAGCCAAGCCTGGACCGAACATCCCTAATCAAACGATTTTCACCTGTCTAAGCCACGACATCATCGTTCACGAGATGACGCATGCGATCGTCGATCGGCTCCGCCGCTATTTTCTGGAGCCGTCAAACGTCGACGTTCTGGCGTTTCACGAGGGCTTTTCTGACATCGTGGCGCTTCTCCAGCACTTCTCCTACCGCGATCTGCTGATCGATGAAATTCGACTTGGGCGAGGCGATATCGTCGATGGCTCGCTGTTGGTGAACCTGGCAAGACAGTTCGGCGAAGCAACCGGCACCGGCAAAGCTCTCCGCTCGGCGATAGACACGGCAACGCCAGACCCGCGCCTTTACGGCAATGTGACTGAGCCGCACGCGCGGGGCGCTATCCTGGTCGCGGCTGTGTTCGATGGGTTCCTGACCACGTTCAGGTCACGCATTGCGGACCTTGTTCGCATCGCCACAGGCGGCAGCGGGAAGCTTCCGCCAGGCGAACTCCATCCCGATCTCATCGCCAGGATTGCGAGCGAGGCGGCGCAGACGGCGCAGCGTCAGCTCAATATGTGCATCCGCGCGTTCGATTATCTCCCGCCGGTAGACATAACTTTCGGGGACTATCTGCGAGCGCTGGTGACCGCAGATTTCGAACTCGACCCAGACGACGCCTGGGGGCAGCGCGCAGCACTAATCGAAGGATTTCGGCGACGCGGCATCTGTCCCGATGGGGCGACGTCGCTCGCAGAGGAATCGTTGCGCTGGCCTGCCGCCGAGCCCGGAACGGCACCAATCGTCGACAGCCTTAGCTCCCTCTTGCCGGAACTGCTGCGGCGTGAAGCGGCTCGCTTCACAAAGATCTCGAGTGACCCCAAGATTGCGAAACGGTCGGATGAGCGGCCCGCGTCAATAAGCGATGATATGAACGAGGAAAGCGGCAGCGACGTGTCGAAGACGATGCGAGACGCGCTGGTAGCTTATGCGCAGCAAAACAGTGCGGCGCTGCAGCTCACAGGGCGACCGGATGTGTATGTATCGGCATTTAACGCCGTATTCCGCGTCGCGCCCTCCGGTGCGCTCCAGATCGAGCTTGTCGCGCAGTTCGTCGAAACTGACAAGACGACCGCCTCCGACCCTGAATGGGGAGGCGTTCCGGTGAGGGGAGGCACCACTGCCATCATCGGTGTCGATGGGACCGTGCGCTATGTCATAGCGAAGCCCTTGCCAGCGCACACACTCGACCCTGCGATTTCGGCCCGTGCGGATGCTCGGGTGGCCAAGCAGCGTGCTTTCGTCGAAGATCTCGATGAGGCTGATCCACGAACCAATTATCTCAGCCAGTCCGAGTATAAAAACCGCATGGCAGCTCGGATGAGCCTTCGAGCGCTGCATGAGGATGCGCTGTGATGCGACGCACGATCCGAATGTATGAGGTCGGATTCGGTGACTGCTTTTTGCTCGGGTTTCACGATGATGCGGGATCGAAATATGTGCTGATCGATTGCGGGACGATCACCGAAAAGAAGGCGCAGCTCGATAACATTGTTTCCGACATCATCAAGACTTCCGGAGAGCGCCTTGCCTTGGTGATCGCCACGCATCGGCATAAGGATCATGTTTGGGGTTTCGATGATCCGCGCTGGGCCAACGTCGAGGTCGGCGAGGTTTGGATGCCTTGGACGGAGGATCCGCAGGATCCGCGCGCCGCAAAAATCCGCGAACGCCATTCGGCTTTGGCGTTGGCACTTGCCGGCGCACCTAGCAACCAAAATCCGCTCGAAATCACGCCAGCACGAGAAACGATCGCTCAGGCGAGGGCACGCAACCTCCAGGCCATCGCGCTGAATGCGTTGACCAACGAAAAAGCAATGGCCACGCTCCACAGCGGCTTCGCTGGGGAGCCCCCGCGGGCGTTTTTGCCCATTGCGAATACAGCCTGCGAAGCTCGGACAGTAAATGGCCTGGCGGGCGTTACCTTCCATGTGCTTGGCCCGACGCGCGACGCGAAGGCGTTGGCAAGTATGGATCCGCCCGAGGGTGCGGGATATCTGAAGTGGCCGACACGCATTCCAAAGCGGCGCGTCGGTCCTCCGTTTTCCCAGCGCTACCAGATCAGCGAGCCAGATTACGTGCCGTTAGGGGCCCGGCAAACGTTTCGCCTCGAGGACAGGGCGGCAATCAAGAAGTCGCTGGTTGAGCCCTCTGGCATGTTGGCAGCAGCTCTGGACAAGGCCATCAACAACACAAGCCTGGTCATGGTCATAGAGGCGAATGGCCACTTCATGCTGTTTCCGGGCGACGCGCAATGGGGCTCGTGGCAAGCGATCATGGCCGATCAGAAATGCCGAGCGGTCCTTGAAAAGGTAGACCTGCTCAAAGTTGGACATCACGGTAGCCATAACGCGACACCGAGGGCTTTGGTTGAGGAGATCATCTCCAAACCATTGACCGCGTTGTTCTCGACAAAGCCGGTAAAGCAATGGCCGAACATTCCGCGCGAAAAGTTACTGGCCGCTCTCAATGAACGCCACGCGGAAATCGCGAGGACAGACGCCGAACTGGACGTCGCCGGCGCGGCGTTCTTGGTGTCGAAGGGGCTTTACATCGAGTGGACTGGTTGAGGATCAGAGCAAAAGATTAAGGGGGGATCATTTTATGGACGGCGCAGTTTGGGTCACGTGGGTCACGCTTGGCATGAGCGTCATCTGTTTCATCTTGTATGTCGTACAGAGCGTTGGGCTCTTCTCGCCGAAGCCAGTTGCCACGGGCAAGGCTATGGCCGAGCGGGCAAGAGGTTTGACGACGACGTCGGTTCCCGAAATGACCGACCTTTTGAAAGCGACGGCGGCGCTCGCCGATAGCCTTGGCAAGATCGGACCAGCTGTTACCTCTTTGATCGGCGCCATTCTATTCACAACGATCGCGGCGCTCGCAACGCATGCCTTGCCCGGCACAGAACCCAAGCCAACGCCGCCAGCAAAGGTCACGTCCGCCCCCGCGGCAAAGCCAGAGAAGCCTGCTGGACTGCCCGAGAACGCACAACAATAAAACACTTCCTTTGTGCTGCCGACCGAGTGATTTGTTGATTGAGAAAAGGAGATTGCAATGACGATCCGACTGACCTGCACGCCTCGACGGCTGCCCGATCACGTTATCGACAAACTGGTACGAACGGGCGTGGCTGCAAACCGCGCGACGTTGTCAGTTCTCACTCCCCGACGCTGGCCTGCAGGTGGGGTTCGGCTCACCGTCGGCTTCCTTGACGACGCGCCGGCGGACTTGCGCGCGCGTATCGTCCTACACATGAATGCTTGGGCCAAGACCGCCAACGTCTCGTTCGTTGAGACGAAAAAGCAGGCGCAGGTCCGGATCGCGCGCATCTCTGGCGGTGATCAAGGCGGCTACTGGTCGTATCTCGGTACCGATATCCTTCATATCGAGAAGGACCAGCCGACGATGAACCTTGAAGCGTTCACCATGACCACCAGCGAATCCGAGTTCAAGCGCGTCGTGCGTCACGAGACCGGGCACACGCTCGGCTTCCCGCATGAGCACATGCGTCGACAGCTTGTCGAGCTGATCGACCGCGATCGTGCTATCCAATATTTCGGGGAGACGCAGGGCTGGAGCAAGGAGGAAGTGGAGCAGCAGGTATTAACGCCGATCGAGGACGGTTCGCTACTCGGCACACCCCGCGCCGACAGCAACTCGATCATGTGCTATGAAATCCCTGGCGAGATCACGAAATCCGGCGAGCCGATCGCGGGCGGCACCGACATTGATGAACTCGACTACGAGTTTGCCAGCTCCGTCTATCCTAAGTGAGAGCGCCGTAGCGGAAGCGCTTGGTTCGGTGTTGATTGCTATCAAAGAGAACCTGCACCTGCCACTCTTGAGAACGACCATACCTTTGGTGCGGGAGTAGTGGCGAGTGTTACAGAAGCCGGAGGGTCGCGGTTTCTGTTCTGAACGGGTTTTGCATTGCGGCAGAGGCGGCTATTACATCGGGCATTGATTTTTTGATTGGTCGTTACATCATTCCATCGCTTTGGCACTCGATCTGACGGTAGTCTCGAGCGGAGGATGAAGTAGCGAACTTATGCCGCTTGCGACTGCGTACTGCACTTGTGCAGCAACAGCGGCCACCGTGTGCTTACAGGTAGCGGCAGAAGCCTCATGGGGCTGCTGCGGGTTGCGATTGCCTCAAGCACGAACATCGATCGATCTTAAGGCACCTGGCCACACCCTAAAGGTAGTACATGGGACGCAACATAGTCATTTGCTGCGACGGCACTGGCAACGATGTCGAGGCCGACGAAAGTAACGTTTTGCGCCTGGCAAGGATGCTGGTGCGCGATGACGATCAGGTTACCTACTATGATCCAGGCGTAGGGACCCAAGGGGCGCCTACGCTCGATTTCATCAGCCGACAGGAATTGCTCAGAGTCCTCGGCATGGGTCTCGGCATGGGCGCTTTCGATCGGATTGGGTCGGCATACCGGTTTCTTATGCGGACCTATCGGCCGGACGATCGAATATATATTTTTGGCTTTAGCCGAGGTGCCTATGTCGCGCGGGCGCTGGCCGGACTGGTCGCCAAGATGGGTGTCCTCGAAGCCTCGCGCGAGAATCTCGTGCCGTATGCCATGAAGCTCTATGCTGCGCCCGCGAATGCGCCGATTGTGGCCCCGTTTTGCGATACTTTTGCCACGTACCGCCCGGAGATTGCGTTCCTCGGCCTATGGGATACCGTCAAGTCGGTATACCAGTTCGATCCGCGCAGGGCAGCCTTCACTAGCGTGTCGCTTCCGCTCACGTTCGACAATTCCCGTGTCCGCGTAATCCGCCACGCCATAGCGCTCGATGAGCGGCGACGCTTCTACCGGACCAACTTGTGGATTGGTCATAGTCAATATACGAACGATCAAGATGTGCGGCAGGTTTGGTTTCCTGGCGTGCACAGCGATGTCGGAGGCAGTTACCCCGATGCGGAAGGTGGATTGTCGAAGATCGCACTGGAATGGATGGTGCGGGAAGCTCGGCACGCTGGGGTGCGCATCGACCAGTTAGTCTACGACCTAGTCGTACCGCTAAGACCAGTTGGGCCGGTGTCCTCGCCCGATCACACGGCAATGCTGCACAATTCTCTCACGGGCGTATGGCGGTTGTTCGAATGGTGGCCGCCATTCCCGAGGGGCAAACGGCGATTCGTGCCGGAAGGAGCTTTCATCCATCGTAGCGTCGCGAACCGCATCCGGGAAGTCCACGGCTACCGACCCTATCTTCCGCGGGGGCACGTGTTCGTAGACTGAATCTTGCGGTTAGTGCCATCGGAGACCGGTCAAGGCTTTGGATAACAGTAAAGAATGACGGTGCAATCGAACTGTACACAGGCAGTCTGGAGTAGGATATTAGCCGTGATCAGGATGAATCGCACTCTCAGCACTTGACGATGCTGACGGAGCTCAGCGCTCATGCTGCATCACAACGCTTTCCTCCGCAGATTTGCGCTGCATGGTCGCGCCGGAAGCTCACGTGGCTGCGGGCGGAAGGTTCTCAAGACGCTCTATCCAGGCGCGGGGTATTAACCTCAATGCTCTGTGATGGTTACATCCCCACCACTCTGTTATGTTCGGTAAGCACGCGGGAGAGATCATGTTCCTTGAAACGCTCAGGATACAAAATATCCGATCGATTGCAGACATAGCGGTCGACTTCGCGGATCGTTCGGTGTCCGAACCGGCAGTTCGCAAATGGTCTCTATTGGTGGGCCAGAATGGTACCGGAAAATCAACCATTCTTAAGGCTGCCGCGTTGCTTCTGGCCGGCTCGGACGCACTACCTGACCTGGTTCGGGATCCGAAGGAGTGGGTCCGCAACGGCGAGAGCGCTGGTCGCATCTCAGGGCGCCTTCGCACCCAAGACTGGGAGCCAAGAGATATCAGTCTCGACATAGTGTCTGCTGACGGGCGCAGCGATATCTTGAAGCGGAATGATGCGGGTCTTGCCGCGCTGGACCAGGCACTTTCCCATGCGTCCCAGAATTATTTCACCGCTGCATATGGCCCCTATCGCCGAGTCAGCGACGATAGCCGGGCACTTAGTACAGGTCAGCTACCTCGTGCGAATTGCCTCACAACGCTGTTCGACAAGAATGCGGTAGTCTACCCGCTCGCAACCTGGGCAATGTCACTGGACTATCAACTGGGGGAGGACGGGCTTGGGATCGTTAGAAAAGCGCTAGACGATCTTCTCCCTGGTATCCAGTTTTCTGGAATCGACAAGGGGCAAGGCAGACTGCTGTTCCAGACGGACGATGGGATCGTGCCGTTGGACCAGCTTAGCGACGGGTTCCAGAATGTCGCGGCGTGGATCGGCGATCTTCTCTATCGTATCACTGAGGCGTTCGCTCATCGCCGCGATCCATTGAAGGCAAGGGGCCTGCTTTTGATCGACGAGATCGACGCGCATCTTCATCCGGCCTGGCAGCGGCGGCTGCGCGAATTTCTTACCACGACGTTGCCCAATTTCCAGATCGTCGCGACCACGCACTCTGCACTAACACTACAGCAAGCCAAGCAGGACGAGACGATCATTCTCTCGCGTGACGCAAATCGGCGCGTCTTGGCTGCCCCTTTCCCCGGCGATCCCTCAAAGCTGAGGCTCCATCAACTCTACGACCTTGCCTTTCGGATTAGCTCTCTCGACAGCTGGGAGATTGAGCAAAATAAGGAGATCTATCGTGATCTCTCGGCGAAGCCTGCAGCGGCTCTCACGCCAGAGGAGGTTTCAGCACTCGAGAGCGCTCGGCAGACACTTGAGCTTGTGCCCGAGTCCAAAGTCGATGGTTTGGGCAATGAAGCACTTGAGAGTTATTTCACCAAGCTCAGTTCGGCGGTCGATGCACTCGAACGGAGCGCCCCTGGACAAGTACGGGCAGTCGAATGATTCAGTTAAGCCGTGATCGTGCCGCGGTGCCGACCGCGTTTCTCGAGCCAGGCTGCCGCGCTAATCTTCTCGAGCTCTATCGCGCCGCGCGCGACAATCAACTCGATTTGAAGGCCGTCAAAGACAAACTCTTTTCCTCAAGTCGCTGGGGAATCGCGAAGCAACAACTCGCAGTCGAGAGTGCGGGAAAGTGCGCCTTCTGCGAAAGCCCTACATCAGCCGCCTATTACGGAGATGTCGAGCATTTCCGACCGAAGGCAATCTACTGGTGGCTGGCATATTGTTACGACAATTATCTTTACAGCTGCCGCATCTGCAATGGGAAGAAGAGCGACAAGCATCTTCTATCAGGTAAGACTGCGGCTGGGCCGGTCGTTTTGCCGGACATGAACGACACATCGCTATTGGCCCTTGCGGCGACTGCATCGCCGCAGCCAAGTGATGTGGAAAGGATCACAGCACTAGCTGCACAGTTGCTCGGCGAAAGCCCCTGGCTTCCTCACCCCTACGATGAAGATGGCGAGACTATCTTTACTTGGAAGGAGGACGAAGTGCTCAGGGAAGTGAGGATCGCTGCGCGGCCGGGGACGGCGCGTGCGGCTTTGGCCCTGCAGGCGGTCGAGCAGATACTCGACTTGAATCGGTCCGAATTGCTTACCGCACGCTGGCAGGTCTATACGCAAATGAAGCGGCTGAACGACCTTGCCGGGTTAGGCGATGCCGTAGTGCGGGCCATTGCTATCACGGGCATCAAAGAGGCCATGAATGGCCGTTACCCTTACTCGGGAATGGTCCGGTATTACGGGCGTGAGCGCTGGAATCTAATCTGATGTCGCGTCATTCCGACGCTCGACATCAGGCGAAGCATTAAGAACACAAGGCTCAGCTTGAAAAGGCCGTTCTCGCAATGGCTGAGGTAGCGCCACTTCGGTACGCTTTGGGCGCCCAGTTTGGCGGCAGAGATGCTCAAGACACTGCTTCAAAGCGCTGAACGTGACTCGAGGTGATCCGGCATGTCCGACGGGTATCGAACGGGTTGGTTATGCAACTTCCTCTCTCCGTAAGCTATCTTGTTGAAAGGTATTGCAAAAATCCCTATCTCCAAGAACGTGAGGAGCGGCTTTTGGCGGCGGTACTGGATGCTCCTCCGTCACTAATCACGCTCACTCACCGCCGTTCATGCTGAATCGCTTTGACGCACGGCACGCCACTGTATTCTTTTGATCCCACGTCTCGAGTTCCTTAATTGGGTACAACACGGCTTTGCCAAGCTTGACGTACGCCGGTCCAATCCTCTTGGCTCGCCAATTTCGCAGCGTTCCAAGAGAGATGCTGCCGCGATAGCGTTCCGACACTTCCTCAGCTGTCAAAAACTTCCTGTTGTCCATCAAGCTCTCCAAATGTCCGACGTCGGGGACATGTGAGCAGGCTCAAGCACGCTCCCAAACCCTTGGTCATGCAGTTGCGCAGCCATGAGTGGGTATGTGCATCGGAAATAAAAGCCGCTGAGTGGGGGAGTAGAAGCAGGGGATACGTCTGGATAGAAATCGGATCAACTGCCAATAAAGTGTGCAAGGTCGGTCGACCCCGGGCCAACCGGAAAATGAGGAGTGCGATCTCCGGTACCATCGCCTCGACCCGTTAGTGCTTGGGGTTGACGTCCGAGTCGACGAATTGGAATGAGGCGACGCTTGTCGGCGAGTTTGAGCCAGCCAAGAGGGCTGAGCGGGGCGAGCTCAAGAAACGCGAGGCGAACTACTCTCAAAATCTCATCCCCATGTCGCAATGTAGGAGTGACGGGATAATCAGAGGATGAACGCACGGTGACCGCGGCACGAGTTGGAAGCCGAGGCCGTCATCGATCATCGCGAAGCCGCCTGATGACAATACCAAGCGCTGGCGACAGGTCCCTGAGACGTGTTCGCCGGCGGTAGCCGCAGGCGGTGACCAGCTACTATAGCCACAACCAAACCGGCACTGCCGCAGATTGACTAACCGACAATTGAAGTAATCATCTATTGCCGCCCCGCTAAGAAAAAAGGCCGGCTCCCCGCTGGGAGGTTGCCCGAATGGCGCCGGCCAGACGGTCCTTTTCAGGTCCGCCGCTCTCCAGATATAGCTGAGTCTTTCCGTTGCGTCAGGTGGTGGCGGACTACGCTCTGGCTTTCCGCTTGGCAGGTGCCTTCTTGGCTGGTGCGACGGGTTCAGCCTTGCGGCCAAGCCCGATGGACTTCGCCAATTGCGAGCGCTGAGCGGCGTAATTCGGAGCTGTCATAGGGTAGTCGTGCGGCAAGTTCCATTTGGCGCGATATGCCTCCGGTGTCAGGCCGAAGTCCGTACTAAGATGCCGCTTCAGGGATTTGAACCTCTTGCCGTCTTCGAGGCAGATAATGAAGTCCGGCGTCACCGATCTCTTCGGGTTGACCGCGGGAGTTTGCGGCTCAACGACAGGCGGAATCGGCGTGCCAAGTCCGGACAGCGAAGCATGAACCGATGCTATCATGTCCGGCAAGCCAGACACTGGCAATGGATTGTTGCTGACATACGCTGAGACAATGTCGGCGGTTAACTCAGCTAGTTCGGCAGAGCGGGTAGCGGATTCGTTGGTCATTGGTGGTCCTTTTGTCTGATTTATCCCTCTCTATTGGTTGATGTTCAACGACGCAACCGCCCTCCTAAGCTTGGTCTATCGAACTGCAGTGGAGCCGACGCAGAATTCGCCCTTTGATGTTATTTCAGAAGTAGTCGCTACCGTAGAACGAAAGACGCTCGTCGAGCGAAGTTGCCTGCCCAGCATCCGGTTTGGCTGGGGTTCTTGGAAGCTTTTCGAACTTTTTGCCTTGCGCCACCAGCCGAATTGCGGGCACTTGCGAAGGAGGTTGGGATGCGTGGATCCGATGTGGTGCAACCTTGATCCAAGCACTTATGGGGTTCGAGTCGGTAGACCGCTACATCGGGAGACCCACTATCGAAGAAGCACTCTTCTGCTATCGCCGACGCTCTGCATAGACCGTAACGTCGCCGAAGATCGATCGAAATTAGGTGGCAGGGCCCCCCACGGGCTCGATAGGCGGCCAACTGCTCCTCGCCGTGCACCCGAGGGCGCTGCTTGAACCACAATCGTGCGCACATCGCACATAGATGCTATCAATGAAGATGCGCAGGGAGGGCGAACAATCGAATGGAGAATGAGGACAGGTCGCGAACCACATCTGATCGGCGAATCGCCTTGCTCATCGATGCGGACAATGTGTCCCACGGCAAGATCGCAGCGATACTGGCCGAACTTTCAAAATACGGCACGGCCAATATCCGCCGCGCCTATGGCGATTGGGCAAGCGCCAATCTCAGGAACTGGAAAGACAAGCTGCACAATTTTGCAATTCGGCCCATTCAACAGTTCACCTATTCGGCCGGCAAAAACGCCACAGATATTGCGCTTGTGATCGATGCAATGGAGCTTCTCTACACGCAAAGGCTTGACGCTTTCTGTTTGGCTTCCAGCGACGCCGATTTCACACCACTAGTGATGCAGTTGAAGGCCAATGGACACGAAGTCTACGGATTTGGGGAACGCAAAACGCCCACTCCCTTCATCAATGCCTGCACGACTTTCCTCTACCTCGATAGCCTAGACGATGCTGAGCAACCGACAACTCCTGAGGCCCCCGGCGAGAAACCAAAGACCAAAGCGGAATCGGCGGCCAAATCTAAAACGCCCGCCGAAAAGTCCGCCGACAAGCGAACGGGAAAATCTCTGTCCCAAGATACGACCCTCGTGACGATCCTGCGTGGCGCTGTGGAAGCCACGGCGCAAGACGATGGATGGGCAGCTATGTCATCGGCAGGAAGCGCAGCGAAACGACAGGCGCCCATCGATCCACGAAACTATGGAGTCAAGAACTTTCCGGCACTCTTCGCGGCGACTGGCCTCTTCGACATAATGAAGATGGAGAATGGGCAGAGCTACGTCGCAGACAAGCGGAACAAGGACCGCTCACCACTGCCGAGCCGATAGGGATAAGAAATTCCATCATCGCCGTTGATGGCAAAGGCGCCGGCTGGTGCTTTTCTTACTTCTAACGCCTCTACCAACGACAGGCCGAAGCTTACATCTCTCCTCTGGGTATCGCAGGTCGGTTGCCATCGAGAAGCGCCGCAGCTGATGCGAGCATGGGCCAACTATGTCAATCCGGTCAAAGCCGAGAATGTGGTGCCTATTCACAAACGTGTCTCTGTACAGATTTTCGTCGCCCGCCCCGAAGCGGCTTAGGGTTGCGTCTCCCGCAGGCGACTCGATGAGGAGGTCAGTCGCGACCTACCTCAAGCGCGTCCCCGCAACCAATGCTATCATAAATCAATAACCGTCCCGGTCTAGCCGGGGCGATTTTTTGCGTTTTAAAGGCCCGGTCTCCTGCCTATTGATCTGTTCGCTCTAGTTCGCACTTATCGCGAAATTGGAGAGATGCAGAAACGACTAAATTTCATTGCCTTAGTTGCAAAAATTCGCATTTTTTGCTAATTAACGCAAATGACGAAAAGTCCTCCCCGTCTTCCCCAAGGTCGTTCCCAACTTGTCCGTGTGCTTTCCGCGGCAGGCGACGTCATTCACGTCGATGATGTAGTGGCTGCGCTCCAACTCGACCGCACCGCCGCCGCCCAGCGATTGTCGCGCTGGGTCGAGCAGGGATGGCTGAGCCGGGTGGGCCGGGGCGCCTATGTTGCAGCGTCAATTGATACGATGGGGTCGGATCGCGTCCTTGATGATCCATGGGTGCTCGTCCCCGCGCTCTTCGCGCCAGCCTATATCGGGGGTCGCACCGCGGCCGAGCATTGGGACCTCACCGAACAAATCTTCAAGGACATTCTCGTGATGACCGCACAGGCTTTGCGACAGAAGCGCCAGGAGAGACACGGCACGCTTTTTTCGTTGAAGCACATCGATGAGCGGAAGCTCTTTGGCACGAAGAGTGTCTGGCGCCATCAGACGCGTGTGCCCGTATCGGACGTGCACCGTACGATCATCGATATGCTGGATGACCCAGCGATCGGCGGCGGAATCCAGCACCTGGCCGATTGCCTCGCTGCCTACCTACGCCGTGTCGACCGCGACGACCAGAAGCTCATCGAGTACGCGGTGCGTTTCGCCAATGGCGCCGTTTTCAAGCGCCTGGGCTTTCTTGCGGAACGCTCCCCCGAAGGAGCGACGCTGGCGCGCCTTTGCGAACACCATCTCAGCGGCGGCCACGCCAAGCTCGACCCCGCCCAGGACGGGCCGCACGTTGTGACAAAGTGGCGACTGCGCGTTCCCCCGAGCTGGGCTCGCGAGGGAACGACATGATCGAAAAGCGCGAAATCCTCGCCATCGCCCAGCAGACATCCCTCACGCCACATGTCGTTGAGAAGGACTACGTCCTCGGATGGATGCTCGCCGGTATCTACCAACACGAGGATCTCGTGGAGAATTGGGTGTTCAAGGGCGGCACGTGCCTGAAGAAATGTTTCTTCGAGACCTATCGCTTTTCCGAAGACCTCGATTTTACGCTTATTAAGCCCGACCAACTCGACGCCGACTTTTTGAAGAGCACGTTTTCTGAAATCGGTGAATGGATCTACGAACAAACCGGCATCGAGATTCCAGCCGACAAGCAAGAGTTCGAGATCTATCAGAATCCCCGTGGACAAATCTCGTGTCAGGGTAAGATCAGCTATAAGGGGCCTGTCTCATCACCCCACGCGCTTCCGCGCATCAAACTCGACCTGACTGCTGACGAACGTGTCGTTCTACCGCCTGTCCGCGCGCAGATATTCCACCAGTATAGCGACGTTCCAGAAGACGGTATTGAGGTCTTGGCCTATGACTACGTCGAGGCCTTCGCCGAAAAATTCCGGGCGCTCGCAGAGCGGACACGCCCACGCGACCTCTATGACGTCGTGCACCTCTACCGAAATTCCGAGGCACGCCCTGACCCGCAGCGCTTTATGGAAGTCCTACGCGCCAAATGTGACTTCAAGGGCATCGATATTCCGCGCATAGCTGACCTCGAGCCGCACCGCACGGATCTTGAATCGGGCTGGATCCACATGCTGGAGCACCAGCTCCCGGCGCTCCTGCCGGTCGCGATCTTCTGGGAGTCGCTCCCAGAAATTTTCGCCTGGCTCGAAGGCGCCGTCACGCAACCACTCGCGGCGATGCCTATAGGCATTGGTGACACGCTCATCCGTGAACGGATCATCAGTTTGCCAGCGGGCGTTCGAGGCCAAACCTACATTGAGATGATCCGCTTCGCTGCGGCTAACCGGCTCCTTGTGGAAATCGATTATCAGGACAAGCAGGGCAACCGCTCGACGCGCGCGATCGAAGCTTACTCCCTCCGACGCTCACAAGCAGGAGACGTGCTGCTCATGGCGGTGCGCGCAGACAACGGGCAACCGCGCAGTTATCTAGTCGAAAGCATTCTTGGGGTCAAAGCCACCCAGACGCCCTTCGCGCCGCGCTACCCAATTGAACTTACGCCATCTGGCCTTCAAAGCATTCCACGGACCGCGAGTTCAGGCTCAGGAGCAACTTTCGCGGCGCGCCGCCCGCCAGTTATTCGGCGTTTGCCCGCTCTTAGATCGACCCGAAGCTCGAGTTTCGCCGCAGCAAATGGCCCAACCTACGTCTTCAGGTGCTCCGTCTGCGGAAAGACGTTCAACAAGAAGAGCTACGATGCGACTTTGAACAAGCACAAGAACAATCGGACAGGTTACGAATGCTACGGAACGTTTGGTACGTATGTGACAACAAAATACTAGTTGCCGGAAACAACCCCGGGTTCTCTGTCAAGAGGTGGTTAAGAAGGGCGGCAATGCTCGCTGGCTGGTGATGCTGATCGACGAAGCCAACGCTTGCCTTCTGCGAATCAGTCCTCGTTCGTATCGCCTTCAGCCTTATGTTCACGAAAGGCGTTTGCCCAGCCGCGGCGCGTATCCGGCAATGGGTCGCTTTCAATCGCCTCGGACCAGGCGGCGCGCATGGCCGGGTCGCCGCGGTTGCTGCGGTCCATCGCACTGACTAGCGCGGCGCTTAGATATCTCGCGAGGAACGGATCATAGCGCAGATGCTCTGCCGGGCCTGTCATCTCGGTTTCGTCGAGGATCAGTCTAAGCCCGATACTCAACGCCTCATCAATTTCGGCAGGTATCCGCGCCTGGTCCTTGCGCATCGAGGATGCCAAGAAACGGATCACGCACATTAACGGTGCCGGCGTTCGCACCGCCAGCACCTGCGCGATCTCGCGCCAGAACACCGCTTCAAAGTCAGGATCACAGCTTTTCGACCAGTACATTTGATCCAGCAGGGCCGAGAGAACCAGCGTATCGGTCTCATCGCCACTTCCAGTCAACGCGCGCAGCCCCTCTATGGCAGCATCCACCGCCACAATGCCCAGATCGAGAAGCCAAGGGTAGGCTGGTTCCAGACGAAGCGGATATCGATCGAGTATCGCCAGGGACTGCAATTTCTCGGTCGCAGCCGAGCTTGATCTCGCGCGTATCGCCAGGTTCGCTACGATCCGCCCGCATTCCTGTGCTAAGTTCCGATCACTACTGCTGAACAGGTCTGGTCTTGCCGATACGGCAGCGTGATCTGCAATGTAAACGTGAAGACGCTCGATTAGCGCAACGAGTTGAGCCTCGTCGATCAAGAACTGTTTCCCTCTGAGCAGGTTTGCCAGCGCACCGCTCTTGAGATCTGCATCCGTGAGCGGAGTGTCGGAAATAAACCTGGCGCACAAGGCTCCGTGCACATCCGCGCTGGCCGGCTTTGGAAATGAGAGGAAGGCACCGGAGAAGAAGACAGTCCCGCTGGGCAGGCCGTCTTCAACGTAAGCTGGATCCCACAATCCTTCGCCAAACACCTGTAAGTCTTTTTCATTGAGAAGCTCGGCATTGAACAGCCATGCCGCTCGCGACGAGGCCGCGAGCCGTGTATCGGCCTGACGCAACGCCGCGAGTGTATCTGAGACGATCGTCCGCCATTTCGGATCGGGTTTCCCCACTTTGACGTCGCCCGGGAGATTCTCCTCCGGATCGCGAACGCCATGGGCGAAATTGCCTAGGTTCTTGGTGATCGGATGTTCGAAGATTGCCAGCAGCATCGCATCGTACGCGGGGATCTCTGCAGCCTCAAAGCAGCGGCTCACCATCTGGCCTAGCTGATCGCCCAGATCGATGCTCCGGGGAAATCGGGGATCAGCATGTAAGGTAAGTCCGATCTCCAGCAACTTTGGAGCACGATGCGGCGTGCGCAGGACCACGCGCGAAGCGATTTCGAGAGCGGATTTGAGCCGTTCCATCCAAAAGCGCGGCTCCATGTTTCCCGCATGGACACGCTCCTTCGCCGCATCGATCAGGCGGAGAACGCGATCGATTAGACGGTCCGCCTCGCCCGCGTTGATCCTGGCGATCGTCGAACGGGAGAAAAGCGTGTCGAACTCCTTGCTCGTCAATCCAGCTGAGGCCCGAAGAAAAGCATCGATCGCCCTTGTTGGTGCCACATCCATCAGCCAGAGCGCAGCTTCGAACACGACTTGCCTGGCGACCGCTGCATGTCCAATGCGAAGCGGCAGGCCTCCCTCTTCCTGGAAACGGAGAGCCTGATAGGCAAGAAGCCGGTCAACGCGTGGATCTAGTGGTCCAAAATTGAACGTTCGATATATCGAGCCCAGATCAAATCGCCGCGTGCTTTCGCGCTCCTGCTTGAGCGGCGGCGGCGGCTGAGCGAGGCGCTCCATGAAGTTGAAGAAGTCGCTGCGACCCGGGCAGCCACGCGCTTGGAGTTCCTCCTGGCGCATGTCGAATCGGTCGCGCGCGGGCTTGTTCTCGTGCCAATCGCCGATCGTGCCGTACAAGACGGAGCTGCGGAACAACAGGGCGAAGCTCTCACGCGACCAGGACGCGATGTCCTTGGCGCCCCGCTGAGTTTGCTCGCGGATCGCGTTGAGTGCCTGCGCCGACAACAGTGATGCTTCCTCGTCGCGCCCAAGATCCGCCAGCAAGGCCGCCTTGCGCAGCAGCCAGAAGCTGTCGCCCTGGACATTCCACTTTTTGAGCGCTGCCTCGAGCCCATCGATATCAAAATCTGCGCGCAGGCGCAGGCAGCTATCATAACTCAGCCGTTCAAGCCCTTCTTTGTCCTCAGCAAGTCTGGGCTTGAGCCAATCCGCCCAGCGCGTGTAAAGGCCGGCGTCGTTCTCCTCGCGGGCGTGGCGCAGGATAGCGAGCGCAAGGGCGCGGAATTGTCGTGCCTGCTCGGGAAGTAATTGTTCGTAGCGGCCGATCGAAGCGTCCAAAAGTTCGAGAATTACGTCATCGACGGTCAGGACCAGCGGTACCAGCGCCGCCTCCTGTTGCCAGTTGAGCTCAAACAATGCCTCGAGCCGCTCCTCCTCGCCGAGCGCACGCAGTCCGTCGACGATTACGCCCAAACGCTCCCATAGGCGTTGCCAGAGCAACTGGCTCGTGCCAAAGGGCGGCACCACCCAGCCGGGATAAACGGTCCGGTTCTGCCGCCACTGTGTGACTAACTCACGAACCATTTGAACGGGCGCATTCGTCTCGGTCGACTCCCGATCCGGCATTGGTGATCTTGAATCGGGAACCGGGGTCACATGCACAAGAGGCGGTACGAAACCTGCTGCCGGCCGCGGCCAGCGTTGCGCGCGGTACGGCTCGGCCGCCCGCAAGGACTCAAGGAACCATTGGTGGGCATTCTCCATCCGCTGGCTCTGCGGCCAGGTCTCGAACATCTCAAGCTTCGCGAGATCGATTGGCTGGATGCGGCGACTTTCAAGCATCTTGCGCTTCGGTGCGCTTAACCCAAGCGCTCCGACCAGATAGATCAGCGGCGCCTTCGGCCCTAGGCGATCGCGGACCCAGCCAGACCAGAACAGGAAGTTCGGATCGTCTCCTGAGAACCCCAGCAGCACCAAAGTATTCTCCATCGCGAGCTGCTGCGCGAGATTGACGAATGCCCCAAAACGCGCCGGATAGGTCCTGAAATCCTCTTCCGTGAAGATGAACGGGCGATGGGAGGGGAAACTACCGTGCAGCTTGATTACTCTCGGTGCCCGTGCCTCCGGGATCTCCTCGACTGTGCGCAAAACGCTATAGACGCGCTCCTCCGCCCTCTCAGCCGCACGGTCCAGCAGCGTGTCCCAGTTGGTCGTCATAATATCCGCCCAAGGGAGCTGGACGAGCATCTTGTGCAGTTTGCCCGGCTCGAACTGAGGGTCGGGCACATTAGCCAATATCAATTCGTCGAGCGCGTTGCGTCCGAACTGTGCCTCGAATTCTTCTGCGACTCGTAGATACGCGCTGGTCGCGCCACTCTGCCGCAACAACCATTCGCGGTGACCGACCTCAGCGTCATGAATGTCGCCTGTCGCATTCCCGGAGGGGGCCGGGTAAAGCTGGATTACCATTGTTTCATAGATGTCGTTCCAGCCCGGCATCGTGCCCCCTGAGGCCCGCACCGGCGTAGCGTTGCGGCTGAAACCAGCGCCGACCAACAAAGCTGCCGACCCCACCGGCTCCCGCGCCCAAAGAGCTTTAGCGATTCGCGCAATATGCGGTGCGTCAGTAAAGGTACTCATCGTTCTAATCGCGTCCCCTTGCATCCCGGCAGTCCGCAGGAATGGAGCGTCGCAGTTTCGCAAGACTGGGATAGCCTCGAAGCGAGATTCTTGCCAATAATTTGAGTCGATCAAACTGGTCGATCGGACTCGCTGACGAGCAACAGTTTAGAAGGGAAAAACGTGGATCTCGCTCTTCCTTGTTATCAAAGAGACCGGTTCCATGACGTTCGGAACTGATGAACGATTGAAAAGCTATCTGGATACCAACCAGTTGCAAAGGGAACGGATGTGCACCGCTGTCCTAGCCTTGGACAAGCGGTTCACGAATGTTCGGCCACGTCACCCTCGGGGTGGACCTGATGGCGGTCGAGATATTGAAGCTATCTTGAGTGGGGAACAGAAAACCTTTGGTGCTATAGGGTTTGTCAATCAAGCCAACGACTCGACGGATCACAAGAAAAAAGCTCAGAAAAAATTCTCGGCGGATTTGGCGAGCGCGACCGCTGCCGATCCTGAAATGAAGGCCTTTGTCTTCTTCACAAACGTGAATCTTACAACCGGCGAAAAGAATGCCCTGGTTGAGAAAGCCACGAAAAGCGGGTTGGCCTATTGCGAAATCTTCGATCGGGAAAGAATTCGCCTGGTTCTTGACGGCGCAGATGGAATGGCGATCCGATTTCAGTCACTCGGCATCCCAATGTCTGACGCCGAACAGGCGACATTCTTCGCGCGATGGGGCGACGATATCCAAAGTGTGATTGTTGATGGATTCAGCGAAATCAGGAGATCGCTGAACCGAATGCAATTTCTGCATGAGATGAATGCTCCTCTTGAGCGGTTCCTTGTCCTCTTGGAGCTCGACCGCGAATACAATGGTAGTGAAATCGGCCACTTCCGGTTTTTCGTGAGCATGAGTCTCGCCGAGCCGCGAGATGGGCTCCTTATGGTAACTTTTGGAACATCGGATCGTGCTGACAGAGCGAGCGCAAAATCTGTGGCCGACGTTGAGGCCATGCCCGCGGGAATCTTGCACGGAATGATGGGTGCCAAGTGGGAGCGACGTATTCCGACGTCGGAAGATGAGCCGGAAGAGGATGCTGCCGACTCAGATGAGAGTGTCGTTGACGGAGAGGGCACCAGCGCCGGCACATTCACGTCAGTTGGGTTGGAGAATGTGCGCTTTTTGCGTGCTGAGTTTGGGTATGGAGGCGGAAGCTTTCGCTTCGGTCCCTACCTCCGTCTCTCTGACATTGACGACAGCATGATTGCTCTGTTCATGAACAAGTCATTGGCTGAAAAGATCAAAGCCATTCATTTTATCGGCAACCAATACAAGCTTGCCGAATACGGCCGTGACGGTTTTCGAATTGACATGCACGGCAAATGTGAGCCGACTCTGATCTTTACGCCGTCCGAGCTGACTGACGACTGGCGCCGGATCATGCGGAATTCCGGTCCATTTAGCGTTCGATATTCAGAAATGACGCCCGTCAGACTCTTCGAACCAGTCGAAGCGAGCAACTCCCTGCCAGGGCGGCGGTCAAGGAAGCCGAACATTTAGCATGAAAATGCATGCCCGAGTCCACATGATCAAGGTTGAGGAATGCGTAGCGCTGCAGTGGCTGCACTCGAGATCCACAAGTTGCACGTTGCTGTCTGCGCCGAATTGCCGACGAGCCATGCGGCGCCGCAGCGAAGGCTTTAAGCAGGCATCATACGATGCCACGCTTTGTCAGCGATGCTCGACATAATTCACAGGCTCCTCTGGCACTAGCCTTTTTTGCTGTGCGTGACGGAATCAAGCCTATGCAAATGATGGCTCAGACGGCTCTCGCTTCTGCAATATCTCGGATGGAGCCTATGCGAAGCGTAATCTCGTCAGCCTTTAATTTAGCGATGTCGGCGTTGCGCTGATGAAGCCTGTTCACGATGACCTGATTGAGTTCGTAACCTCCCCGCCTGGCAAAGACATACCTGTATTCCTGCTCCGCAGCGTAGGTATAGCGCTTCAAAAAAGGAAGGTGTGTCGGGTTCTTGATATCGACCCCTTCGGCCACGGCGGCATCAGTTCGGTAGTAGGTAATTCGATCCGCTCGCAACAATGGTCGATCGAGCCGGGTAAGACGGCTCCGGCGCACTAATGCGCCAGCGATGCGGTCGTGCAATGCCTTCTCATCGGTAATTTCTATGCAGGCTCCCCCGAATTTTCGCAAACCGGCGTCATAGGCCATAGAGAGGCAAAAGCAGAAAATGAGTTCCGGCCGTCTCAGCTCGTTGTGGTAGGCGAAGCGGCCAACAATCTTCTGCCCGGTCGTTACGTTAGTGAGGGTTACATCGCTGTTCGGCGCGTCCACATGCATGCCCTCGTAGGCATCGACGCGCGGGTCGCCTTCGATTTTCATGAAGTACGGCAGGTTACGAAACAGGAGGTTCCCATCAAGGACGCTGCTGGCATACTGCTCTGGTAGATATTTGAAAAGTCTCAGGTTGGCAGTTCCTTGTGTTCTTCACCAGGACAAATAGCCCGGTGCTTCTGCACCGCAGCGAGCCAGTTGGCTGCGCGATAGTTGGCAATGATGTCTGCTTGTCTAAAAAGCTGGCGAAACCGCGCCCGAATCTCAGAACGGGCTTCCGAACTCGTTCTCCCATTGCGTCAGTCTCGCGCAGGCCTTCTGAAACGTCCTTTCGTCTTTCACGTATTGCAGCGGGGCCCCGATATCGTCTTCACGTGCCTTCAGAAACGCCGTCGCGTCCGCGGGGGAAAGTCGCGCTTCTGCCAGCTCACGGATCTTGTCCTGATATTCCGCTTTCTCGGACGCAGCCTCGGCTTCCCTACGGCGCTGCCTAACGAAGACCGACAGAGCCTCCCGCGCGCGGGTCAATCCAGACTCGCTGTCTTCCGCCAGTTCGACGGGCGTCATATCGTTCATGTCCGCTCGTCTGGTGTGCAGAAACGCGCTTCGATCCTCGCCGTTCAATTCCGTTTCCGCATCGACGCATAAACGATCACGCCGCGAGTGACGAAGGCGACTTGCCTCCAAAAGCTGCCGTTGGCGGCGTACTTCGGCCTGTTCTTCCATCTTGACTTTGCGGCGGGAAATCGCGTTGCTGATAGGCAGCCCTGCGCTCCCATAGAAAAGAGGACCGTTTCCTTCCAGCATCTGCACAATGGTTGCGATTTCGCCGATGATCTTGGGAGCCTCGACCTCCGAGCGCAGTGCCTTGTCATAGGTCAAACCGGATTCCTGGCGGATCGATTGCAGCCACTGGTCGACCGTTGTGCCGGCTAGTTCGTCGGCAGGAAGCTCGCCAAGTATCCACCCTACGCGCTGCACCGTCTCCTGAATCAAAGCGGTTCTTTGGTTTGCAGCCAGGGTCCTCGCGTTCCATGGTTTGGCGAACGCCGGGGCGAGTATGATGCCGAAGCCTTGCGGGACAAGGACACCCTCGCCGAGCAGATACTTCAGATAATTGTCGACCGCCTTCCAAGCCGGAGCAAAGCGGGCGTCGATCGCGGTGACCTCATCCGCCACCTCACTGGAAACACGGAGAAAGGCTTTTTGGATCAGCCGGCGCTTTTCCAAATGGTTGACGATCGGCACGGCTTTGCACTGGGCGTTGCCGAGGCAGCGATCATGAAAGACCTCGGCTAGGATGATGGCTTGCCATACCGCCGGCGGTTGGGAAAAACATGCGAAGCCTGGGACGTCGCGGCCGACAAACTTTGCAAGACCGATCGCTTGAAGCTCGACCTCGCGTGGGACCACGAAATCTCGGCCGACCGGCTTCGCCAATGCCTGTCTGTATGCTGCTGCAGTTTGCTCGACCCGGCTTCGGTATCTGGCCGTCTCGGCAACCTCGCGCCTACACCGCTCCTGCTGCCATTTGAGCTCATCTGCGTCTTGCTTGGCCCGCGCAGCTTCGATGCCTGGATGATAAAGCCACCGACGCGTTGCGGTTTTCAGCACCGCCTCGTTGATGGCATCCCTTAGCGAGTCACGCGGAAGCTTGGACAGATCGATCTCGACGGCGGGGATCTTGTGTTCCTTGAGGCGCTGGATTTTGGCGCTGTCCGCGAAATGGGTGACGGCGACCTCGACGAACAGGTCATAGCCAAGTGCGCGAATATAGAGGTCGGGAATGATGGTCTTGGAATCGTTGTACTCGAGCCGAAGAAATTCGGTTTCGACCTCTATGCTGGGCTTCATCACCAGGCGTTTGTTGTCGAGCCCAAGCCGCTCTGGCAGGATCAGTCTCGGATTGATGCGAAACGCTTCCTTTGCCAGCAAATGCAAAACCGTCTCCGGACCGCCTCCACAGGCCTGAACATCGTGGTGGGCGAAATGCGCCACCCGGTGATCCTCCTTCAACCGGGCCACCAGTTGCCCATTGCAGGCCGGGCAGACGCAGCCGCAAGCCAGCCCGCGCGGGACCTCGCCTATATGAGGGAATGTCCCGTCAGGGCGCCTTCCGTAGACGAGTTGCGCTCGATCGGTGCCGTAGGACTTCTGCGCTTGCTCGTGATCCATGCTTGCGACCTGGGAGCGTTCATTCGATCAAATGGGTTCAAGTTCCGCCAGGAATTCCGGCATGGCTTCGGATATTCGATTGTACGCAAGTTCGAACAAGCCGAGCGAGCCAAGCAGCGCATTGGCGATCATGTCGACGGTTCCCTTTGTATCCCTCAATCCGCGTCCGAAATCTGTCAAATACCGTGGAGGGTCGGGCTTAGAATATAGTCCGGCGACGCCGGACCAATTCGGATGTGCGATTTCACTCAGGCTATCATAGCCGGCACGCACCCCGGGTACCGCTTTGTCCATGCGGTCGATACAGCTCAGGATCTGCATGGCCTGTGGCCCATCCGGCCACTTACGTGAGCCCACGAGCAGCCGTATCAGCAGATCGTTCAGGTCTTGCGGTGAATGGGTATGCCGCGCATCGAGAATCTCCCAGAGTTTCCACACCAGGGCAGCATTCTCGGTAAGCGCTCGGGTCAAAAGGGCGGCAACGCTCAGGTCCTCGCGTCCAAGAGCATCGCATGCATTGCGTGCCAGCTCTTCGCTCCGCCAGATCAGCGCTTCGCGTGCGCACAGCAATTGGAATGGCGCTTTGGACCACACTCCTAAAGCGGCCGCGTCGATTCGAGCCGGCAGATTTTCGCGCAGCCGGGTTGCAAACTCGCGTGCTTCGACAAGCTCTGCAGAAACCATGTTCGGGGCGGCCTCTTCTCCTGACCCATCTTACCTGAGTCCCTCCGATCGGCGAACTCCAGCCAAAGGATCGGCCGGGTACCCGCAATCCGAAGACCAAGTTCGTTGACCTGGAGAACGCCATCCGTCATCCGCCGAAGGCGTTTGGCATTCGCCTGGGGCAGGGTCGGACGAGGGGCTTTCGAGCAGGCGGTGCGCCAGGCGGTGGCGGACGATCCGCTGTCAACCGAACTGATGGACGCGATGCTGTCGGCGCGCGGCACTGTGGAAACAGTACTGCTGTCTGCACGATCTCGTCGTCAGAACGGTGGCGCGCAGCGAGCCATGTCGATGCTTCATGGCCATCCCCGGCGTCGGCCGATGACGGTGCTTTCATTTATGACAGCAATTGACGATCCGACGCGCTTCAGCCGCTCGCGCGACGTCGCGGCCTACTTCGGGCTGACGTCGCGGCGCTGGCAGTCGGGACTTCAATCGATGTTCAGGGCCGCATCTCAAAGGCGGCGACGCGGACGTTCGGCGCGCGCTCTACGAAGTGGCATCCGGTTTGATGACGCGCTTCAAGGGGCAAGGACAGGGTCAAGAACTGGGGCCGGGAGATCGCCAAACGCTCCTGCCACCGCAAAGCCTGTGTCGCGGTGGCGCGCAAGCTGGCGGTGATCACGTACGCCATGTGGAGCGACGGCACGTTCTACGTCGGCGATCCGGCCGCGGGTGAGGGCGACGCCGCGCAGCGCGCTCATGTCAAGGACCGCAAGCTGCTGGGAGCGCATCGATGAGCGGTGCGGCGGCAAATGAAACGCATGGTGGCCGCACGTTGACGGGCGCTCTCTGAACAAGGAGATCCGCTCCGGCGGATGAGGACCGGTGCAGACAAGGAACGACGGAACGCAAATTATCCTGCCTGCGGCCGCACCGATCGACAGACGGCCGGACTGCGCTCGATTGCTTGTGACGATGCTCCGTCAGTCCGATGGAAAAAGTGCGCCACGAAGGTTCGAGCGCTGCACTCGTGCAGCCAAACATCCCGTAGCAGAGCGCGGAAGATTGCACGGCGCATGGGAACTCCACGCTCAAAAGCGGAATCGTAGCAGATAGAATAGATTCGTATATTATCGCAGCCGAAAGTAGGAACGACGGTATTTACAAAGTATCTCCAAACACGACCGATTAAGATGGCGAGATAAAAGGCCGCGAGGTGCGGCGTCGGTCGGTTGTGTTATTCCAATAGGTTATTCCCAATTTTCGCGAGGTGCAGGTTTTCCCTGCACCTCCCAAGATCGTCGATTTCGTTCTTCGTCCATAGCTTAGTGCGATGTGCGGCCACCCGGCTGGCCTTTGCGGGGGCTGGGGCCGGGAAGGAGGGCGTGGTGAGATTGTTCTTGAGGTGGCCGCTCGTCGTTAGATAACGAGCTGTTGGGTAAACTTCGTTAGCAGCTCGCCGACTTAGCCTGAGGTGGCCCGCGATCGGCGAACCCGCTGTAGCAGAGGGGCGTCACTTCGGCCCGTGGAGCCGACGTCGCCGGCGCCGGCCGCAGGATGGCGGCCGAGCGCAGGCTTGTCGGCTGGCGTCATCTTCCGCATTGCGGATGCATAGGCTTCACGCCCAGTGGAAGCGAGCCAGTCGCGACACGTCCGCCCTCAAATCCAAGGTTCCGTCGGAGTGTTCGTCGGGCACGGCATCCTATCCGAGATGCAGGCGCTACGCATCGCCCGGCCGCACTGGCTCTCGACTGCTTGGGTCTGCTGATCCTGACACGAATGCGCAAACCGTCGTGTTACGCTTTGATGGTTTTACGCCACTGGCGTGATGGCCATCAATGCAAATGGGAGAGGTTGCCATGTCTAGGATCAACCGCCGCGCCTTGCTCCTCCACTCCGGCAGCGCAGTCGTCGCGTCGTCAATGACGGCAACGGCGCTCGGTGCAGAGCCGCCGAGCCGAGACCAAGAACTGTCTAACAGTCTTCGAGCGCTGATTGAGGCGCACAAGACAGCCTATGCTGAGTTCGGCAAAGCCCTGCACGAGTTAGGCGGTGGCAGCGGCGACCCCCTCAGAGCCAGCCGGCAAGAGGAGAGAGCGCTGCTCGCCATCTGCGCCTATCCGGCTGTTGGGGAAGGGAATCGCTTGGCCAAGGCCCGATATCTTTTGGAGATTGAGGCGCGCGGTGAACTAGACCACCCAGAGCACATGCGGGCCGTTCTCCGATCGACGATTTGGAAGGGATGATGCGACCGGCGCACGGACGGTCGGTAATGAACGTCTGGGTATGCGCCTCATATTGGACGCAGAAGGTTAGTTTGCCGTTGCCCGTAACGCGTCTCACAAGAGGCGCATCGGTTTGCTACTGCAGCGTGATGACCGTCGGGTTGCGACGACCACGTTCAGGCCGCTTAGATATTGCTGGCTAAACCCTGAAGGCGCTTCCACCTCTTCCTGGGTCACGGGCTTCTCTCCCGACACAAGCGACCGAAGTCTCAGCCCACGAGTTTGCGCATATCCATGTGCGTAGACTTGGCAACTTACACATGTTGAGTTTATCAACTTCTTTATTCGTCAAGCTCCGACTTCGATCCCTGCAGATCAGCTGAGGGTCGTTTCAGCAATTCTGCGGCGTCCACGCCCAGCACTTCGGCCAGCCTATCAACGACATCGATGCTGGCATTATACACGTTGCGTTCCAACGCACTAATGTAGGTGCGATCGATCCCTGCCTGATGCGCAAGCTCCTCCTGTGACAGGCCTTTGGTCTGCCGCAAAGCTCTCAGGTTTCGCGCGAACACCTCTCGGATTTCCATAGATCCGAGAGCATTGCCTTGAAGAGTATTTCACCACGGAGTATTCTCGACAATCGACATTCGGAGACCCAGATTCCGTGATTGGTTTTGGACAGGAGAGCTTCCGCTCGGGTTCATGCTTCTCATCGCGGTCGGCCTGCGGCCGCCGCAAGATGGGATTGGAAAGGCTGGTGAGCCGGATCTCTAACGCCGCCATTAAGGTATTCTTTCTGCGGCTGAGACGAGTATCGCTGGGCTGCAAGACCCTACTGGCGATTGGGTGCCGCCAAAACGGCATCAAACTCTCTGACCATTTGGGTAATCCGGATTACCCAAACCAAATGCCAGAACGCCGGTCAGGAAGGTTTCGCACTCCCTGATCATTTGGAAGTTTGGTGAGCTTCGCGGGAGCGCAGCACGACGAACTTTCCAGTTTGGAGTGATAGATGCAGCATCAGAAGATTTTTCCGGAATCGAAGCGCACCAGATTCGAGGTGTGGGAAAGGACCGGAGCGGAGAGCGCGCCTCATCCCGCCGATCAGCACGTCGGCAGGCAGATCGCGGTCGTTCGCGTCCAGTCGGACGTCTCGCAGGCCCAGCTTGCCCGATCCATCGGTATCAGCTTCCAACAGCTCCAGAAATATGAGAACGCGAGGAACCGGGTGAGCGCATCCATGCTCTATGAGATCGCTAAGTCGCTTGGCGTTCCTGTCAGGCGCTTTTTCGAAGGCCTGCCCGGAAATAACGAAACCAGCCTTAACGCTTCGCCTCTGCCGGTCGATGAGCGCATCAACTTTATCGCCAGCGCGGAAGGCCGGCGCCTGATCGAGGGGTTGATGCAGATTCCTCCACGGGTGCGTGGTCGCGTGGCAGCCGTAATCGTTGCATTGGGAGAGGAATTGGCGGGACCCGACGCGAATAGGGACACCAAGGCGTCGGACAAATCCGCTCCGTCTGACCGCAATACCGCTTGATACGCGGTTGCGGCGTTTTCGTAGTAACTCGCGAGTTCGTGAGTATGTATTCAAAGCGGGGCGGTTCCCATGCCCCAGCTTCGCACCGGCCATCTGCCGTCTGCCCTCTTTTCCTCTACCGTGAAGTAAAAATCCCTGAATCGTTTCGCCTCGAAGCGTGGCAGCATGTCCGAAAATTGCGCTCTGGTGACGTCAAGGGACAGACTCAGCGACGGCAGCTGATCGGCTTCAAAAAGCGCGCCCGCGTCGGGATGTTCCGTCTTCATGGGAGTTGGGGCCATGATCATGACGACGCCAGGCCATCTGAATGCTGCGTTCGGCATGACGAGCAAGGCGGGCAGTATGACATAGGTGAACTCGACTGATTGGCGGGGCGGGCCTTGCTGCACGACCTGGCCAAAATTTATGTTGGCTGAGCCGACGATCTCACCGCGCTATTCGCCCGCAACGAGCGGCGGCAGCTGAAGACGGGTTGCCTTCTTTCGGACGGTCATTTCATAGGTTTTGCGTCAGGAAGCCGGCAACATCAACACCCCGCTGCCTCAAGCCTACACCGGCTTCCCGCGACGACTGCCAGCCCAGTTCGTGCGAATCTGATGGGGCCGTGTATTGACCAAGAGGAAAACAGGCGGGCCACCATTCGCCAGGCTGCGATATGGTTCGAAGGAATGTCCGTACTTCCAAAACCGACTGAAAAACCGGTTGAATTCTGGAATTCAAGCCGGTGCGGTCGCGTTGGCGAAGCCAAAAAGGCAAGCGATTTCAATCGGTGGAATGGCGCGCCCGAAGAGATTCGAACTCCTGACCCCCAGATTCGTAGTCTGTTCCCCAGGTGAAGCTCTACCCCTGCCGGCGATCACAGATGGTCATGCAGCTTCCTCGAGTGCGGCTTTACGCTTCTTCTTCATCATGATCTCGCGGACAAACTTGTCCCACCGCGCCATGGCAGCACGCTTTTCCGGCATATAATTCCAGCGATCGTAGCTCTTGGAACTGACGTCCTGCAGAGTGTGGTTCTGCAATCGGTCTCGGATCTCTTTCGAGAGCCCTGCCTTTCCGGCAAGCGTCTTCCAGGTTCGCCGGAGATCGCGGTTTGTCACGACGGGGATGACCTCGCGACCGCGTTGGCGCCACATGAACGAATAGAGCGTGCCATGGCTGACTGGTTTGGACGGGTCGGTTGCGGATGGAAAAAACCAGCCAAATTCATTCGGCTTGATCGACCCGATAAGCTCGGCCGCGATCTTGGGCACGGGGATGGCGTGAGGCTTTCCATTCTTAGTTTTGGACCAATCGATGATGCGCTCGGCCGCATCCCATTGATCGACGTGTAGCCGAGCGATCTCCTCGACGCGCTGGCCGGTCAGCATAAGAATTCTTACGGCACGCGTGTAAGGGGGGTGGACCGGGGCATCGGGAGATTCGAGCCAACGATAGAGACGGATAAATTCCTCCTCGTCCAACCAGCGTGTTCCAACGTTTTTTGGTTCGGTTGGAATACCTGCAGCTGGATTGTAGACGAGACGAAAGCGACGGACCGAGGTTGAGCGGTAGTCATGCTCGGATTTCAGCCCCCAACTGAAGGCCGATCGAATATAGCTGCGAACATGATCGGCCATGGACCGTTTGCCTCGCTGATAAATCGGACGAATGATGTCCCTGATCTCCTCAGGCTCGATGTCGCGGGCAGGGCGGTTGCGGCCGAGCGAATCGGCGATCTTGTTCAAGCCCTTTTCAGCCTCCTTCCAGGACGGTTTTCCATCTGCCTTGAGCGACGCGACGTAAGCCTCGAACAGATCGGCGACCGTGCCGGGGCGCGTGTCGCCCGCAATCTTAATGCTGCGTCCCTTCTGGATCATGTCGGCGAAGTCGCGTCTGAAAATCTCACGGGCTTGGCTGAGGCCCATTGACGGATACGAGCCGAGCTTTTTCTTGAGACGCTTTTGGTCTCGCCACTGCTGGGCCATCCAGTCCGCCGTTACGCGGGTCGGCATTGGCTTTATCACTAGCACGAGGCGGCCTGTTCCGTGGCCCTCGCCATCGACAAGGTTCTGCTGCCTTCCGGTCTCCACGACCTGCTTCAAAGCGCGGCGAATCTCTCCATCGGTAAGGCTTGGCACTGGGGTCTCCCGTAGGCTTTCGAGTGGGATCGGCTGACGGGTAGTAGGGGTCTGTGGTTGGGTATAAAATGGGCTTCGATCCCCCTAAAACCGACCCCAATATGCCACAATGTCCGACTCTGCGACAAGTCGAAAATGCAATATGTATCAATGTGCTAAAGCGTGATTGTGCGTGATCGAAAAGAAGCGAGTGGGATGGTTATGCACCAGGATGACGGCGCTGGCCGACAGTTCCAGCGCGCGCTTGATCACTTCGCGCGGATAGACCGGCGTGTGGTCCACGGTGCCGACCTGCTGTACCTCGTCGGCGATCAGCACGTTCTTCTTGTCGAGGAACAGGATGCGGAAATGTTCGCGGTTCTCGAACGCCATCGCCGAGCGGCAGTACGCAAGAAGCTGCGTCCAGTTGGACAGCACCTCGCGGTCGCGAACCTCGGTCCGCGCCATGCGCTGCGCGGCAGCGGCAATCACCTTCAGGTCGACCGCCACGGCGGGGCCGATGCCCTTCACCTCCTGCAGCAGCGCCACCGGTGCGCCAAGCACTTCGCCAAAAGTGCCGAAGCGCGCCAAAAGCGCCTTGGCGATCGGCTTGGTGTCGACGCGCGGGATCAGGCGAAACAGCAGCAGTTCGAGAAGTTCGTAGTCGGGCAGGGCGTCCGCGCCGCCGGCAACGAAGCGCTCGCGCAAACGGTCGCGATGGCCGTGATAGTGTGGCTTCTCCGCCGATTTGTCTCTTGGTGCCTTGTCCTTCGCCGGTGGTTCAAGCCACCGCTCGGAGAAGAACCCCCGTCCGTCGTCACCGCTGTTCCCCATCCATCCCCCTCACTCCCCGAGGCTTCGACGGCAGATTAGAGCGGTAAGCAGCGCGCGGTCGAGTTTTTTCGGCGACGGCGCCTCAAAGCTGCGGCTTGAGGCGATCTTGTTTTCAGCTGACCGGCGGCAGGCCGGGGCGGTCGAGCTTGTTTGGCGACAGGGTGAAAATCTCGCAGCCAGTTTCGGTGACGCCGATCGTGTGTTCGTACTGCGCCGACAGCGAGCGGTCGCGCGTCACCGCCGTCCAGCCGTCCGACAGCACTTTCACATGCGGCCGGCCAAGATTGATCATGGGCTCGATGGTGAAGATCATGCCCGGCCGCATCTCGACGCCTTCCGAGGCGGTGCCATAGTGCAGGATGTTGGGTGCGTCGTGGAACAGCTGGCCAACGCCGTGGCCGCAGAAATCGCGCACCACCGAGCAGCGCTCTGCCTCGGCATAGGTCTGGATGGCGGCGCCGATGGCGCCGGTGCGGGCGCCGGGCCGGACCGCCGCGATTCCGCGCATCAGGCACTCATGAGTGACTTCAAGCAGGCGTTCGGCGGCGCGCTTGATGGTGCCGACGGGATACATGCGCGAGGAATCGCCGTGCCAGCCGTCGAGGATGTAGGTGACGTCGATGTTGACGATGTCGCCATCCTTCAACGGCTTGTTGTCTGGAATGCCGTGGCAGACGACGTGGTTGATCGAGGTGCAGGACGATTTGGTGTAGCCGCGGTAGTTGAGCGTCGCCGGTAGCGCGCCTTGGTCCATGCCGAATTCGAAGACGAAACGGTCGATGGTCTCGGTGGTGACACCCGGCTGGACCATCGGCACCAGTTCATCAAGGCAGCGCGCGGTGAGATCGCAGGCCTTGCGCATGCCGGCAAATCCTTCTTCGCCGTAGAGGCGGATCTGGCCGGTGTTCCTGAGGGGTGCCGTGGCGGCGTCGAGATAGGTGACCATAGTGTCCGTTTGCCTGTAAGCGGGCGGCGCATATCAGCCCGTTAGAAAATTTCCCCAGATTTGGCACTGCAAGCCGCAAGGTTCAAGGAAGAACTGCCGGCAATGGACTGATACTGGCGATATTCCTGGCTTGCGCGGCCGCTCAGATGACATCCAGGTGCGCGATCTCCTCCGAATGCCGAGATCGCACTGACGACACATTTTCGCGCAAAAGCAGCCAAAGCAACTTTTGACGACGAACGGCGTTGCTGTGGTCGACGCCAGTTCGGGAGATATAGAATGGACAGATTGCAATTCGAGGTGCCGGTGCGCATCGCGCCCGCGCCCGGGCTGCCGGTAGAGGAAATATACAGCGTCGAACAGGCGCTGGATATCCTGCATGACTGGCCAACGAAGCGACAGGGCAAGGTCTATGAAGCGGCGTTCAATGCCTGTTTCGGGGCCACGGTGGATGTGGTCAGGACTGAGGACGCATGGCGCGCCTTCATGGCGTTTTGCCGGGTCAGTGGCCTGCTGGCCAGGGACATGATGGTTACGGCCAAGCGCGCCGGCGAGGCGAGGGGCCTGAGGGTCTAGAGTTCTGCTTGGCCTGGAGGCCGGCCAACCGACTCGTTCCAATCGGCGCGGACTCCGCGGCGTTAAGGTTCCGTTTCCGACTTCACAGCTAGGCATGAGCCATAGAGCAGCGTCTGATTCGTTGCGTCGGTTTCATGGTGCAGAACATGTCTTCAGCCAATGTGCGTACCTTCCCGCTAGATCGGCAGACCGTGCTGGTGCGCGAGGTCGCCGCAAGGCTGGGCAGACTGCACGGCGACACGGCCACGTCGTTCTGGAAGGCCACGGCGCGCGAACTCCTCGACAAGGCGGTCGCGGCCGGCTGCGATGCGGCTTCGGCGGCCAACGATGTCCGCCGGTTTTTCGCCGCGGTCCAGGACGAGATGCATTTCAAGGCGGACGATGCCGCACCAGGGCAGCGCCGGACGCGCACCCGCCCCTAGCCTCAAAACACACGCGCTCATCATTGTGTGGCCAACCGTGGACCGGTCTTGGCGTCGACGTATCTCGGGTCTTACGCTGTCGATTGTGCCGTCCCAGCCACGGCGAGCGCCTTGTTGAACGCGAGACAGGCGATGAAATACTGGTCGCGCTCGGCCCTGGCGACGTCGGTCATCGCCAAGGAAATCGTCGAGCGCTATGGCGGGACTATCATGCCGGAGACCTGCCTGACGGCCGCCTTTGCAAACAGTGGGTCTCAAGGCGGCTTAGCGCAAGGCGTCGGCCTCTCGGCGATCCCTGTGCCGACCCGATCCGAATCGGCTATGCCTGCGCGATGCAGGAAACGTCTCTCTACATCCCGGTGAAGCGGTTTCTCGAGAGCCTGGAGTTCACGGTCAAGGGCGAAGTCGGGCACTGCGATATCGTGGCGGTGCGCGACGGCGAGCCGCCTGTGCTGGTCATCTGCGAACTGAAATTGCAGTTCAACCTCGAACTGGTGCTGCAAGGTGTCGATCGCGCCGCGGCATGCGACGAAGTGTGGCTGGCCGCGCGCATGTCGGCGCGTGGCAAGGGCCGCGAGCACGACCGCCGTTTTCGCGCGCTGTGCCGGCGGCTCGGCTTCGGGCTTCTGGCTGTCAGCGGCAAGGGGGAGGTCGAATTGCTGCTCAGCCCGGCCGCTCTGCCGCCGCGTCGCGATCCAAAGCGGCGCTCGCGGCTGATGGAGGAACACCGTCGCCGGCGCGGCGATCCGGTGGTCGGCGGTGGCTCGCGCGCCCCGATCATGACCGCCTACCGGCAGGATGCGCTGGCCTGCGCCGCAGCCATGACCGATGGGCCGAAACGCCCGCGCGATCTGAAAGCGATTTCGCCGCGCGCGCCCAGCATCCTATTGGACAATGTCTATGGCTGGTTCGCCAGGGCCGAGCGCGGCGTCTACGCGCTGACCGAGGGTGGCCACGCGGCGTTACAGCGCTGGCCGCAGGTAGCGCACGACCAGGGGTGAGTGGCCGGAGATTGCCGCGAGCAGGCGCCGAGGGAAACCTCGGCACGGCAGCCGCTGTTCGCCGTTTCAACCGATGCGCCGCGCCACCCTTCCAGCCGCTGCTAGTTCGGCGGCTGCCGCGAGGCTTCCTGTTTTCCTGAAAGATCTGGTACGCCCAAGGGGAATCGAACCCCTGTTACCGCCGTGAAAGGGCGGTGTCCTAACCGCTAGACGATGGGCGCGCTCAGACGAAGCGGCTTATAATTGCGTTGTTGCCAACCGGCAACCCATCAGCCGCCAGATGCCAAAACTTTTTTCAAGAGGGGCGAAAACGGCCAGTTTGGTGAGCCAGCCCAGGTTTTCTGCCCTCGCGTCATTGCACATCTTTGGAGATTAGCCTGAACGCCCCGCGCAGTCGTCATCCTATGGTCTGCGCTGCGTCGCTGCGCGCCTTGCTTCGCCATAGGATGACGAAGTCGCGGGTGCCTCGGCTAATCTCGAACGTCGCTGATAGCTAATCGGGAAAAACGGCAGGCTGCTAACGGCCCCTCGGCCCGTTTGCCGAATGGGGATGCTAACCCCGCCGGCGGCAGCGCCAATTCCAGTCGCGCTCGGGGCCGACGTCGACGTGAACGGATTCGGTATGGCAGTAGGTGCCGACGCCGCCGCGGCCGGGCATGGTTCGGATGTAGCTCGCCAGTTCCCATTTGGAGACGCCGGGAACCTGGATGTCGGCGGCGGCGCAATACATGTGCAGCGAATTCTTGGCGCCGTTGGCGCGCCGGTTGCGGGCCGGGTCGCGGTAGCCTGATGTGACCATCATCTTGCGGCCGTAATGGCCTTCGATGGTCTTCAGCACACGCACCAGCGACGGCTTCAGGCAGGCGACGTCGACGCTCTCGTTTTGCTTCAACAGGCCATTGGGCGCCAGCCGGGCGAGGCCGGCGGCGGAGGCCACCTGATAGGCGCCGCCCGAACCCTCGTCCTCGTTCAGGTCGACGTCGCTTTCGTCGTCGAGGCCGGATTTGCGCTTGATCTCGAACAGCGCCGTCTGGCGCACCCCGGGCAAGGCATCGCTGCCGGTGATGTGGTTGCTCTCGTTGCCAAGCGAGGCAAGCTGCAAGGGCTTGTCGGCGGAATTGGCTGACGCTAGCGTGATGATCGGCTTTGCCGGGACGGCCTTCTGGGAAGCAACCGCAGGCTGTTCGCCCGAGCGCGAGTTGACCAGCGGAGCAGGTGCCGCGGAGGTTGGCGTGGTGCTGAACAGTGAGGCCAGGAAGCCCTTCTTCGGCGTGTCGATCTGCTGGGGCGCGGCGGTCACGTAGACCTCGTTGGTCGCGGGTGCCGCTGCCGTCGCTTTCGGTGCGGTCACGCCGGCATCGGCGGCGGCGATCCTCTGCGCCACGGCGTCCGTTGCGGCCGCGGTCTGTGCTGACTGCTGCAGCGACTGCGGCGTCTGGCCGACAATGGTTTCGGAGCCGGCGGGAACATTGACCGGGAAGCCGGTGCCGGGCTTGGCCACCGGCACATAGGCGACCTGCTCGGGCAGTGTCGCATCGCCCGCTGCCGTCATCATCATCTGCGGCCCGGTGGATGTGACCTGCACGGTCGAATCGCCCGGCGCCGCAGGGCTGGCGCCGGAAGCCGCGGCGATGTCAGAAGCGGTCGCGTTGTAGCCAGGCATGCCGACGGACATTGTGGGGTCGCCAGCGGAGGTGCAGGACGCCAGAAGCACGGAGAAAAGCGCTGCCGCTATAGTGCGACCTTCTCTCCCCGCGAGACGCGATCCTGCTGATTTCAAAACTAAATTCCCCCTCGGTGTCCGGTCGGCCTGCTATTGGTGCGGCGTCGAAACGTTCACATCCAATAACCTTGTGTTCCCAAACCGGAAACGAGACTTGTGTCAATTCTGCAAGCCTCTGAATTATTTGCTCGTTGGAGGCCAATTGAGGCTTCTTGAAGGTTGACGACACCATTTCGCCCCGTTTTGCCGGCTCGTCAACTCACCAGACATTACATTCCGTTACACACAGGCACCTGCAAAAGGTGCCGGCCGTTACACGCGCACCTTCACATAGGTGCCGGGGGCATCACCCAGGGTTTTCATATGCTTGCCCGGTTTCCGGGCCGGAACGAGGGTGTCGTCCTGGGTTTCAATCCAGTGCTGCCAGTGCGTCCACCAGGAGCCGGGATGCTCCACCGCCGAGGCGAGCCACTGGCCAAAATCGCCTGTCGGTTTGCCGCCGGTCCAGTACTGGTATTTCTTGGCTGCCGGCGGGTTGACCACACCGGCAATGTGGCCGGAACCAGCCATCACAAACTCGACGTCGCCGCCGAAATATTGCGAGCCGAGAAACACCGAAAGGGCCGGCGCGATGTGATCTTCCTTCGACGCCAGGTTGTAAACCGGGATGGTGACGTCGGCCAGCGACACAGTGCGGCCGGCGAGTTCCATCACGCCACGAGTCAGATTGTTCTCGAGATAACAGTTGCGCAGGTAGAAGGAGTGGTTTGCAGCCGCCATGCGGGTGGAATCGGCGTTCCAGTAGAGCAGGTCGAAGGGCAGGGGATCCTTGCCGCGCATGTAATTGTTGATGACATAAGGCCAGATCAGGTCGCCCGAGCGCAGCATGTTGAAGGCGGTCGCCATCTTGGTGCCGTCGAGGTAGCCCTTTTCGTTCATCGATTTCTCGACCGCTGCCACCTGGTCCTCATCGACGAAGACTTTCAGGTCGCCGGCATGGGTGAAGTCGACCTGCGTGGTGAAGAAGGTCGCCGATTTGATGCGGTTGTCGCCTTCCTGTGCCAGCAGTGCGAGTGCGGCCGCCAGCAGCGTGCCGCCGACGCAATAGCCGATGGCGTTGACCTCTTTCTCGCCGGTCGCCTTCTCGATCATGTCGAGGCCGTATTGCAGGCCTTCCCGTATGTAAGCTTCCCAGCCCTTGGCGCCGTGCCGCTCGTCGGGATTGATCCAGGAGATGACGAACACGGTATGGCCTTGCTCGATCGCCCAGCGGATGAAGGACTTTTGCGGGTTGAGATCGAGGATGTAGAACTTGTTGATCCAGGGCGGGCAGATCAGCAGCGGGCGCTTGAGCACCGTCTCCGTCGTCGGATCGTACTGGATGATTTCGGCGACATCGCTGCGGCCGACCACCTTGCCGGGAGATGTCGCGACGTTCTTGCCGATCTCGAAGGGCGAATAGTCAGCTTGTCTCAGCTTCAGGTCGCCCTTGCCGGCGGCGATGTCTTCGGCCAGCATCTTCATGCCGCGCACCAGGTTTTCTCCATTCGAGGCGACGGTTTCTCGAAACAGCTCCGGATTGGTCAGGATGAAGTTCGACGGCGAGATGGCATTGGACACCTGCTTGACGTAGAAGCTCGCCTTGTGGCGGGTGTGGTCGTCGAGGCCTTCGGCGTGCTCGACCAGGTCGGCCGCCCAGCGCGAGGTGACGAGATAGGCCTGTTTGAGGAAATCGAAGAAAGCGTTGCGACCCCATTCGGGGTCTTGAAAACGCTTGTCGCCGCGCTCGGGCTTGACCGCATCGTCCGGCGCTTCAGCATTCGGGCTAACCTTCTGGATGGCGTTGCCCCAGACCGTCATGTAGCCGGCGAACAGTCGCGTCTGCGCTTCCAGCGCGCGTTGCGGGTCGGCCAGCCAATATTCGCTGAGCTTGGAAAAGGTTTTGACCATGTCGACCACGGGTTCGGCGACATGATCGCGCACCTCGCCTTTTTCGCGCGGCTCGGCCCAGGCGGAGGCGGCTTTGCCGGCCTGTTCGACCATACGCGCCATGTTCAACGCGAAGCGTTCCGGGTCTTTCACCAGATATTGCTCGACGGTCGAAGATTGATCATCTTCCGCTTTGCTCGAATCAGGTGTTTTGGACATGGCTCGCGGGGTTCCTCCCGAGGCGTTTTCTTGACATATTATCATGGGACATCTGACCGGGTCCAATGCGCTGTACCCCGGCTGCCAGGAAAACAATATGACGATTAACACCGGCAAGACCATTTTTTCGGGGGCAGGCCGCTTTTGCCGCGTCGCGGTTGCAATCGCCTGTCTGGCGCCAGGGCTGCTGGCGGCAAGTGGCTGCACGAGCGCCAATACCGGCAACGGGATGAATGTCGGCCTGACGCAGGGCGCGCAGGACACCGGCTCTTATCCCAATCTCAACATCCCACCGCAGGTGGCGGCAAAGCAGCTCACCCCTGAGGAGACGCAGGCCAAGCTTGCCCAGTTGAAGGGCGAACAGCAGGGGCAAGTGGCCAAGGGCGGCGGCGGTGCCCCGTCCACCAGCCCGGCGGCGCTGAACTCGCTGGCGAAGAACCATGGCAAGGACACGCTGAAGCAGATCGAAGCCAAATGCGATCCCGCCCTCGACCCTACCTGCAAATAAGGCTATATCGCGCGCCGAAAGCGGTCTTTGCCAAAGGCGCCTAGCCAAGCCAACTGTGCTAAAGCCAATCTTAAATCGTCTGGAACTGACATGGAAGAATTTCACAAGGTCCGCCGGCTTCCGCCCTACGTGTTCGAGCAGGTCAACCGGCTGAAGGCCAGCGCCCGTTCGCGCGGCGCCGACATTATCGACCTTGGCATGGGCAATCCCGACCTGCCGACTCCGAAGGCGATCGTCGACAAATTGTGCGAAGTGGTGCGCGATCCGCGCACGCATCGCTATTCCTCCTCGCGCGGCATCCCAGGTCTGCGCCGCGCCCAGGCCGCCTATTATCAGCGCCGTTTCGGCGTGAAGCTCAATCCCGACACGCAGGTGGTGGCGACGCTCGGTTCGAAGGAAGGCTTCGCCAACATGGCGCAGGCGATCACCGCGCCGGGCGACGTGATCCTGTGCCCCAACCCGACCTATCCGATCCATGCTTTCGGCTTCATCATGTCGGGCGGCGTCATCCGTTCGCTGCAGGTCGAGCCGGATGACGGCTTCATCCCGGCGCTCGAGCGCGGTGTCCGTCATTCGATCCCGAAGCCGCTGGCATTGATCCTCAACTATCCGTCGAACCCGACGGCGCTGGTCGCCTCACTCGATTTCTACAAGGACGTGGTCGCCTTCGCCAAGAAGAACGACATCATCATCCTGTCGGACCTTGCCTATTCGGAGATCTATTTCGACGGCAATCCGCCGCCTTCGGTGCTGCAAGTGCCGGGCGCCATCGATGTCTGCGTCGAGTTCACCTCGATGTCGAAGACCTTCTCCATGCCCGGCTGGCGCATGGGCTTCGCCGTCGGCAATGAGCGGCTGATCTCGGCGTTGACGCGGGTGAAGTCCTATCTCGATTACGGCGCCTTCACGCCGATCCAGGTGGCGGCGGCGCATGCGCTGAATGGCGACGGCGCCGACATCGCCGAAGTTCGCGAGGTCTATTTGAAGCGCCGCGACGTCATGGTCGATGCCTTCAGCCGCGCCGGCTGGACCATTCCGGCACCGGCTGCCTCGATGTTCGCCTGGGCGCCGATCCCGGAGCCGTTCAAGCATCTCGGCTCGCTTGAGTTTTCCAAGCTCCTGATCGAGCACGCCGACGTGGCGGTGGCGCCGGGCATCGGCTTTGGCGAGCATGGCGACGATCATGTCCGCATCGCGCTGGTCGAGAACGAGCACCGGATCCGGCAGGCGGCGCGCAACATCAAGCGCTTCCTGGCGTCCAGCGCCAAGCAGCCGAACAATGTGGTGCCGCTCGCCGCGCATCGCTAAAGTCGCCGCACATCTTATTCGAGCAGATTTTTTGAGGGGCGTCGCCGGGCATGGCTGAAGCGTTGCGTGTTGGAATTGCGGGTCTGGGTACGGTTGGCGCCTCGGTGGCGCGCGTGCTGCGCGACAAGGCAGCGGAACTGACGCGCCAGTGCGGACGCGATGTCATCGTCACCGCTGTTTCGGCTCGCAATGCCAAGCGCGACCGCGGCGTCGACCTCAGCGCCGCCAAATGGTTCGACGATCCGATCAAGATGGCGCAGACCGCCGATATCGACCTCTTCGTCGAACTGATCGGCGGCGACGAAGGGGCAGCGCGCGCGTCGGTCAAGGCAGCACTTGAAGCCGGACGTCATGTCGTCACCGCCAACAAGGCGCTGTTGGCCAAGCACGGCGTGGCGCTTGCCGAAATCGCCGAGAAGAAGGGCGTGCTGCTCAACTACGAGGCGGCAGTTGCCGGCGGCATCCCGGTCATCAAGACGATGCGCGAGGCGATGGCCGGCAATTCGGTCACCCGCGTCTTCGGCATCCTGAACGGCACCTGCAACTACATCCTGACCCGCATGGAGGCCGAGGGCATCTCCTTCGACGAGTGCCTGAAGGACGCGCAACGGCTGGGCTACGCCGAAGCCGATCCGACTTTCGATATCGAGGGCCATGACACGGCGCATAAATTGTCGATCCTGACCAGCCTGGCCTTCGGCACCAAGATCGCGGCCAACGACATCTACATGGAAGGCATTTCCAATATCAGCCAGGCCGATATCCGCGCTGCCGCCGATCTCGGCTACCGGATAAAACTGCTCGGTGTCGCGCAGCGCACCGACAGCGGCATCGAGCAGCGCGTGCACCCGACCATGGTGCCGACCGCGTCGGTGATCGCACAGGTGCATGGCGTGACCAATGCGGTGGCCATCGAAACCGACATTCTGGGCGAGCTGCTGCTCTCCGGCCCCGGCGCCGGCGGCAACGCCACCGCGTCCGCCGTGGTCGGCGATATCGCCGACATTGCCAAGAGCCGGCCGGGCTTCCAGCACGGTCCGGTGTTCGGCCTGCCGGCCAAGGAACTGCGGCCCTACAAGAAGGCGCAGATGCGCAGCCATGCCGGCGGCTATTTCATCCGACTGACCGTGCATGATCGCATCGGCGTCTTTGCGGCGATCGCCAAGCGCATGGCCGACAATGATATTTCGCTGGAATCGATCGTCCAGCATGCCGTCAGCGGTGAGACCGACGCGCAAAAGACGGTGATCCTGGTCACCCACGAGACGACGGAAGCAGCGGTGCGCAAGGCTGTCGACGGCATCACCAAGGACGGCCACCTCACAGACAAGCCGCAGGTTATCCGCATTGAGCGCGCTGGTTAGGCCAAGTCATTTTTCTCCTTTAACCGATTGATATTCCTGCTGAAAGGTGGTTCGGACGCCATAATGCTCTATCTCTTTGATTTGGAGCCGGATTGAGATTTCAGGTCGAACCCACCAGTCATGATCGGGCTCTGGCGGAGGCGTGAGCCGCGAGATCAACGCGCGTCACCAGGAGGTGGAAAAGTTTGAGACTTTCCTGTTTAGCCGTCGCATATTGCCGGAAATGACAATCTGTAGACTACGCCTCCTATGACGGGCGACAAACGCCTCTTCCTCGATGTCAGGCAGTCGGCAACCGGTGTTTCCTGGGAACACCGGTTGAGCGAGCGGCAGGACATGACTGCGCTCGCCATAGCGCAGGGCCACGGCGTGCCCGACATTGTGGCGCGCGTGCTCGCCGGGCGCGGCGTCACCGCGGACCAGGCCGAGCGCTTCCTCGATCCGACGATCCGCAACCTGTTGCCGGATCCGGCTTCGCTGACCGACATGGGCAAGGCTGCGACCCGCATCGCCGAAGCGGTCATGGCCAAGGAGAAGGTAGCAATTTTCGGCGACTACGATGTCGACGGCGCCGCCTCTTCGGCGTTGCTCAAGCGCTTCTTGACGCATTTCTCGGTGCCTTCGGAGATCTACATTCCCGACCGCATCTTCGAGGGCTACGGCCCCAATCCGGAGGCTATGCGCGAACTGGTCTCGCGCGGCGCGACGCTGATCGTCACCGTCGATTGCGGCACCAACAGCGCTGTCTCTATCGATGCCGCCAAGGCCGCAGGCGCCGATGTGGTGGTGCTCGACCACCATCAGGTCGGCGGCCCGCTGCCGGAGGCGACCGCAGTCGTCAATCCCAATCGCGAGGACGACCTTTCCGGGCAAGGCCATCTGTGCGCCGCCGGTGTCGTCTTCCTCACTCTGGTGCAGACGGCGAGGGTCCTGCGCAGCCGATTGCCCGACGCAGCGCCACCGGACCTGTTGTCGTTGCTCGACCTGGCGGCGCTGGCCACGGTTTGCGATGTGGTGCCGCTCATCGGCGTGAACCGCGCTTTCGTCGTCAAGGGACTACAGATGGCGCGGCAGCAGAAGAATGAGGGGCTCGCCGCACTGGCGCGGGTGTCCCGCATCGGTGAGCCGATAAGCACCTTTCATCTCGCCTATCTGATTGGGCCGCGCATCAATGCCGGCGGCCGCATCGGCGATGCAGCACTTGGCAGCCGGCTGCTCGCCACCGACGATCCGGTTGAGGCCGGGACCATTGCCGAGACACTCGACCGGCTCAACCAGGAACGCCAGCAGATGGAGCTGGAGATGCTGGCAGCGGCGCGCGCCGAGGCTGACGCCGAACTTGCCGGCGGCAACGGGCCGGCCATCATCGTCACCGCCAGCACCAATTGGCATCCCGGCATTGTCGGCTTGATCGCCTCGCGGCTGAAGGACCATGCGCGGCGGCCGGCCTTCGCCATCGCCTTCAACGCCAATGGCATCGGCACCGGCTCTGGCCGTTCGGTGTCGGGCTTCGATCTCGGACGGCTGGTGCGCGCAGCCGCCGATGCCGGGCTGATCGTCAAGGGCGGCGGCCACGGCATGGCCGCCGGCATCACGGTGGAACGCGCCAAGCTCGGCGAACTCCGTGCTTTCTTCGAGGAGCGCGCGGCGACCGAAGTGTTCCGGCTGCAGGACGAAGAAAGTCTGGCCGTCGACGGCGCGCTCGCCGCCGAGGGCGCGACGATTGCTTTGCTCGATGCATTGGAAAAGGCCGGGCCTTTCGGCGCCGGCCATGTCGCGCCGGTGTTCGCGCTGCCGCGCCATCGGCTGGCCGACGCGCGGGCCGTCGGCACCAACCACATCCGGGCTGATCTGCAGTCGGAAAGCGGCGGCCGCATCCAGGGCATCGCCTTTCGATCCGTCGATACCGCGCTGGGCGAATTCCTGTTCAAGAACAGGGGCAACACGATCCATGTAGCCGGCTCGCTGTCGGGGAATTATTGGAACGGCAACCGCACGGTGCAGTTCCGCATCACCGATGCGGCCAAAGCCTGACATTGCCGAATTGTTTTAAGCGAGAACCGTCTGCAGCCGCTTCAACTCGCTGATCTGCGCCATCGTCGCCTGGTAACCGACGCTGATCGCCTCATCCGCGCGGTGGAATTCGGTCAAGCCGATATGGCTGAGTTTCGGTTGGAGCGACATGTCGGGCGGATCGCCCGCCAGCCTTGCGCGTGAAATCCGGTCCTGGATGATGTTGAAGGCTTCGACCATGACGCCGGTGATGCCGAGACGGCTCTGGTGCGGCTGGTGGTCGGGGCTGGCCTGGCCTGGCCGGGGCGCGTCCTTCTCGATGAGCAGTTCGCCGGCGCTGTGCTTGATGACGGCGGCGCGGCCGAACAGATCGTAGTGAAGGTTGACCGCGACGACCAGCGGCTGCTCGTAGGCGCGGCAGACCGAAACCGGAACCGGGTTGACCAGCGCGCCGTCGACCAGGATGCGGCCGTTGCAATTCACCGGTTCGAACACGCCGGGCAGCGCATAGGAAGCGCGCATCGCGGTGATCAGGGAACCGCTGGACAGCCAGATCTCATGGCCGGTGCGAATTTCGGCGCCAACGGCGACGAAGGGTTTTGTCAGATCCTCGAAGCGGATGCCTGCCATGTGCTCGCGCAGCCTGACGTCCAGTTTCATGCCGCCGAACAGGCCGCTGCCGCGCAGATTGAGATCGAGCAGGCCGAAGATGCGCCGCTTGGTCAGGCTGCGGGCGAACTCCTCGAGTTCGTCCAGCTTGCCGGCGAGATAGCAGCCGCCAACCAGCGCGCCGATCGAGGTGCCGGCGATCATCGAGACTTCGATGCCGGCTTCGTCGAGCGCGCGCAGCACGCCAATGTGCGCCCAGCCGCGTGCGCAGCCGCCGCCCAGCGCGAGCGAAATGCCTGTCTTGCCCGCGGGTTGCGGGTCAGGCACGCCGCCGGACGATGAGGGGCCATTGGCCTCCCGCACGTCCGGTCTGCTACGCAATGACGCCCACTCGAGCATCATGATCTCCCTTGTCCCGCGTCCGTTCTACAGGAAGGACGTTTGAGAATAGTGAATATGAGTGGTTTGCGACTGTTGAATGGTTCACGCGGGCTTCCGATACGTTTTTTCCGCATCGAACAGCGGCGTGCTGCCATCGTCGGCAAGCGTTGCCTTGCCGCCGATTAGCCCCACCGTCCGATAAAAACATGAACGCCGGCCGGTGTGACAAGTTGCGTCGTGGCCCAACACTTTGACGCGCAACCATATGGCGTCCTGGTCACAATCCGTGAGCATCTCGACGACGGTCTGAAAATTGCCTGATGTTTCGCCCTTCTTCCACAGCGCGTTGCGCGAGCGCGACCAGTAGTGCGCGATGCCGGTTTCGAGCGTCAGCGCCAGCGCCTCGGCATTCATATGCGCGACCATCAGCAGCATACCGTCAGCGGCGTCGGTGACGACGACGGTGACCAGCCCGGCAGCATCGAAGCGCGGGGAAAACACCGCGCCTTCTTCGAGAGCCTTCTTGTCCGATGGAGCCTTGGGAAATGTTAGTGCCGACATCGCCGGTCCTTGATCTAGCGATGGCGGCGAGCGGCTTACGCCCCGAGGCCGCGCACCATGGTGACGAAACGGACCTGTTCCTCGGGCGTGTCCTTGAATACGCCGGTGAAGGTCGAGGTCAGCGTGGTGGAGCCCTGCTTGCGGATGCCGCGCATGGCCATGCACATATGCTCGGCCTCGATCATGACTGCGACACCGCGCGGATTGAGCACGTCCTGGATGACGCCGGCGATCTGTGCAGTCATGGCCTCCTGCGTCTGCAGGCGATGGGCGAAGATATCGACCACACGGGCAATCTTGGACAGGCCGACGACCTTGCCGTCCGGGAGGTAGCCGACATGCGCCTTGCCGATGATCGGCACCATGTGGTGCTCGCAATGCGAGTGGAACTGGATGTCCCTGACGATGACGAGATCGTCATAGCCGGCGACTTCCTCGAAGGTGCGGCCGAGTTCTTCGGCCGGGCACATGTCATAGCCGTTGAACATTTCGAGAAAGGCCTTGGTGACGCGCTTGGGCGTGTCGATCAGGCCCTCGCGGTCCGGATTGTCGCCGGTCCAGCGCAACAGCGTGCGCACGGCGGCCTCGACCTCGGCTTCGCTCGGCCTGTCGGTGACCGGCTTGTCCAGATAGTCGGAAGGGGGCATGATTTTCTTGATGACGGCATCCATAAAGGCGTCTCCCGTAGTTCCTCTCTCAGAAGGAACGAGTTGAACGGACCACGACCTTTCGGGTGCTGAAAACTCGCCCTGTTTCCAGCCCGCAAGCGGCGTGAACGAAACGGGCAAGGACGGCGGCTTTGCGTTGCCTTGTCGATACCCGACTGCCAGCATTATATATGGTCGTGCGCAGCGAATGAAAGACGCCACAGCGGCAATCGCTGTTCGCTTGGCGGCGACGGATTGGAAAAATATGATTGACGACGTCTACAATGCGAAAATTCTGGGTTTTGCCGGAAACATCGCCCGCATAGGCCGGCTCGATCATCCGGATGCGAGCGCCAAGGCCCATTCCAAATTGTGCGGCTCGACGGTGACCATCGACCTCAAGATGGACAATGGCGTCGTCACCGATTTCTCGCATGACGTGAAGGCCTGCGCCCTCGGCCAGGCCTCGTCCTCGATCATGGCTCAACATGTCATCGGCGCCAGCGCCGACGAATTGCGGGCGGTGCGCGACACCATGCTGAAGATGCTCAAGGAAAACGGCGCGCCGCCGCAAGGCCGCTTTGCCGATCTGAGATATCTGGAGCCGGTGCGCGACTACAAGGCGCGCCATGCCTCGACCATGCTGACCTTCGATGCGGTCGTCGATGCCATCGGTCAGATCGAGAAGAAACGCGCCGAACAAGCGGTGATGTTGGTACATGACGGCTCCTCCAACAGCCGGTGAATTGTCAAAATTGGGCGCTGAACACGTCGAGGAGCTTCTCACGTAACCGGGCTCATGCCTTGGTTTGCTGCGCCCGTCTGCTTTCGGCGAATTCGCTTCTCACCCAGTCTGCAAACGCCTTAGCCGGCTCCGGCAGGTCCTTCAAACTCCTGGCCACCAGCCAGTAGGCGCCCGATGCGACGTCGATGTCGAACGGCTTGATCAGCGCGCCGGAGGCAATCTCCTCGCCGATCTGCAATAGGTCTCCGAGCGCAACGCCGTGGCCGAGCAGGGCCGCCTGCTTCGACAGCGACACATCCGCCAGCATCGGGCCGCGCGCCGGAATGGCGTCGGCAGCGACGCCGGCGGCCTCGAACCAGCGCGCCCAGCCCTGGCGGTTTTCCTCGTGCAGCAGCGTGTAGCGGGCAAGGTCGAGCGGCTTTTCGAGGGTAGGGCCTGATGCCAGCAATGCCGGCGACAGGACCGGCGAATCAACGGTCGAGGCGAGCCATTCGGCCTCGCTGCGCGGCCATGAGGTGGCGCTCGCGCTGAAGCGCAAGGCTAGTTCAGGCTGATCGCTGCGGAACTCGATCGGCCTTGGGTCGACCTCGAGGGAAACGTCGATATCAGGCCGCAACTGGCTGAACCGGTTGAGCCGCGGCAACAGCCACACAGAGGCCAGCGACGGCTCGACACTGACGCGAACCACCGACTGTGCCGGGGCCGCCACCAGGTCCGAAAGCAGCCTGTCGATGTCGTCGAAACTCCTGACCAACTGATCGAGCAGGCGCTGGCCGGCCTCGGTCAGCTCGACGCGGCGGTGATGACGGCGGAACAAGGGCTGGTGCAGGAACTGCTCGAGCTCGCGGATCTGCCGGCTGATGGCGGCCTGCGAGACGAACAGCTCCTCGGCGGCCCGGCTAAAGCTCAATTGCCGGCCGGCTGCCTCGAAACTTCGCAAGGCCGTCAGTGGCAGCCGTCCGCGCTTCATTCGCATAACCCAGAGTTATCCGAAACGGAAATTATACTCGTTTGAAGGCGAAGGCCAGTGGGCGTCTAATCCGCTCTTAGAGGAGACACGGACATGATCCAGTTTCTGGAAATCTTTGGCGATGTGATGCGGATCGCGACGTTTCAATGGCGTGGCGACAGGCAGCATCATGTGCAGCGCACCGAGCAAAGGCCGGCCACCCGCTGGGCGGCTCCAGCGGAGCGGCATCCCTTTCGCCGCTCGCGACCCTGAAGCCGACAAACAGGCGAGTGAGTGAAGAGGATTGCGTTTGCCGGCCGAAGCTCACATCTATCGGTTTGGAAACGCAAGCTGACCCGGAAGCCGGTTTCGGGTCGCGTTCGGAAAGAGACTGCGGTGGGCGACCAGCATCGGCATGTGCATGCCGCCGGACGGACCCGGCGCGGGCGCAACTGGCCCGGTCCCTGGCGCAAAACACCCGGCCGCATTTTCGGCACGTCGCTGGTGCGCCTCTATCAACTGACGCTGTCCGGATTTGTCGGCAATTCCTGCCGGCATCTGCCGACCTGTTCCGAATACGCGCATGAGGCGATCGCCCGCCATGGTCTGTGGGCCGGCGGCTTCATGGGGCTGTTCCGCGTGCTGCGCTGCGGCCCTTTCGGTTCGCATGGCATCGATCGCGTGCCGGAGGTACTCGATCAGCGCTATGTCTGGTTCATGCCATGGCTTTATTGGCAGATCGGCAGGAAGCGCGGCGAGGCCTGACGGCGGGCGCGCTGGCCCCTGATCCAGATCGCCAGCGCGGCATTTCTTTACAATCCGGTAAGGTTAACAACGGGCTGCACAAAGACTGCGCATTTGAGTCAAAATCGAGCCAAGACACTTCGCTAAGCGCCTCCTGTTCATTCCCAGGAGAGCCCACATGCGTCGGATCGAAACCCACCCCTTCATCATTGCCGCGGTCCTCTTCCTGCTGGCCTGGTTTCTGGGATTTCCGATGCGGGCGCAATCGGCGCCGCTTGGCGATTTCGCCTGCACGCTTATCCAGGACGCGGCGAGCGGCGAGACGCTCTATCAAAGCGGCGTCTGCGACCAACGCGTCAGCCCGGCGTCGACCTTCAAGGTGCCGCTGGCGCTGATCGGCTACGACAGCGGTGTCCTCAGCGACGCGCATACACCGAGCTGGGATTACAAGCCTGAGTTCAACGCCGTGAAGCGCGACCACAAGGCCGTCGACCCGACGATCTGGGAGCGCGACTCGATCGTATGGTATTCGCGCGAGATCGTGCGCCGGCTCGGCGCAAAAAGCTTTGCCCTCTACGTCTCGAAATTCGGCTACGGCAACATGGATGTCTCGGGCGATGCCGACAAGGACAACGGGCTCACGCAATCCTGGATAAATTCCTCGCTTGAGATATCGCCGGTCGAACAGACAGCCTTCCTGCGCCGGCTGCTCGCCGGCAAGATGCCGGTTTCTGCCAAGGCACATGAGATGACCCGAGCCATCCTGCCGAGTTTCCAGGCCGACGGCTGGACGGTGCAGGGCAAGACCGGCAGCACCAGGCTGGGAAACAGCAAGGACAAGCGCTCGCTGGGCTGGTTCGTCGGCTGGGCCGAAAAGGGCGGCCGGCGGATCGTCTTCGCCCGGCTGGTCGTCGATACCAAACCGATCGACACACCGAAGGGCCCGGCGACCCGCGGGGCGTTCCTGAGGGATTTGCCGCAACTGGTGAAGTGAGTTGCCGCGACAAATCCCGGCGGCTGTGCCAATGACCGCTGCGGAAATGTATCAGTCGACGTTCCGGCTCGTGGACTCTGTCGGCCGTCGCCCTTACAATCCCGGTCCTGTTGCTCTTGAAAGCAATGCACCACATGACCGAAGGACGCGTCCAACGCCGTCTTGCCGCAATTCTGGCCGCTGACGTGGTGGGGTATACGCGCCTGATGGGCAGCGACGAGGCCGGCACACTTGCCGATCTGAAGGAGATACGGGCCCACCTTATCGACCCAAATATGGCCGAGCACCAAGGTCGCATCTTCAAAACGACTGGCGACGGCATCCTCGCCGAGTTTCCAAGTGTCGTGAACGCCGTGGCTTGTGCCGTTGCTATGCAGCGTGCCATGTCGGGTCGCAGCGCAAAACTGTCCGAGGACCGAAGAATACAATTCCGCGTTGGGATCAACCTCGGTGACGTAATCGTCGAGGATGACGATCTGTTGGGTGACGGCGTGAACGTGGCGACAAGGCTCGAAGGCATCGCTCCTGTTGGAGGTGTTATGGTTTCGGGCACGGTGCGAGATCACCTAGGAAACCGGCTTGAACTTCAATTCGACGACATTGGTGAGCAGATACTTAAAAATATTGAACGCCCCGTGCGAGCTTATGCGGTGCGCCTCGACGGTCCCGAAGCGGCCCCCACTTCGCCGGCGTCGCTTGCTGATAAGCCATCCATCGCTTTGCTGCCGTTCGTCAATATGAGCGACGACCGTCAGCAGGACTACTTTGCGGATGGGATCACAGAGAACGTCATCACCGGATTGTCTCGGTTTCGCGATCTTTCCGTCATAGCCAGTAATTCGACGTTTGCTTACAAGGGCAAAGCCACGAAGATACAGGATGCCAGCCGAGAGCTGGGTGCCCGCTATATCTTGGAGGGCAGTGTACAGAGGTCAAAGGACCGGGTCCGGATTACCGCCCAGCTCATTGACGGCAAGACTGGGCGGCACCTTTGGGCAGAGCGCTACGACCGAGGCATCGAGGACATCTTTGCCGTGCAGGACGATGTCACTGAAAGAATAATCGGCAGTTTAGCCACAGCGTACGGAGGCCGACTGTTAAAGGCGTGGCAAGAGCGCCCGGAAGTCGCGGGGACGCGGAATTTTGAGGCGCTGGACTATTTCGTGCGCGGCATGGAGTCTCTCAACCGCTACACAAAACAAGACAACTTGCGTGCTCGGGAACTCTTTGAGAAGGCAGGCGAACTCGATCCGAAGTTCGGAAAGGCGTTTGCCAAGCTCGCTTGGACGCACATGATCGACGCAAGCGACGGTTGGAGCGCGAATCCCGAGGCTTCACTGGCATGTGGCCTGAAATACGCCAATTTGGCGATCGAACGGGACGACGCCGAGGCATGGGGGCACTATGCGCTCGCAGGGCACTGCCTATTTTGCGGACAATACGAACGCGCTATCGTTGAGTATCAACGCGCCCTTGAGCTTAATCCAAATGACGCCGACGTGCTGTTGGATTACGGTTCCTGCCTAAGCTATTGTGGGAGGGCACAGGAAGGCCTTGAGACGGCGCAAAAAGCCATGCGTCTCAACCCTCACTACCCCGAGTGGTACATCCTACAGATTGGCCAGATTTACTACGACGTTCGCAGATATCGTGAAGCGATCGCGGCGTTGGAAGGTCTACGAACCCTCGACACCGTATACCAACACTTATACCTGGCAGCGAGCTACGCGGCTTTAGGGAGCGAAGACGAAGCGCAGCAGGTCATCGAGCACATTTTGCAGCTGGAGCCGCGAGCCACAATCACGATGAGAACGACCTCGGACATGGCGCCATACAAGAACTCAGGTGACTTGGAACATCTTCGCGAGAACTTGCGCAAGGCAGGCCTGCGCGAGTGAGTGAAAGCTCGCGCTAGCCTTGAACGGCTGCAAAGTGGCGGTCCTTGGTCGTTCCGATCGGGGAGGCCAATGGCAACGTTCCAACTGGAATTCAAACTGACACACTACCAGCGCTCTTTACCTCACACCGTGCTGCCTCTAAAACCCGCCCGCTGCCGGATGCCTCCGGCTTCACACCACGACCACCCGCGCTCGTTTGCGGGACTGGATAGGAGATACAAATGCTGAATTCCGTTTCCCTGACATTTCCCGATGGCTCCGTCCGCGACTGTGACGCGGCGATGACCGGTGCAGGCCTCGCCGAATCGATCTCGAGGTCGCTGGCCAAGAAAGCCGTCGCCTATGCGATCGACGGCACCGTTCGCGATCTTTCCGACCCGCTTGGCAAGTCCGGCAAGGTCGAGATCATCACCCGCAGCGATCCGCGCGCGCTGGAGTTGATCCGCCACGATGCAGCACACGTGCTGGCGGAGGCCGTGCAGGAACTGTGGCCGGGAACGCAAGTGACCATCGGGCCGGTGATCGAGAACGGATTCTACTACGACTTCGCCCGCAACGAGCCGTTCACGCCCGACGATTTCCCGGTGATCGAGAAGAAGATGCGCGAGATCATTGCGCGTAACAAGCCGTTCACCAAGGAAGTCTGGTCGCGCGACAAGGCGAAAAAGGTCTTTGCCGAGAAGGGCGAGCGCTACAAGCTCGAGCTGATCGACGCCATTCCCGAAGACCAGGATCTCAAGATCTATTCCCAGGGTGACTGGTTCGACCTCTGCCGCGGCCCACACATGGCCTCCACCGGGCAGATCGGCAACGCCTTCAAGCTGATGAAGGTGGCCGGCGCCTATTGGCGTGGCGATTCGAACAACCCCATGCTGACCCGCATCTACGGCACGGCCTGGGCCGAGCAAGCTGAACTCGATGCCTACCAGACGATGCTGGAAGAGGCCGAGAAGCGCGACCACCGCAAGCTCGGCCGCGAGATGGACCTGTTCCATTTCCAGGAAGAGGGGCCGGGCGTCGTCTTCTGGCACGCCAAGGGCTGGAAGATGTTCCAGAATCTGGTCAACTACATGCGCCGCCGCCTCGACGAGCAGGGCTACCAGGAGGTCAACGCACCGCAGGTTCTCGACAAGAGCCTGTGGGAGACGTCGGGCCACTGGGGCTGGTATCGCGATGCCATGTTCAAGGTGACGGTGGCCGGCGACGACACCGACGACGACCGCGTGTTCGCGCTGAAGCCGATGAATTGTCCGGGCCACGTGCAGATATTCAAGCATGGGTTGAAATCCTATCGCGATCTGCCCGTAAAGCTTGCGGAATTCGGCAATGTGCATCGTTACGAACCGTCCGGCGCCTTGCACGGGCTGATGCGCGTGCGCGGCTTCACGCAGGACGATGCGCACATCTTCTGCACCGAGGAGCAGCTGGCCGCGGAGTGCCTGCGCATCAACGATCTGATCCTGTCGACCTACGCCGATTTCGGCTTCGACGATGTCAGCGTGAAGCTGTCGACGCGGCCGGATAAGCGCGTCGGCACCGACGAGGCCTGGGATCATGCCGAGGCGATCATGGGCAACGTGCTGGATACAATCAGGACGCGCTCGGGAAACCGCATCAACACCTCGATCAATCCGGGCGAGGGCGCTTTCTACGGGCCGAAATTCGAATATGTGCTGAAGGACGCCATCGGCCGCGAATGGCAGTGCGGCACCACGCAGGTCGACTTCAATCTGCCGGAACGCTTTGGCGCCTTCTACATCGGTTCGGATTCGGAAAAGAAGCAGCCGGTGATGGTGCATCGCGCCATCTGCGGTTCGATGGAGCGCTTTCTCGGCATCCTGATCGAGCATTATTCCGGCCATTTCCCGCTGTGGTTCGCGCCGCTGCAGGTGGTTGTGGCCACGATCACCTCGGATGCTGACGATTATGCGCGAAAGGTTGTCGCACAGATGAAGGCGGCAGGACTTTTGGCCGAACCGGATCTGCGCAACGAGAAGATCAACTACAAAGTGCGTGAGCATTCGCTGGCCAAGGTTCCTGTGATCCTCGTCTGCGGCAAGCGCGAGGCGGAGGAGGAGACGGTCAACATCCGCCGGCTCGGCTCGCGCGATCAGGAATCGCTCAAGCTGGCGGAGGCGCTGAAGCTGCTTTCTGACGAGGCTGTTTCGCCCGACCGCAGGCGAAGCGCGGCCTGAGCAAACAATGTTTCGTAGAAATGGCGGTGGAGCGATCCACCGCCATTTTCACATGCCTGTCACGCGAACCTTGTAACGAGCCCCCATGCTCAAGCTGAAGATACGGGAAAGACCGTTTCCCGAACTCTCCTACGCCAATGCGAGCCAGCCGGCGCTGACGCGCTGGTTTATCCATTCCATTGAAGGCCTCTCGGGGCGCGACCGGTATGCCGCGCTCTACGATTTCTGGCGCCGCCAGGTGGCGCCGACGGGCGAGCGGGTGTTCAGCCGCATGCTGGAGCTGATCGACGTCAAGGTGCGCAGCACCGATCGGTGGCCGCCGGCGGGGCTGCCGGACACGCCGCTGGTGATCGTCGCCAACCACCCGTTCGGCATTGGCGACGGCATTGCCGTGCTGTCGCTGGTCGAGCAGCTCGGGCGTCCCTTCCGCGTCATGATCCACAAGGATCTGCTGAAGGTCCGCGAAATGGAACCGTACTCGCTGCCGATCGACTTTTCCGAGACCAAGGACGCGGTGAAGAACAACATGGCGGTGCGCCACGAGGCAGTGCGGCTGTTGAAAGAGGGCGTCACCATCGTGGTATTTCCGGCCGGCGGCGTCGCCACCGCGCCGAGAGGCTTTGGCCGGGCGCGCGACCTGCCGTGGAAGATGTTTCCGGCGCGCCTCGTGCAGGACGCCAAGGCGTCGGTGGTGCCGATGCATTTTTCCGGGCAGAACGGCCGGCTGTTCCATCTGGTCAGCGGCCCGATGAACATGGGGGAGCGCGAAGGAAGGCTGGCGGAATTCGTCGGCAAGGCGTCGCTGACGTTGCGCCTTTCAATGCTCATCCGCGAATTTGCGCGGCTGTCCGGCAAGGCGATCGACGTGCGCGTCGGCGATGTGCTGAGCTGGGATGAGTTGGAGCCATTGCGCGACCGCAAGACGCTGCTCGACCGTCTTCATCGCGGTGTCTTCGACCTAGCGCCCGACGCGCCGCGCGGCCGGGTCCACTTCCTGCAGCGCCGCCTGTGCAAGGCCGCCTGACGTAGCCCTGAACTACCACTTCAACTGAGCAGCCAAACCGATGCCAATGGGCGCGCCGGTCAGTCGGCGCCTTCCTCCGGATCGATCGCAGAGGCATCAGTGGCCAGCACCTCGATCTCCTGGTTCTGCCCAGCGACCACGGTGAAATCCTTCTGGTAGATGCGGTCGCGGTTCTTGGCGATGATGGTGTATTGGCCTTCGGCCAGCACCATCGAGGCGAAGGCGCCGACGGCCTCCTTGATCGGATCGCCGGATTCGTTGAGCAGCGACCAGGATGTATCGGCGATGGCCTCGCCGCCGGTCTCGCGCACCAGCTTCATGGTCTCCTCCGCCGCGCGATGCTCGACGGTGGCTTCGGTCAGCTTGCCGGCTTCGACACGGATGTCAGAGCGAATAACGGCATTGACCGCGCCATAGGTGGAGACGACATGATAAACGCCGGCGTTGAGCCGCACGACGCTGTTCGGCTCGACATCGGGAATGATCAAAGCGCGGTCGCCATTGGCCTCGGCGGTGCCCTCATAAATGGAGAAGCGCAGTTTTTTCGGCGGAATACGCGCGCCGCCCGACAGCACCGCGTCGAGCTTGAGGCCGCCGGCATCGAGCACCAGGCTTTCGCGCCTGGCGTCCTTGCCGACGGTGATGCGCTTGGTGGCGCCGGCGCGTCCGTATGAGGCGTGGACCAGATAGCTGCCGGGTTCGAGCTGGAACACGGCGCTGCCGCCATGCGCGGAAGCCACCATCGGCAGCTTGCCGTCGCCGGCGGCCTCGGGCTTGAAGACGCGCCAGACGATGCCGCGCGTGATGTCGGCGCCCTTGTCGGTCAACTGCGCCGACAGCGTTATGGCACCGCCGCCACCGAGTGCCAGCGGCGTCTCGCCCTTGGGCGGTGCATAGCTCGAAATATCGGGGAGTTTCAGATTGCCGATGCCGTCGGCATTCTGCGCCATGGCCATCGAGGCCGGCGCAAACAGCGCTACGGCGAGCCAAATCAGGAAAAGGCGCGATCTCCCCTCAAACATGCCTTGCGTTGAAGCCCAAGGCGGTGGCAATTTCAAGGCTTAAGAGTCCGACCGCCTTGGCAACAGGTTCTTTCGTCCGGCGCGCCCGCGCCAATGCCCGAGCCGCCCCGATCCGCAATGGCGCGCTTCAGCTCAAAATCGAGTGCTTTAGGAGACCTGGCCCCCATGGCGTCGCCGATCATCGACTTCCTGCTGACCCGAAACTCCGCACCGATTCCTGAATTGAAGGAACCGGCGCCCAGCGATGGCGATATCGCGACCATGATCGCGGCTGCAAGCCGTGTGCCCGATCACGGCCGACTGGAGCCGTGGCGCTTCATCCTTTATCGCGGCGAGGCGCGATTCGAGATCGGCAGGAAGCTGGCGGCGCTCGCCGAACAGCGCGAAGGGCCGCTGCCGGAAAACCGCCGCAACCAGGAGCTTGCGCGGTTTTCCCGCGCGCCGCTGGTGATCGGCGTGGTGTCGGTTCCGAAGGACAATCCAAAAATCCCGCAATGGGAAATGTTCCTGTCCGGCGGCATGGCGGCGCTGAACCTGATGATTGCAGCCAATGCGCTGGGCTATGGCACCAACATGATCAGCAACTGGTATTCCGATGTGGCCGAGGGCAGGGCAATCCTGGGGTTGGCGCCGCAGGAGCGCGTCGTCGGCTTTATCCATATCGGCTCCTACCAGGGCCCGGCGCCGGAACGGCCGCGACCCGATCCGGCAAAGCTCTATGCCGATTATGAGGGGCCGTGGAACGGCTGACACCCGAAAGCGATTCCCCTTTATTTAAACACAGGCTAAGACAGCGGCTTCGGCGAGCGTTGGGGTTGGCGCATCGACCATAGGGATATTGGGGGACGCCGGCGACATGAAGAAACGAGACTCGCTGGGAACCCGGCTGCGCTACGGGTTTGACAAGAGCATGGCCGCCGGCCCTATCGCGCTGATCGGCTGGCTCGCCGTCGCTTCCCTGCTGATCATCATCGCCGCCGCGGCTTTCCTTGCGGTGACCCGCATCGCGCCGGAGGGCGGCGAACCGCTGAACTTCTTCGAAGCGTTCTGGGAATCGCTGATGCGCACGCTCGATTCGGGCACGATGGGCGGCGACACCGGCTGGGCCTTCCGTCTCGTCATGTTGTTTGTCACGCTTGCCGGCATCTTCGTCGTGTCGGCCCTCATCGGCGTGCTCAGCGCCGGCGTCGACAGCAAGCTCGATGAATTGCGCAAGGGTCGTTCTCGGGTGCTTGAGAGCGACCACACCATCATCCTCAACTGGTCGCCGTCGATCTTCGACGTCATCTCCGAACTCGTCATTGCCAATGCCAGCCGCCGCCATCCGCGCATTGTCGTCATGGCCAATATGGACAAGGTGGCGATGGAGGACGAGATCGCGGCCAAGGTCGACAAACTGGGCAATACGCGCATCATCTGCCGCAGCGGCGACCCGACCGACCTCTACGACCTAGCCATCGTCAACCCGCAGAGCTCGCGCTCGATCATCGTGCTGTCGCCGGAGGGCGACGACCCGGATTCGCAGGTCATCAAGACAGTGCTCGCGCTGGCCAACGACCCGAACCGGCGCACGGCGGCCTACAACATCGCCGCCGAGATCCGCGACGGCAAGAACGCCGAGGTCGCCCGCGTCGTTGGCGGGGCCGAGGTGCAGCTTGTGCTGGCCGACCAGCTGATCTCGCGCATCGTCGTGCATTCGAGCCGGCAGTCGGGTCTCAGCGGCGTCTATTCGGAACTGCTCGATTTCGACGGCTGCGAAATCTACACGACCGAGCAGCCTGATCTCACCGGCAAGACCTTCGGTGAGGCGGTGATGGCGTATGAGCATTGCACGCTGATCGGGCTCTGCGACCAAACCGGGCGCGTCAATCTCAACCCGCCGTCGGATCTGGTGATCGGCAAGGACATGCGCGCCATCATCATTGCCGAGGACGATGCCGCTATCAAGCTGGGAGGCGCGGGGGCCAAGATCGATACCGCGGCAATCCTTCGCCATCAGCTTGTCGACGCGAAGCCGGAGCGCACGCTGATCCTTGGCTGGAACCGGCGCGGTCCGATCATCACCTATGAACTGTCGCGCTACGTCGCGCCGGGTTCGATCCTGACCATCGCCGCCGATACGCCAGGCCTCGAGCAGGAAGTTGCCGGCCTGCCGGTCGTCGGCGACAATCTGTCGGTTTCCTGCCGCATCACCGACACGTCGAGCAGCACAGCACTGGCAAGCCTGGACGTGCCTTCCTACGACCACGTGCTCGTCCTTGGCTACAGCGAAACCATGGCAGCGCAGCCCGCCGATACGCGCACGCTGGTGACGCTGCTGCATCTGCGCAAAATCGCAGACGATGCCGGCACGCACATCTCGATCGTCAGCGAGATGATCGACGTGCGCAACCGCGAGCTGGCGGCGGTGACTAAGGCCGATGATTTCGTCGTCAGCAACCGGCTGGTCAGCCTGATGCTGGCGCAGGCATCGGAGAACCAGCATCTCGCCGCGATCTTCGATGATCTGCTCGACGAGGAGGGCTCCGAAATCTACATGCGTCCGGTCGGCGACTATGTCGCCATCGACCATCCGGTGACGTTCTGGACGATCGCGGAATCGGCGCGTCTGCGCGGAGAGATCGCCATCGGGCACCGGCGCGTTCGCGCCGCGCAGAATGATGAGCGGGCTCTGGGCGGCGTCACCGTCAACCCGTTGAAGTCGCAAGCGCTGGCCTACCTGCCGGAGGACCGGGTCATCGTGCTGGCGCGGGACTAAACCCCGGCTGCCTTGGCGCGAGCCAGAAGCCGCTCGGCAAGCCTGAGATGCGGCCGGTCATACATCTTGCCGTCAATGCCGACCACGCCAGGATTTCCGGCCGCCTCGAAGGCCGCGACGATGGCCTGCGAGCGTTGCACTGCCTCCGCCGACGGTGTGAAGGCGGCGTTGATGACCGGCACTTGCGCCGGATGGATCGCCATCTTGCCGGTAAAGCCGTCACGCTCGGCCTCCGTGCATTCGGCTTCGAAGACGGCCATGTCGCGAAAGGCGGGGAAGACCGTGTCGATCGCCGCGACTTCGGCCGCGCCGGCGGCGAGGATGGTCATGGTGCGGGCATGGCGGAAGACATCGGTGTAGCGGCCGTTGTCGTCGCGCGCAGCCCGCGCACCGATCGCCGCGGACAGATCTTCGGCACCCCAGGTGAGGCCGGCAAGCCGGGCGCTTGCCCCGGCGTAGGTCGCGGCGGCCAGCAAACTGGCAGCCGTCTCGGTGATGATCGGCAGGATCTTGATCGCGCCATCCGGCAATCCGTTTTCGGCCTCATGCACGCGGAGCTTTACGGACAGCTGCTGGACATCCTGGCCGCTGTTCGACTTCGGCAGCATGATGCCGTCGGGTTTGACCGGAACCAGGGCGGCCAGATCGTCGTCGGTCAACCCGGTCGAGAGATCGTTGACGCGGATATAGATGGCGGAGCTTGTCTGCTGCCGGTTGCCGCCGATAAAGCGTGCCGCGATGTCGCGTGCCGACGCCTTGTTTTGTGGCGCCACGGAATCCTCAAGGTCGACGATGACCACGTCGGCGCCGGCGCCAAAGCCTTTGTCCAGCTTCTTTTCGGAATCGCCGGGCACAAACAGCAGCGAGCGCATCAGGCCGCCTTTTTCATCATCATCGCCTGGCGCGTGCATTTGGCGACGAGCACATCGTTCTGATTGTAGGCGCGATGCTCGAACTCGACGATGCCGCGGTCCGGCTTGGATTTCGATTCCCTGACCGAGATCACAGTCGTTTCGACACGGATGGTGTCGCCATGGAAGACCGGGTGCGGAAACACTGTCTCCCTCATGCCGAGATTGGCAATTGTGGTGCCGACGGTGATGTCATTGACGGAAATGCCGATCATCAGGCCGAGCGTGAACAGCGAATTGACCAGCGGTCTGCCCCATTCGCTCTTGGCGGCGAAGTCGAAGTCGATGTGCAGCGGCTGCGGGTTCAGCGTCATCACCGAGAACAGCATGTTATCGCTTTCGGTGACGGTCTTGCGCAGCGTGTGCCGAAAGACATGTCCGGCGACGAACTCTTCGAGATAAAGCCCGGGCATCGTTTTTCTCCTCCGCTGCCTGACGGTTGATAGGCGCTGCCCATGCCACCCGCAAGCCAGTTAATAAACATGGTGAACCGTTCGTAAACCATTTCTGCCTAGGGTCATTCCTGGGGCCGGAAGCTTTCCGGCAAGGGGCGTAGCAGGCAGTATGGTTGTCTCGCATTTTCTCAAATGGATCTACACCGCGAGAGTTTCGGAGCGCGCCGCGGCGGCAAGCGCGCTGGCCCGCGCCTACGTCAATTCCGACCTGCCTTTCGAAGACCGTTGCGCGGCCGAAGCGGCGCTGACGCTGCTGCTCGACGACGCCTCGTCGAAGGTGCGGCTGGCTATGGCCGAAGCGCTGTCGATGAGCCATCACGCGCCGCTGCAGATCATCAGCGCGCTTGCCTCCGATCAGCCGGAAGTGGCAGCCCTGGTGCTGGCGCGCTCCCCGCTGCTGACGGACGCCGACCTGATCGACCGCGTCGCGGCCGGGCACAAGGCGACGCAAAAACTGATCGCCGACCGGCCGGTCGTTTCGATGGCGGTTGCCGCGGCGATCGCCGAGATCGGCGAACCGGAAGCGTGTGCGGCGCTGCTCGCCAATGACGGCGCCGACATAGCCTCGCTCTCCTTCCGCCGCATCGCCGAGCGGCATGGCCATATCGCTCATTTGCGCGAGGCAATGGTCACGGATGTGCGGCTGCCGGCCGACTGCCGGCACATGCTACTGGTCAAGCTCGGCGAAACGCTGAAGGCTTCGCCGCTGGTGATGGCGCTGATGGGGGCGGCCAGAGCCGAGCGCGTCACGCGCGATGCTTGCGTCAAGGCTTCGGTGCGGCTGGTCGAAGGCACGCGCGCGGAGGAACATGCGGCACTCATCGAACATCTGCGCCTGCGCGGCGACCTGACCGCAAGTTTCATCATCCGCACCATTGCCCACGGCAAGGTCGACTTTTTCGGCTCGGCCCTGGTCGCGCTCAGCCAGCAGTCGGAGCAGCGGGTGCGGGCCTTGCTCGCCGGCGGCCAGGACCTTGCGTTGCAGGCGCTGTTCCGCAGCGCCGGCCTTGCCGCTTCCACCCATGCCATCATCCTGCGCGCGCTCAAGATCTGGCGCGAAGTCGCCAACGGCAAGCGCCTCGCCGGCGTGCAGGAAGTCAGCTGGCTGATGCTGAAGGAACTCGGAGGTCAATCCACTGAGGGCGATCTCGCCGGCCTGGTCAAGTCGATCCATCTCGACGCGCTGCGGGAAAACGCGCGCGGGCATGCGCTGGCGATAGCCGCGGCCTGACGCCCTAGCCACGGCCCCTGGTGAAGAAATCCGGGAAATCCTCGATCGCGGCGGCGATGATGCGCAGCCAGGCTGCGATCTGCAGCATATCCGCACCGCCGCTGCGCTCTGAAAGGCTGGCTGCATATTGCCGGGCCACAGTGACAGTTGCTGTCTGTGGATCGCCGGTTGCGCGAAAGAGCAGTTCACGCGCGAGGCCGCGCAGGAAATTGGCGATCGAGAGCGCGGTGTCGGTAGGAGTGGACGGGCTCTGCTGCGCGGCGCGCAGACGCAGGATTTCAAGGCCGACGGTAACGGCGGCGACCCCGCCGCCCAGAATCGCATCGCCTTTCCTGCCGGCATTTTGCAAGAGCGGCATCAGCTGGTTGATGCGGTCATAGGCCAGGCTCTCGAAGGCCGAACGCCGCGGCACCCGCTCATGCAGGCACAGCCGCGCCAGATCCTCGCGCATGGCCCGCACGATGCGGTTGGCCGCGCGCCATGGATCCACCGGCAGCACCACGATGAAGACGCCGATCGCCAGCAGGATGCCGACCAGCACCGACGCCGAGCCGGCGAAAAACGGGCCTGGGGCATAGGTCATCGCCTGATGCGGGCTGAGGAAGGCGAGGAAATTGATGGCAAAGGCCGTCGCCACGCCGACGGTGCGCGGATTGGCCATGCCCAGCGCCGTCGGTACCAGGATCGGCACGACAAACAGCGTGAACCAGCCGAAGCCGGGCAAAGCAGGCAGCGCGACCTGGCCGACAAGGAAGGCAAAGGGCAAAGCCAGCAGCGTTCCCTTGAAGAAGCCCCAGGACACCCGCACCGGGTCAGGCCGCGCGGCGAAAAGACTGGAGACGACGGCAACGAGGATGACGGTGCCGGCCGCGTCGGACCATTTCGTCGTCAGCCAGAAGGCGGCGACCGCCAACGTGGCAAGGCCGGCGCGTATGGCATTGCGCGAAGCCCCGGGATAATCGCGGTGCACCACCAGCGCAGGCGGCTGCCTGTTGCTCCGGCTGGGGCCCGTCACCGGTGCGCGCAGGGCGTCGAGGCCGCGCAGCACCTGCTTGAAGGCTTCGGCGAAATCGGCGGCGATGGTGAGGCGGGTTATGGTGCCGACCCTGTCGTCGCCCTGATCGGTCGAGGCGTCGGGCATTTGCCGGGCCTCGGCAATCGCGTCGAGCCGCGTCACCCAGGGCGACGTGTCGTCCAGCGCCTCGGGCGTCGCTGCCAGCTCGCTGACCAACGACTGCAGTTCGGAGCGTACCGGAATGAGCGCTGCGTTTTTCGGCGCGGCATGCGAATGCAGCGCGCGCGCCGCCGACAGCGCCGAGAGAAGCTGACCGATGGTTAGGCGGACCGGATGGGCGCGGGTGGCGAAGCTCGGTGCTTCGAGCCGGGCATAGGCGCGCATCTCGGCCAGCATCTGGGCGTCGGTGATCAGCTTGCGGTGCAGGCCGGCCAGCGTCGCCGGGTCGCCACCGGAAAAAGCGCCGCCTGCATAGGTTGCAAGGTCGAGGATGCTGCGCTTCAGCCTGGAGATAATGGCGTCAGCGGCCAGCTTGGGCAGGATCAGCCGGCTGGTCAGGCCGGCGCAGACGATGCCGAGCACGATCTCGGCGCAGCGCGCGACAGCGAGATCGACGACCACGTGCGGCTGGCCGAAAGCCGGCAGCCCAATGATCATCGCGGTATAGCCGGCAAGTGCGGCGCCATAGGCTTCCGGATTGCGCAGCAGCGACGAAACCAGCGTGCACAGCCCAATCCAGACGGATAGCGCCGTGACCAGCAGCCAGGGATTGGTGCCGAAAACCGAGGTGATGCCGATCGCCGCAAGTCCACCGGCCAGCGTGCCGAGCAGCCGGTAAAAACCTTTCGCCAGCACCATGCCGGCGACCGGCTGGGCGACGATGAAGACCGTCATCATCGCCCATTGCGGGTGGTCGAGTTTCAACGCGTAAGCAGCGAGAAGCGCGATCAGACCGGCCGAAACCGTGCGCAGGGCGAAAATCCAATCCGAGCGCGTCGGCTGCGTCAGGCCCGCCAAACTGGTTTCGAAGTAGCTCTTCAGCCGCGCCCGGATCACAAGCTGGTCTCCGTATCGGAAGTGCAGGCTAGAGCAATTCCAGGAAAAGTTTGAAACGGTTTTCCGCCCGGAACTGCGTCAAAACGAAGAGTCGGCCGGCGCTCAGATATCCAGCACTTCCGTCGCGGCGAATTCGGCGCGTTCCTGGATGAAGCGGAAGCGGGCTTCCGGCTTGGTGCCCATCAGCGCGTCGACAGCATCCTTGGTCGCCGCCACGGCGTCGATGACATCGACCCGGAGCAGCGTGCGCTTCCTCGGGTCCATGGTGGTTTCCTTGAGCTGCGCGGCCATCATTTCGCCCAAGCCCTTGAAACGGCCGATCTCGACTTTGGCGCGGCCGGTGAATTCGGTGCGCAACAGCTCGTCCTTGTGCGCATCGTCCCTGGCATAGGCAACCTTGCCGCCTTGCCGGATCGAATAGAGCGGCGGCACCGCCAGATAGAGATGGCCGCCATTCACCAGGTTCGGCATTTCCTGGTAGAAGAAGGTGATCAGCAGCGAGGCTATGTGAGCGCCGTCGACGTCGGCGTCGGTCATGATGATCACGCGGTCGTAGCGCAAATCCTCGTCGCGGTATTTCGAGCGCGTGCCGCAACCGAGCGCCTGAATCAGGTCCGAAATCTGCTGGTTGGCGGCTAGCTTGTCGTTGCCGGCGCTGGCGACGTTGAGGATTTTTCCGCGCAGCGGCAGCACCGCCTGGCTGGCGCGGTCGCGCGCCTGCTTGGCCGAGCCGCCGGCCGAGTCGCCTTCGACGATGAACAGTTCGGCGCCCGCGGCGGCATTCTGCGTGCAGTCGGCGAGCTTGCCGGGAAGGCGCAGCTTGCGCACCGCGCTCTTGCGCGACACTTCCTTTTCCTGGCGCCGGCGCACCCGCTCGTCGGCGCGCGCAATCACCCATTCCAGCAGCTTGGAGGCTTCCTGCGGATTGTCGGCCAGCCAGTGGTCGAAGGGATCGCGGATGGCGGTCTCGACAATGCGAATGGCTTCGATCGTTGCCAGCCTGTCCTTGGTCTGGCCGACGAATTCCGGCTCGCGAATAAACACCGACAGCATGCCTGCCGCCGAGATCATCACGTCTTCGGAGGTGACGATCGAGGCGCGCTTGTTGCCGACCAGGTCGGCATAGGCCCGAAGCCCGCGCGTCAGCACATTGCGAAAGCCGGCCTCATGCGTGCCGCCTTCGCCGGTCGGGATTGTGTTGCAGTAGGAGTTGACGAAGCCGTCACCGCCGAACCAGGTCACCGCCCATTCCAGCGAACCGTGGCCGCCCTGCTTCTCGCTCTTGCCGGCGAAGATTTCGCGGGTCACCTGGAAATCATCGCCGAGCGATGCCTTGAGATAGTCCTTCAAGCCGCCGGGGAAATGGAACTCCGCCTTGGCCGGCGTCTGGTCCTTTTCCTTGATCAGCGATTGGTCGCAGCTCCAGCGGATCTCGACGCCGCCGAACAGATAGGCTTTCGAGCGGGTCATGCGATAGAGCCGCGCCGGCTCGAAGGCGGCGCCCTTGCCGAAAATCTGCTCGTCGGGATGGAAGCGGATTTTGGTGCCGCGCCGGTTGTGCACTTCGCCGAGCTGCTCCAGCCCGCTCACCGGAACGCCGCGCGAGAACCTTTGGCGGTAAAGCTGGCGACCGCGCGCGACCTCGACTTCGAGATGGTCCGACAGCGCATTGACGACCGAGACGCCGACACCGTGCAGACCGCCGGAGGTCTCATAGACCTTGCTATCGAACTTGCCGCCCGAATGCAGCGTCGTCATGATGACTTCGAGCGCCGGTTTCTTGAATTTCGGATGCGGATCGACCGGAATGCCGCGGCCATTGTCGGTGACGGTCAGAAATCCGTCGGCCGACAGCTCGACATCGATGAAGGTGGCATGGCCGGCGACCGCCTCGTCCATCGAATTATCGATGACCTCGGCAAACAGATGGTGCATCGCCTTGTCGTCGGTGCCGCCAATATACATGCCGGGACGGCGCCGCACCGGCTCCAGCCCCTCCAGCACCTCGATGTCGGCGGCGCTATAGCCCTCGCTGCCGTCCTTGGTCGCGGCAGGACGCTTCGTGGCCTGCACCAGCGGGTCGGCCGGGCGCGAAGGTGTCCGAGCCGGTTGGGGCTGCTTTTCCAGATTGCCGAAAAGATCGTTGTTGTCGTCCATGCCTACCATAGAATCCGTGCCGCGAATCACCCGTCGATACTGCCACGCTTTTCGGCGCCAAGCGACGGAAGTTCCTGTTACGTTCGGGGATTAAACCCTTCTTATCCTAAAACCTTTCGATAACCAAGCCGGCGGAAATAGGTCCGTGCGGAGCGGGCGCGATTCCTGAATCTTTAACAAAGCGGCCTAGCGTCGCCTCAACAAAACAAAAGACCACGAATGTCAGGGGTTGGTTGTGAGGGGCAAGGCCATAACGATGATTGGCATCGCTGCCGTCTTCGGCGCGATTTCAATCTTTGCCGCGGATTTCTGGGTGAAAAGCCAGGCCAAGGCCGATGCCGAAGAGAAAACGGCGTCGATCCCGGCGCCCGCCGTCCCCAAGGTCGTCTTCAAGACCATCGTGGTGGCCAACGCGCCGCTGCGTTACGGCATGGAGCTTGACCGGGCGCAGCTCAGCGAAATCCCATGGTCCGAGGATTCGGTGCCGCAGGGCGCATTCACCACAGTCAATGCATTGCTCGCCGAAGGCAGCCGCGTGGTATTGTCGCCGATCGAGATCAACGAGCCGGTGCTGATCAGCAAATTGTCGGGGCCGAACGGCCGCGCGACGCTATCCAACATGATGACGCCCGGCATGCGGGCGGTGACAATCCGCACCGACGAGATCGCCGGTGTCGGCGGCTTCGTCATGCCGGGCGACCGGGTCGACGTGGTGCTGACACGCGATGCGGGCGAAATCCAGGAAGTGGCCAAGAACGCGCAGGGCGCTGCCGGATCGACCGTTACCTCCGAGATCGTCGTCTCCGACGCCAAGGTGCTGACCGTGGGGCAGGGCGCCGACGAGCGCCAGACCACACCGCAGATCGCCAATTCCGTCACCATCGAGGTGACGACCGAAGGCGCGCAGAAAGTGGCGCTTGCCCGCACCGTCGGCACCTTGTCGCTGTCGCTCCGCTCGGCCGCAGACGGAGGGGCCGCCAAGGACGGCGTCACCACCATCTCGTCCTTCGGCGGATCGGTCGCCTCCGGCGTCCAGGCCGCTGCCGGCGCGCTGTTCACTGCCGCGACCAAGGAGCCTGAGAAGCCGAAATTCAAGACGATCATCGTGACGCGCGGCACGCAGGTCGAAGAATACCAGGTTCCTGCGCGGGACCAGCAATAACTGCCGGTGGGGACCGGGCGAGGGACGGGACAGATGTCGGGACTTCATGCATTTCAGACGACGAAAGGACTGCGCCCAATGCGGGCGCTCGCGATAGCGGCTTGCCTCGCCGCGGCCGCAATGCTCGGCCTCAGCGCGCCAGCCAAGGCCGACAACGATATCGTCCATGTCTCGTCGACAACGAATGCGTCGATCAAGGTGGCCAAGGGCAAGCCGAAGACGGTCATGACCAATGCCGCCTTCTATCAGATCGTCATCGGCGATCCGGAGATCGCCAACGTCAATCCGCTGANAGACGGTCATGACCAATGCCGCCTTCTATCAGATCGTCATCGGCGATCCGGAGATCGCCAACGTCAATCCGCTGACCGACAAATCCTTCTATGTGCTGGGCAACAATCTCGGCACCACCGGCATCGCGCTGTTCGACGAGAACAAGCAGTTGGTCGGCACCGTCGACATCGAGGTGACGCTGGACACCGACCAGCTGGCCAGCACCATTCGCGCCAGCGTGCCGGACGCCAAGATCAAGGTCGGCTCGGCCAATGGCCGCGTCGTGCTGTCGGGCGAGGCCGATGACGCGGTCGCCGCCGAGAAGGCAAGCAAGATCGCCAGCCGCTTCTCCGGCAATGAAGAAGTGATCAATTCGGTCAACATCTCGTCCTCGCAGCAGGTTCAGCTCAACGTTCGCTTCGTCGAGATCAATCGCCAGGCCGGACAGGATCTCGGCGCCAAATACAGCGCCAATTTCGCTTACGGCATTGGCGGGCGCGACGTCACCCTCGATCCTGGCACGGTGCCGGGAGCCGGCAATGGCGAGATCATCGGCCGGCTGCTGTCCAACGGCCTGTCGATCGACGTCGCCATCAAGGCGCTGGAGGAACGTGGTCTCGCCAGGCGGCTGGCCGAGCCGAACCTGATCGCCCGCTCGGGCCAGACGGCAAGCTTCCTCGCCGGCGGCGAGTTCCCGATCCCGGTCTCCGAGGACAATGGCAAGATTTCCGTCAGCTACAAGAAATACGGCGTCAGCCTCGACTTCACGCCGACGGTTCTCAAGGACGGGCTGGTGAGCCTCGACATCGCGCCGGAAGTGTCCTCGATCGACGCTTCGGCCTCCTACAATATCGGCAATATCTCGGTCCCGGGCTTTATCGTGCGCCGCGCCAAAACATCCGTCGACCTGAAGAATGGCCAGAGCTTCATGATCGCCGGCCTGCTGCAGTCACAGAACGACATTACCACATCGCGTCTTCCCGGCCTCGGCAAGCTGCCGGTGCTCGGCTCGCTGTTCTCCTCCAAATCCTATCAGCGGCGCGAGACCGATCTGGTGATCATCGTCACCCCCTATCTGGTCAAGCCGGTCGATCCGTCGAAGAAGCTGCTCGAGCCGACCGACGGCACGCAGCCGGCCAGCAATGTCGACTATTTCCTCAACAACACCGAGGAAGTGAAATCGTCCGAAGCCAATCGTGCAGTGGCAATGGCCAGCGGCAGTACGGCACAGCCGGCCGCGGTCACCACCGTCGGGCATTTCCTCGACCTGCCGAAGGATTGAAGCCATGCGCGTGGAATCATGCATCGCCCTGCTGATCGCCGGCCTCGCCGGCGGCTGCACCAGCGACGACTATGTCCGCTCCGAGGGACCGACGATTGCCGCCGGCAACGCACAGGCCGCCAATACGGCCATGCAGATGGTCGATCCCTGGAAATACGGCGTCCAGAACACCAGGCTGCTGGTGCCGGCGCAGCGCAGTGAGGCGGCGGTCAACGCCGCCGACCAGGCTGCTGCCGCCAAGGCCGTGCAACCGACAGCGACAACCGATTGATTTGCCCGGTGATTTGACCGGGAATGACCTGACAGGCTGACAAAATGGCAAGCGGCATAAAGACCAAGAAAATCCTGCTGGTGTCCAGCGACCGGACCTTTGTGCAGGATACGCGCACCGCGTTCGCGGCCTCGGAGGTGATCCAGCTTTCGACCGTCGAGAAGAACATTACCGAACTGCGCGGCGAGGTCCAGGAAGCCGATTTCGGCGCGCTCATCGTCGACATGGATGCGGCAAAGCTGGAAGAGATCGAGTCGCTGCAGCGCATCATGCGCCGGCTTGAAGGCCGCGTTCCGGTGGTCGTCGTCACCCAGGAATTCAACGCAGCCGCAGTGCGTATCCTGGTGCAGCTCCAGGTCGCCGATTTCCTGGTCAAGCCGATCACCACCGCCGATCTGGTGCGGTCGGTCGTGCGCGCGCTGCAAGGGCCGGGGCGCGAAGAAAACACCGAGTCGCAGATCTATACCTTCATGCCGGCCGCCGGCGGCGTCGGCACCACGACGCTGGCGCTGCAGACCGCTTTCCAGCTGCATCATTCGGTGACGCGCGGCGCGTCGACCTGCGTGGTCGACCTCAACTTCCAGCAAGGCGCCTGCGCCGAATATCTCGACCTCGAGCCGCGCTTCGACATCACCGAAATCGAGAACCAGCCCGAGCGCCTCGACCGTCAGCTGCTGGACGTGATGCTGTCCAAGCATGCGAGCGGGCTCTGCGTGCTGGCGGCGCCAACGCATCCGTCGGAAATGCGCTCGTTCAAGACCGATGTCGTGGTGCGCATGCTCGATCTCGTTTCGGCCTATTTCGACAACGTCGTCATCGACATGCCGCGCACCTGGTTTCCGTGGACGGAAACGGTGCTGCTCGGCTCCAACAAGCTTTACATCGTCGCCGAAATGACGGTGCCGTGCCTGCGCCATACGCAGCGGCTGATCCAGGCGGTCTACGAGACGGCAGGCAAGGAAGTGAAGCCGAACGTGATCGTCAACCGTTTCGAGCAGAAGATGTTCGACAACGGCATAAAGCAGGCGGATGTCCAGGAAATCCTCGGCGAGCATTTCGTCGGCGGCATCTCCAACAATTACCGGCTTGTGCGTGAAGCGGTCGACCGCGGCGTGCCGCTGCATGAGATCGACCCGAACGCCAATGTCGTCAACGATCTGAAGAGGATCATCCTGCCGGAAGAAGCCGTGGTGACGCCGGAGAAATCGCGCTCGCTGTTCGGCATCGGCAGGGGCCTCCTGAAGAGGAAGGCCGGATGACCAGCCGCTTCTCGACCCTGCAGAACCGTGACGTCCGCGCGCTGAAGCCGGCCGAGGCGGCGCCGGTCGCGCATCACGCCGTGGTCATCCCGACGAACCGCAAGGCCTTGCCGCCGAAGCCGGAGACAACACCGGGAAAAAGCGCCAACAAGGTGCTCGATGCCCGCGTGCGCATCCACCGGCTGCTGCTCGAGGAAATCAACCTGGTCGCGCTGGAGCGCCTGCCCAAGGATGAGATGCGCCGGCAGGTGCAGGAGTTCGTGTCGGAAAAGACCCGCCAGGAGCGTATGGCGATCAACACCGTCGAACTTGAAGCGCTGGTCGATGACATCGTCGATGAGATGGTCGGCCTCGGCCCGCTGGAACCGCTGCTCAAGGACCCCGACATCAACGACATCCTGATCAACGGCCACCAGAACTGCTTCGTCGAAAAACGGGGCAAGCTGCAGCAGGTCCATGTCCCGTTCAAGGACGAGGCGCACCTGTTGCGCATCGTCAACAAGATCGTCGCCGCCGTCGGCCGCCGGGTCGACGNTCCCGTTCAAGGACGAGGCGCACCTGTTGCGCATCGTCAACAAGATCGTCGCCGCCGTCGGCCGCCGGGTCGACGAATCGCAGCCGATGGTCGATGCCCGCATGCTCGACGGCTCGCGCTTCAACGCCGCCATTCGCCCGGTCGCCGTCGACGGGCCGCTGGTGTCGATCCGCAAGTTTTCAAAGAACAAGCTCGGCCTGCACAAGCTGGTCGAGTTCGGCGCCATCACCCAGAACATGGCCGAGGTGCTGGCGGCTGCAGTCCACGCCCGCAAAACGACCATCATCTCGGGCGGTACCGGCACCGGCAAGACGACAATGCTCAACGCATTGTCAGCCTTTATTCCGGAAGACGAACGGTTGATCACCATCGAGGACGCGGCCGAACTGCAGCTGCAGCAGCCGCATGTCGCGCGCATGGAAACGCGCCCCGCCAACATCGAAGGTCATGGCGAGCTGAAGCAGCGCGACCTGGTCAAGAACGCGCTGCGCATGCGCCCTGACCGCGTCATCCTCGGCGAGTGCCGCGGCGAGGAGGCCTTCGACATGCTGCAGGCGATGAACACCGGCCATGAAGGCTCGATGGCGACCATCCACGCCAACACGCCGCGCGACGCCATTTCGCGCCTCGAGCAAATGCTGGGCATGACCGGCATGCCGATGACGGTGCAGTCGATCCGCAGCCAGATCGCCAGCGCGCTCGACCTTATCGTCCAGCTGACGCGACTGTCGGACGGCAAGCGCAAGGTGACCAGCGTCGCCGAGGTGACCGGCATGGAAGGCGACGTCATCCAGATGCAGGAGATATTCCGCTTCGTGCGCACCGGCATGGAAGCCGACGGCAAGATCCTCGGTCACTACGAGGCGACCGGCATTCGCCCGCGTTTCCTCGAGGACCTGCGCAATATGGGCATTGAATTCCCCGGCAAATATTTCGAACCCGGCCGGCCGCAGGAGTAGCCGGGTGTTCGAGAATTTCAGCCCGATCTATGTCGTCTATGCCGCGGCAGCGCTGACCGGCATCATGATCGCCGAAGGCTGCTATCTGCTCTATGCCGGCCGCAGCGACAAGCGCCTGGCTATCAACCGGCGCATGAAGCTGCAGGAAAACAAGATCAGCCAGGAACAGGTGCTGATCCAGCTGCGCAAGGAACGCGGCCTCGATTCCGGCACGTCATTCTTCTCGCCCGACCGTTTTCGCGCGCTGCGCACGCAGTCTGGCATGGTGATGCCCTTGCCGAAATTCCTGACGATGACGACGGGCGTGGCGCTGGCGATGATGCTCGTCGCGCTCTGGTACGGCCTGCCGCTGTTGCTCGCCATTTTGCTGTTTGTGGTGCTGACAGCGCTGCTGCCGGTAATTGTGCTGCGTTCCAAGCGTGCCCGGCGGGTGAAGCGTTTCGGCGTGCAGTTGCCGGAGGCGCTGGAATTGATCACGCGCGGCTTGAAGGCCGGGCATCCGGTTCCGGTGGCGATCTCCATGGTGTCGCGCGAGATGCCCGATCCGATCGGCACCGAATTCGGCGTTATCTCCGACGAGGTGACTTATGGTTCCGACCTGGTTTCGGCGTTGAATTCACTGTTTGATCGCGTCGGCCAGGAGGATCTGCCGCTGTTCGTCACCGCGGTTTCCATCCAGACGAGTTCGGGCGGCAATCTGCGCGAGATCCTCGACGGGCTGTCGACGACGATCCGCGAACGCGGCAAGCTGCGCCGCAAGGTGCGCGCCATTTCGACCGAGGGTCGTATGTCGGCCTATATCCTGACGGCGGTGCCGGCGCTGCTGTTCGCCGCCATCATGGTGATGATGCCGCAATTTTATCAAAGCGTCTGGGATGTGCCGAAGACCTGGTATCTGCTGGGCGGTTCGGTGACATGGCTGATGCTGGGCAACATCATCATGTTCAAGATGTCGAACTTCCGGTTCTGAGATGGAGCAGGTGATCCAGTTTCTTGCCTCGCTGGCGCCGACGTCGCTGATGCCGGTAGCCGCGATGCTGCTGGCATTGGGCGGCAGCGCGGTGGCATGGCCGCTGGTGGTGGCCAAAGGCGACCGCAACGATCTCAAGCGCCGGCTCAAGATCGACGACAGCAAGACTCCCCAACAGGCCGAGGTGGCGCCGAAGAAGAACCAGAGCGTCGTGCGCGAGAAGGCGGTGAAGCGGGCGCAGGAATTCTACGCCAAGAGCGATCCGGAAAATGTCGCCCGGCTGCGTATGAAGCTGATCCAGGCGGGCTATATGGAGCCGCGCGCGGTCGGCACATTCTTCCTGATCCGCTTCGCCTGCCTGGTGGGCGCAGCGATCGGCGCGTTCCTGGTCAACCATTGGATGGGCAGCGTCGATTCCACCGCGACCAGCCGCTGGACCTTCATCATCCTGTCGGGAGCCGCCGGCTATTTCGTGCCCGGCCTGGTGCTCAGCCAGAAGGTGCGGGAAAAGATGCGCGAATACCGCAACGGCTTTCCCGACTTCATGGATTTGATGATCGTCTGCTCCGATGCCGGCATGAGCATGGAGGCCGGCATCGAGCGCGTCTCGAAGGAACTGGCCAAGACCTATCCGTCGCTGAGCCAGAACCTGCAGCTGGTGTCGCTGGAACTCAGGGCCGGCCGCAGCCTCGACGATGCATTGAAGGCGCTCGCCGACCGCCTCAGCCTGGACGAGGTGCGCTCCTTCGCCACGCTCTTGCAGCAGTCGAAGGAACTCGGCACCAGCCTCGCCGGGGCGCTGCGCGTGTTCTCCGACGAAATGCGCCACAAGCGCATGTCGTTGGCCGAGGAGAAGGCACATGCCTTGCCGGCCAAGATGTCGGTGCCGGTGGTGGTGTGCATCCTGCCGGTGGTGCTGATGATCGCCGTCATCCCGATCATCGTCAAAATGACGGCGGTTCAGTAGATACCAAGGCAGTAGATACCAAGGCAGTAGATACCAAGTGGCCGCCCGGCGGCTTTCTGCGGTTACTCACTTCAACTACGCTTCGCCTGGATGTCATATCCGGCCGGTTTGGCCGCTCTCCTTCGGCAAAATCCGCAAAAAGCAAAATGAGTGAGCCGTCCATGCGAATAGTCTTGTGCACCGCCTTCCTCGGCCTCGCCGCGGCCAGTCTGTCGCCGGCCTCGGCCGCGGCCGACGATTGCGGCGACGCTGCCGCTCTGGTGCAGCAGGCATATCCCAAGGCCCAAAAGAGTGCCGATGGCGCCTCCTTCACGCTCGAACCTCATACCAGCATCGCCCAGACGCTTTGGGATGGCGATACGCCATTCGGCGTGGTCTGCAAGATCTGGCCCGCCCATGACGACCTGTTGTTGGTCGCCGTGCCGCTGATCGACAGCTCCCAATCCAGCGACGACGGGCATGTCGGCGATGTCGAGCTTCTGGTCGTCGACAGGAAGACCCGGCAGGTGCGCCAGCGCCTGCTCCAACCCGGGCTGATGACCGATGATGCCGTCGGCATCCGCGGGATCGACTTCGATACCGGGCGCTACAGATTGGCGCCCGATGTCGGCGCCTTCGGCCTGCGCATCGACATGGCAAACCATTCGCAGCCGAATCCTTTCAGTGAAACCGACCTGCGGCTCTATGCCCTTGACGGCGGTGCTCTGCGCCTGGTGCTCGACGGCATCATCGTGGCCGGCTTTGGCGGCGAAGGCGACACCAATTGCGCAGGATCCTTTCAATCCAGCCGGGTCAGCCTGGCGATGAGCCCGGCGAGACATCACGGCTATCACGACATCACAGTGTTCGAGCGGTTGGACACCGACAATCCGTCTGTCGACAAGAATGGCGAGTGCCAGTCCCATCCCGGCAGGTCCATGAAACGAACCTACCGGCTGCGCTACGACGGCAGGCGCTATCAGTTTCCGGCGGGGCTCAAGGCGCTGGAGCCGGAATAGGCTTCGGTTGGTTAATGGCTTCTGTGCCCGAAACCAAATTTTAGGCGCGTTTCCGCACTGAAGTTTAATCGCCCTGTTGTAGTCTGCTTCCTCAGAGAACGACCCGGTAAATCGGGCGATTGGGGCCAGGGGCATGCGTCACAGAAGTTTCACGGCAATGGCCGCGCTAGCGGCGGTCTTGATGGTCGGCGGCTGCACGACCGACAACGTCGACAAAACCAAGACCACATCGATCCAACCGGTGGCAAAAGACGTCAGCACCTCCGACCTTGCGCAAGGCAAGGCGCAGTTCCGCGAGGCCAATTACGGCCTTGCCGAACAGCATTTCCGCAAGGCCGTGGAACTGAAGGCCGACAGTGCCGAGGGATGGATGGGGCTTGCCGCCTCCTATGACGAACTCGGCCGCTTCGACTTCGCCGACCGCGCCTACGACCAGCTTTTGAAGGTTGCCGGGCGCAAGCCGCAGATTGTCAACAATATGGGCTATTCGCAGCTGCTGCGCGGCAACAAGAAGAAGGCGAGGGCGCTGCTCATGGAAGCAAGGGCCGGAATGGCCGACCCGAGCGTGATCAACGCCAATCTGGCGCTGCTCAACAAGGCCTGAGACTAGGGACACTCGCGTGCCGAGCTTCGCGGGACGGCAGTCGACGCTTTGTAAACCCTGTCGGCAGGTTGCTTTGAAAACCGGCCGAAAACGGTATCTCCGGCCGGTTGCATGCCTATGATGCGCCACAAATCGAAGATCCCAAAGGTTGCCGCTCATCCATGCTGGATTTCAGTTCGCTATTGCTGGCGGCTGCGCTGTCGGGCACATGCCTGAGCGTCACCATGTTCGTGATCTGGTTCACGGCGCCGCGTGCACGCTTCGTGCTGACGGTTGCGTGCGGCATTCTCGTCCTTGTCGCCCACGTCATCGTCTTCTGGCGCTACACGAGGGAGCCCAGTCCGTTGCTTTGTCAGGCAGCGTTGGCGCTGCTAAGCCTCGGTTTCCTGGCGCTTTCACTTTCGGCCATGCAATATCTTGGTGTGCGCAATTACAGCCGCGCTGTCCTGCCGGCCATGCTCGCGATCGCTGTCTGCGCCGGCGTGACCTATCTCGGTTTCGATGGTGTCGGCTTCATCCTCACCTATACGACGGTAGCAGTGCTGCTCGCCTCGATCGGGGTGATGTTCTGGATCAAGGGCGGTCAGGATCGCGGCATTCTGCTGGTCGTTTCGGCGCTAAGCGGCGTCTGCGGCGTATCCTTCGGGCTCTGCGGCGCCGTGCTTCTGGTCAAGGGCCAGTGGGTGCTCGGCGTCGCACCCGACAATTGGGCCGAGCGGTTGAATTCGGTCGTGGCGGTCGCCTGCATGACGGCTCTCGGCGCGCTGACGCTGTCGCTGCATCATCTGCAGGCACAGATCGAACTGAAGGCCGAGACCCTGACCGACCCGTTGACCGGTCTGATGAACCGGCGGGCTTTGAACTCGCTCTATCGCGAGCGCGTCTTCGGCCCGTTCATGTCGGTCGCCATGTTCGACCTCGACCACTTCAAGCGAACCAACGATGTCTATGGCCATCCCGTCGGCGATCGGGTGCTCTGCCGTTTCGCCGCAGTCATCAAGAAGTATGACAGGGTTGGCGTCGACGCCTTCCGGCTGGGCGGCGAGGAGTTCGCGTTGGTCATGTCTCGGATGACCGAAGACAAGGCCTACGATTTCGCCAGCAGGATCGGCGTCGCCTTCGGCACGGAAGTGGTGCCGACGCCGCGCGGGCCGTTGCGCAGCAGCGTCAGCGGCGGCATTGGCTTTGGCAAGGAAGACGGCAGCAGCCTGGATGAAGTGCTGGCCGAGGCCGACCGGGCGCTCTACGCGGCCAAGAACGCCGGGCGAAATCGCGTGCTTGTCCTCAACGGCAAAGCCGACGGACCGGCCCTGCGCTCAGCCTGACAGGCCAGAGTGTTATTCGGCGGCGCCGAGATATTCCGACAGCGGCGGGCAGGAGCAGACGAGGTTGCGGTCGCCGGCGACATTGTCGATGCGCGAGACCGGCGGCCAGTATTTGGCCGCTGTATCGACATCGCCGGCGGGGTAGGCCGCTTCCAGCCGCGAATAGGGGTGGGTCCACTGGCCGGCAAGGGTTTCGGCCGCCGTGTGCGGGGCATTGACCAGCGGGTTGTCCTCGAGCGGCCATTCACCCTTCGCCACTTTCGCTGCCTCGCCGGCAATGGCGATCATCGCCTCGCAGAACCGGTCGAGTTCGCGCTTGGGCTCGGATTCGGTCGGCTCGACCATCAGCGTGCCGGCGACAGGGAACGACATGGTCGGCGCGTGAAAACCGTAATCGATCAGCCGCTTGGCGATATCGTCGACGCTGATGCCAGCGCTCTCCTTGAGCACGCGCGTGTCGAGGATGCATTCATGCGCGATGCGATCGTGCCTGCCCTTGTAGAGAAGCGGGAAGTGCGGCGCGAGCCGCGTCGCCACATAATTGGCCGAGATGATCGCCGTCTCCGTCGCCTGCTTCAGGCCGGCGGCGCCCATCATGCGGATGTACATCCAGGTGATCGGCAGGATGGAAGCGCTGCCGAACGGGGCAGCGGACACGGCATGCGCCGAACCTTCGGTGACATGACCCGGCAGATAGGGTTTCAGATGCGCCCTGACGCCGATCGGACCGACGCCCGGACCGCCGCCGCCATGCGGGATGCAGAAGGTCTTGTGCAGGTTCATGTGGCAGACATCGGCGCCGATATCGGCGGGCCGCGCCAGGGCGACCAGGGCGTTAAGGTTGGCGCCGTCGAAATAGACCTGGCCGCCATGCTCGTGAATGAGACCGCACAGGTGGCGCGCGCCCTCTTCATAGACGCCGTGCGTCGAGGGATAGGTGAACATCAGGGCTGCGAGATTCTTCGAATGCTCGTTGGCCTTGGCCCGCATATCGTCCATGTCGATATTGCCGTCCTCCAGGCAACGCACGACGACGACGCTCATGCCGGCCATCGCCGCACTCGCCGGATTGGTGCCATGCGCGGACTGGGGGATCAGGCAGATGGTGCGATGGCCTTCACCGCGCGCGCGATGATGGGCGCGGATGGCGAGCAGACCGGCATATTCGCCTTGGCTGCCGGCATTGGGCTGCAGGCTGACGGCGTCGAAGCCGGTGATCTCCGCCAGCCAGCCTTCCAGCTCGCCGACCATGGCGCGATAGCCGGCCGAATGGCTGGCCGGCGCGAAGGGATGGAGGTTGGCGACAACAGGCCAGCTGACCGGCATCATTTCGGCCGCCGCGTTGAGCTTCATGGTGCAGGAGCCCAGCGGGATCATGGTGCGGTCGAGCGCCAAATCCTTGTCGGCTAGCCTGCGCAGCAGGCGCATCATGTCGGTCTCGGAGTGGTTTTCGCGGAAAACCGGCTGGGTCAGAAACTCCTTGCCGCGCGGCTTGCCGGGCATCGCGCCGGCCTCAGTAGCGCCGGACTTGGCGCCGAACAGGGCGGCGATAGCCTCGAGATCCGCCTCGGTCGAGGTTTCGTCGAAGGCGATGCTGATGCGGTCGGCATCGATGACGCGCAGCAGCCGGCCACCTTTTTCAGCGGCAGCGGCGATCGAAGCTGCCTTGCCCTTCACTTCGGCCGTCACCGTGTCGAAACGGCTTGAGCCGAGCACGGAAACACCAGCGGTTTTCAGGCCTGCTGCGAGGCCGTTGGCGAGCTCATGGATGCGGGCTGCGATCGCCTGCAAACCAGTGGGGCCGTGCCAGATCGCGTAGGCGGTCGCCATGTTGGCAAGCAGCGCCTGCGCGGTGCAGATGTTGGAGGTCGCCTTGTCGCGGCGGATATGCTGTTCGCGCGTCTGCAGGGCGAGGCGATAGCCGGGACGGCCCTTGCTGTCGATCGACTGCCCGACGAGGCGGCCGGGCATCAGCCGGGTCAGCTTGTCGGAGACGGCGCAATAGGCGGCGTGCGGGCCGCCAAAGCCCATCGGCACGCCAAAGCGCTGCATCGGGCCGACGGCGATGTCGGCGCCAAGCCTGGCCGGCGCTTCGGTCAGGGTGAGCGCAAGCGGATCGGCGATGAAGACGACCACGGCGCCGGTGGCGCGAGCCTTCTCGATCGCCGCCTTGTGGTCGCCATAGACGCCAAACGTGTCCGGCCAGGAGACCAGCAGGGCGGCGGTGTTGTCGTCGATGGTCTCGCCATCGATTTCGATGCCGAGCGGCTCGGCGCGGGTGCGCACGACGTCCAGCGTCTGCGGATGCGGCGTGCCGGCCAGCGCCACCTTGGTGCGCTTGTCGCGATGATGGCGCAGCGCGATGCCGACCGCTTCGGCCACCGCCGTCGCTTCGTCGAGCAGGGAGGCCGAAGCCACCGGCAGGCCGGTCAATTCGGTAACCAAGGTCTGGAAGTTGAACAGCATTTCCAGGCGGCCCTGGCTGATCTCGGCCTGGTAGGGTGTATAGGCGGTGTACCAGGCCGGGTTCTCGAACAGGTTGCGCTGAATGACCGGCGGCACATGGACGCCGTGATAGCCGGCGCCGATGAAGCTCTTCAGCACCCTGTTTTTTGCCATGATCGCCGACAATTCGGCCAGCGCTTCGGCTTCGCTGGCCGGCGCGGGAAGGGTCAGCGGCAGATCGAGGCGGATCGACTGCGGCACAGCCTGGCTGATCAGCGTCTCGACAGAGGGAACGCCGATCACGGCAAGCATGGCTCTGACATCGTTTACATCAGGACCGATGTGGCGGGCCGAGAAGGGGGTAAGTGCTGCGCTCATGGCAATAGGTCCTGATATCAACCGATATGGGCTTTGTAGGCGGCCTCATCCATGAGGCCTGCGAGTTGGCCTTCGTCGGCGAGCATCATCTTCCACAGCCAGCCGTCGCCGGTCGCAGCGGAGTTGACCAGCGACGGGTCCGAGGACAGCGCGCCGTTGGCGTCGGTGATCTCGCCGTCAACCGGCGCATAAACATCGGAGGCCGCCTTGACGGATTCGACGACCACGGCGGTATCGCCCTTGCTGAGCTTCGTGCCGATTTGAGGCAGCTCGACGAAGACGAGATCGCCAAGCTGTTCCTGCGCATAGTCGGTTATCCCGACGGTGGCGATGCCTCCCTCGACGCTCAGCCATTCGTGATCTTGTGTGAAATAGGTTTTTGCCATCGGAATTATCCTTTGCGGTAGCGATGAGGAGTGAACGGCAAGGAACTGATATCGACCGAGATTTTCGTCCCGCGAACATCGGCGAAGAGTTTCGTGCCCGGCTTGGCCAAGGCCGTTGACACATAGCCCATGGCGACGGGATGGCCGGCCGAGGGGCCGAAGCCGCCTGATGTCACGTGGCCGGCCGGATTGCCGTCGGCATCGAACAAAGCAGCGCCGGCGCGCACCGGCTGGCGGCCGTCCGGCTTCAGGCCGACGCGCTTTTGCGACGACCCGCGCTCCAGGATGGACCGCAGCGCATCGGCGCCGATGAAGGATCCGCCGGCGCGGAGATCTTTGGGGATCGCCCACATCAGGCCGGCACTCGCCGGATCGATCTCCGGCGTGATGTCCTGGCCGTGCAGGCACAGGCCGGCCTCCAACCGCAGCGAGTCGCGGGCAGCAAGGCCGATCCACAACACACGCTCGTCCTCGAGCAGTTTCGTGACCAGAGCGCGCGCATCCGCCTCCGGCAGGCCGATCTCGAAGCCGTCCTCGCCGGTGTAGCCGGAGCGGCTCATGAACCAGTTTTGCTTAGGCTCGATGCCATGCATGAACAAGAGTGAGCCGGTCTCGATGCCGGCGCGGGACAAGGCAGCCCAGGCTTCCGGCCCCTGGATCGCCAGGAAGACGCGGTCGAGCGCATCGACTTTGACGTCGAAGTCCGCGGCCAGCGCACGCAGATGCTTCTCGTCCTCGACCGCATTCCCGGCGTTGGCGACCACCATGAAGCGCTCGGCGCCGAGCCGGGTGACGATCAGATCGTCGATGATCCCGGTGGCCTCGTTGAGGAAGAAAGTATATTTGGACTGTGAAATCTCAAGCGCGCCGGCATCGAGCGGACTGGCGCGGTTGAGCAGTGCCGCAGCGCCCGGTCCGCTGACAGCGAACAGCTTCATATGCGAAATGTCGAACAGGCCGGCATGTTCGCGGGTGTGAAGGTGCTCTTTCATCACGCCGGCCGGATAGATCAGCGGCATAGACCAGCCCGCAAAGGCGCCAAAGCGTGCGCCGGCGGCGGTGTGCAGATCTTCGAGAGGAAGGTGTTTGGTGTCGTCGCCCGTCATGTCATCTCCAGAGTCGCACGCAATCGGCCGCTGCTGGCGACCAGTCCGTGCCCCTCTGTCTGAAGCCTGAGAGACTCGCGCAACCGGAACTCTGTCGGCGACGCTTACACCTTCGGCGCGGGGGCAAGCCCCGACTTTCCAGAGTGTCTTTCCCGTCTACGGTTCTTTTGCCTGAGAGATTTCGGGCGATTTCCCCTTCGGCGGCAGCTCGCGCTGCTCTCTCCCGCAAACAGGTAGGACTCAAAACTTAAGCCCTCGACGCGCCATCCATAGCTTGTCGGCGACACCTTGTCACCTGCCAGCGACACGTAAAGCGCGTCGTCTTTACAGTCTTCGCTAACCACGCCGTTTGCCGGTTTTTCAAGACAATGGCGATATTCTGGGCTGACGGTTTGGCCGGCAATTGCGTTGGGCACGGCGGATGGGGATTGACAGATGGGCGAACGGATCGGGAGCGCGCCGGTGGCGGGGCTGGCCTCGAAGGACCGCATCACGGCGGAAGATGTCGTCATGCTGCGTCGCGAAGTGTTCGCTGACGGCGTGGTGACGCGCGGCGAGGCTGAAGCACTGTTCGCGCTCGATGCGACAGCGACGGACAAATGCCCGCAATGGCCTGAATTCTTCGTCGAGGCCGTTACCGACTACATCGTCCACCAGGAAAAGCCGGCAGGCTATATCTCTGAAGACAATGCCGGTTGGCTGATCCAGACCATCTCGCGCGACGGAATGGTCGACAGTGTGACCGAACTGGAGCTGCTGGTGCATGTGCTGGAAAGGGCGAAATCATCGCCCGGCCGGCTCTCCGCCTATGCGCTCGAGCAGGTCGCCAACGCGGTGGTCGACGGCAAGGGACCACTGATGCTCGGCGGCGCGCTGGTTCCCGGGCTGGTCGCCAAGGCAGAGGTCGATCTGTTGCGCCGCATTCTCCATGCCTATGGCGGCGACGGCAACATCGCCATCACACGGGTTGAGGCCGAGGTGCTGTTCCAGATCAACGAGCAGACCGCAGCGGCCCACAACGACCCGTCCTGGAACGACCTGTTCGTCAAGGCGCTCGCCAATTTCGTCATGTGTTCGGCCGGCTACGAAGCGCCGACGCGCGATGTGGCGCTGCGTCGTGACAGTTTCTTGGACCAGGCCGAGCCCGAAATTGGTGGCTTCTTCAGCCGCATGGTGTCGGGCGGACTGGCCGGCATCATGGAAGCCTATCGTTCGCCCGGCGATATCGAGGCCGAATGGGAGTCGAAGAACCGTGCCGCCGAGGCACTCGCGCGCCGCGCCGAGACGATCGACGCCAGCGAGGCGAAATGGCTGGCCGATCGCATCGGCACCGACCGCCCGCTGCGTGACAATGAACGCGCGCTGCTGACGCTGATCAAACTCGCCTCGCCGGAGATACATCCGGCGCTCAAGCCACTGCTCGACAAGGTTGCTTAAGCCGCGCCGTTTTCTGCGACCGTTTTGCAGAGGACGATATTGGAGTGTCTTCAGGCCAATCGCCAAGTTCGGCCACGCGCTCGAAACCGGCTTCCTCAGGCAAGCTCGGTTCGGTCGGAGTCAGATCGTGCTCGGTCAGAATGCGAGGCCATCAAATCCCGCCATACCAGTCATAGCCATTGTCTTCCCAATAGCCGCCGCGGCCGCCGCCAATATTGGCAAAACTGTCGACGAGCTCGATCTTGTAGAGATACTTCGGCATCTTGTAGCCGAGCTGTCGTTCGACGCGCACGCGCAGCGGCGCGCCGTTTTCGACCGGCAGCGGCTTGCCGTTGAGGCCGTAGGCCAGGATCGTCTGCGGGTGGCGGGCATCGATCAGGTCGATGGTGCCGTAATATTTGATTTCCCCGGAGAGGCTGCGATCGATCGTATCGAGGCAGTGGAACATGACATAGCGGGCCTGCGGCTTGACCACAGCCTGGTCGAGCACCAGCGACAGCGGGGTGCCGGTCCATTTGGCGATGCAGCTCCAGCCTTCGACACAGTCGTGGCGGGTGATCTGCGTGCGGCTCGGCATGTTCTCCAACTGCTCGCGGCTGAGCGACAGCGGCTTTTCGACCAGGCCCGTTACCTCCAGCCGCCAGTCGGCGAAATTGTTGGCGAGCAGGCCCTTGTAGGTGTCATCGTCGGGCGCGGTGACGCCGTTCGGCCGCTGCGGCTGGCGGATGTCGGCCTCGGTGAATTCCGGCGCCAGAGCATCGCGGCCGGCAAGCCAGCGTTGCGCGCGGTAGGTCAGGCCATTGGCGTTTTCGAGGAAACTGCGCAGGCCATCGCCCATGCCGAGCTGGCTGTCGAAGGCATCGCAGCCCGACAACATGATGCCGGAAACGCCGAGGCCGGCACCCGTCAGGAACTTTCGGCGGCTGATCGGGAATTTGGCCATCTCACGCACTCCTCTCGGTGTCGCCATGCGTTGGCGGATCCGTGCGGTACCAGCCGGTGATGATCGAGCGCAGTTCGTTGATCGGGCCGGCAGCGAGGATCATCATCATATGGACGATGAAAAAGCCGACCAGCAGCACCATCACCGTGAAATGGATGGTGCGCGCCGTCTGCCGGCCGCCGAGCACTTCGTTTAACCAGGGCAGCACCGAGTTCATGCTCGGTGACATGGCAAGGCCGGTGATGATCATGAGTGGCAACAGCACGAACAGCACGCCGCCATAGGCTATTTTCTGCAGCGTGTTGTATTCGCGTGTGTGGTGGAACCTGAGCTTGGCGTGCTCGATGATGTCCTGCGGCAGCCGCTTGAGATCGTCAAGGCGCGGCGCCAGATCGCGGCGCAGATGGCCGTTGACCAGGCTGGCGACCAGCCAGACGACCAGGGTGGTGGTCAGTATCCAGGCGAAGAAGAAATGCACGACGCGGGCGGTGCCGAGATCGTAATAGGACGGGATCGTCGCCCAGGAGGGGAAGGCGCGCGAGGTTTGCTGACCGGCCGGGCCCGACCAGCCGAGCACGCCGGTGGTGTCGAAGCGATGGCCGAAGATTTCGGTATAGCCGCGCGGGCCGGTGGCGGTGTTTTCGGCGCCGATGGCAAAGACGGTGTTGTTGTACTCGAAGCCGGATTGCTTGCCGATGTAGAGCTGCGGCCGGGCATTGAAGATCTGCAGGCCGGACAAAAGCATGAAGAACAGCGAGATCGCCCACAGCCAGTGCGTCAGGCGGGTCCAGCGCGATTGCCGGTAGATCAGCGTCGCATCCTTCGTTGAGGCGGCATCGACGCCTGCGCCGGGCTGACTCACGGTAATGGTTTCCATCTTTTCCTCGCCTCCGGCTGCGCGATCCTGGGATGGCCGCGCTCGTCCTTGTCCTCCCAATACGTCGCTATCGAAAGCGATGTTTCATGCGGTCACGTTTTTATTACGGGCACGGGTTTATCGCGGGCACGGATACTCAATTGCCGAGGCTCACCGCGAGATTGACGACGGCGGCGACGATGACGGCGTTGAAGAAGAACGACAGGATCGAATGGACAAGCACCACGCGGCGCATATGCGAGGTCGTGATCGCGGTGTCGGCGGTCTGCGCGGTCATGCCGATCACCGTCGCGAAATAGAGAAAGTCCCAACCGTCCGGCCGTTTGCTGCCGGGAAAATCGAGGCCGCCGACCGGTATCTTCTTCTTGGTTTCGGCATCGATCGCGTCGCCGTCCATCCAGTAGACATGCGCATAGTGGAGGGCGGCCATGGCATGGATGGTGAACCAGCCAAGCGGGATCGACAGCATGGCGAAGCCGAGTTCGATGGGGTCGCGATCCTTGTGATTGATCAAAAGGAACAGCAGGACAATGGCCATGGCGACGATGCCGAGCGTGATGGCAAAGATGCCCAGCACTGGGAGGTCCAGTTCGCGCGCGTTCTTGCTGAGATAGCGGCCGGACAGCAGCGGCATCTTGGCGATGACGAGCGCGATGAAGACGACGAAGAAGGAATCGGCGGCAATCGAGATCGAATAGGCAAGCCGCGTGCAGACGGGGAGCGCTCCAATCAAAGGCAATACCGCGGCAAATACGACCAGACCGACGGCTAGCGACACAAAGAACTGCTTGTGCCGCTGCAAGGGGTTATTCGGCGATGTGTCGGCCATAGCCCGACCTCGGATGATGCTTCACGTCTGGTCGGGTGTGACGGATTTCAGAGCCCGCCGCAAGATACGGTCGAGCTCACCCAGGAAACGCGAGCGATCCTGTGGCGCAAAGCTGGCATTGTAGCCCTTGCTCTCGCCGGTTTCGCGCAGATGCTGCTTCAAATCGCGCATTGCAACCGCCATGCCGATGGTCTCCGGCGTGAACGGCCGGCCGGTTGGCCCAAGCACATGCGCGCCGAGCCCCACGGTGCGAGCGGCAAGCGGGATGTCGGCGGTGATCACGATGTCGTTGGGTTTTGCGTTCTCGACGATCCAATCGTCAGCGGCATCGGCGCTTTTAGAGACGACGACGTTGCGAATCATCGGATCGCGCGACGGACGCAGCCCGCCATTGGAGACGTAGGTGACGACCACGCCATGGCGCTCGGCGACCTTCTCGACCTCGGCTTTCACCGGGCAGGCGTCGGCGTCGACGTAGATGGCGGGTGCGGGCATTATCTCTCCAAAACGGACATGGGGCCGGCATGTTACCCGGCCCCATGCCAGAAATCTCGTACCGTCAGGCCGGCAGCGCGCCCGACTTCTTCGCCGTCCAGGTGGCTATGTAATCCATCAGGCCGGGGTTGAGACAGTCATAGGGTTCGAGGCCGATCGATTTCAACTGGCCGCGAATGCCGTCCATGCGCTTGGGGTCGACACCGGATTCGATGATCGACGAGACGAAAGCGGTGAAGCCCGGCGGTGACCAGCCGTCTTCCTCGAAGCGCTCGGGATGGATGAAGGACAGACCCTTGAACGGATGATCGCGCTCGACCGGGCCGTGCATGTGGACGCCGCAACCGGTGCAGGCATGGCGCTGGATCAATGCTGCCGGATCGACCACCTTCAGCTTGTCGCCATTCTCGGTGACGGTGACGTCGCCAGTGCCGGCGACCGCCACGACCGAGAACACCGCGCCGTCCGGTTTCCAGCATTTGGTGCAGCCGCAGGCATGGTTGTGGGCGATCTGGCCCTTGACCGTCACCTTCACCGGCTTGCTGGTGCAGGCACAGACCAGTGTGCCGCCGGCAAAGCTTGCGCTTTCCTTCGGCAGGCCATTGTCGATTTTCGGATGCAGTTTCTCAGGCATTATCTTCCTCCCTTGTTGAACCCATGCAACTACAGTCGCTGGCCCTTCGGTCGGCGGCTTCTTCTCCTCAATAAACGACGACGCTCCTGATCGACTTGCCCTCATGCATGAGGTCGAAGCCCTTGTTGATGTCTTCCAGCTTCAGCAAATGGGTGATCATCGGGTCGATCTGGATCTTGCCGTCCATGTACCAGTCGACGATTTTTGGCACGTCAGTGCGGCCGCGTGCGCCGCCAAAGGCGGTGCCCATCCAGGTGCGGCCGGTGACCAGCTGGAATGGCCTGGTCGAAATCTCCTGGCCGGCGCCCGCAACGCCGATGACGACCGACTTGCCCCAGCCGCGATGCGAGGCTTCCAGCGCCTGGCGCATTACCTTGGTGTTGCCGGTGCAGTCGAACGTGTAGTCGGCGCCGCCGATCTGGTCGGCACCGCGCTTGGTCATGTTGACGAGGTGGGGGACGATGTCGCCGTCGATCTCCTTCGGATTGACGAAATGCGTCATGCCGAACCTCTCGCCCCATGCCTTCTTGTCGTTGTTGAGATCAACGCCGATGATCATGTCGGCGCCGGCCAGCTTCAGGCCCTGGATGACATTCAAGCCGATGCCGCCTAGGCCGAAGACCACGGCGGTCGCGCCTTGCTCGACCTTGGCGGTGTTGATGACAGCGCCAATGCCGGTGGTGACGCCGCAGCCGATGTAGCAGATCTTGTCGAAGGGGGCCTCGGGGTTGACCTTGGCCACCGCGATCTCGGGCAGCACGGTGAAGTTGGAGAAGGTCGAGCAGCCCATATAGTGAAAAATCTTGTCCTTGCCGATTGAGAAGCGCGACGAGCCGTCCGGCATCAGGCCCTGGCCCTGCGTGGCGCGGATGGCGGTGCACAAATTGGTCTTGCGCGACAGGCAGGACGGGCACTGCCGGCATTCCGGCGTGTAGAGCGGGATGATGTGGTCGCCCTTCCTGACGCTAGTGACGCCCTTGCCGACATCGACGACGATTCCGGCGCCTTCATGGCCGAGGATTGCCGGAAACAGACCTTCGGGATCGGCGCCCGACAAAGTGAACTCGTCGGTGTGGCAGATGCCGGTCGCCTTGATCTCGACCAGCACCTCGCCTTCGCGCGGTCCGTCGAGGTCGACCTCCATGATTTCCAGCGGCTTTCCGGCGGCGACAGCGACAGCGGCGCGGGTTTTCATCAGGCAATTCCTCCCAAGGCGATTGGTCTTCAGGCTTTCAGGGTTTTTATACTGTTTCAACCCGATTTGGCGACCAAATATGGCGCAAATCTTGGCTCAGTCGTCGGCGAGCCCAACCTTCGCCCCTCGGCACGGGCCTGGCGGGCAGGGAGTGTCTTGATGGGTGCGCTGCCGGCGGTGCTTGAGCCCGGCTGCCGAAGCCCATAAGAAGGACGAAAGACCGAGGAAACGCCTTCGATGTTCACGAAAATCCTGATCGCCAATCGCGGCGAGATTGCTTGCCGCGTCATCAAGACGGCGCGCAGGATGGGGATTGCCACCGTAGCGGTCTATTCCGACGCCGATCGCGACGCCGTGCACGTCGAAATGGCCGACGAAGCCGTGCATATCGGGCCATCGCCGGCCGCGCAAAGCTATCTTCTGCCTGAAAAGATCATCGCTGCCTGCAAGGAGACGGGCGCGCAGGCCGTGCATCCCGGCTACGGTTTTCTGTCGGAGCGGGCCGCCTTCTGCGAAGCGCTTGAGGCTGAGGGCATGGTCTTCATCGGTCCAAAAGCCAAGGCGATCAAGGCGATGGGCGACAAGATCGAATCGAAGAAGTTCGCCAATGCCGCAGAAGTGTCGACGGTACCGGGCTGGCTTGGTGTCATCGAAAATGCCGACCATGCCGAAAAGATCGCCGGCGAGATCGGCTATCCCGTGATGATCAAGGCCTCGGCCGGCGGCGGCGGTAAAGGCATGCGCATTGCCTGGAGCCAGTCGGAAGTGCGCGACGGCTTCGACCGGGCGCGCTCGGAGGCGAAAAGCTCGTTCGGCGACGACCGCGTCTTCATCGAAAAGTTCGTCGTCGATCCGCGTCATATCGAAATCCAGGTGCTGGCCGACGCGCATGGCACCGCCCTCTATCTCGGCGAGCGCGAATGCTCGATCCAGCGCCGGAACCAGAAGGTTGCGGAAGAGGCGCCGTCGCCATTCCTCGATGCCAGGACGCGCAAGGCCATGGGCGAGCAGGCCGTGGCGCTGGCCAAGGCGGTCGACTACCAGAGCGCCGGCACCGTCGAGTTCATCGTCGATGCTGAAAAGAACTTCTATTTCCTTGAAATGAATACACGATTGCAGGTCGAGCATCCGGTGACGGAGCTTGTTACCGGCATCGACCTAGTCGAGCAGATGATCCGTGTCGCCGCCGGCGAGAAGCTGGCGATCGAGCAGAGCGACGTCAAGCTGAACGGCTGGGCGGTGGAAAGCCGGCTCTATGCCGAGGATCCCTATCGCAATTTCCTGCCCTCGATCGGCCGTTTGACGCGCTACCGGCCGCCGGAGGAGGGCACGTTCGGCGACATCGTCATCCGCAACGACACCGGCGTCACCGAAGGTTCCGAGATTTCGATGTTCTATGACCCGATGGTGGCAAAACTCTGCACATGGGCGCCGACACGGCTGGCGGCAATCGACGCCATGTCGGAAGCGCTGGACAGTTTCGTCGTCGACGGCATCGAGCACAACATTCCATTCCTGGCGGCGCTGATGCAGCATCCGCGCTGGCGCGAGGGGCGGATATCGACGGGCTTCATCGCCGAGGAATATCCTGACGGCTTCGCGCCGATCGTGCCCAATGGCGATGAAAAGGCAGTGCTGGCGGCGATCGCCACCGCGGTCGAGCTTCTGCGCCGCGACCGGCTCGACCGGCTGGGCGGGCGGCTGGCGCCGCATTCGGGCGCACTCAAGCGCGATTGGGTGGTGAAGCTCGGCGACGACTATCTCCAGGCTTCGATCATCGAGGGCATGATCTCCATTCCGATGGAAATCGATCTGTCGGTCGATGGCGGCAAAGCGCTGACCGTGGCGTCCGACTGGCGGCCGGGCGACCTCATCTGGCGCGGCACTGTCGGTGCCCGCAAGGTCACGGCGCAGATCATGCCGGCGCCGAACGGCCTGCGCATTGCCTGGAAAGGCATGTCGGTGACGGCGCGCGCCATGCTGCCGCGCACGGCGGAGCTGGAAAGGCTGATGCCGGAGAAGGTGGCGCCGGACACGTCCAAGATGCTGCTTTGCCCGATGCCGGGCCTGGTCGTGTCGATCGCGGTTGCCGAGGGGCAGGAGGTCAAGGCCGGCGAGACGCTGGCCGTGGTCGAGGCGATGAAGATGGAAAACGTGCTGCGCGCCGACCGCGATCTTGTCGTGTCGAAGCTCAACGCCAAGCCGGGTGACAGCCTGGCTGTCGATGCGGTGATCATGGAGTTCGCCTAGAGATTGTTTGGAAATTCTACTCCGGCGGCCATCTGAAGGTGGTTCTGCGCTTCCCGTGCTCACGGACCAATGGCCGCTGCGCTCCGGTTCTCGAAACCACCATCATATGACTCGCCAGTGCGAATTTCGAACAATCTCTGAGCCGTGCGGCTGGGTACGGAAGCCTGTGGTCGGTGGTCATTTGTGCTGGACTGGCATCGCCCGGTCCGGGACAATACATCTCCATCGACTCAAAGCCCTTCGAGCAATTTGAAACATCATGGCGGATGACAAACTTCCACGCGATCCCCTGAGGCGCGAAGCAGCGCTCGCTGCTGCGCGCCCGGAGGCGCCGGCGCGGCCGTTCATCCATCTGCGCGTGCATTCGGCGTATTCGCTGCTCGAGGGCGCCTTGCAGGTCGCCGCCGTTGTCGGTCATGCAGTCAAGGACGAGTGCCCGGCAATCGCAGTCACCGACACAAACAATCTGTTCGGCGCGCTGGAATTTGCCCAGAAGGCGGTGAAGGAAGGCATCCAGCCGATTATCGGTTGCCAGATCGATCTCGCCTTTTCCGGCGAGACCAGCGACGCGCAGCGCGACCGCCGCCGCCATGGTCCGGAGATGCACGCCGTGGTGCTGCTCGCCGCCACCGAGGCCGGCTACAGCAACCTCGTCAGGCTGGTCAGCCAGGTCTATCTGGAGACGCCGCCGGGCGAGCCCGTGCATCTGACGTCAGCAATGCTGGAAGGCCATAGCGATGGCCTGATCTGCCTCAGCGGCGGGCCGCGCGGCCCGATCGGCCGGGCGCTGAAGGAGGATCGCCGAGATCTTGCCGAGACGCGGCTTCTGGCACTCAAGGCGCTGTTCGGCGACCGGCTCTATGTCGAGCTGGACCGTGTTTCCGGTTATGACCGCGCTATCGAGAAATCATCGGTCGACCTTGCCTATATCCATGATCTGCCGCTGGTCGCCACGAATGAGGCGTTCTTCGCCGCCCGCGACGACTATGACGCGCATGATGCTCTGATCGCCATTGCCGAGGGTTCGGTGGTTGCCGCCGACAACCGTCGCCGGCTGACTTCGGACAATTTCCTGCGCAGCCAGGCGGATATGGCGCGGCTGTTCGCCGACCTGCCGGAAGCGATCGACAACACCGTCGAGATCGCGCTGCGCTGTTCCTATTATCCCAAGACCCGCAATCCGATCCTGCCACGCTTTACCGGCGGCGATGTCGCCGACAATGAGGTGGCGCTGAAAGCGGAGGCCGATGAGCTACGCCGGCAGGCGCATGAGGGGCTCGAGGCGCGGCTGGCTGCGCATGGGCCCACTTCCGGCTACACGGTCGAACAATACCGCGAGCGGCTCGATTTCGAACTCTCCATCATCGAGAAGATGAAGTTTCCCGGCTATTTCCTGATCGTCGCCGACTTCATCAAATGGGCCAAGGCGCAAGGCATTCCGGTCGGGCCGGGCCGTGGTTCGGGCGCCGGATCGCTGGTCGCTTATTCCACGACCATCACCGACATCGATCCGCTGCGCTTCTCGCTGCTGTTCGAGCGCTTCCTCAACCCCGACCGCGTGTCGATGCCCGACTTCGACATCGACTTCTGCCAGGACCGGCGCGAAGAGGTCATCCGCTACGTCCAGCAGAAATATGGCCGCGACCAGGTTGGGCAGATCATCACCTTCGGTACGCTGCAGGCGCGCGCGGTGCTGCGCGACGTCGGCCGCGTGCTGCAAATGCCTTACGGCCAAGTCGACAAGCTCTCCAAAATGGTGCCGCAGAACCCCGCCAATCCGGTCAAGCTGGCGGATGCCATCGCCAACGAGCCGCGCTTTGCCGAGGAGGCCGAGAAGGAGCCAATCGTGCAGACGCTGCTCGATATGGCGCAAAAGCTGGAAGGGCTCTACCGCCACGCTTCGACGCACGCCGCCGGCATCGTCATCGGCGACCGGCCCTTGTCGGAACTGGTGCCGATGTACCGCGATCCGCGCTCCGACATGCCGGTCACCCAGTTCAACATGAAATATGTCGAACAGGCCGGGCTGGTGAAGTTCGACTTCCTCGGCCTGAAGACGCTGACCGTGCTGGAGACGGCAGTGAAGCTGATCCGCCGGCGCGGCATCGAGATCGACCTGGCGACGATCCCGCTCGACGACCCTGAAACCTACGCCATGCTGTCGCGCGGCGAAGTGGTCGGTGTGTTCCAGGTGGAAAGTGCCGGTATGCGCAAGGCGCTGATCGGCATGCGGCCCGACTGTATCGAGGACATCATCGCGCTGGTGGCGCTCTACCGCCCCGGCCCGATGGAGAACATCCCGACCTACAACGCCAGAAAGCATGGCGAAGAGGAGATGGCCTCGATCCATCCCAAAATCGACCATCTGGTGAAGGAGACGCAAGGCGTCATCGTCTACCAGGAACAGGTGATGCAGATCGCGCAGGAGCTGTCGGGGTATTCGCTCGGCGAAGCCGACCTGCTGCGCCGCGCCATGGGCAAGAAGATCCGCGCCGAAATGGACAAGCAGCGCGAGCGCTTCGTCACTGGTGCGGTCGAACGCGGCGTCGGCAAGCCGCAGGCCGACTTCATCTTCGACCTTCTGGCCAAGTTCGCCGACTACGGCTTCAACAAATCGCACGCGGCCGCCTACGCCGTCGTGTCCTACCAGACCGCCTATCTCAAGGCGCATTACCCCGTCGAGTTCCTGGCGGCGTCGATGACGCTCGACATGGGCAATACCGACAAACTCGCCGATTTCCGCCAGGATGCGCTGCGTCTCGGCATCGAGGTGGTGGCGCCGTCGGTGATGACCAGCTTCCGCAATTTCGAGGTCGGCGAGAACCGCATTTACTATTCGCTGGCGGCCCTCAAGGGCGTCGGCGACGCTGCGGTCGAGCACATCGTCGCCATGCGCGGCGAAAAGCCGTTCAAGAATCTCGCCGATTTCTGTGAAAGGGTCGATCCCAAGATCGTCGGCAAGCGCGTCTTCGAAAGCCTGATCATGGCCGGCGCGCTCGACTGCTTCGGCCACGACCGCGCCCAGATGATGGCCGGCGTCGAACGGATGATGGGGCTGGCTTCTCTGGCGCAGCAGAATGCCATTTCGGGCCAGCACGACATTTTCGGCGCGTCGCTCGGCGCGCAACAGCAGGCGCTCAATTTGCCGCAGACCGATCCGTGGCTTGCCGCCGACCGGCTGCACCGCGAATTCCAGGTCGTCGGCTTCTATCTTTCGGCGCATCCGCTCGACGAGTACAAGGCGGCCCTGCAGAAGATGCGCGTGCAAAACTGGGGCGAGTTCTCGGCTGCGGTCAAACGCGGTGCCGCCGCGGGCCGGCTCGCCGGCACCGTCACCACCAAGCAGGAGCGCAAGACCCGAACCGGCAACAAGATGGGCGTCATCGCCTTTTCCGACACATCTGGCCAATATGAAGCCGTGCTGTTTTCGGAAGGGTTGGCGCAGTATCGCGATCTGCTCGAGCCCGGACGTTCGGTGGTGATCACCGTTTCGGCCGAGGATAGGCCCGAAGGGGTCAATCTGCGCATCCAGACGGTGCAGTCGCTGGAGGATGAGGCCAGCCGTATCCAGAAGGCGCTGCGCATCTTCGTGCGCGATGCGGCTCCGATCGGCATGCTGGCCGGCCAACTGGCGGTAAAGGGCGAGGGCCAGGTCAGCTTCGTGCTGATCAAGGAAGCCGGGCAAGGTGAGATCGAGATCGAATTGCCCAATCGCTACCGCATCTCGCCGCAGATCGCGTCGGCCATGCGCGCGGTGCCGGGTGTGGTCGAAGTCGAGCTCGTCTAGGCTGCGCTGATATACACGGCAATCGCATCGACGTCGGCCAGTGCATGACGGCATAAAGATGCTCTGGGCCTGACATTGCAGCCGATAGGGCCAGCGTGCGGGGCGTGGTTGACCTGACCTTCCTTTGAACCACATGCGTTGAGCAGAAACTTCAAAGGAACGCACAATCATGCCCAGCCGCGAACGCGTCGAAGCCTTCCTCAAGGAGGTGGTCGAAGGCAGCCACGTCAAAGCGATCGCCGACTTCTACCATGACGATGCCACCATGCAGGAAAATCTCGGCGTCCCGCGGCGCGGCAAGGAAACACTGATGGCGCATGAGCAGGCAGCACTCGACCGGATCGAGAAGATGCACACCCATCCTGTCCAGACATTCCTGGTCGATGGCGACAATGTCGCCATACGCTGGACCTTCGACCGTGTCGACAAGGCCGGCACCGTGCGCCGGCTGGAAGAGGTGGCCCTGCAGCGCTGGCATGGTGACCGGATTGCGGAGGAGCGGTTCGTCTACGACACCGCCTCGGCCTGGCGCCTCGTGGGGCCGGACGGCAAGGTGGTGGAGGGGTGACGATCACCGGGTCAGGTCATGATGAGATTTGGTTGAAATCTCATCATGATCTAACCCTTTGTTGGAGCATGATCTTTTCCAAAACCGGCACCCACTTTTTGGGATCATGCTCTAGACGGCCCCGGCTGGGACCGTTACGCACTTGTGATGAAGGCAGCCGAGAAGGACGGATTGCAGCAAAACTCAGCGATGGCGCGGCTGCGTGACAGGCTGCGCAAGCTCTATCACGGGCGCACGCCGGCGGCGTTCCGGTTTCAACTGGCGGCGGTCATCATCGACCTCGCCATCATCGCCTTCTTCGTTGCCACGCCGGTGCTCCAGGACAAGCCGTCATTCCTGTGGCTCGACTATACCGTCGCCGCATTGGTCGCCGCCGACCTGATTGCCCGGCTGTTAGCCTCCAACGACATGTTGCGGCTGATGAAACAGCCGACATCCTGGGTCGATGTCTTCATCCTTTTGACGCTGCTGATGCCGACGGCGCTGGCAAATCTGGCGTTCCTGCGCATCCTGCGGCTGTGGTCGCTGTCGCGCAGCGGGTCGCTGTGGCGGCATTTCGAAATGCGTGGCTTGAGGCCCTGGCGCGAGGCGAGCCACGCGGTCATCAACCTGTTGACGTTCCTGTTCGTCATCACCGGCTTCGTCTACACCTTCTTCTTCCGCACCGGCGCCGGCCTCGAAAACTACATTGATGCGCTGTATTTCACCGTTGCCACGGTGACGACCACCGGTTTCGGCGACATCGTGCTGCCGGGGATCGCCGGCAAGCTGACCGCGATCGCCACCATGATCATCGGCATCTCGCTGTTCGTCAGACTGGCGACGGCGATTTTTCGACCCGCCAAGGTGTTCTTTCCCTGTCCGCAATGCGGACTGCAACGGCATGAGCCGGACGCCGTGCACTGCAAGGCCTGCGGGCATCTTCTCAACATACCGGATGAGGGGAATTGACCGACCGCTACGAGGCCGCGACCTCGGCCGGCTTTGGCGCCTTGCGCTGCAGGTTGAGCAGGTTGCCCATCAGGATCAGCAGGGCGCCGCCGGCTGTAAAGATGTCGATCTGCTCGCTGTAGAGCAGCCAGCCGATCAGCGCCGACAGCGGCACGCGCAGGAAATCCATCGGTGAAATCACCGTAGCGTCGGCATAGGTGAGGGCACGCGCCATGCAGAAATGCGACGACATGCCGGTGAAGGCAATCAGCAGGATCCATGGCCAGAGTTCGAGCGGTGGGTTGCGCCATTCATAAAGCGCCGGGATCAGGCCGACCACCGACTGGATGATCAGCATCCAGAAGATGATGCGCACGACGCTGTCCGTGCGGGTCAGCGACTTGACCAACACCACCGATACGCCAAAGCACACGGCCGCGCCGAGAACGACGAGGTGACCCGGATCCATGGAGCCGACGCCGGGGCGAACGATGACCACCACGCCGATCAGGCCAAGCACGACCGCCGCAATTTTCGGGCGGGAGAGCCTTTCGCCAAGAAAGGTCACCGCCAGGATCGCGGTCCAGATCGGTGTGGTGAATTCGATCGATATGAGCACCGCAAGCGGGATCAGCGTCAGCGCATAGAGCCATGCCGCCTGGCCCGTATAGTGGATGACATTGCGAGCGATATGGGCCAACGGGCGCTGCGTGAGCATTGCGGCGAATCCGCCGCTCATCATCACCAGCGGCAACAGGATGAAGAAGCCGATTACCGAGCGCAGTTCCAGCACCTGGAAGACGTTGAGCTCGGCGGTGGTTGCGCGGCCGGCGACTGACATCGCCAGAAACGAGGCGATCGACAGCGCCATCCAGAACGCGGCTTTGGGGATCGATGGGGAAGGTGCCATAGGCGCTATGTCGCAAGCCGGGACTTCTATCGCAACCGTTAGGCGACGCATTCGACTGGGCCAGACCGTTGCAAAACAGCCATGCTGGAAGTGGAACCTGACGCAACGGCAGGCGTTGGTTCCCGGTATTGGCCAATTGCTGGACGCATCGTTTCTTCAACATCAACGGGGGAAAGGTTCCGATGAAATCATTCGCGCGGTTTCTGCTAGCCGGCTGCCTGCTAACTGCAAGCGCCGCGGCCCATGCCGACGAGGCGAATTTTCTCAGCTCCTTGCAAGGGAATTTCTCCGGCAAGGGGACAGTCAAGGTCACCACCGACGCACCGACGATGAATGTGTCCTGCACCTTCAATTCAGACGCGACCTCGAGCTCATTGTCGCTTGACGGCAATTGCCGTGGTCTTGTCGTGGTGACGCGCGCCATCAGCGCCAATCTGAAGGCCCGCGGGGCGACGTATACAGGCGTCTATGTCGGGTCGCGCACCGGGCCGGCACAGCTCGCCGGCAGCCGCTCCGGCAACGCGATCAGTCTCGGCATTCGCTGGGCGGCGGAGGTCAATGGTGATCGCAAGGCGCGGTTGACGGTCGAGAAAACCAGCGGCGACGGAATGCGATTGACCGTTACCGACGTCGATCCGAAAACCGGCAAGAACGTGGTGACGAGCCGCATCGATCTCAAGCGTATCTAAGCCGTCTCACTCCTCGATCGGCTCCGGCGGGTTGGCGTTGCGGCCTTTACCGAAGGTGTAGCCGGTTTCCACCGCCTTCTTGCCGAACTTGTCGCGCAGCGTATCGATGGCGCTTTCGGCCATGGCGCGCTTGCGCGAGCCGACGTCGACGAGATCGGGCGGATCGGCCTTCTCGTCATCCGAGAGATCGCTGACACCGATGCCAAGCAGCCGGTACTTTGTCCCGTCCGCCTCCTTGCGCAACAGCTCGAGCCCGGTCTGGAAAATGCGGTCGGCCAGCCGGGTCGGGTCGCCGAGCTGGCGGTTGCGGGTACGCAGCTTGAAATCCTGCGTCTTCAGCTTCAGCACCACCGTGCGCCCGGCAATGCCTGACTTCTTCAGCCGCGCCGAGACCTTTTCCGACAATCCCCTCAACACTGGAACCAGTTCGCCCATTTCAGCTATGTCGGTGTCGAAAGTGGTTTCGGCCGACACACTTTTCGCATCCTGGTGGGGATCGACACGGCGGTCGTCCTGGCCGCGCGAGAGATGGTAGAGCCGGGTGCCCATCACGCCATAGCGGCGCATAAGATCGGCGCGCTCCATGCGCTGCAACTGGGCGATGCTGCGGATGCCGTCGCGTTCGAGCGTTGCGGCAAAAGCCTTGCCGACGCCCCAGATCAGCGTCACTGGCTGTTCGGCCAGGAAACCCAGCGCCTCGGCTTCGCCGATCACCGAAAAGCCTCGCGGCTTGCGGAAATCGGAGGCAACCTTGGCCAGGAACTTGCAGTAGGAAAGGCCGGCCGAAACGGTGATGCCGATTTCCTTTTCGACGGTCTGCGCAAAGCGCGCCAGCACCACCGCCGGAGGCATGCCGTGCAGGCGCTCGGTGCCGGCGAGGTCGAGAAACGCCTCATCGATGGAGAGCGGTTCGACCAGCGGCGTCAGCGCCTGCATCAAGGCGCGGACCTCGCGGCCGACGCGGACGTATTTCTCCATGTTGGGTGGAATCACGACCGCTTCCGGACAGGCTTCGAGCGCCTTGAACATCGGCATTGCCGAGCGCACCCCCTGGATGCGGGCGATGTAGCAGGCGGTGGAGACGACGCCGCGCTTGCCGCCGCCGATGATCAGCGGCTTGTCCTTCAGCGCCGGATTGTCGCGCTTTTCGATCGCCGCATAGAAGGCGTCGCAATCGATATGCGCCAGATGCAGCTGGTAGAGCTCGGGATGGCGGGTGAGTCGAGGGCTGCCGCAACGCTCACAGCGCCTGGTATCGCTGCGCTGAAAGGTCAGGCAGTCGCGGCAAAAACCGTGCTCGGGATTGTTGACAGGGGCCGCCATCGCTGCGAACATAAAGAGAACAGATGCAATGGTACGTCAGGACGGAAGCCGCCACAAGCGGTTAGCCGGGAGATAACTCATGAGCACGACCATAGCGCCGCTGGCGCCCGACCTGTGGGCGGATTTCGAGGATCTTTTCGGCAAGCAGGGCGCCTGTTACGGGTGCTGGTGCACGCATTTCCGGATGGCGCCGGCGGTCCGGCGGGCCAGCGACAAACAGCGCAACAAGGATCATATCAAGGCGCGCATCGAGGCAGGGCCGCCGCCGGGGCTTTTGGCTTTCGAGGACGGCATAGCGGTCGGCTGGATGCAGATCGGCCCGCGCGCCGACGTGCCCGAATGGAACAATCGGGGCAGGGGCTCGGCGCCGGTCGATCCAACCGACGCCGTAGATCCCGGCGTCTGGGCCATCTCCTGCTTCTTCATCCGCGCCAGCGCGCGCGGCCGGGGCGTCAGCCACCGCCTAGTCGAGGGCGGCATCGCTTTTGCCCGCCAGAACAAGGCGCGGCTGGTCGAGGCGTGTCCGATCGACGTGTCGCGCGATTCGCGTTCGATCGGGCTATTCGTCGGCTCGTCGCGTGTGTTCGAAAAGGCCGGCTTCGAGCGGCTCCTCGAACGCAAGGCCGGCCGGCCGCTGATGCGGCTTGTGCTGTAGTCTAATTACCCGTCGGCGTTTGTTGATGTCCTGTGGAAACTGTAGGTTGGTTTCATAGCAGACGAACGAAGCGTTCCTTTTTGGTCAAATGGAGAATTTTGTGAACCGTGTCTTGCCGCTTGCTTTCCTTCTCGCCCTCAGCGCTCCTGCCTTTGGCCAGGCTGTCGATGCCCAAGGTGCCAAGCAACTTTCCGATGAGCTCTCTCGCTATGTCGGCAAACAGGCGCTCAATGAAGGCATTTTGAAGATCTCAGCCGAGGAGGGTGCCTACAAGATCACCTTCGATGTGAAGGCGCTTGTGGCGAAGATGCCGAAGCAGGATCTGAAGCGGTTCGATTTCCCGCCCGTCACGCTGCGGGTCAAACCGCGCAGCGACGGAGGCTGGGATGTCGCCTCGGATTTCTCTACGACTGGGTCCATCGAGGTAAATGGCCCAAATGGCCTGAACACCGGGCAAATCGTTGTCAAGGATGGCAAGTTCACGGGCGTCTATGACCCGAAACTGGCGGCATTTACCAGTGGCACCAGTTCGATTGCGGGCATGACGATGACGTCGCGCCAAGTCAGTCAATTGACCAATTTGAGCGTGGGGCTGGGCTCTTCCAAATTTGACGCCAGCAAGTCGGCTAACGGCGGCGTCGATCTTAATTTCACACAGGCGATGGCGGACTTCGTCGAAACGGTCAAAATCGATGACCGGTCAATCGCAGCGCTCCGGGCACCGGAGCTCGCTGTGAACGTGACCGCTAAGGCCATTCAGACCAAGCCGCTTCTGGATCTTTTGGCGTTCGCCGTCGCCCATGAGGACGAGGCCCGGCTGAAGGCCGATCAAGCAGAGTTCAAAACGCTTCTGCTCGGTGCGCTGCCGCTATGGGAACGGATCGATGGGACCTACGCATTCAAAAACCTTGCCATTGAAACATATGCCGGCAATTTCGGCGCGGCGCAGCTGAACACCGTTGTCGGCATGGACGGCATCACCAAGGACGGCAAGATCAGCTACGCATTCAAGGTTTCCGGCCTGACAATACCGCAGCAGATGCTGCCCAGTTGGACCGTTGCGTTGCTGCCGACGGATCTCGACCTGAATTTCGGCGGCGCCAACATCGATCTCGACAGTATGGCTCGGAAAACCATAGAAACCCTCGATTTCAGTAAGGATCCACCGCTTCCGGCAGATTTCGGCGATGAGATTTCCGCCGATTTCTTGGCCAAGACACCAAAGTTCGTGCTTGGACACAGCACGGTCAAGAATGGTGACATTGAGGTCGCCATGGAAGGCGAAATGACCTTCCCCGACAAGAAGCCCGATGCCAACGTGACGATCGACGTGACCGGCTACGACAAGATCGTGGCAAGCCTGCAGGAGGCGGCGAAGACGGACCCGCAGGCCTCGCAGGCTTTTACCGGCGCGCTGGCCATCAAGGGATTCGCCAAGACGCTGCCGGGCGGTCGTATCGAATGGGTGATCAACGCCAGGCACGACGGGTCGGTGACGGTCAACGGCGCCATGCTGAAGGGGCCTGATCCGGTCGTGGAAGACAACACCGATCAGGATGCGAGCCCTGGGACAGCAACGAAGCCCTGAGCGCTGGACTCAGAGGCGACTAACTCAGAGCCCGAGCGCGCTTGCGATCTTCGGCGCGGCCTCGTGCCAGTCCTCGACGGAGATGACGTCGTCCGGCACCGGCGGCAGGAAGGCGCGCAGCGAATTGTCGGCCATCAGGTGGAAGAGATGGGCGTCGGCAACCGAGTTGCGTGCCGAGATGAGGTTGGCGGGCTGGTCGTCGACAAAGACCACCGGCCGGCCCTTGCTACCACGCAACTTGGCCACCGCCGGTCCCTTGGCCATCTCGGTGGTCAACAGCGGATAGGGCAGCCCGAGCGCATCGAGATGAGCGCGGCGCGCCGCGCGATGCCGATGCGGCATGGCGGTCAAAAGGACGATCTCGGCGCGGTCGCCGAGGCTGGCAAGCGCTTGTTCGGCACCGTCGGTGACGCTCTGCCAGTCGGCCTGCGTATCGAAGAAATCTCCGAGAAGTGCCGTCACCTCCGGCTGTTCGATCAGCCGGCCGCTCGCCGTTTCGGCAATGTTGCCGGTGAGACGGAACGAGGCCAGCGTCAGGCCGAAGCCGCGCGATTTCAGGAAATGCGGAAACGGCCGGATGAATTCGAGCACGACATCGTCGACATCGAGGATCAGCAGAGGCCGGTCGTCGGCTGCAAGTTCGGCGATCTGGCGTGCCGTCTCGGGATCGTCGCTCATATCGAATGCTCATGGTCCTCGCCGCCAAGAGGCAGCGCGCGCAACGCCTTGCCGACTGAGGCAGGCGGGGTGCCGGTTTCCTCGGCAAAGCGCAGCAAGGTCGGCTCGTGGGCGAGGATGAACTGCAGCACGCCCGCAAGGAATCCCGGTTCGGCCGCGGCGCGGCGGATGGCGGACGCCTCGATGCCGGTGATGGCCAGGAAGCGCGGCAGGAGTTCGGGGTCGGCGGCGACGAAGCCCAGTGCCTTCACGGCAATGGTTTCCGCTTCCTCGCGCATTGACGCTGCGTTTGCCATCACTACTTTCTCGTTGCGGAAATGAGTCTCTTTTCCGCAGTAATCGCAAGCGTCGCCTGCGGCAAGCCACAGCCCCGATCCAATGTGGTTTTCGAGGTGGAATCCGAATGGCTTTTGCCGCTTCGGGTTTCCATTTCGTCAATCATATTGCCTTAAGAGTGAGCGAGGGTTTGGTGTGCTTCGACAAGGGCGCATAGCGGCAGGGCTTCGGGCAGAAGCCTGGCCGGGACGGGAAATCGATGCCTAAGAAGGTCATGATCGTCGAGGACAACGAGCTCAATATGAAGCTCTTTCGCGACCTCATCGAAGCCAGCGGTTATGAAACGGTGCGCACGCGCAACGGGCTCGAGGCGCTCGATCTGGCGCGCCAGCACAGGCCCGACCTGATCCTGATGGACATCCAGCTGCCCGAAGTGTCGGGGCTGGAAGTGACGAAATGGCTGAAGGAGGACGACGACCTCCATTCCATTCCGGTCATCGCCGTCACCGCCTTCGCCATGAAGGGCGACGAGGAACGCATTCGCCAGGGCGGTTGCGAGGCCTACATCTCCAAGCCGATCTCGGTGCCGCGTTTCATCGAGACCATCAAATCCTATCTCGGTGATGCCTGATGCCTTCAGCCGGAGCCTTGTGACATGACCGCGCGGATCCTCGTCGTCGACGACATCCCTGCCAATGTCAAACTTCTCGAGGTTCGGCTGCTGGCCGAATATTTCGAGGTGTTGACGGCCTTCAACGGGCCGGACGCGATCGAGACCTGCGAAAACGGCAAGGTCGATGTCGTGCTGCTCGACGTGATGATGCCCGGCATGGACGGGTTCGAGGTCTGCAAGCGGCTGAAAAGCGATCCGGCGACCGCGCATATACCGGTGGTCATGGTGACCGCGCTGGGCCACGTTGCCGACCGGGTGCGCGGCCTCGAGGCAGGCGCCGACGACTTTCTCACCAAGCCGGTCAACGATCTGCAGCTGATGACGCGGGTGAAGAGCCTGGTCAGGCTGAAGTCGCTGACCGACGAGCTGCGGCTGCGCGCATCGACCACCCGCAACATCGGCATCGAGGCGCTGTTGAGCCGCAGCTTCGCGTCGGAGGACGCCACGCCGAAGGTGCTGTTGATCGACGAGCGCAAATCGTCGTTCGAGCGCATCCAGAAAATGCTGCGCGGCAGCGCCGAGCTCGACATTGCGACCGATCCGCATGCCGGCTTCTTCCAAGCCGCCGAGGCGCCCTATGAGTGCGTGCTGATCTCGACCGGTTTTGCCGATTTCGATCCGCTGCGGTTGTGTTCGCAATTTCGTTCGCTCGACCGCACCCGCTTCCTGCCGATCATCCTGATTGCCGATGGAGGCGAGGAGGGGCGCATCATTCGCGGGCTCGAGCTCGGCATCAACGACTATCTGATGCGGCCGATCGACCAGCAGGAGCTGACGGCGCGGCTGCGCACGCAGGTGCGCCGCAAGCGCTACAACGACCAGCTGCGCGCCAGCGTCACCCAGACCATCGAGATGGCGGTGACCGACGCATTGACCGGCCTGCACAACCGCCGCTACCTCGACAGCCATTTGCAGACGCTGTTCGACCGCGCCGTGGCGCGGCGGCGGCCTCTGTCGGTGATGATCACCGATCTGGACCGCTTCAAGACCGTCAATGACTCGCATGGCCATGATGGCGGCGACGATGTGCTGCGCGAGTTCGCAAGGCGGCTGCGCAAGAACGTCAGGGGTATCGACCTTGCCTGCCGCTTCGGCGGCGAGGAATTCGTCGTTGTGATGCCGGACACGGACGGCGCGGTGGCGGAGAAAGTTGCCGAGCGCATTCGCGCTGAAATCGCCCAGCTGCCGTTTGCCATCGGCCCTGAAGGCAAGGCGATCGAAGTCACGGTCAGCGTCGGCGTGTCATCGGTTCTGAAGGGCGCGGACACGGTCGCGGCGTTGATGAAACGTGCCGACGTGGCGCTCTACGAAGCCAAAAGTGGCGGCCGCAACCGGGTCGTCGCCAAGGCAGCGTAGGCTAGACCACCGATTATGCAGTCAATCGGACAGGGTTAGGAATTTACCTTAATCCAAGCGATTCGGCAGGCTTGGTTAAGAAACTATTGATTTTCAAACATTGTTGCGCAAATGTGCGGTGCAAGAACAAGGGCGATGCGGGCACGAGGGTAGACAGCCGCATCGCTTCGCCGAATACCCCATGATGCTCAGGTCCGCCGCATCTCCTGGGTCCGTGGGGTCGGCCGGCCGGCGCTGGCACATAGTGGCCTCCTCGTACCGCTGCCATACGCCGACCGGCCCCCTTTTTTGCCAAAAAATGAGATGAGCACTTCGCGCCAAACAGCGGAGGGTTCTGGCTTTTCGGGGCCTTGAATCAAAAACGCCGCCCGAAGGGGCGGCGCTTTTGACAGAGCGTATGAAAACCAGATTACTTGATCTTGGTTTCCTTGAACTCGACATGCTTCTTGGCGACCGGGTCGTATTTGCGGAACGACAGCTTGTCGGTCTTGGTACGGCTGTTCTTGCTGGTCACGTAGAAGAAACCGGTGTCGGCGGTCGACAGAAGCTTGATCTTGATGTTTGCGGCTTTGGCCATTGTATCAGTCCGTTATGTTCGTGGGGTTTTGGCCGCTGGAGCGGGGGAAAACACCCGGACGCGGGAAACTTGGCGCGACACATAAAGAACGTGCCCGGAAAGTCAAGCCCGGCGCGGCCGCCGTGTCGTAAGCACATGAGTTGTCCGGATTAGGTAGCACATGAGTTGTCCGTTTTATCACCGGCTCGATGGAGGCTGAGGCTCAGGGCGTTCGAATCTCGAAAACCAAGCAATTGGCTTTTCGTCCGCTACGAGGCCGCTTCTCACCCCACAAGGAGAGAAGGTAAGGTCGCTGTTGCTCGCCCTCAGCGGGGCCGGATTTCTAGGCTTCTTCCTTAACTGGAAGCGCTTTTTTCCAGTCCCCGGTGGTGTTCCACCAGCGATTCGGATTGGCGCGGTCGTCCAGGCCCTTGGAGCGGCTGGCGAGGATCGGCTGGATGCGGATCACCGGCTCCTGGTAGGAATGCGCCTGGAAAATCGCCTCGACGACGCGGGCGGCGAGCACCTGGTCGTCGGGCAACTCGAACGAGACCTCGACGGTGCCGGGGCGGCGGCGCAGTTCGGTTTCGACGCCGGCGGCTGCACCTTCCAGCGGTCGGTAGCGTTCGATGCCGTGCGCCGTTTGATAGGCGTTGCGGTCGTATTTGCCCATTGCCAGCGGCGCGATCGCGACCACGGCGTCCATGATGCGGTCGACATCGGTTGCCGGGGCCTGGAAGCTGACAAGCAGCAGAAGCGTCATGCGCAGAGATGTGGTTTCAAAGCCGCTGTCGATCATCGCCGTATCCTCAAACTCGGGTTTTTTGGGACACCCTTTTAGCTGAGGTCTCCTGACACGGTTCTGTCAGCAGCGGCGACATCCCGTCAGGATTGCGCAGGCTGGCGACGGACAGGCTACCAGATCTTGCGGACCAGCCTGGCGCTGACCAAGGCGATATAGGCGGCAAAGAACAGGCCGAGCGACCAGCCGAAGCCGGAGGGCCCGAAGGCATCCATGCCGATGCCGATCGCCTGCGGGCCAAGCACCATGCCGACGCCGTAGCAGAGCACGAAGGCGGCATTGGCCGAGGCCAGTTCATGGCCGGAGAGCTGCGAGCCCAGATGGGCAAGGCCGATCGTGTACATGGCGGCCACCACGCCGCCCCAGACAAACAGAAGCGCCGCCATAAGGTGCCAATTGCCGGCGAAGAACGGCATGAAGATGGTGCCGGCAAGTCCGACCGTGGCACAGGCCAAAAGCAGATAGCGGCGGTCTGAGACGCGGTCGCTGATCATGCCGATAGGGATCTGCAACAGCACGTTGCCGAGGCCGATCATGGTGAGCAGGAGGGCTGCATCCGCCTCGGAATAGCCGATGCGGTTGCCATAGACGGGGAACAGCGCAAAGCCGCCGGTCTCGACGGCGCCGAACACCAGCACGGCGGCGGTCGCTGTCGGCACCAGCCAGATGTAGCGCAGGAAGTTGCTGGTTTCGCCGTCAACCACGATTGTGGGACTTTCATTCCGTGCGGCCAGCACCGGGATTGCGGCCAGCGCGACCAGGACGATGATGACGCCGAACGGCAAGAAGCCGGTGCTGCCGATATGGGCGAAGATCCATGGCCCGGCGGCGAAGCCGAGCGACAGCACGGTGGCGTAGATGCCGAGCACCAGGCCGCGCCGGCGCGGCGGGGCCGAGGTGCTGATCCAGAATTCCGACAGGATGAACAGCACCGTCAGCGCGATGTGCAGCACGATGCGTAGTGGGAACCACATCCAGAAGTCCGGCGCGAAGTGGAAGCCGACAAAGGCGAGCGCGCCGGCGGCGATCATGGCGATCATCGTCCAGGCGACGCCGAAGCGCATCGCCAGCGGCGTGGCCAGCGGGGCGCCGGCGATCGAGGCGAGGCCGGCGACCGCGGTGTTGAGGCCGATCATCGATGCCGAGTGGCCGCGGCTCTCGAGAATAACGCTGAGCAGCGGCATGCCGAGGCCTATGGCGATGCCGACGACGCTGATCGACGAGATCGCGGCGATCATCGGTAGCCAATGTACGCGCTCGTCGCCCTCTTGCTGGGTATCGACCGTCATGTGATGCCTGAATACTCTGTCTGTTTGATATTGCGCAATTCCGGACGGAAAACCGCGTCACACTTTTCCTGGAATTGCTCTAAAGAATTTCGCGAACGAAGCGGTTGCGGACAAGCCGGTAGAACGGCACGGACCCACCGGGTCGCAGGCGCGGATCGCCGGCAAGCCGCGTCTCCAGCTCCTGCAAGATCGTTCGGGTGATGTCGGGGATATCGGCCTCTCTGGCCTTGGCAAGCGGCAGCCAGACCAGTTCTTCCAGCTCATTGGTCGGGCCGCCACCCGGCAGTTCCACGGCGACATCGCTGCGCCAGGCGCTGAAGAAGCGGGTGTCGAAACGACGCACGCGATTGGGCGGGGTGATGGCGCGGGCAATGAAGCGCAGCGGCGCCAGCGAAGGCTGGACGCCGTGCTCGACAAAGCCCTGCCAGTCGCGTTTGTCGGTTGCGAACGAGCCTTTGCGGCCGATGAGCAGGCCGGCTTCCTCATAAGTCTCGCGGATGGCCGAGAGCGCGATGGCACGGGCCCGCGACGGGCTGATGCGGCCGACGCCGGCGGTCAGCCTGGCTTCTTCCTCCGGAAGCAATGGGGTGGCAACGGCAATGCGGCTGTCGGCCGAATCGGTGCGGCCGCCGGGAAAGACGAACTTGCCGGGCATGAAGGCGTGGCCTGCATGGCGCCGGCCCATCAGCACCAGAATCTCGTCGTCCTCGCGGTCGAGCAGGATCAGGGTGGCGGCATCGCGCGGGCGTATGGGCAGGCCGCTGTGGGCGGCTGCGCCACGGTCCATCCTGCTGACTTCCGCCTTGGTCATACCTTCCATGCGCAGGACCTAGCGGAAACTTCTGGCAAACGAAAGTGGCCTTTCACGGTCGGCATGTTGCGCCAGGCGACATTGCCCTGACGCAAACTAGGTTCCGGGATGCGGCTCGGTGCCGTCTTTTTCGCCGCCGAAGCCGTGCATATAGAGCGCCCATTGCAGTCCGATGACGGCGCCCTTGACCGGTTGCAGCAGAGCGACCGACAGCACGATGGTCAACGGCACCCAAATGGCGATGTGCTGCCACATGGAGAGCGTCGACGTCGCCTCGACGCCCATGAAGGCGCCGAGAACGATGTGGCCGACGATGACGATGACGAGATAAGCGGGCAGGTCGTCGGCGCGGTGGTGGTGGAACTCCTCACCGCACGCGGCGCATTTGTCGACGCTTTTGGTGAAGCCGGCGAATAACCTGCCTTCGCCGCAATGCGGGCAGCGGCCAAGGGCGCCGCGCTTCATCGCCGTCCACAGCGGGCGGGCGACTCGGCCCGAATGATGTTCGCCGCCGAAAACCTGCTTCTGGATTCCCATTTCGCTTGCCATTATCGTCTCCTGCCGCGCGACCCCGGGCGCGATTGCGACGCGCGGGCGCGGCCTTTTGCCTTGTGAAACGACCGTTTGGAGCCGGGCAGGGGCTTCGGGTCGGTCAGCATCTCGAAACGCATCGCGCCGGCCATAGGCGCCACCTCGATCAGGCGAACCTCGACGCGGTCGGCAAGCTGATAGCCCTTGCCGGTGCGTTCTCCGAACAGCGATCGCGCGGTTTCGTCATATATATAGTAATCGCCATCCAGACTTGACACCGGGATGAAGCCATCTGCGCCAAACTGCGGCAATTGGACAAATAGTCCCGATTTGGTGACGCCCGAAATGCGGGCGTCGAAGCGGCCGTCGATGCGCTCGGCGAGGTAGGCGGCGATCAGCCGGTCGACGGTGTCGCGCTCGGCCGCCATGGCGCGGCGCTCGGTGCCCGAGATCAGCACCGCGACGTCTTCCAGCCGCGTCTCTTCGTCCTGCGTCAGCCCGCCGGGGCCGAGCCCAAGTGCGGCAATCAGCCCGCGATGCACGATCAGATCGGCATAGCGGCGGATCGGCGAGGTGAAATGCGCGTAGCGCTTCAGGTTGAGGCCGAAATGGCCGATGTTCTTGGGCGAATATTCGGCCTGACTCTGCGAGCGCAGCACCACTTCGTTGACCAGCCCCTCATTGTCGGCGCCACGCACGCGCTCGAGAATGCCGTTGAACTGGGCGGGCCGCATCTGCGCGCCACGCGCCAGCGACAGGCCGAGCGACTGCAGGAACTCGCGCAGCGATTCCTGCTTGGCCAGCGACGGCGCATCGTGGACGCGGTAGACCAGCGCCTGCTTCTTCGCTTCCAGCGTTTCGGCGGCGGCGACATTGGCCTGGATCATGAATTCTTCGATCAGCTTGTGGGCGTCGAGCCGCTCCGGGACGATGACGCGGTCGACGGTGCCGTCCGGCTTGAGCAGGATCTTGCGCTCCGGCAGATCAAGCTCGAGCGGCTGGCGGCCATCGCGGCCGCGCTTCAGGATGGCGTAGGCGTCCCACAGCGGCTTCAGCACCGTATCGAGGATCGGGCCGGTCTTGTCGTCAGGAAGGCCGTCTATCGCGGCCTGGGCCTGCGGATAGGCGAGCTTGGCCGCCGATTTCATCATGACGCGGTGGAAGGTGTGACGCAGCTTGCGGCCATCGGTGGCAAAAATCATGCGCACGGCAAGCGCGGGACGGTCTTGGCCTTCGCGCAGCGAGCACAGGTCGTTGGAGATGCGCTCTGGCAGCATCGGCACGACGCGGTCGGGGAAATAGACAGAATTGCCGCGTTTCAGCGCCTCGCGATCGAGTGCGGTGCCATAGCGGACATAGGCTGCAACATCGGCGATCGCCACCGTGGCGATCACGCCGCCGGGGTTCTTCTCGTCGAGGTCGGGCGTGGCGAAGACGGCGTCGTCATGGTCCTTGGCGTCGGCCGGGTCGATGGTCACCAGCGGCAGGTCGCGCCAGTCCTCGCGGTGAGCAAGCGTCGCCGGTTTTACCGCCTCGGATTCGGCGATGACGTCGGCCGGGAAGATATGCGGAATGTCGTGCGCGTGGATGGCGATCATCGAGACCGCCTTTTCGCTGGTCAGCGACCCCAGCACCGCCAGCACTTTTGCGCGCGGCAAACCATACCGGGAGGCCCCCGCGGGCTCGACCTCGACAAGGTCGCCGTTCCTGGCGCCGTTCTGGAATTCCTTGTCGACGATCAGTTCGGGCTGGCGACGTTCGACCGGCTCGATTCGGAAGGTGCCGTCCCTCAGGATACGGAAGACGCCCAGCACGGCATCTGTCCGCTTCTCGAAAATCTTCATTACGCGGCCGGTATAGGCAGGCCCGGTCGCCTCGTCGGTCGGGAAGGTCTTGGCCAGCACACGGTCGCCGATGCCCGGCTGCGGGCCATTGCCGCCGCGCGAGACGCGGATCGAGACGACGGGCGGTTCGCCGGTGCCTACGGGCTCGGCAGGATGCGCCAGCAGGATGCCGTCGCCATCGCGGCCAAAAATGTCGAGTACGGCGACATGCGACAAGGCGCCGACACGGGCCAGCCGTTTGCGCTCCTTGGTCAGGATGCCTTCGTCCTGCAGGTCGCGCAGGATGTCCTTCAGCCAAATGCGGTCGTCGCCGCGCAAGGCAAACGCCTTGGCGATGTCGCGTTTTCCCGCGCGGTCGGGGTTCTCGGCGATGTAGCGCAGGATTTCGTCACGCGACGGCCTGTAGTCGTCCTTGACCTTGGCCCTCGTGTCGGCGGTGCGCGGATCGCCGTGGCTTCTACCGGTGATCCTGCGCGCCACTCTGCTATCCCTTTTTCTTCGCCGCCGGCTTCTTGGTCGCCGACTTCTTGGCTGTGGTTTTCTTGCCAGTGGTTGTTTTGGCAGTGGTTTTCTTGGCTGTGGGGGCCTTGGCGGCTGCCGCCTTGCGGAACGGCTTCTTGCCGCCGCCCTTGGCTTCCTTCTCGGCAATCAGCGCCACCGCGTCCTCGACGGTCACCGACTGCGGATCCTTGCCCTTGGGCAGTGTCGCGTTGACCTTGCCGTAGTTAACATAGGGCCCGTATTTGCCATCGCGCACGACGATCTTGCCGCCGCCATCGGGATGGTCGCCGAGTTCCTTCAGCGCCGCCGCGGTGCCGCCATTGCGGCCGCCCTTGCCCTTCAGCTGCTTCTCGGCGATCACGGTGACAGCGCGGTTGAGGCCGATCGAGAACACATCCTCTACGCTGTCGACATTGGCATAGGTGCCATCATGCAAAACGAATGGACCATAGCGGCCAAGCCCGGCGGAGATCATCTTGCCGGATTCAGGATGCTTGCCGATATCGCGCGGCAGCGACAGCAGCGCCAAGGCCTTTTCATGGTCGATCGAGTCGGGCGTCCAGCCCTTGGGCAGGCTGGAGCGCTTGGCTTCCTTGCCGTCGCCGCGCTGGATATAAGGACCGAAGCGGCCTGAGCGCAGCGTGATTTCCTCTGCCGTGTTGGGATCGTTGCCGAGGACCTTGGTGCCGTCCTCGCCGCCGCCATTCTCGCCATTCGGGTTGGCGGCGTCGCCGAGCTGGCGGGTAAAGGAACATTCCGGATAGTTGGAGCAGCCGACGAAGGCGCCGAACTTGCCGAGTTTCAGCGACAGATTGCCGGAGCCGCATTTCGGGCAGATGCGGGGATTCGAGCCATCCTCCCGCGCGGGGAACACCAGCGGCGCCAGTTCCTCGTTCAGCGCATCGAGCACGTCGGTGACGCGCAGTTCCTTGATGTCGGCGACGGCGCCGGAAAAGTCTTTCCAGAAGTCGCGCAGCACGTCCTTCCAGGCGAGCTTGCCGTCGGAAATCTCGTCAAGCTTTTCCTCGAGTGAGGCCGTGAAGTCATATTCGACATAACGCTCGAAGAAGCTTTCGAGGAAAGCCGACAGCAGCCGGCCCTTGGCCTGCGGCACCAGCCGGCGCTTGTCGATGCTGACGTAGTCACGGTCTTCCAACGTCTTCAGGATCGCGGTGTAGGTCGACGGACGGCCGATGCCGAGCTCTTCCAGCTTCTTGATCAGCGACGCCTCGGAATAGCGCGGCGGCGGCTCGGTGGTGTGCTGGGTGGCATTGATCGCCTGACGGGCCAGCTGCTCGCCGGCACGGATCTCGGGCAGGCGACGGTTTTCCTCGTCTTCGGCGTCCTCGTCCTTCTGGTCGGTGTAGGCGGCGATGAAGCCGTCGAAGCGAACGACCGAACCGACGGCGCGAAGCTCCGCCGTGCGGGCGCCATTGACCGCCTCGATTTCGACCGTGGTGCGCTCGATCTCGGCCGACTGCATCTGGCTGGCGATGGCGCGCTTCCAGATCAGCTCGTAAAGCCGCAGCTGGTCGGAATCGAGATACTGCCTGACCGAAGCCGGCGTGCGCATGAAATCGGTCGGGCGGACCGCCTCGTGCGCTTCCTGGGCGTTCTTGGCCTTGGCTGTGTACTGGCGCGGCTTTTCCGGGAGGTATCTTGGGCCGAATTCCTTGGCGATGGTGTCGCGGGCGGCGTCGATCGCCTCCGGCGCCATCTGCACGCCGTCGGTTCGCATATAGGTGATCAGGCCGGTGGTCTCGCCGCCGATCTCCATGCCTTCATAGAGGCGCTGCGCCACTTGCATGGTGCGCGTCGCCGAAAAGCCGAGGCCCGACGATGCCGCCTGCTGCAGCGTCGAAGTGGTGAAGGGCGGGCCAGGATTGCGCCGCGTCGGCTTGGCTTCCACCGACAGAGCCTTGAAGGTCGCGCCTTCAAGCATGCCCTTGATATCGTCGGCCTGCGCCTTGCTGGCGATGTCGAGCTTCTGCAGCTTCTTGCGCTCGAACGCGGTCAGCCGCGCCTCGAAGCTGTCGTTACGTGGCGTGCCGAGGAGGGCAGCGATCTGCCAGTATTCCTCGCGGACGAAACGTTCGATTTCGGATTCGCGGTCGCAGACCAGGCGCAGCGCCACCGACTGGACGCGGCCGGCGGAACGGGCGCCCGGCAATTTGCGCCACAGCACCGGCGACAGCGTGAAGCCGACGAGATAATCGAGTGCGCGGCGAGCCAGATAGGCATCGACCAATGGCGCATCGATCTGGCGCGGATTGGCCATCGCTTCCAGCACCGACGACTTGGTGATGGCATTGAAGACGACGCGGCTGACCGGCTTGTCCTTCAACACGCGCTTCTGCTTGAGCACCTCCAGCACGTGCCAGGAAATGGCTTCGCCCTCGCGATCCGGATCGGTGGCGAGGATCAGGCCATCGGCATCCTTGACCGCGTTGGCAATGTCGGCGAGGCGCTTTCCGGAAGCGGTGTCGACCGCCCAGGACATGGCGAAATCCTCGTCGGGACGCACCGAACCATCCTTGGCCGGCAGATCGCGGACATGGCCGAACGAGGCCAGAACCTTGAAGTTCTTGCCGAGATACTTGTTGATTGTCTTCGCCTTGGCCGGCGATTCGACGACGACGACGTCCATGAGGTCTCATATCAGCTGTGGGCGGCAGAAGAATTCCGCTGCGTGACGCATTTTTGTTGCCGCTCACATGGCCGCGCTTTTGCGATCGGTCAAGGGCAAGCGGCCAAAATGCGGAGGCGTCCGCCGCAATACACTCTAAGAGTGTATGGAGAAGACCACAAAATTTTTGCTTGGGACGGTTCGTGTTTGGAGCCACTGGGTAAGGCGCGCCGCGACCGGTTCGCGCTGCCTGTAAATGCAGAACTGGCCGCCGGGTCGTTGGAGCCGGCGGCCAGCTGAGTCCCGCCGAGCGGGCGCGGGATAGAGGTTCGGACGATCAGTCGGCCTTGACGATGTGCCAGACTTCGCCGACGCCGTCGCCGGTGATGTCACCGGCCTTCTTGTCCTTGATGAAGGTGTAGACCGGCTTGCCGTCATAGGCCCACATCTTGGTGCCGTCGGTGCGGTCGACGATGGTCCATTCGTCGTCCGCCTTGGCGCCCTCCTCGGCCTTCAGCGGCGGCCAGTTGGTGGCGCATTTGTCGTAGCAGTTGGTCTTGCCCTTCTCGTCCTTGTCATAGGTATAGAGCGTCATGCCACTGGCATCGGTGTAGATCTTGGTGCCACCGACTTCGGCTTCCTTCCACGCTTCGGCGGCGAAGGATGCGGCGGTGCTGAGCAGAAGGGCGGCCAAGCCGACGGTGATCGTTTTCATGGAAATCTCCCTGGTGATCCGACGAAGCGCGCAGAAATCGCGGCTTCGCTCTGTGAACGTTCGGCGAGGGATATTTCTTCCCCGGCTTGGTCAACTTGGGATTGGTCGGTAACAATTCGTCCGGCCGGACCGTATGTGTAGCCAAATGCCACACGATGGTGATTGGCGAACACGGTTTTGCACCGCTATACCGGCGCCAAGGAATCTGGAGTTCTGGAATGCCATTGGACATCGGCTATGTCAGCGCGGTCGGAGCGGGGGCGATCTCGTTCCTGTCGCCTTGCGTGCTGCCGCTGGTGCCTCCCTATCTCTGCTACATGGCCGGCGTGTCGGTCGACGATTTTCGCGGTGACGATGCCAGCGTCACGGCCAAGGCCGGCGCCCGCGGCGCGCTCATCTATTCCTCGCTCGCCTTCGTACTCGGTTTCTCCACCGTGTTCGTGGCGCTTGGCGCCGGCGCCTCGACCATCGGCCACTGGCTGCGCGTCTGGCAGGAGCCGCTGGCGATGGCGGCCGGGGTGCTGATCATCCTGATGGGGCTGAATTTCCTCGGCATCCTGCGCATACCGCTTCTGTCGCGCGAGGCGCGCTTTCAGTCGCAGGGCAAGCCTGCCAGCATGGTCGCCGCCTATGTCATGGGGCTGGCCTTCGCCTTCGGCTGGACGCCCTGCATCGGCCCGGTTCTGGGGCCGATCCTGACCTTGGCCGGCGGCCGCGAGACGGTGGGCGAGGGCGCTCTTCTGCTTGCCGCCTATTCGCTTGGCCTCGGCATTCCGTTCCTGATTGCTGCCCTGTTCTCCGGCGCCTTCATGCGCTTCCTCGGCAGGTTCCGCGTCCATCTCGGCCGCGTCGAAAAAGCCATCGGCGCGCTGCTGGTCGTCGCCGGCATGTTCTTCCTCACCGGCGGCGTGCAGACGGTGTCCTACTGGCTGCTCGAGAATTTTCCGGTGCTGGGCCGGCTGGGGTAGCGATCCGCTGATCGAGAGTGAACTGCCTCATCACCTCACCGGAATTTAACCGCATTGGTGCAGCATGACGCCAGATGCTACCACTCTGCGATTCCTGATCCCTTTCATACGGTTGCCATCCATGAGCCAGAGATCCTGCCTGTCCGTCATTCTCGCCGCCGGTGAAGGCACGCGCATGAAGAGCGCGATGCCGAAGGTGCTGCACCAGATCGCCGGACTGCCGATGGTCGCCCATGTGGTGAAAGCGGCCGAGGCCGCCGGCGCCCGCAGCCAGGCGCTGGTGATCGGCCATGGCGCCGATGATATGCGCAAGGCGGCGGCGAAATTCGCGCCCAAGGCCGAGACCTTCGTGCAGGAGAAGCGGCTCGGCACTGCGCATGCCGTGCGGGCTGCGCGCGATGCGATATCAAAGGGTTATGACGATATTCTCGTGATGTTCGGCGACACGCCGCTGATCGACGCTGAAGCCCTGGTGACCGCGCGGCAAAAGCTTGCCGATGGCGCGGCTGTTGTGGTGATCGGCTTCCGCCCGCCCAGCCCGGCCGGCTATGGCCGGCTGATCGAAAAAGGTGGCAAGCTCACCGCCATCCGCGAGGAGAAGGACTGCTCCGCCGAGGAAAAGAAGATCGGCTTCTGCAATGCCGGCATGATGGCGGTGGCCGGCGCTCATGCGCTCGAACTGCTCGACAAGGTCGGCAACAAGAACGCCAAGGGCGAGTACTATCTCACCGACATCGTCGAGATCGCCAGTGCGAAAGGGCTCGATGTCGTCGCCACCGAAACGAGCTTCGAGAGCGCGCTCGGCATCAACAACAGGGCCGAGCTGGCGCAGGCGGAAGGCATCTGGCAACAGCGTCGTCGGGACGAGGCGATGCTGTCGGGCGTAACGCTGATTGCGCCGGACACCGTGTATTTCTCGCACGATACCGAAATCGGCGCCGACACCATCGTCGAGCCCAATGTCTGGTTCGGCCCGGGCGTGAAAATCGCCGGCGGCGCCAAGATCCACGCCTTCAGCCACATCGAAGGCGCGACCGTCGCTGCCAATTGCGACGTCGGTCCGTTCGCACGGCTCAGGCCAGGCGCCGATCTCCGCGAGAAAGCCAAGGTCGGCAATTTCTGCGAGGTCAAGCAGGCGGTCATCGAGGAGGGCGCCAAGGTCAATCATCTGACTTATATCGGCGATGCCCGTGTGGGCGCGGGGGCCAATATCGGCGCCGGCACCATTACCTGCAACTATGACGGCTACTCGAAGTTTTTCACCGACATCGGCGAGGGCGCCTTCATCGGTTCGAACTCGTCGCTGGTGGCGCCGGTTACGATCGGCAAGGGAGGCTACATCGCCTCGGGTAGCGTCATAACCGAAAGCGTGCCGGACGATGCGCTGGCCTTCGGCCGCGCCCGCCAGAAGACCATTCCCGGCAAGGGCAAGGAATTGCGCGAGCGCTTCGCGTCTGCCGCAGCGGCGAAGAAAAAGGCCGGCACCGGCCATTAACCGCCGAAGCAATTGAACAACCGAGGAATTGCGGTAACCGGATTGCAAGAGCGGTGTGTCATGGTGCATCGGGTTGAGAAGCGTTCCGTTACAGCAGACGAAACGCAAAGTGACTTTCGCGGCGGGCCGGCAATCCCTAGATAGCGCTGGTTTTCCATCGGGACTGGTTTTCCAGCGGGAATTGGGGGCAGGCATATGTGCGGTATCGTCGGAATTGTCGGCCAGAGCCAGGTCGCGCCGCTCATCGTCGATGCGCTGAAGCGGCTGGAATATCGCGGCTATGACTCGGCCGGTGTCGCCACGGTCGAGCATGGCCGGCTTGGCCGCCGCCGCGCCGAAGGCAAGCTGATCAACCTCGAACGCCGGCTGAAGGACGAGCCGCTCGATGGCACGATCGGCATCGGCCACACGCGCTGGGCCACGCATGGCGTGCCCAACGAGACCAACGCCCATCCGCATTTTTCCGACGGCGTCGCCATCGTTCATAACGGCATCATCGAGAATTTCGCCGAACTGCGCGACGAACTGATCCGCGACGGCTATTCCTTCTCATCACAGACCGACACCGAGGTCGTGGCGCACCTGGTGGCGCGCGAACTCGCCAAAGGGTTGAAGCCGATCGAGGCGGCGCATCAGGCGCTGAAGCGACTGGAAGGCGCCTTTGCTCTGGCCATCATGTTCACCGGCGACGAGGACCTCATCGTCGGCGCCCGCAATGGCCCGCCGCTGGCCGTCGGCCATGGCGATGGCGAGATGTTTCTGGGCTCCGACGCCATCGCGCTGGCGCCCTTCACCAATTCCATCACCTACCTTGAAGACGGCGACTGGGCGGTGGTGCGCCGCGATGGCGTCACCATCTTCGACATCGACGGCAAAGAGGTTGCCCGCAAGCGCCAGCAATCGCTGTCGACCAGCTTCATGGTCGACAAGGGCAACCGCCGCCATTTCATGGAAAAGGAAATCCATGAACAGCCCGAGGTGATCTCGCATACGCTGGCGCACTACGTCGATTTCGTCTCTGGCCTGTCGAAGCCGCTGGAACTGCCGTTCGACTTCGCCAAGATCGGCCGGCTGGCGATCTCGGCCTGCGGCACCGCCTATCTCGCGGGGTTGATCAGCAAATACTGGTTCGAGCGCTATGCGCGGCTGCCGGTCGACATCGATGTCGCCTCGGAATTCCGCTACCGCGAAATGCCATTATCCGCTGATGATGCCGCCTTCTTCATCTCGCAGTCCGGCGAAACCGCCGACACGCTGGCCTCGCTGCGCTATTGCCGCAAGGCGGGCATGAAGATCGGCGCCATCGTCAATGTGCGCGAATCGACCATGGCGCGCGAATCCGACGTCGTGCTGCCGACGCTGGCCGGGCCGGAGATCGGCGTCGCCTCGACCAAGGCTTTCACCTGCCAGCTTTCGGTGCTGGCCTCGCTGGCGGTGCGTGCGGGTGTGGCGCGCGGCACGATCTCGAAGGATGAGGAAAAGACGCTGGTGCGCGCTCTTTCGGAGGCGCCTCGCTACGCCAACCAGGTACTGAAGCTCGAAGAGCAGATCGAGCGCATCGCGCGCGAAATCTCGCGCTACAAGGACGTGCTCTATCTCGGACGCGACACCAATTTCCCGCTGGCCATGGAAGGCGCGCTGAAACTCAAGGAAATCTCCTACATCCATGCCGAGGGTTATGCCGCGGGCGAACTGAAGCACGGGCCGATCGCGCTGATCGACGAGAACATGCCGGTCATCGTCATCGCGCCGCATGATCGCATCTTCGAAAAAACCGTGTCGAACATGCAGGAAGTGGCGGCGCGCGGCGGCAAGATCATCCTGATCACCGACGCCAAGGGCGCGGCGCAGGTCAGCGTCAAGACGATGGAGACGATCATCCTGCCCGACGTGCCGGAAATCATCTCGCCGATCATCTATGCGCTGCCGATCCAGATGCTGGCCTACTACGCCGCCGTGTTCATGGGGACGGACGTCGACCAGCCGCGCAACCTGGCGAAATCGGTGACGGTGGAGTAGTCGGCGCTCATCGGGGGTCTAAAAAACTTCGCAGTTCCAAAGCGCCGTCCGCTTCACTAGTGTGGCGCTGCAACCCGCGTCCCCGGTGAACCATGTCCGATGCTCCCAGAACTTCAGGCATGACCCGGCTGAGGAACTATTTCCTCACAGGCTTTATCGTCTGCGCGCCGCTGGCGATCACCGCCTATATCGCCTGGTCGTTCGTCGGCTGGGTCGATTCCTGGGTGAAGCCGTACATTCCGGCGCGCTACAGCCCCGACACCTATTTGCCGTTTCCGGTGCCCGGCTTCGGCCTGATCGTGGCGCTCGTGCTGATCACGCTGATCGGCTTCATGACCGCCAACATCGTCGGTCGCGCCATCGTCAATTTCGGCGAACGGCTGCTTGGCCGTATGCCGCTGGTGCGCGGCATCTACGGTTCGCTGAAGCAGATTTTCCAGACGGTGCTGTCGAACAAGGGCGATATGTTCCGCCAGGTCGGGCTGGTCGAATATCCGCGAAAAGGCGTCTGGTCGCTGGTCTTCGTCGCCAGCGAGAAGGAAACCGAGATCAACCAGAAGCTCGACCATGCAGGCGACCCGATGATCGCCGTGTTCATGCCGTGCACGCCGAACCCTACCACCGGTTTCCTGATGTACGTGCCGAAATCCGACATCGTGCTGCTCGACATGACGATCGAGGATGGCGCCAGGCTGATCGTCTCGGCCGGGCTGGTGGCGCCCGAAGTCAAGCCGAAAATGGTGACGATGAACGGCCAGCCGATCGACGGAGATCTCGCCAACCCGCCGCTTGGTGCTTTGGCTCAGCCGGCACGCAAGAGCCGCACGGCCTCGTCGCGGCCGAACAAATAGAGCAGCAGCCGCAGCGCCTCGCCGCGCTCAGACTGTAGTTCCGGATCACGCGACAGGATCAGCCTTGCATCGTCGCGGGCTGCTTCGAGCAAGTCGGCGTGCACCTCGATGCGCGCCACCTGGAAGCCCGGCGTGCCGGACTGGCGGGTGCCGAGCAATTCGCCTTCGCCGCGCAGCTTCAGATCCTCTTCGGCGATCAGGAACCCGTCCTCGGTCTCGCGCATCACCGACAGCCGGCGCTTGGCCGTTTCGCCGAGCGGGTCCTTGTAGAGCAGCACGCAGGAAGAAGGCTTGTCGCCGCGGCCGACGCGGCCGCGCAACTGGTGCAGTTGCGCCAGGCCAAAACGTTCGGCATGCTCGATGACCATGATGGTGGCGTCCGGCACGTCGACGCCGACCTCGATGACGGTGGTGGCGATCAGGATGCGGGTTTCGCCGGCCTTGAGCGCGCGCATCGCCTCGTCCTTTTCGGCGCCCTTCATGCGGCCGTGGACGAGGCCGATGCGATCGCCGAACAAGGGCTGCAGCGAGGCAAAACGGTCCTCGGCCGACATCAACTTGATCTCTTCGGATTCCTCGACCAGCGGGCAGATCCAGTAGATCTTCTGGCCGTCGGCAACCGCGTCCAGCATGCGACCGACCAGTTCGTCCAGCCGTTCCAGTGGCAGCGTGACGGTGCGGATCGGCTGGCGGCCAACCGGCTTTTCCGTCAGCTTGGAGACGTCCATGTCGCCGAAGGCGGTCAGCACCAGAGTGCGCGGGATCGGCGTCGCCGTCATCACCAGCATGTCGGGGGCGTCGCCCTTGGCGGTGATGGCAAGCCGCTGGTGGACGCCGAAGCGGTGTTGCTCGTCGACCACGGCAAAGACGAGGTCGTGATAGGTCACCGTTTCCTGGAACAGCGCATGGGTGCCGACGACGATGTCGATGTCGCCGCTGGCCAGGCCCGCCAGCGTATCGGCGCGTTCGCGGCCCTTTTCGCGGCCGGTCAGGATAGCGACGCGCAGGCCGGCCTGTTCGGCCAGCGGCGTGATTGTCGCCAGATGCTGGCGCGCCAGGATTTCGGTCGGCGCCATCAAGGCCGCCTGGCCGCCGGCCTCCACCGCGCGCCCCATGGCCAGCAGCGCCACCACCGTCTTGCCGGAGCNCGGAGCCGACATCGCCTTGCAGCAGGCGCAGCATGCGCTCGGGGTCGGCCAGATCGGCATTGATTTCGGCAAGCGCGAATTCCTGGCTGCCGGTCAATGAATAGGGCAGGGCTGCGCGCAGTTTCTCGACGATGCGACCGTCGCCGATGAGCGGCCGGCCCGACAGCCGGCGCACTTTTGCCCGCACCAATGCCAGCGAGACTTGGCCGGCGAGAAGCTCGTCATAGGCAAGGCGGCGCCATGCCACCCCCTCGATGGCGACATCGATCGGGTCCGCGGGATAGTGGATGCGGGCGAGCGCGTCGGCGAAGGCGGGGAAAGTCTGCTTGCGCATGAAGGCGCCGTCCTGCCATTCCGGCAATTCCGGCAGCCGGCCGAGCGCCTGGCCGATGGCGCGGCGCAGCACCTTGCCCGACAAGCCGGCGGTCAGCGGATAGACCGGTTCGACCAGCGGCAGTGTTTCCGCCTCGCTCACCAGGGCGATATGGTCGGGATGGACCATGGTCGGGCGGCCGTTGAACCACTCCATGCGGCCGGAGACGACGACATGCTCGCCCACTGGCATCGCTTTTTCGAGATAGGCGGCATGGGCGTGGAAGAAGATCAGGCCGATCTCGCCGGTGTCGTCATGGGCATAGACGCGGTAAGGCACCGACCGGTTGCCGCGCGGCGGCGGCTGGTGGCGGTCGATGCGCACGTCGAGCGTGACGATGGCGCCGGCCGGCGCAAGCGCGATGCCGGGACGATTGCGGCGGTCTATGACGGTGTGCGGCAGAACGAACAACAGGTCGCCGGCGCGCGCCGGCCGTTCGCCGAGATCGGCCGCCACCACCTTCTCGATCAGAGCGCCAACCTTGGGGCCGACGCCGGCAAGCGAAGTGATCGGGACGAAGAGAGGGTCGAGGAGGGAGGGGCGCAAGGCTTCACTCTCCCCCCTGTGGGGAGGGTCGATCCGCGAAGCGGAGCGGGATGGGGGTAGGTGCGCGGCTAACTTTCGAGGAAGTCGGTAGGTCAGCGCCGCACCCCCACCCCGTCTCACTCGCTTCGCTTTGCGAAGCGTGCTCGCCGACCCTCCCCACAAGGGGGAGGGTGAAGTGCGGGCGGTGTCCGGCACCAGCGTTGTCAGGAGTGTTCTTCACACCCGGGATGTTTAGCCGCCCACCCGTGCGTTGCAAGGCTGACACCGCCCTCTATCCACGCTATATGCGCCGCACCAAGCAAGGATGCGGCACGATGACCGGGACGAAACGATCAAGCGAGGGGCTGGATATCAGGCGCCGCAAGCTGTTGTTCCGCTCCTGGCATCGCGGGATGCGCGAGATGGACCTTATCCTCGGTACGTTTGCCGACAACGAGATCGGCGCCTTGACCGGCGATGAAATCGACCAATATGAAAGGCTCCTCGACATCCCCGACACCGAATTCCTGCCCATGGTCACCGGCGAACGCCCGGTTCCCAGGAATATCGACTGTGCCGTCCTGCAAAAGATCTTGGCATCGCGCCGGACCATGACATTTTAAACGTGCAACCATGAGCCTCATTCCCAAAATCGGTCTGCCGAAAGGCCGTGCCGGCCAGTTCATCGTCGACGGCGTTGCCGATGGCTACGAAGCCTTTGCGCTGGTGCAGGCGATCCATGAGATTGCGCCTGACAAACCGGTGCTGTTCGTGGCGCGCGACGGCCAGCGCCTGCCGTTGATCATCGAGGCGCTGACCTTTGCCGCCCCCGGCCTGCCGGTGCTGGAGTTGCCGGCCTGGGATTGCCTGCCCTATGACCGCGTTTCGCCAGGCTCCGATGCCGCCGCCAAGCGGCTCGACGCCCTGACGGCGATGATCGCGCTGGCAAAAAAGCCGCATCGCGCGGTCATCCTGACCACTGCCAATGCACTGCTGCAGCGCATTCCGCCGGCCGATCTGGTCGAAGCGCAGACTTTCCACGCAAAGCCCGGCAACCAGATCGACATGAACGCGCTGGTGTCCCGGCTGGAGATTTCCGGCTTCGAGCGAGTGCCGACGGTGCGCGGTATCGGCGAATTCGCCGTGCGCGGCGGCATCCTCGACCTCTACGCGCCCGGCTGGACGGAAGCACTGCGGCTCGATTTCTTCGGCGACACGCTGGAATCGATCCGCGTCTTCGACGCCGCCACGCAGCGCACAACCGGCCAGCGCAAGTCGATGGCGCTGCAGGCGATGAGCGAAGTGGCGCTGACGCCCGAAACCATCAGCCGCTTCCGGCGCTCCTATATCGAAGCCTTTGGCGCGCCGCAGCGCGACGACGGCCTTTATGCGGCGGTGAGCGAAGGGCGGCGCTTTGCCGGCATGGAGCACTGGCTGCCGCTGTTCTACGAGCGGCTGGAGACAGTGTTTGATTATCTGCCGGATGCGCCTGTCATCTTCGACCATCTGGCGCACGAAGCGCTGGCTGAGCGTCACACGCTGATCCTCGACCACTACGAAGCGCGCCGCAAACAGGCCGACGCCGCCTTGAAGGACGCCGTGCCCTACAAGCCGGTGGCGCCGGACCTGCTCTATCTCTCACCGGAAAACCTCGTGGCGTCGCTCGGACCGCGCGAAGCCATCGACTTCACCGCCTTCGACGCGCCCGATGTCGGGGCCAAAAAGGTGTTCCATGGCGGTTCGCGCCACGGTCGCAGCTTCGCCGAAGAACGTGCCGACCCCAACGCCAACGTCTTCGACGTCGTCGTAAAACACATCGCCGACGAGCGCGCGGCGCGCCGGCGGGTCATCGTCGCCGGTTGGACCGAAGGATCGCTCGATCGGCTCGGCCAGATCCTGGCCGAGCATCATCTCGGCAATCTCGTGCCGGTGGCGACGTTGGCCGAAGCCGAAAAGCTCGAGCCGGGGCAGGCCGCCCTTGCGGTGCTGCCACTGGAATCCGGCTTCGAGACCGAACAGCTGGTTGTCGTCGCCGAGCAGGACATTCTGGGCGACCGGCTGATCCGCCGCTCGAAGCGCAAGAAGCGCGCTTCGGATTTCATTGCCGAGGCCTCGTCTCTGTCGGCCGGCGACATCGTCGTCCACGCCGATCACGGCGTTGGCCGCTTCATCGGCCTGCGCACCATCGAGGCGGTCGGCGCGCCGCATGACTGCCTGGAAATCCACTATGCCGGCGACGACCGGCTGTTCCTGCCGGTGGAAAACATCGAGCTTCTGTCGCGCTACGGCTCTGACACAGCCGAGGCGACGCTGGACAAGCTCGGCGGCGGCGCCTGGCAGTCGCGCAAGGCGCGGCTAAAGAAGCGCCTGCTCGACATGGCCGGACAGCTGATCCGCATTGCCGCCGAGCGCCAGATGCGTACCGCGCCGCCCATGGTGCCGGCGGAAGGGCTTTACGGCGAGTTCTCGGCCCGCTTTCCCTATGAGGAGACCGACGACCAGCAGGGCGCGATCGATGCCGTCGTGGACGATCTCGGCGCCGGCAAGCCGATGGACCGGCTGATCTGCGGCGATGTCGGCTTCGGCAAGACCGAAGTGGCGTTGCGCGCCGCCTTCATCGCGGCGATGGAAGGGTTCCAGGTCGCGGTCGTGGTGCCGACGACGCTGTTGTCGCGCCAGCATTTCAAGACCTTTTCGCAGCGCTTCTCCGGCCTGCCGATCCGCGTCGGCCAGGCCTCGCGGCTGGTCGGCGCCAAGGAACTGGCGGAAACCAAGAAAGCCATCGCCGAGGGGCAGGTCGACATCGTCATCGGCACCCATGCACTGCTCGGGTCGGCGATCTCGTTCAAGAATCTCGGCCTGCTGATCATCGACGAGGAGCAGCATTTTGGCGTCAAGCACAAGGAGCGGCTGAAGGACCTCAAGACCGATGTCCACGTGCTGACGCTGTCGGCGACGCCGATCCCGCGCACGCTGCAGCTTGCCTTGACCGGCGTGCGCGAACTGTCGCTGATCGCCACGCCGCCGGTCGACCGCATGGCGGTGCGCACCTTCATCTCGCCTTTCGACCCGCTGGTCATCCGCGAGACGCTTCTGCGCGAACGCTACCGCGGCGGCCATTCCTTCTATGTCGTTCCGCGCATCAGCGATCTCGCCGAAATCCATGATTTCCTGCGCGAATCCGTCCCCGAGCTGAAGGTGGCGGTGGCCCATGGCCAGATGCCGCCGGGCGAACTCGACGACATCATGAACGCCTTCTATGACGGCCAGTACGACGTGCTGTTGTCGACCACCATCGTCGAATCCGGGCTCGACATTCCGACCGCTAACACGCTGATCATCCATCGCGCCGATATGTTCGGCCTGTCGCAGCTCTACCAGCTGCGCGGCCGCGTCGGCCGTTCCAAGGTGCGGGCATATGCGTTGTTCACGCTGCCGGCCAACCGCAAGCTCACCGACACGGCCGAGCGCCGGCTGAAGGTGCTGCAGTCGCTGGACACGCTTGGCGCGGGCTTCCAGCTCGCCAGCCACGACCTCGACATCCGTGGCGCCGGCAACCTTCTGGGCGAAGAGCAATCCGGTCATATCAAGGAGGTCGGATTCGAGCTCTACCAGCAGATGCTGGAGGAGGCGGTGGCCGAGGTGAAGGATTCCGGCGAGGTGCAGGATGGCGGCTGGTCGCCGCAGATCGCCGTCGGTACGGCGGTCATGATCCCGGAAAGCTACGTGCCGGACCTGCAGCTCAGGCTGGCGCTTTACCGCCGCCTTGGCGATCTCGAAAACACGGAGGAAATCGACGCCTTTGGCGCCGAGCTGATCGATCGTTTCGGTCCGCTGCCGGAGGAAGTGAAACATCTTCTCAAGATCGTCTTCCTCAAGGCGCTCTGCCGCAGGGCCAATGTCGAAAAGCTCGATGCCGGCCCCAAGGGCGTCGTCATCCATTTCCGCAAGCGCGAGTTTTCCAACCCGGTCGGGCTGGTCAAATACATCGGCGAACAGGGCTCGCTGGCCAAGATCAGGGCCGACCACAGCGTGGTCTTCATCCGCGACTGGCCGACGGCGGAAAAGCGCCTGGCGGGCTCGGCTGTCGTCATGACGCAGTTGGCGCGGCTGGTGGAGAAGGCCGCATAGCCCGCCGGCTACCATTCGCCAGCGCTTGAATTCCGGTCTAGAATAGGAAATCGGCTTCGTGTATGGAGCCGCGATCCCCATGTGGGGCAGGAATGGCGGGCAAAAGCCTGCTGGAAAAGGCGTTTGGGTGCAGCGATGACGAAATGGTCGCCGAATTCTTGGAGAGCGAAGCCGATCAAGCAGGTTCCTGGCTATCCGGACCTTGCCGCGCTGAAGAGCACGGAAGCCCAGCTCGCCACCTTTCCGCCGCTGGTTTTTGCCGGTGAGGCGCGCAAGCTGAAGAAGCAGCTTGCGGCTGTCGCTGCCGGTGATGCATTCCTTCTCCAGGGCGGCGATTGCGCCGAGAGTTTCGCCGAACATGGCGCGGACAACATCCGCGACTTCTTCCGCGTCTTCCTGCAGATGTCGGTGGTGCTGACCTTCGCCGGCGCGCAGCCGGTGGTGAAGGTCGGCCGTGTCGCCGGCCAGTTCGCCAAGCCGCGCTCCTCCGACAACGAGACCAAGGGCGAGGTGACGCTGCCGAGCTATCGCGGCGACATCATCAACGGCATCGAGTTCGACCCGAAGTCGCGTATTCCCGACCCGGCCCGCCAGGAGATGGCCTACCGGCAATCGGCGGCGACGCTCAACCTTTTGCGCGCTTTCGCCCAGGGCGGCTATGCTAGCCTGGAGAACGTGCACCGCTGGATGCTCGGTTTCGTCTCTGACAGCCCGCAGGGCGAGAAGTATGGCATGCTCGCCAACCGCATCACCGAGACGATGGACTTCATGAAGGCCGTCGGCATCACTTCCGAGACCAATTACGCGCTGCGCGAGACCGACTTCTACACCAGCCACGAAGCGCTGCTGCTTGGCTATGAAGAAGCACTGACCCGCGTCGATTCGACCTCTGGCGACTGGTACGCTACCTCCGGCCATATGATTTGGATCGGCGACCGCACCCGCCAGCCCGACCATGCCCATGTCGAATATTGCCGCGGCATCAAGAACCCGCTTGGCCTCAAATGCGGCCCGTCGCTGACGGCTGACGGTCTGCTGGAGCTGATCGACCTGCTCAATCCGGAGAACGAGCCGGGCCGGCTGACGCTGATCGCCCGCTTCGGCTCCGACAAGGTCGCCGACCATTTGCCGAAGCTGGTGCGCGCGGTGCAGAAGGAAGGCAGAAGCGTCGTGTGGTCGTCCGATCCGATGCACGGCAACACCATCGAGGCAGCCGGCTACAAGACGCGGCCGTTCGACCGCATCCTCAAGGAAGTGCAGACCTTCTTCGAGGTGCATCGCGCTGAGGGCACGCACCCCGGCGGCATCCATGTCGAGATGACCGGCAAGAACGTCACCGAATGCACCGGCGGCGCCCGCGCCATCACCGCCGAGGAGCTGCAGGACCGCTACCACACCCATTGCGACCCGCGCCTCAACGCCGACCAGGCGATCGAGCTGGCCTTCCTGGTGTCGGATCTCTTGAAGAAGAGCCATCCGGTGCAGCACAAGCAGGCGGTGAACGGCTAAGAGCCTGTTTTCAGAATTGAAATGATAAGCGCCAGAGAAATCCGGCGCTTTTTCGTTTGATCAACGCCCGCGTTCCCAGCGCAATCCGTTGAGCCGGGGATCATTGGCGAAGGCGGTTCTGGAAAACTCGATCCGCTTCTCCGGAAATTCTGAGATGGCCTGGACGCCGAACGCGCCGAGCCGGATGCGCCAGGTATGCGGCTCCAGCGGCTTGGCCTTGGCAAAACCGCGGCATGTCAGCAGCGCCACATTGACGCCCTTCGGGTCGCGCGCCGAACGGTAACGGATCGCCTCCAGCCCAGCCTCACGCGCGACATCGGCAATCGCCTGGCTGGCGGCATAGTCGGTCGGATGCGTCCAATGGGCCCGATCGCGGTTGAGCGGCGGCCGCGTCAGGTCGATGGCATTGTCGGTACGGATCGCGGCGGCGAAGGCGGTGTATTCGGCGGCGTCGTGCGGCCATGGCGTCTCGGGCGAATCGGCGAAGAACAGCAGGCGGTAGAAGGCCATTTCGGCGACCGCCGTCATGATCGTCTTCGCCGCGTAGTAGACCCCCAGAGTGCGGCCGGCGCGGCGGAAGCGCGAGCCGTAGGGATAGATCGAGCCGTAGCGGAAGGGCGTCGCCAGCAGATAGTGGAGATGCCTGCATTCCATGGGGATCTGCGGCTTGGTCTCCTCGATCAGATCCTCGAGCAGCGCCTGTTCGTCCAGCGTGTCAACGATCTTCAGGGTCGAGACGCGGTGCTGCGCCTCGACCATGCGCCAGTATTTGCCGTCGAGCCGGACGGCTTCAGACGAGAGCGCGTCGGGAGTCCAGATAGGCAATGACATCGACAAGCCCGGTAATGGTGAGGATCTTTTCAAGCGGGCTGCCATCGAACGCGGTATTGGCGTTCTTCAGCCATGCCCGGGCTATCGTCTCGTCACCGCCGACAATGGCGTCGAGCGAACGGAACAGCCGCACGAACAGCACCGCGAGTTCGAACGGCTTGGTGCCGCGCTCCAGCAGGAATTCCTGCCTGCGCATGCGTGAAACCGTGGCTTCCGAGACGCCGATGATCGACGCAAGCACCCTGGCGGTTATATCCAGGAGTTCGGCGGCGCGCAGCGTGGCCTTGGTCAGAACCGCATTTTCGGCCGCCTTCGCGGTCAGATCAGGGGCGGCAGCATTGGGTTGTGTAACAGACATGGCCTCTCTCTTTCCATGGAAAATATAGTCCACGAAAATTCATATGGAAAGAGGCGGGATCCGATAAATTTGCCCGTGCCCGGGAATTGGCTGCACGCCGAAGCGTCAGTCTTTCTTGTATAGCAGCCAGTTCTTGCCGGTGCGGCCGGCCATTGTCGAGTGCCGGGTGACGCGGTTGCGCCCGCCAACCTTGGAGCGGTAGAGCGCCCGGTCCGCCTTGGTGTAGAGATCCTCCGGGCTTTCCGCTTCGGAAGCCATGCAGATGCCCATGGAAACGGTCACCGTGCCGTAATTGGCGCCGGTCTGGCTGCTGGTGAACGGCGTCTGTTCGATCAGCACGCGGATGCGTTCGGCGATCTCGTAAGTGGTATCCTCGCTGGCGCCCTCGACGATCAGCGCGAATTCCTCGCCGCCGGTGCGGGCTACGAACATGTCTTCACGGATGCTGGTCTGGAAGATTTCAGCGACGATCTGGATGATCTTGTCGCCGACCGGGTGGCCGTAGCGATCGTTGACACCCTTGAAATGGTCGATGTCGGCAAGGATCAGGGCGTTGAACAGGATCCCCTTGTTGGAGGTGTAAATCGCCGTGATTTGCTTGTCGAAGGCGCGGCGGTTCCAGATATGGGTCAAGGGGTCGGTGTCGGCGAGCCGCTTGTACTCCTCAAGCTTCGACTTGACGCTCTCCAGTTCCGCCGTCTTGTCGCTCAGCGTGGTTGCAACCTGCTTGCCGTGGTCGAGGGTCGAGTTGGTGGCCGCCGCCATGGCGCTGGCGACCTTCTGCAGCAGATCCTGCGAAAGCAGGCTGCGGTTGGCGAGGCCACTCGATGTCTCATCGAGGATCTTGCCGTATTTCTCGATATGGCTACGTTCGCTGCGCAGCAGCAAGGCGATGTCCTCGAGTTCCCTGGCCAACACGTCGCGCGCCTGCTCGACAATGCCGGGACCGTGATGCTGGGCAAAGAAAGCGCGGCCGATGCGGTCGAGATCGTCCTGCGTCGGCTGGTTGCCCAGCGCGACGACGGCCAGGCCGAGTTCGCGATTGGTGCCTTTCAGTGCTTCGTAGAAGATTTCGTAATTGCGCGGCAGGCCAAGCACGCCGAGCTGACGCATGGTCGCCACAACGGCTGTTGCAATGTCGCTGTTTCGGTCGGTCTGGACGGCTGCCGGCTGCATGTTCTGTTCACTCTGCCTCTGGGACCCATCGCAGACCGTGCGAGATGCCGCCGACCGGAGAGTGCCAGCCGTATTTCGGATCATCCTGCGAAAGACACGTCCCCAATCGCGACATTCGCTTGGCAACGACCATAGATGCGCCGGCGCTAAAGTTTCCTTAATGTGCCGCCAGGTAACGCGTCCGTTCTACCGCAGGCTGCAGAAATGGTTTGCAAAGATCCTGAGGTCAGGTCCGAACACGGCCACCCCATGTCGCATTTGCCGGTGCCCGGCTGCGGCAAAACTGAAATCCTCTCGGCCAGCGGCGAAGCCCTGGACGATGGCTGGTGGAGGTAGGGATGAGCAACAACCACAGCGGATCTTGCCTGTGTGGAGCCGTGCGTTTCCAGACGCGAGGGCCGTTGCGCGGCGTCATTTATTGCCACTGTTCGCAGTGCCGCAAGCAGAGCGGGCATTTTTACGCCGCGACCAACGTCGCCGACGGCGACATCACGATAACCGGCGCCGACAACATCAGCTGGTACGAATCGTCTTCCTTTGCCAAGCGCGGCTTTTGCAAGATCTGCGGCTCGGTGCTGTTCTGGAAGCCGGGTCAGGATGCCTATGTCTCAGTTCTGGCCGGATCGTTCGACAACCCGACCGGGCTCGAAGGCCAATGCCACATCTTTGTCGGCGACAAGGGCGATTACTATACGATCGACGATGGACTGCCGCAGTTCGAGAAGTCGACGCCGACGATCAAGGTTGCGGAGCAGTGATTTTGCGGCGGCTGCCTTATTCCCTTGATCCAGCCATTGCGATATCCCCTGCCGGTGATTCGAAGGGGATGCGGCATGCAGCGGCTGATCGGTGCTTACTTCAATTCTGTGCGAGCCTTTCGCAAGCTCGCCGCCAGCGAAAGGGCATTTCAGCAGGAACTGATGCTGCTGGTGCTGGCGCTGCCGCTCGGCTGGTTCGTCTCGGTCTCGTGGCGCGGCTACGCGCTGTTGATCGGCGCGGTGCTGCTGCTCATCATGGTCGAAGTGCTGAACACCGGCATCGAGGCAGCCTGCGATGCCTTCAGTCGCGAGTTCAACGTCGACATCCAGCTCGCCAAGGACTGCGGCTCGCTGGCGGTGCTGATTTCGGTTGTTATCGTCGCCGGCGTCTGGGGAATCGCCCTCATCGAGCGCATCACAGGACTACCGATCTGATCTGAACGCTCCCATATGTTAGTCACCAAAGGAGACTGACGTCGTGGAAGCCAATTTTCTGCTGCTTGAAAGAGCCGGCCTGCCGGAAGACCTGCGCTGGCTGGCGGAAAAATATCCGCGCGAGACATGGCAGGGCCACGCCAACATCCACGGCATGGCAAACATGTGGCTGCAGCGGCACGACATGTTCCGAGAGCTGGGCGGCATGCTCACCAACTGCATTGGCGACTATCGCGAAGGCAGGCTGACGGCGCCGGATTTCGCGCGCTGGTTCGCGCCGCGGCTGAACCACTTTCTCGGCAATCTCGACGGCCACCACAATGTCGAGGACTACCAATATTTCCCGGCTTTCGCCAAGGCGGAGCCGCGCCTGAAGCGCGGCTTCGAAATCCTCGATGCCGACCATCACACCATTCATGAGGGGCTGGAGCGCAACGCCGAGACGGCGAACGCCTTCATCCGCACGCTCGAGGAGAGCGAGGACAGGCAGCGCTTCGCCGCCGACGCCTATGCGGACGAGAACAGCCGGCTGATCGCCATGCTGAAGCGGCATCTGGCCGACGAGGAAGATCTCATCATCCCGCTGATCCTCGATCGCGGCGACCGGGCTCTGGTCGAGGACGACGACTGAACCTTACGATGTGGTTTCGCTGTCGCGGGCGTCCTTGGCGCGCTCCTTGCCGGCGACGGTGCGGGCGATGAGCCAGGCAAGGATGGCGACACCCAGACCTATGGCAAGCGCGATCAGCAGCCGTTCGTGATGGAGCAGTGCCTTGCCTATCATCTGCTCGGCGCCGAGACCGAAGACGTAGCCGATGCCGCAGAACAAAGCCGCCCAGACCAGCGACGACACCGCGTTGAGGATAACGAAGCGCGCTACCGAAATGCTGGCGAAACCGGCCGCGATGCCGCCGACCAGGCGCAGGCCATAGATGTAGCGGTTGGACAGGACGAATATGTTGGGATGGGACGAGACGAGACGGTAGGCGTGGTTGAAGCCGGGCCTCGCCTTCAGTTTCAGCACCCTGGGATGGTCGGCAAAGCTGCGGCCGAGGACGAAGAAAAACGTGTCGCCGACGAAGGCGCCAATGGCGGCCGCGAGGAAAGCTTTCCAGAGGATGAAGACATGCTGATGGGCGAAGAAGCCGCCGAGGATGGCCGCACTTTCGCCTTCGGCGACACAGCCCAGGAAAACCGCGATCAACCCGTATTGCTCGATGAGGTGATGGACGATCCCGGTCATTGAGAGGTTTGCCGGCCCGACAGTTTTTCGTCTATGCGGTTCACCTGTTCGGCCAGGCGCGCAATGTCCTCGCGCACGCCGATGATCTGGCTGTGGCGCAGTTCGTCCAGCTTTTCATGCAGAGCCATGATCTCGATCTCGGCCTTGAGGTTGACCTCATAGTCATGCGCGGCGTCGATGCGGTCGCGCGCGGCCTGGCGGTTCTGCGACATCATGATCACCGGCGCCTGCAGGGCGGCGATCATCGACAGCACGAGATTGAGGAAGATGAAGGGGTAGGGATCGAATGAGTCTCGTCCCAGCAGCCACCAATTGGCGCCGATCCACAGCACCAGGAAAGCAATGAAGGACAGGATGAACGTCCACGAGCCGCCGATGCGGGCAATGGCATCGGCGATCCGGTCGCCGGCGCCCTGAAGGCCGGTGAGGCTGTCGTTGATATCCTGCGAGATGGGCTTGCGGTCGACAGTGCTCTGCAACACCCGCCGCTCGAGCTCGCTTAGGGTTTCAGGCGTTCGCCTCAACCAGCGGTTGGCAAGTTCTGGCACGGTCTTGTGCATGGATGTCTCCATAGGAAAAGCGTCGGCTTGGCAGCCTTGTTTGCATATAGGAAGATGGCGTTTCGTCAAAAGCGCGGCGCGAGGATGCAGGATGCCCGATTTCGCGAAGATTCGCGCCCGTGCTGCAAAACGCAAAGGCGGCGACGCGGTGCTGACCTCGCTGCTCGGGCCGGCGTCTGACAATGCTGCTGTTTCCGACATTACGGACGATCGCATCCTGTCGACGATGGCCGAGCGGGTGTTTGCCGCCGGCTTCGTCTGGCGCGTCATCGAACAGAAATGGCCCGGGTTCGAGGAAGCCTTTCTCCATTTCGAGCCGAAACGGCTGTTGTTTCAACCTGATGACTTCTGGCACGACCTGACGGCTGATCAACGCATTGTGCGCAACCCGCAGAAGATCAAATCCGTCCGCGACAACGCCGCCTTCGTTGAGCGTGTGTCGAAGGAACATGGCGGTTTCGGCAAATTCCTCGCGGAGTGGCCTGACGACGACCAGGTCGGGCTGATGGCGTATCTCGGCAAGCATGGCAGCCGGCTTGGCGGCAACACCGGCCAGTATTTCCTGCGCTGGCTGGGCTGGGACGCATTTGTCATCTCAGCCGATATGGGGGCGGCACTGCGCGACGCCGGCCTCGACATCGCCGAAAGTCCGACGTCGAAGAGGGATCTCGACAAGATTCAGGCGCAGATCAACAAATGGGCGAAGGAAACCGGCCTGCCGCGCCGGCACATTTCGCGCATTCTGGCGATGTCGATCGGAGAGAACCATTCGCCGCAATCGCTGCGCGAATATATGGGCGACGACTGATCACCGAATTGGTCCAAACGAACGCCATTGCCCGGGCAAATTTGCCGCGCTAAACCGCACAGATGACCCAGAAGACCGCACCCGATATTCTGCGCATCGCCGTTGCCCAGCTCGACCCGACGGTCGGCGATGTCGCCGGCAACCTTGCCAAGGCGCGCGAGGCGAGGGCGGATGCCGCCCGCCAGGGCGCCGACATCGTGCTCTACACCGAGCTTTTCCTTGCCGGTTATCCGCCGGAGGACCTGGTGCTGAAGCCGGCCTTCCTCAAGGTTTGCGAGAAGGCCGCTCAGGATTTCGCCGCGGATACCTCCGATGGCGGGCCGGGCGTCATCATCGGCACGCCGCTGAAGCGCAAGAGCGGCACCCACAATTCGATCATCGTCGCCGATGGCGGCAAGATCCTCGCCGAGCGCTACAAGCTCGATTTGCCAAACTATGGCGAGTTCGACGAGAAGCGCGTCTTTCAGGCCGGCCCCGAGGCTCAGGGACCCGTCAATTTCCGCGGTGTGCGCATCGGAATTCCGATCTGCGAGGACATCTGGGGCGACGTCGGCATCTGTGAAACCCTGGCCGAGAGCGGCGCGGAAATCCTGCTGGTGCCGAACGGCTCGCCCTACTACCGCGCCAAGATGGACGTGCGCCATCAGGTCGTTATCCGCCAGGTCATTGAGACCGGTTTGCCGATGATCTATGCCAATCAGATCGGCGGCCAGGATGAGCTGATCTTCGACGGCGCCTCTTTTGCCATCGGCGCCGACAAGACGCTCGCCTTCCAGATGAGCCAGTTCGAGGAAACTGTCGACGTCACCACCTGGAAGCGCAACCGCGTCGCCGCAGGCGCGCAAAACGCAGAAGAGTTCGACGGCTGGGTCTGCTCGGAAGGGCCGATGTCGAAAATCCCCGAGCGCGAGGAGGCGGACTACCGCGCCTGCATGCTCGGCCTGCGCGACTACGTCAACAAGAACGGCTTCAAGAACGTCGTGCTGGGTCTCTCCGGCGGCATCGATTCGGCGATCTGCGCCGCATTGGCCGTCGATGCGCTCGGCGAGGAGCGGCTGCGGGCGGTGATGATGCCCTACCGCTATACCTCGGAGGATTCGCTGAAGGATGCCGAGGATTGCGCCCGCGCGCTTGGCTGCCGCTATGACATCGTGCCGATCTTCGAACCGGTCGAGGGTTTCCTACACACGCTGGCGCAGCTTTTTGAAGGCACCAAGGAAGGCATCACCGAAGAGAATCTACAGAGCCGCGCGCGCGGCACGATCCTGATGGCGATTTCCAACAAGTTCGGCTCGATGGTCGTCACCACGGGCAACAAGAGCGAGATGTCTGTGGGCTACGCCACGCTTTATGGCGACATGAATGGCGGCTTCAACCCGATAAAAGACCTCTACAAGATGCAGGTCTATGCGCTGTCGCGCTGGCGCAACAGCCATGTGCCGCCGGGCGCGCTCGGCCCCTCAGGCGAGGTGATCCCCAGGAATATCATCGACAAGGCGCCGTCGGCGGAATTGCGCGAGAACCAGACCGACCAGGATTCGCTGCCGCCCTATCCGGTGCTGGACGACATTCTGGAATGCCTGGTCGAGAACGAAATGGGCGTCGACGACATCGTCGCGCGCGGCCACGACCGGGCGACGGTGACGCGCGTCGAACATTTGCTCTACATTGCCGAGTACAAACGCCGGCAAGCGGCGCCGGGTGTGAAGATCACCCGTAAGAATTTTGGCCGCGACCGCCGCTATCCCATCACCAACCGTTTCAGGGATCGCGGCTAAACATCTGATTAAATCAATGAACCTTGGGGGGCGCATGTTTATCAGCTATTTCAAGGGAACGCCTGAGTATCACATCCTGCGCTTCAAGAACGGCAAGATCAGGGAGCAGGGGCGCGGCATCTCCTTCTGGTACGGCACGTTCGGCACCACGATAGCGATGGTGCCGGTGACGTCGCTCGATAACCCCTTCATCTTCACCGAGACGACGGCGAATTTCCAGGATCTGGCAATCCAGGGGTCGGTCAGCTACCGCATCATCGATCCACTCAAGGCAGCCGAAGGTTTTGATTTCGGCGCCAAGCTCAGCCGTGCCGACGTCGTCGGCGACGGCCGGGAGAAGATCGCCGAGCGCCTGGTGCTTGCGATACAGAGCCGCGCCCGCGCGGTGGTTTCGAGCATGACGCTGGAACAGGCGCTGGCCGAGGTGACCAAGCTCGGTGGCAATCTCGCCGCACTCCTGCGCAACGATCCGATTGCCGCGACCGCCGGCCTGTCGATCGAGGAGGTTCACATCACCTCGGTCCAGCCGACGCCGGAGATCCGCAAGGCGCTCCAGACCGAATATCGCGAGGCGCTGCAGCGCCAGGCCGATGCCGCGATCTATGGGCGCCGTGCCTGGGGCGTGGAGAAGGAGCGCGAGATCAAGCAGAGCGAGCTGGCGACCGAAATCGAGCTTGCCGAACGCAACAAGCTGCTGGTCGATACCGAGGCGCGCAACAAGCTGACGCTTGCCGAGGCGGAAGCCAAGGCGCAGCAGCTGGAACTGACCGTCTATTCGTCGGCGCCGGCGCACGTGCTGACGGCGATGGCCTTCAAGGCCTGGGCGGAAAAGGGCGGTTCGGTCGGCAATCTGTCGATCACGCCTGACATGCTCACCAGCGCGCTCAGCCAGCTTTCCACTCCGAAAGCCGGGTCCTGAAAGGCAAGCTCGGGTGGCAAGCGACCAGAGCGGCAGGCCGATCGACCGGGTGATCGTCGTCACCCGCAAGACCGAGCTGGAGGAGCTGACGACGCGCTTCAACACGCAGGGACAGGCGCGCTTTTATCTCCGGCAGGCCGGCATGAATTTCGACCCGGTCAAGGCGGCGCATGACGTCTATCACCAGGCGCTCGACCGGGTGATGGGTTCGCTTCCCCAAGGCCTCAAACAGTTGCGGCTCGACCGCGAACTGGTCCCGCAGTTCGAATTCGGCTCCGACGCGGTGATCGCGCTCGGTCAGGACGGGCTGGTGTCCAACACCGCGAAGTACCTCCCGTACCAGCCGCTGATCGGCATCAACCCGAACCCGGCGCTTTTCGACGGCGTGTTGCTGCCGTGGAATGCCGACGATACCGAAAAGGTCCTCGGCCTGACGATCGCCGGCAAGGCGAAGCGCCAGGCGGTGGTGATGGCCGAAGCGCGCTCCAATGACGGACGCCGGCTGATCGCCTTCAACGATCTGTTCGTTGGCGCCTCGACGCATGTCTCGGCGCGTTACGAGTTGACCTATGGCGGCAGGACCGAGCGCCAGTCGTCGAGCGGCATTATCATCTCCACGGGCGCCGGCTCTACCGGCTGGCTGCGCTCGGTTATGGCGGGCGCCGCGGGACTGGCCGCGGCCTATGGTGACAACTCCGTGCCGACCGTGCCGCCGCAAGGCTATGACCGCGAAGGCGAACAGCTGTTCTTTTCGGTGCGCGAACCGTTTCCGAGCAACACGACCGGCGTGTCGCTTGTGCATGGCGTCATCACCCGCGACCGGCCGCTGGTGGTTTCTTCGCGGCAGAGCAGGGGCGGCGTCATCTTCAGCGACGGGATGGAGCTCGATTTCGTCGAGTTCAATTCCGGCACCGACGTGACCATCGCGATCGCCGACCAGAAGGCCTATCTCGTGGTGCCATAAGCGCGCCACGTGGGCAGCCAAATCACCGGCCGGACTGAATTCGGCCGCCCTCTTCTTTGCGAGGCACCATGCCCGACTGTGAGATCAGCTTCGACATGTCACGGATCAATTTCCGGGCGACCTCCGACCTGTTGATGGCAAGTTATTGGGGCGCCGGCCGCAGCGATGAGTTTCATCGCCGCGCCTTTGCCAACTCGTTCTGCACCGCGGCCTATATCGACGGGAACCAAGTCGGTTTTGGCCGGGCCATCACCGACCGTACGGTGTTTGCCTATCTCGCCGACATCATCATCTGGCCGCAGCATCGCGGCCAAGGCATTGGCTTGCAACTGGTGCAGGCGCTCATCGACCACCCTGAACTCAGCACGGTCTCGCACTGGAGCCTGTCGACCAGTGACGCGCATGGCCTTTATGAGAAGCTGGGCTTCAAGGCATCGACCGACGGCCGCTACATGCGCCTCGATCGCAACCCGGAATGAGGCATAGCGAGGGGGGTTGACCGGCTGTTGTTGCAAAATAACCTCACTGGTTGGACCAGTTACGCTTTGCCACGTGCCCGGCCTTGGCGATCCTTCATGGCGTCTCTATAAGGACCTCTCCGCAAGTGTCTTGCGGGAGGTCCGAATGGCAGTATTTCACATGGTAATGCGAGGCCGCGAAGCCTAGGTCTCACCTGGCGTCCGGCGAAGGTTTGCCCTTCGCACCGATGCCGGGTCGAGTACAGGCTTCTGCCGATGCCGGTCGCCACCCGACAACCCGGGGCGCGCCGCCACCCATGCCGAACCTCCGCAGCCGGGCGAATGCCCAGCGCGGTTTTCAATTTTCAGACCTTACCGGGACCGGGCAGATTTGCGCCCGGATGACATCATGACTCGTTTTCGAATCGATCTGCGTGCAAGCGCCTTTCGCAGCGTTCTTGGCTTCACGCTCAGCCACTGGCGGCGCCAGCCGTGGCGGCTTTCGCTGATCATGGGCAGCTTCCTGCTGTCGACCCTGGCCGACGTCTTGACGCCGCTCTATTCCGGCCGGCTGGTCGATGCCGTCGCCAGCAGTGCGTTGGCTGACGATGTCGCGTGGAATGCGGCAATGGCGGCGTTCTTCGCGCTCATCGCTTTGGCGCTGACCGGCGTGGTGCTGCGCAACCTGGCTTTCATGGGCATTGTCGAGCTGACGCTGAAGATGATGGCCGACATCGCCGCCGACGCGTTCCATCGCGTGCAGCGCTTCTCAACCGACTGGCACGCCAACAGCTTTGCCGGATCGACGGTGCGCAAGGTCACGCGCGGCATGTGGGCTCTCGACCTGCTCAATGACACCATCCTGATTGCGTTGTTGCCGTCGGTCGCCATGCTGGTCGGCTCGACGTTGCTGCTCGGCTGGTTCTGGCCGCTGATGGGGCTGGTCGTGGCAGTCGGCTCGGTGCTGTTCATCACGGTGACGGCGCTGCTGTCGCTCGGCTATGTCGCGCCCGCGGCACGGCTCGCCAACAGCTGGGATACGCGGCTTGGCGGCTCGCTTGCCGATGCGGTGAGCTGCAATGCCGTGGTCAAGGGTTTCGGCGCCGAGACGCGCGAGGAAACGCGTCTTGCCAAGGTCGTCGCCAAATGGCGCGCGCGGACCAGCCGCACTTGGGTGCGCGGCACCATCAACGGCACGACGCAAGGCGCCATGCTGCTGGTGCTGCGGACGGCAGTAATCGGCCTGTCGCTGATGCTGTGGGCCTGGGGCCAGGCAAGTGCGGGCGATGTCGCCTTCGTGCTGACCTCGTTCTTCGTGCTGCAGGGCTACCTCAGGGACATCGGCACGCATATCCGCAATTTGCAGCGTTCGGTCAACGACATGGAGGAACTGGTCGATTTCCAGTCGCAACCGCTCGGCATCGAGGACCGGCCCGGCGCCAAGCCGATCCGGATCACGCATGGCCACATCGCCTTCGATAACGTCACCTTCCACTATGGCAGCCATCGCCTGCCGCTCTACCGCGATTTTTCGGTGGAGATAGCGGCGGGCGAGCGGGTCGGACTGGTCGGCCATTCCGGCTCGGGCAAGACGACCTTCGTGAAGCTGATCCAGCGTCTCTATAATGTCAGCGGCGGCAGGATCCTGGTCGATGGCCAAGACATCTCCCAGGTTGCACAGGCGTCGCTGCGCGCGCAGATTGCCATCGTCCAGCAGGAGCCCATCCTGTTCCACCGCTCGCTGGCGGAAAACATCGCCTATGCCCGTCCGGACGCCACGCAGGCCGAGATCGAGCATGCCGCCAAGCTCGCCAGCGCGCACGACTTCATCACCAGCCTGCCGAAGGGCTACGGCACGCTGGTCGGTGAACGCGGCGTGAAACTGTCGGGCGGCGAGCGCCAGCGGGTGGCGATCGCACGCGCCTTCCTGGCGGATGCGCGCATCCTGATCCTGGACGAGGCGACATCGAGCCTCGATTCGGAATCGGAAGTACTGATCCAGCAGGCGATGGAGCGGCTGATGGTTGGCCGCACGACGCTGGTCATCGCGCACCGTCTGTCGACGGTGCGGGCGCTGGACAGGCTGCTCGTGTTCGACCGTGGCAAGATCGTCGAGGAAGGCTCGCATGACGAGCTGATCCGGCTGAAGGGCGGCATCTACCGCCGCCTGTTCGAGCGGCAGGCGCTGGAACTGACCAAGGGCCTGGTGATCTGAGCTGAACGCAGAGCCCTATCCGAGGGATAGGGCTCTGCCTGGTTCATCCAGGCATTCGCTCGAATGGCTGAAGCGCTGGGTCGATCGTGTCCCAGGCGTGGCCGCGCACGGTGTAGGTGACCGCCTGCGGGTCGAACTGGCCGGGATCATCGAGGCTCGTGGCCTGGATAGCCGTCACCTCCGGCATGGCGACGAACGTTACGTAGACCGGCGTGCCGCAGGTCGGGCAAAAGGCCTGGGCTTTTTCATTGCCGCTGTCGGCGATCATCCGCCACGTGCTCGGCTCGCCGGTGATCTTTACGTCAGCGCGCCGGCCGAAGGTCACATAGGAACAATGGCCAGTACCGCTGCGCTTTTGGCAATCGAGGCATTGGCAGTGGTTCTGAAAGATCGGCTCGCCGCTGGCCTCATAGCGGATCGCGCCGCAGGCGCAGCCGCCGGTAAAGTGCTTGGTCATCATCGTTCTCCGCGGTTGCTTCAGGCCGATTTCGGCTTGGCGAACAGGTCGATGCCCGTGCCGGTTTCGAGGAAGGATTTCATGCTGGACAGCACGGCCGGCCAACCCTGGCTGATGCCCTTGGCCATGCCGCTGCCGGCTTCGAGCTCGTCATGGCTGACGGTCAGCTTGACCATGGTGTCGTATTCCTCGATGGCGAACGTCACCTGGCTGTGCTTGGTCGGATCGTCGGCCTGCGAGGCGTTGGCCCAGCTCATGACCAGCCGGGTTGGCGGCGAGATTTCGACGACCTTGCCAACGAGTTCGACGGTCCGTTCGTCATTGGCGCGGATGTGTTCCCATTTCGAGCCGGGCTTCCAGTCGGAGACGTTTTCGTGGCCCCAGTAGCGCTTGGCGATATCGGGCCTGGTGATGGCTTCGAACACCTTTTGTGGCGTCGATCTGATGTAGGTCACGTAGACAAAACTGGTGGTTTCCCGGGTCATTGGTCGTCTCCTTCGAGTTCTTGTTTCAGGTCGTGCAGCAGGCTCAGCCGCTGCCGTTCGAATTTTCGCACCCACCGCTCGTAGACTTCGTGCAGCGGCACGGGGTTGATGAAATGCAGCTTCTCGCGGCCACGCTTGACCGTGCTGATCAGATTGGCCGCTTCCAGCAGATCGATGTGCTGCGTGGCGGATTGCCTCGCCATGTCGAGATTTTCGCAAAGCTCGCCGAGCGTCTGGCCGTTCTTCTCACACAGAAGATCGAGCAGCATTCTGCGGGTCGGGTCGCCCAGCGCTTTGAAAACCTTGTCGGCGTCCATCGGTCTCACTCATCTTGAAGACACAATATGCAGGTAAATGCCTGCATGTCAAGCTGTGGCTAAGCTTGGCCTGAAGGGGAGGGATTTATAGTGTCGGATTGCTGGCGCGCGGAGCGAAGCACCGAGCCCGGAATCGGGGCAAGAACCGGTGCGGGCGCGCAGGACTATGCAGCGGTGGCTGTGAGCTAGGCTCTAACGACGAACTTGTCGGGATCGGCGCAGAAATGGGCGATGATCTGGCAGAGGTCCGGCTCGTTGACCATGCGTACGGCCTCGGCCCCATTGACCCATTTGCGGGTGCGCGCGCGCTTTTCCTTCCAGCGGTCGGCAACGTGCTCGACCTGCAGCGGAAACACCAGCACTTCGCAAGGGACTTCCTCGCCGGACGCGAGGGCCTTGGCGTAGAAGTAACGACCGGCCTCGAAAAGCGAAATCTTGCCACGCAATCCGGCTTCCTCGCCCGCCTCGCGCGCCGCTGCCTCGCAGAGCGGCTCCCTGGCCTCGGGCCAGCCCTTCGGCAGCACCCAACGCCCGGTGTCTCGGCTGGTGATCAGCATGATCTCGACGCCGTCTTCGTTATTGCGCCATGGCAAAGCGGCAACCTGCAGGCGACAAGGCGAAGTGCCGAAGAGCTTGCGGACCCTTTCAGCCAGATGGTCGTGTGTCGCCGGTGTCGTCAGCATCAGTGAAAGCTACCCCAGCCCTCAGAATCGTTAGCCGCCGTATGAATCTTACCGACAAGTGTAAGTCTTAAAAGTAAAAAACATCACACCAACCGTCCAATCCGCCAACAGGCGTCGATTCGACAGAATAATGTGCCTTCCAGTGTCTGTTTTCATAGCAGACGGGGCGGGTTTGGCCGTCTGGGCAGAAATGGGGCTGGCGCGAATCAGCCGGCGTGATCGTCGGCGATCGGCTTCTGGTAGGTGAAACCCATGTCCCAGGGAAAGTAGATCCAGGTGTCCTGGCTGACTTCGGTGATGAAGGTGTCGACCAGCGGCCGGCCTTTCGGCTTGGCGTAGACGGTGGCGAAATGCGCCTTGGGCATCATGGCGCGCACGATGCCTGCCGTCTTGCCGGTGTCTGTGAGGTCGTCGATGATCAGCACGCCCGCGCCATCATCGGCGAGCAGCGCCGGCGTGATCTCCTTCAGCACCTGCAATTGCCCCTGGCTGGTGTAGTCGTGATAGGAGGCGACGCAGACCGTCTCGATGACGCGTATGCCGAGTTCGCGTGAGATGATGGCAGCGGGAACCAGGCCCCCACGGGTGATGCAGACGATGGCCTTCCACTGACCCTTGTTGGCGCCGGCAAGCCGCCAGGCGAGCGCCCGGGCATCGCGGTGGAACTGGTCCCAGGAGACCGGAAAGGCTTTTTCGGGAAGGGACATTCTGCACTCCGCGCGCAACATTGTGGAATGCGCGCGGAATTAACTGGAAAGTCAGGGCATTGGCAAGGGCGGGGCCAGCTGTGGAGTTACCGCGACAAAAAGGCCGCAACCGGCACGCTGCGCAACACGGTGCGCGTGACGCCGCCGAACAAAAGCTGACGCAGCCAGGAATGGCTGTAGGCGCCGAGCACCAGAAGGTCGGCTCCGGTCTCGGCGATCCGGGTCTGGATGACGTCATCGACCGAAGCATTACCCGATTTCTGCACCGACACGCTGACCGTTGCGCCATGCCTGGAGAGTGCCGCGGCGATCTCGGCGCCGGCGGCTTCCGGGTTGTCATCCAGCGTATCCGGCGGATCGATGACCAGAATGTCGGTCTTTTCGGCCTCGATGATGAAGGGCAGCGCGTCGAAGGCGGCACGCGCCGCCTCCTTGCTGCCGTTCCAGGCCAGCAGCACATGTTTGAATGTGGTGACCAACGGCCCCTCATGCGGCACCACCAGCACTGGCCGGCCGGCATCGTAAACCAGCGTGTCGACATCGGCGCTCGTGTCGCCCCCGGTCTCGCGCTGCGCGGCAATAATCAGATCGGCGGCGCGCACGCTGGAAATACCCGTCAGCGCGCTGTCGCCGGAAAAGCTCTCGAGGCTGCGCCATTCGAAGGAAAGGCCGGAATTCTCGATCCGCCCAACGAAAAGCGCCTGCAATTTCTCGGCGCGCTCGCGGTTCATGTCGGCGGAGACCTGCAGGAACTCAGTGTCGGGGAAGCCGGTTGCCGAGGTGTAGGGAACGGGCAGCGCTTCGGCATGGATGCCGATGAGATGGCTCTCGAACCGGTCGGCAAGCGGGATGGCGCAGTCGAGCACGCGTTCGGCGTCCTGTTCGTTCTGCAATATGGCGACGATGGTCTTGAAGCGCATGCGAAATCCCTCAAATCTGCCAGCGCGTGCTGCGCCCGAGGGAAAACGTGGGAGTGCGGTGCTTGGTTCCGGCCCGGCGATGGTCCGCGAACCCAGGGTCAATTGGCGGCGGTGAAGCCGGCCACCATCGCCTCGACGTCCTTGCGTGCCGAATCCAGCGCCTCCTGGCTGCGGGCGCGGACCACCAGCTCCGTCCAGAATTTGCCGTCGCCATATTTCGGATAGGAGCCGATGATGGTGTCGGGATGCGCCTTCTGGATGTCGCCCAGGGGACCGCCGATCAGGCCTTCGCCGAACGGGCAATGGACGGTGGCCGACAGCATCTTGGTGCCGGCCTTCAGCGTCGGCACGACATTGTCGAGCATGGCCTGGAAAATCGCCGGCACGCCGGCCATGACATGGACGTTGCCGATGCGAAAGCCGGGCGCGACGGAGACCGGATTGTCGATATGGTCGGCGCCGCGCGGCATGCGCGCCATGCGCTTGCGGGCCTCGGTGTATTCGATGCCGCGCGCGGCATAGCTCTCGCCCAGCATGGCATAGGCCTTGGCGTCGTATTCGCACGGCACCCCAAAAGCCATGGAAACGGAATCGGCGGTGATGTCGTCATGCGTCGGGCCGATGCCACCGGTGGTAAAGACATAGGTGTAGCGGGCGCGTACGGCATTCACCGCAGCGACAATCTCGTCCTCCTCGTCGGGAACGATGCGCACTTCCTTCAGGTCGATGCCGATGGCCGTCATGATGTCGGCGAGGTGGCCGATATTTTTATCCTTGGTGCGGCCGGACAGAATCTCGTCGCCGATGACAAGCATGGCGGCAGTGACGATTTCAGGCATGGAAGGCTCCGGCAAACAGGCCCGTTGGCAGACAAGGTCGCCTGAGGCAGAAAGAAGGTCGCCTGAGATAGCGCGCCATCGAACTGGCGGCAATGCCGACACAAGCCGCCATCTGCCTTGCCGAGCGTTCGTCAGTGGGTGATGGTGCGCGCCGGTCCGCTTCCCGGGTGAAAACATGCTGGTATCGATTCTGCTTTGGCTTGTCGCCGGCCTGTCCGTGCTGGCTCTCGTCATCGTGGCCTGTCTGGTGGCCGCTACGCTCTGGATTGCCGCCAAGGCCGAAAGGCTGGTGCCGGCCAGCGGAAACTTCGTCGAGATCGACGGCAGCCGCATCCATTATGTCGAAACGGGCGAGGGACGGCCGATCCTGTTCGTGCACGGACTTGGCGCGCAGCTCCACCAGTTTCGCCACACGCTGTTTGAGCGCTTTGGCCCTGGCTACCGCCTCATTGCACTCGACCGGCCGGGATCGGGCTATTCTGTTCGCGCGCGAGGAGCCACCGGCCGTCTGCCTGAACAGGTCGAGATCATCAGGCGCTTCATCGAAACACTCGGGCTGGAAAGGCCGCTCGTGGTCGGGCACTCGCTGGGGGGCGCCGTCGCGCTGACCCTGGCCTTGGAGCATCCCGGCGCGATTTCCGGCATCGCTTTGCTGGCGCCGCTGACGCATCTGGAAGCCGGCGCCCGCGAGAAAGCGGGCCTGCTCTATATCCGTTCGCGGCTTTGGCGCTGGATCATGGCCTACACCGTCGCGATACCGACAAGCCTCAGATATGCGCGGCAGACACTGGAGTTCATCTTCGCGCCGCAGGCCGTTCCCGCCGACTACATGATCGATGGCGGCGGATGGCTCGGGCTGAGGCCAAGCCATTTCCATGCAACCTCCACCGATTTCGTAGCGGTCGAACAGGATCTTGGCCGCATCGAAGAGCGCTATGAAGAGATCGCCATGCCGGCCGGCATTTTCTTCGGGACAGCCGATCGCGTCATCGCCATGCGCATACATGGGGAGCCGATGAAGGACAGGATCGAAGGGCTCGATTTCGAGACGGTCGAAGGCCTCGGCCACATGCCGCAATTCGTCGAGCCGGACCGCGTCATCGCCTTCATCAAGCGCATTGCCGAGCGGGCATTCGCCGGCCAAGACCTCACCACAGCCTCACAACAATTTCACCGAACCATTCGGCTGATATCCGGTTTACCCCGTGTCGCACCCAAGGCGGCAGATACGGAGTAATTCAATGTACAGGAAAGTTTTTGCAGCATCCGTGCTGACGATCGGTCTTGCCACATCGGCGATGGCGCAGTCATCGCACGGCACGTATTCCAACCATTACAACTGGTGGCCGTTCGGGAACGAGCAGTCATCGACGGTCGACCAGAGCACCACTGGCAGCATCAATGTCGACGATAGCCAAGGCTATGGCGGCGCTACCGGGCCGTGCGCCTCCGACCCGTCAGGAACCTACGGAAATGTGAGGCCCAACGTGAACGATCAATATTGCGGCAAGTGATCAAGCCGCGGCTTCGACTGACCGGCAGGATGTCCCGCCTGTTTGTTTTGACGCAATTCCCTAGGGAATTGCTTAGGCGAGCATCCACGGCCGGCAGCGAAAGCTGAGGGGCAAGGATCAGTCGGAAACTTCGGTCTGCGGCCGGTCGCGGCCGTCGGCCAGTTCGTCGTGCCACTTGCCTTCGGCATCCTCATACTGGATGCCGTCCGTGGCGCCGGCGATCTGCTGTTCGGCCGAGGCGATCTCGGCGGCGCGCAGCGCATCCTGGTGGGTCGGGAATGTCTCCGAGAATGTCGAACCGACCTTGTAGGCCCAGCCCCCGTCATGCTCGACGATCTTGTAAGTCAGCTTCGCCATGAAATCCTCCGGTTCGTCCGTCCGCTCAATGCGGCCCGTTATTCAATGCTATCTGGGCTTCAATGCAGTTTGGCGTCTGGCAGCCGGTCTTCGGGAACCAGCACTTCCGATTCCTTGGCCGCTTCGATCAAGGCCCTGCGTGCATCGGCCGTCGAACGATAACCTTCCAGCACTTTGAGGCAAGTGTCGAGAGCATCACGATGGCGCGGCCGCGATTGAGAGGCCACACCGTCATCAGGCACTCCGCCGCTTCCTGGGTGCTGCGGATCTGGCGATATTTGCCGACATGGCCGAGTTCGACCACGACCGGGGTTTCAAAAGGTTTGTTATCCATGATGGCCGCAACGCAAAGCAGCCAATATGGTTGCAAAAATGGCCGTCAGCCTGCGCCCAAACGTCTCACCAACCGCAATCGTTGGTCTCAGTAACCTCAGTCGTTGCGCAGCCAGTGGGCGTTGGCCCAGCCGGTCCGTCCGCCGATTTCGACCTGGTACCAGTTGCCCCGGCGGTCGAAAATCTCCGTGTGGTCGCCGTTGAACAATTGCCCGATCATGCGCGACGACGAGTTCGGCCGTGCGCGCACGGCGAGAAACCCGCTGCCGGTATCCAGATCGTAGTGCCTGGACAGGCCGTGCACCGTGCCTTCGCAATATTGCGCGCCGACCGGAGACGACGCGGCGAACGACAGTGCGACCACCAGAGCGGCTGCCGCCGGATAGATTGCCCTTGATGCCATGGACTTTGCTCCCAATCCGGCCGCCAAGGCGGCCTGCCCCCAGGGACTATAGCGGGCGGATTAACGCGAAGCTGCGGCAATCTGTCCAGCAGATGCGTTTGGCGCATCCGTCGGCGCTGCCTTTTCAGCCCTTCGTCCAATGCTGCATCGTCGTCACCGAGCGGGCGAGCTGTGGCGCGGGATGGATTTTCTCGCTGAAGGTGGCGGCGGCGCGCCAGCCCCAGCGCGGATCGGCGAGGAAGGCGCGGGCCAGCGCGACTATGTCGGCGCGGCCGTCGGCGACGATCGCCTCTGCCTGCGAGGGATCGTCGATCAGGCCGACAGCCCGTGTCGGGATGCCGGCGCCCTTGCGCACCGCTTCGGCCAGATGCACCTGATAGCCGGCGCCGGTCGGCAGCTTCTGCAACGGCGAATTGCCGCCGCTCGAACAGCAGATATAGGCAACATCAAGCGCCTTCAAAGCTTTGGCCACCTCGATCGCCTCTTCGACCTCGAAGCCGCCATCGACCCAGTCCTTCACCGACAGGCGGGCGCCAAGCATCAGGTTTGGAACTGCCTTCCTCACCGATTTGGCGATCTCGATGAGGAAGCGCATGCGGTTTTCCAGCGAGCCGCCCCAGCGGTCGGTGCGCTGGTTGGAAAGCGGCGACAGGAACTGGAAGATCAGATAGCCGTGCGCGGCGTGCAACTCGAGGAAGTCGAAGCCGGCGCGCTCGGCCCGCTTCGCGGCTTGAGTGAAGCGCTCGATAAGCTGCAGGATTTCATCCTCCTCCAGCGCATGCGGCACATTCCAGCCGGTGTCATAGGCGATGGCCGAGGCCGAGACGGTCTGCCAGGGATCCTCGCCCGGCTGCAATGGGCCGCCGCCTTCCCAGGGCTTTCGGTTGGAGGCCTTGCGGCCGGCATGGGCAAGCTGAATGCCGAATTTCGTTTCCGGCGCGGCGACGCGCCTTGCTGCATCCAGCGTGCGCCGGGCGGCCGCCTCGTTGTCGTCGGAATAGAGGCCGAGGCAGCCATGGGTGATGCGGCCGCGCCGTTCGACGTCGGTCATCTCGACGGTGACCATGCCGGCGCCCGACATCGCCAGGTTCATCCAGTGATAGAGATGCCAGTCGCTGGCCGAGCCATCTTCGGCGGAATACTGGCACATCGGCGCCACCGCGATACGGTTCGGAAAGGTCAGGCCGTCGAGAGCGATCGGCTGGAAAAGCGCTGCGGTCATCAAAAAACTCCGGAGAGGGACTGCAGCTATTTAGGCGATGGCAGTTGCCGGCACCAGACACGAGGCGGTGAAAGCGTCGCCGTTTCGGTTGCGCGCAAAACCGTTCGCGGTTACGCCATGGCGCCGACAGCTTGGAGCTCATCATGGAAGATCGTATCCGCATCCGCTCGGAGGAAGTCCTGTCCGACGACTGGGCGGTCCTGAAGAAGACTATTCTCGATTACCGTCGGCGCGACGGGCAGTGGGAGACGCAGATTCGCCAGACCTACGATCGTGGCGACGGCGCGGTGATCCTGCCTTTCGATCCCGAGCGTCAGACGGTGCTTCTGGTGCGGCAGTTCCGCTACCCCGCCTACGTCACCGGCCACCGCGAACCGCTGATCGAGGCCTGCGCCGGCCTGCTCGACAAAAACGATCCCGAAACCGCCATCCTCAAGGAGGCCGAGGAAGAGCTCGGCTATCGCCTACAGAACATCGAGCGGCTGTTTTCCCCCTATATGAGCCCGGGCAGCGTCACCGAACGGCTGTGGTTCTTCGTGGCGCGCTATTCACCCGCCGACCGCATCTCGGCCGGCGGCGGCGCGGCCGACGAGGGCGAGGACATCGAGGTTCTGGAAATGCGGCTTGATGAAGCGCTGGCCGGCATTTCAGACGGCCGCATCATCGATGCCAAGACGATCATCCTGATCCAGCATTTGAAACTGTACCCGATGAAGGGCTAGCTCGGCGAAGCTCGACGTGCCTCACTGCTGCGGGCAGGGTGGCCGTCCACTTCGCGGATGAAGTTGCGCAAGTTGCAAGGACACCGGAATGGCGCGTGGCGCAAAGGCATGGCTGAAGCGAAACAGCGCGCGGGCATCTCTCCTGTTGCTGAACGCCGCGCTGCTTGTCCGCTATCGCCGGTTGACCCAGCGTTTCCTTGAGCGAATGCGGCATCTGCCGAATTTTGCAGCCCCGGTGACGTTCACGGAAAAGGTCCACTGGCGCAAGATTTTCGATGACGATCCTCGCTTTATCGGCCTTCTCGACAAGCTCAAGTCCAAGGAAATCGTCAGGGAGCGGCTTCCCGGGCTCGCCATCCCGGAGGTGCTGTGGCAGGGCGACGATCCGCGCCAGATCCCCTTCGATGACCTGAAAATCCCATACGCCGTCAAATGCAACCACGGTTGCGCCATGAATGTCATCGTTCGCGATCCGGCCAACGCCGACCGGGAGGCGATCATTGCCGAGATGACGGAATACCTTGGCCAAACCTATGGCGCCCGCAAGCTGGAGCGCAGCTATGCGCACATAGAGCGGCGGGTTTTCGTCGAAGCGCTTGTCGGCAAGGACCAGGATTATGACCCGGTCGACTACAAATTCTGTGTGCTGGCTGGCCACGTCGCCTACATTGTCGTCGTCGCCTTCCGTTCCACGGTCAAGAATACCGCCCACCTGGATCGCGATTGGCGCCCGCTGAACATCGTCCAGGGCGCGATCGACTCGAGCCTGGAAATTCCCCCTCCCAAGAGCCTGGCGCGGATGATCGAGGCAGCCGAGGCGCTCGGCAGCGAGTTCGACATGGTGCGTGTCGATTTCTACGAGGAGGAGGGGGAGCCGATCTTCGGAGAATTCACGGTCTACCCACGCAGCGGCTTGCTGCAATTCGACCCGGCTGCCTTCGACCGCGAACTGGGCGCGCATTGGGATATTGGCGCGTCAGGTTACCTCAGTCGTTTGCCCAGCCGATTTGCCCAACGATACAAGGCGATGCTCGTCGCCGCCGGCTATCTCGACGTTTGAGATGGCTGCCTTGGGTGGCGTGCCACCCGAAGCTCGAAGAGCGAAGGGTGGTGCGGAGAACCCATACGATTAGAGATCGAGGCAAACTGATAGCTCAGCAGGTCAATAGCCGTGATTTCGAAGTGCTGCCTCAACTGAGCCGTAGCGGTCAATTTGCCCTGCTGGGATCAATCTTCGTGAGCCGCTGCCTGGTCTCGACCACGCGCCTTTGCGCAGATCGGATTCGGCAAGGCGAGATTCATAGCGACGCCGCAGTCTTCATCGAGCAAGTTTTCAGCGCGCTTCCTGCTGCGACTCGGCCGATTACCGCTAAGGTTACCGGCAAGCTCTCCCACGTCCGGACTGGGTCGAGATCATTTGAAGAACTCTTTCAGCTTGTTGAGTCGACTGTCGCCAGAGGCCTTCCGGCCTTCAGGACACGCCGCCTCGCCGATCGTATCCTGCTGGATAAAGCGAGGTTCTCAGCCACCATTTTCTCGCTGAGTACCAGCGCGAACTCGGTCTGTTTGATGCGCTGCTGAGCATCAGCGAGTTGCATCGTGAAAAGATCGGTTGCCATTGTTGATCCGGGATCCGCGAGATTCATGATTGCGTAACACATGGCGGCCGAAATCGTTCCTAGTTGTCGGGCGAAGCCGGTGCCGCAAAGGGCGGCTGAGTTTGAACTTCCGACCCGACCAGACGTCCGCGAGCGCCAAGGCATCGAGAGCCCAGTGATCGGAGGGCCACGACGAGCGGGCGCAACCCGACCACTTAAGTGATCAGCCTCGCTACAGCCTTGACAGGTACAGTCGCGGCCTCATCAAGGGGAGGTATCAATGGTCTCGGCGATTGGAAACCAACATCGGCAGGCAGCTGAAACTCGACCGAAACCCGCAAAGACAGAACCGGGCGAAGGATTTGCGCCAGGCAAAAGCGCAGACAGCGTAGGACATCGCGCCAAGGCAATGGCGGCAGAAAGTGGCGACACGGATTCTGGCGCCCAGGGGCGCGCCGCATCGACAATCGCCAGGATGGATATCACCGTTTTGGCTCCACAGAGCGAAGAGCCGCCTTTGGAGTAGCCCGGGCGGCCGTGCCGCTGCCTCAGTCCTTGTGCAGCACAACGCGCGCTGGCTACGCTCGGTGGCCATCGTCGTCTCGAAACACTTCGGGCGTTGCACTGCCGCGAGCCGCCTTCGCTGCTGGTCGAGGGGCTGTAACCCTTGGTGAGGCCGGCATCGCCTCGCCGGTCGTTGCGAGCCCACGATCGGGCGGCCAAGCGACCTTCCCTGTGTCGGTCTCTATTTGATACTAGGGGACGGCGGTTTCATCACGGGCAGTTGCAGCTGGTCAATGGTTGCGACGATGCCGGCGGCAATGGCTTCCGCCTCATGGATCAGTTCCGGACCATAGAGCCCATTGACCATCTCTTCGCTCGGCAGCACGCCAGGAGGACAGTGCTCTTCCATTGTGCGCCGGATGAGCGTCAGCGCTGCCCGGCATTGGTCGGCTTCGATCTTCATAGCTCTTCAAACATCCAATTCGTCTAAAATGTTCCGGAACTAATTTAGCGATAGCTAATTGAAGTCGTGGTTCTGCGAGTCAGTGCATGCGTCTGAAATTCATCAAGCCTATGGAACCCGAACTGGTCGACACGCCGCCGATGGGCGATGATTGGATTCATGAGATCAAATTCGATGGCTACCGCACCCAGGTCATCAAGGATGATGACGGGATTCGGCTGATCACCAAGAACGGTTATGATTGGACGGGCCGCTACATCCAACTTGCCGGTGAGGCGGAAGCGATCGAGGCGAAAGACTTCATCATCGACGGCGAGACCATTACGATCAATGAGGCTGGCCTATCCGACTTCCATGCGCATCAATCAGCCGCGACCAGCCGCAAGCCGTCGCGCGATCTGTATCTGCTAGCATTCGACCTCTTGCACCTGAACGGGCATGACTTGCGGAACACGCCGGTGGAAGACCGTCGCGAGATCCTCCGGGCGTTGATCCCGGACGGCGGCCGAATCCAGTTCAGCGAAGCGATGCCGGGCACTGGCGACGCCGTCTTTCATCTGGTCGACCAGGCTGGGCTTGAAGGTATCGTTTCAAAGCGGAAGGGCAGCAAGTATCGGTCGGGTCCGACGACGAACTGGCGCAAGATCAAGTGCTATGCCGAAAAGGAGATGGACATCATCGGCGTGCAGCGCGAGGCCGGCAAGCCTGCCATGGTGCTGATGGCCGACAAAGGCCACTATGCCGGCGGCGCCTTCGTCACCTTCAAGGCGGACAAGCGCCAGCGCCTATGGGACCGCGTGCAAGGCAAGATTGGCGGGCCGGCGCCGAAAGGGCTCAAGAGTGACAAGGCCGAATGGCTAAAGCCGGGCCTGGTCGGCCGCGTGCGGTTCCTAAAGGGCGAGGAGAAGCTTCGCCATGCCAAGCTGCTGGATTTCCGGGAGGAGACTTAGCCCGGAGGCTTGTCCCGGGGCTGTGCCGGTCCTGTCCCGTTCCACTGGATGAACTTCGCCCTCTGGCCGGTGATGGTCTCGATCGACTTCAACAGGGGTCCATGGACCTTACGTAGAGCTTGGTAGTGCTCGCCGTGGTACGCCAGGAGCGGCCCGACGATGCTCTTGTGCAGCGCTTCGGCTGCCGCCAGGAAGCGCTCGATTTCAGCCCGGGAAAGTTGTTCCGAAGGTTTGGTTCTGGCCATTGGCGCTCTCCATTGAGGGGTCGCCGCAACGAGGACTATAATCCTACATGCCGGACTGCCTGACAAGAGGGCTCGCCGGCCTTACCCCGCAGGTAGCAGTAGGGCGACGGCGCCAAGCGCAGCATCAGGAGCAACCACCAGCAAAGATGAGCAACGGCAGGCCCGGCGACCTCCTTTGGCACACGGGACAAACAAGAAGGTCGCCGAGCCTTACCGGCGCTGCTTTGTGAGGGAGACGACGCCGGATGAGATGAGAGTATGCGATCGTGCTAATCTCTGCGAACCATGCGAACGAAGGAAAGCCTTGTGGCACCGACGTTGAGATCAAGGTCGGCGGGGCGCTGATCGCTGCGGCAGGATTCTTCCAAAGCGGTAGTGAGTCCAGAGCGGAACATTAGCGTCGGCTAACGGTTAATTCGGCAGTGTTCCGAACCGTGATTGGTAGAGCGATGGTGACGTTTCATCTTGTCTATTTTTCCGGCCTGACGGCAGACCAGCTGCTAGGCAGCGCCGTTTCTATCCTGGCGTGTTTGCTGCTTTATAACGCTCTGGCTACGGACGCCTAACTGATAGGTCGGCCAGCGGCCCGGCATCCTTGGCAGCCGGCGATTGCCATCCCGATGCCAACTTCAAGACCTATCACGAGGCCAAAGACAAGCTTGCCGACGAAATCAATGGCGAGGGCCGGACAGGACGCCACACGTCCAGGCAGGGCTCTCTGAGGGCATTGGCGATGCCCGTTGCCTCAAGGTGGCGAGCTTTTTTAGTTAATAGGCCTCCGCGCTGGGCAATCTGTTCCGAGAGCTTCTGTGATGCCTCTATGACGTGGCAAACCTTGGAAAAGGTTTCCGTGGCAGGACCGGGGTACGATTCTAACCAACTAGGGCTGTATAGGCCACTAGCGCCCGACGATCCGGCTAATCATGTCGTCGTCAGGTGCGCTGTCGGTGAATTCCCGTAGGAGCGCCTTCGCGTGGTCTACCCAATGCTCTTCAGCCAGGTTCAGCTCCCGAACGGATCTCCTGAAGGTCTCGCACACCACATCGAAATCGAAGGCGTCAATGCTGTAGCCTTCCTCGTCATGGTCCATCGGCCGCCTCCCCCAATGGGGGAAACTGTACGGAATCGTACGAAGCAAGTGCAAGGGCATTCAAAAGCAATTGGCTGATGCCGCCCGATCGTTCCACAATGTGTTGCTAATATGCAGCACCGACTGAATCTCCGATCAGCGGCACTTGTGGTTGGTTCCAACAGCTGCGCGTTGACGGCAAGATGCCAAAGCCAACGACATGCGGGCGACGAAGATGGACAAGCGACAAAACACAAGAAATGTTGAGTTGGTCGGTCTTCTGGCCGTGCCGTTGTCAGTTCTAATCACGCTGCTGATAGCTGGAATGATCCTTTGCTGAAATGTTTGAGTGGCAAAAGGCTGGGGCGGGTTTTTCCCCTTTGAAAGAAGTCACGATGTCCCTATCCGTCGAACCCCCGATATTGCCAGAGGATAGCCCAGACCGTGAGGTGAACTGTGAAGTCGCATTAGAAGCCGCGTTTGCGGCCTTGGTGACTGCGTCAGAAGCGCAAGGTTGGACGCCACAGGAAACGGCTGCAACTCTTCTTAAAATCGCGACGGAGCATGCCCACCGGGTTGAGGCCGCTGCGGCCCCAGCCGGCTCCCAAGGGAGTGCTTGACCTGGCCCGCGCGGTCGGTCGCTACCGACAGGAGTGTTGCAGCAGGTATTCCAGCAAGAGTGTTAAACCTCTTCAGTTTTGTCCCTCTCCTCTGCCAATGCGCTTTTATCAAAGCCAAGCCCCAGTGGCATCGGCATGATAAGGTCTGTGAGTTGCGGCTTACACTCGAAGAGGATTGCCCTGGCCAATAGGTGGCCGGCTCGCAAAGGTCTTTGAGACGTTCTGCAGCCACATCCTCTATGCCGACATGCTCCATAGCGTATGAAGAGCTACCAGCACGCTTGTAATATAGCTTTTGATCGCTGCGGTGTGGTCGACGTTCCGACCGTGGCACGTCAATGACTATGAAACCGGCGTTTTGGTCGGCATTCGATGCAAGTCCGGCGACACGGATACCGTCGTTTTTCGGCTGCATTAGATCCCCAACTGCCGAGCTTACGACCGAAAGGGCTACAGGTTCGGGATTTGGCTCAAGCGCAGTTGCGCCGTCAGCCCCGTCACTGTTCTTACGGCAGCCAATACCGAACACCAAAACTCCAGCATGGCAGTTCCTGGCTTTGTATCCCGGCTCTACGGCTACCCGCGTCAGCCTTTTCTATGGTAGCCAGTGAGTTCTTACAGAACGAATCCTAAGCATTTCAATTTGGTGCGGACGACGGGAATCGAACCCGTACGATCAGAGATCGAGGGATTTTAAGTCCCTTGCGTCTACCAATTCCGCCACGTCCGCAGGCCAGCCCTTTTCAGACGCCAGCGAAAACCCGTCAAGCCATCTTTTGCCGAGTGTCGGACTCATGAAAGGTGGTTAGTGATGGCAAAACAGTTGGTTGTTGCCAAAATCTCAGTCGCCGAGAAGGCTCAGAATTTGTAGCTGAGATTGATACCGACCGCGTTCATCTTCACATCCTGATCGCGATCGTTGAAGGGTTCCGCCACGTCATAGTGCTCGGAGCCGAAATCGTAATAGCGATATTGCGCGCCGACGATGAATTTGTCGGTCAGCGCATAGTCAACGCCGGCGCCCAAGGTCCAGCCGACATTCGTGCGTGTGCCGGCGAACGACGCGCCCGCGACTTGCGAAGTTTCGATGCCGGCAAAGGCGACGCCGCCGACGCCGTAGACCAGCACGCGGTCCATGGCGAAGCCCGCTTTGGCGTTTACAGATCCGAACCACTTGATGTCCGTGCGGAATGTGCTTCCAAGGCCTGATACCGCCGTACCGTCGACGGCGGAATAATTGAGCTCCGCCTCGGCGCCGAGCACCGCCTGATCGAACTGCCACAGGCCGGCGACATGGCCGCCGACGAAACCGCCGTCAATGTCGGGCGAGATGGAAAACGGCGCGCCTTCTGTCACTGATATGTCGGACTGGCCCCAGCCGTAGCCGGCCTGCAGGCCGGCATAGTAGCCGGTCCAGTCGAAGCCTGGTTCGGTCATCGGCACCGCCATCGGGTCGGCGGCGAACGCCGGCGCGGCCAGAGCAATCAGAAATCCGGCACTGGCAATGGTCAGACAGCGCATCGAGTTCTCCGAAAAGGCGGTTAAGAAGGCGCCTTGCCGGAAGGTAATCCTATTCGTCGCAAAACGGAACCCATTGTTCAACAATCGGAAGCACCCGTTGCTGTGCTGGGGTGCTCTATTTTGGGGGCGCTATTTGGCGTCGATGAAGTCCAGCGCCGCCTGACTATATTCGTCCGGCGCCTGCAGCATGGCGAAATGACTGGCGTTGGGCAGGATGATGAGCTTGGCGCCCGGAATGACGGAGGCCATGTATTCGGTGTGTTCGCGCTTGATCGCCTCGTCATGGTCGCCGGCAACGATCGCGGTCGGCGTGGTTATCTTGCCGAGCTGTTCCTTGGTCCAGGCCGGCTCCGACTCCCACATGTGGCTGATCTGCGCCACGAAGGCATCGTACTGGTCGGGAGTCTTCGACAGTTTCTTGTAGTCGCGGCCCGAGCGGTCGATATAGGCGGCAAAGGTCTTGTTGGTCAGCACACCCGGATCGACGCCATCGGTGGTGACGTTGGCGGCCTGCGCAAAGAGCCGTGTCAGCCGCTCCGGATGATGCAGCGCGATGTCGATGCCGATAATGCCGCCGTCGCTCCAGCCGACAAGAGCGGTCTTGTCGATCTTGAGATAGTCGAGCAGCGCAAGATAGTCCGACGCCATGAGGTCATAGCCGTAAGCTTGCTCGGTGCGGGTAGAACGGCCATGGCCGCGGCTGTCGGCGATGATAACCATGTGCGTCTTGGACATCGTCGCCACCTGGCTTGCCCAGATGTCGCCATGGCCAAGGCCGCCATGGATCAGGAGAATCGGATCACCGGCGCCGAAAACGGCATAGTACATCTGAATGCCGTTGACCGGCGCATATCCGCTCTGATCCGGTTTGGGCATCGCCGCCGGCTCCGGCAAGGTCTGCCAACGCTCCTCGGCGGATGCAAAGCCGGACGAGATCAGGAACAGGGTGACGAAGGCGAATGCTTTCAGGAACCGGATCATGACTTCACCTCAGGAGGTTTCGGGCTCATCACAACAAAAACCCGCCTCGCGGCGGGTCGTCGGCGCAAATCAGCACGATCGCCAGAATAGTAGCATAAGTGCCGGCACAAGCCAAACTGAATGACTGCACCGTTGATGCTGTCGTCGGGGTGAACAGGTGCAGCGCATCCGCCCGGGCGAGTTCTCATCGACCGGATTTCGTCCGCAATCGCTGGTCAAAACGTTGCCGGCTTGGCACAGTCGGGCAAACAGGAGTCTTTCATGGCCAAGCAGCCGTCGGCGACGAAACCCAAGCCCTGGACCGAGATGGCGACGCATCTGGTCGATGTCGCGACGGGGCGCAAGCCGGCCGACCTCGTCATCCGAAACGGCCGCTGGGTGAACGTGCATTCGGGCGAAATCATCGCCGGCACCGACATCGCCATATCAGGCGGCCGCTTCGCCTATTGCGGGCCGAATGCCAGCCATGCCATCGGCCAGGGCACCAAGGTGGTCGATGCCGGCGGCCGCTATCTCGTGCCCGGCCTGTGCGACGCGCACATGCATGTCGAGAGCGGCATGGTGACGGTGACCGAGTTCTGCCGCGCCGTCATCCCGCACGGCACCACCTCGATGTTCATCGATCCGCACGAGATCGCCAATGTGCTGGGTCTGCCCGGCGTGCGGCTGATGCATGACGAGGCCGTCGCCATGCCGATCAACGTGCACGTCCAGATGCCGTCATGCGTGCCGTCGGCGCCGGGTCTGGAGCATGCCGGGGCCGAACTGACGGTCGCCGATGTCACCGAGGCGATGACCTGGGAAAACATAATCGGGCTCGGCGAAGTGATGAATTTTCCCGGTGTCGTGGCCAACGATCCGGTGATGTCGGGCGAGATCGCCGCAACGATCAAGGCCGGCAAGACGGTCGGCGGCCACTATGCGTCGCGCGATCTCGGCCTGCCGTTCCATGGCTATGTCGCCGGCGGGCCGGAGGACGACCATGAAGGCACGCGCGCCGAGGACGCGATCGCCCGTGTGCGCCAGGGTATGAAGGCAATGCTGCGGCTGGGCTCGGCCTGGTACGATGTTGCCTCGCAGATCAAGGCGGTGACCGAGAGCGGTCTCGACCCGCGCAACTTCATCCTGTGCACCGACGACAGCCATTCCGGCACGCTGGTGCATGAAGGCCATATGGACCGGGTGGTGCGCCACGCCATCCAACAGGGATTGAAGCCGGTGACGGCGATCCAGATGGCGACGCTGAATACCGCCCAGCATTTCAAGCTGGAGCGCGAACTGGGCTCGATCGCGCCGGGACGGCTGGCCGATCTGCTGATCGTCTCCGATCTTGCCGCCATGACCATCGACGAGGTCTATGGCCGCGGTATCAGGCTGGCCAAGGGCGGCAAGCTCGAGATCGACATTCCGGCCTATGATTACCCCAAATCGGCGAAGAACACCGTCAAGCTCGGCAAGAAGCTGAAGCCAGGCGACTTCGACATTGCGGCGCCCAAGGGCGCCAACGAGGTGCGGGTGCGGGTCATCGGCGTGATCGAAAACCAGGCGCCGACGCGGGCGCTGGAGGCCGACCTGCCGGTCGAGGACGGGCTGGTCGCCATGGATCGCCGCAACGACATCTGCCAGATCGCGCTGGTCGAGCGCCACCGCGGCACCGGAGGCGTCACCAATGCCTTCGTCTCCGGCTTCGGCTATATGGGCGACTGCGCCATGGCGTCGAGCGTCGCGCATGATGCCCACCACATCATCTGCGTCGGCACCAACAAGGAAGACATGGCGCTGGCCGTCAACCGGCTGGGCGAGGTCGGCGGGGGCGTGGTGCTGTTTTCGAAGGGCAAGGAGCTTGCGCTGGTCGAAATGCCGATCGCCGGGCTGATGTCGGACGAGCGGGCGGAAATCGTGGCGGCCAAGGCGGAGAAACTGACCGAGGCGATGCGCAAGATGGGCTGCTCGCTCAACAACGCCTACATGCAGCACTCGCTGCTGGCGCTGGTCGTCATTCCGGAGCTCAGGATTTCCGATGTCGGCCTGATCGACGTGACGACGTTCCGGAACGTCGGTTTGTTTATCTGAGATCAGCCCCGGTGCTTGGCTCTCATCCGCCGGTGGCGATGGTCAGCACCTTGAATGGCGTGGTGATGATGATCTCGGCGACGGATCCGACTGCCTTGCCGAGGCCTCGGCCGAGATTGTCGATCTGGCCCTGCGTGGGTTCGTCCGATGCAAGGCCGGCTGGAGCGCGCAGACGGTCGCCGAGCAATTGCACCAGGAACGGGTTGTCGGCGAATTTGGCGTGGTTCAGGCGGTCGCCGCCCTTGATCTGGCTGAGGTCGGCCACAACGACGCCGTAACTGGCAATGTCGGCGGCGTTGCCGTAGTCGCCGACGCGCGGCTTGTCGCCGGATAGCAGGCTGGACAGTCTCAGAGCACGGTCGTCGGCGGAAAGCAGGATGACGAACGGCCTGTCGGGCTTGCCGTAGCGGATCATCTGCTTCTTGAAGACGTCGACATCGATATCGGGCGATGCCAGGACGACACGGCCGAGCTTGCCGTCGAGATCGCGGTCGCCGGTGATGGCGAGCTGGCGCAGCGCTTCCATCGTCACCCAGGTTCCCATCGAATGCGCGATGATGTCGATGCTCTTGACCTTTGTCTTGGCGAGCATCCTGAGCGTCGCCTCGAGGTCGTCGCGCGCGGCGTTGGCGCTGTCCTTGTCGTAGATATAGCCCGTGGTCTTGCCGCTCGAAGCCCACGAAAACAAGATCGGCGTACCCGGATATTCGGTGTCGTGGGCGATCTGCGTCAGCCGGTAGACCCCATCGTCGAAGCCGTTGTTGAAGCCGTGGACGAAGACCAGCGCGCGGTCGCCATTCATGGTGATGTTGGCGCCGACGGCCTTGGCGAATTGCGAGGCGTCGCCATAGTGGACGACGTCGGTGGCGGTGAATTGCTTGGCCGGGTTCGAATTTGCCGAGCCCTTGGCGCGCTCGATGGCGCCGACCTGGTGGACCTTCGGCACGGTGACGTCGACGCGGGCGTAGCTGGTGGTCAGCGAGCGATCGCCATCGAACACCTGGCGTGGGTCCTTGGTCGCCTGCTTGCGGGTGGTGGCGACGAAGATTTCGTGGGTGGCCGCGATGTCGGAGGCAGGCACCGAAACCGTCGTCTCGTTCAACAGGTCATGGGTGTTCGGGCCGGCGCAGCCGGCGGCAGCGAGCGCGAACGCAAGGACCAGGACAGTCTTCCAACGCTCGTTCACGCGGGCTCCCGCTGGCGCATTGGCGCCGATATCAATGTCGTAGAGGCAGAGACCGGCCCGGTCCAGTTGAAAGTGATCGGGCCGAGCGGCATTCGCGACCTCACGCGGCGACGGTCGCCGCAAGGCGACAGCCTTATTGTCCGAGCGCGCTGATACGGTCGGTCACCGTCTGGTCGCTGGCAAAGCCGTCATCCTCGCGCAGCCGCTGGCCGATCATCTTCACCAGTTCGGGATTGTCGGCGAATTTGGTGTGGTTGAAGCTGTCGCCTCCCTTGACCTTGGAGAGGTCGACCACGGTGATGCCATAAGCGGCGAGGTCGGCGGCATCCTTGTAGTCGCCGACGCGTGGCCGCGAGCCGGCGATCAGGCCTGAGAGCCGCAGCGCCCGGTCGTCGTCGGAGAGCAGCAGGATGAACGGCTTGTCCGGCTTGCCGTAGCGGCGCATCTGGCTCTTGAAGACGTCGACGTCGATGTCGGGAGAGGCCAGCACGACATCGCCGAGCTTGCCGCCGAGATCGCGGTCGCCGGTGATGGCCATCTGGCGCAGCGTTTCCATGGTCACCCAGGTTCCGAGCGAGTGGGCGACGATGTCGATGCGCCGCGCGCCGGACTGCTGCAGCATGCGCAATGTCACCTCCAGCTGATCGCGGGCGGCGCTGGCGCTTTCCTTGTCATAGACATAGTCGGTGGTTCTGGCGCCGGATGCCCAGGAAAACAGCACCGGCGTGCCGGGATAGCCGGAATCGTGGACGATCTGGGTCAGGCGGTAGACCGCGTCGTCGAAGCCGGTGTTGTAGCCATGCACGAAGACCATGACGCGGCCGCCGCGCGCGGCAATGTCGGCATTGAGCGCGCTTGAGAATTGAGGCTGCGCATCGTAGCCGACGACCTCGGAAGCCATGAAGTATTTCGCCGGGTCGTTCGACTTGCCGCGCGAGCGGCGCTCGATCTGGCCGGTCTGGTGGGTGCCGGGAACGGTGACGGTGACGCGGGCGTAGTTCAGCGTCGCCGAGCGTTCGCCGTCGAAAACTTTGTTGGGATCGTCGGATTTCTTGCGTGTGGTGGCAATGAAGATCGAGTGATTGCCCGAGATTTCGGTCACCGGCGTGGACATGACGGCGCTGCCGAGCAGTTCCTCGGTTTTGCGGCCGCCGCAGCCGGCGATCAACAGGGCAAGTGCAAGAATGCAAATCGTCTTCAAACGCACGTCAAAAATTCCACTCCGGCCAAAAGGCCCATATACCCCCGCGGCACCTCCCGGACAGTGAGAGTGCGGCAGAAGTAAGTCGTGTCCAGCCGAAATGTGGTTAGCGTCGAGCCACGGTCATCGCACTGTTGCGCGAAAGCCAGAATGGCGGCAGGAACGCAGGGATGTTGGAGAAGGGCAATACCTCGGGCTTGAGCCTGATGCCGAGCACATCGCCCATGAAGGCGCGGCGCGCCTCGATGCGGCGCCATGCCTCGGGATAACGGGCCGCGATCTCCTCGCGCAACGCCTCATCGGCAAGCGCGATACCGTCTTCGATGTTGGTGGTGAAATAGCTGGTTCCGGTCGCCGGAATGATGTCGACCTGCAGCGCCATGCCCGATTGCAGCTTGATGTCCGAGCCCGAAAACACCGGCGAATGCATCCATTCGTCGATGTGAACGAGATGGCCGGGGTTGAGCGAGACGCCGAAGAACGGGTCGCCTATGCGGTCGTGCACGGCTTTCCACAGCACGCCGCCGGCAACGCCGATGCCGATGGTCTCGTACCAGTCGACGACGGCGGCGAAATAGGGCGCGACCAGCTTGTCGACATAATCGTCTATCTCGCGCGGCAGTTCCGCGGCGCTCTCGACCAGGAAGCCAGCGCGGGCGTTGAGCGAGCCCTGGATGCCATAGGCCATGGTGACGGGATCGCCGCGCTTGATGATGTCGAGGCGCGGGCTAGGCAAGCCGTAGGGCGCACGCCTGCCGGCGGACAGCATCGGGTGGCAGCACAGGGGCAGGCCGTTGATCCCCATCAGCCGCGTGGACTGCAATTCGCTCATGCCGGGCTCGATACTCCCAAGCACGTTGCGCAGGCCCTGCGAGGAGAAGGCGGCGGCGAATTCGAAGGCCGCCAACTGGTCGGCCTCGTTGATGGCGCGTAAGCCGTCGGATGGGTTCATCAGAAGATTGGCGGCGTTCACCAACTCGCCTCTATCGGCGGCCAGTGTGCGCAGCGTATCGGCGATGAAGGACGGCAGGTCGAGCGTCGTCTCGCCAAAACCGCCATCGCCGGGGCCGAACGGCTTCCAGCCGATGGCGCCGATCTTCTGGCCGGCCTTCAGGCCGCAGGCGGCAAGCGTGTCGGATAGAGAGGCCGAGCGGTCGCGTGGCTGCGCCGGCAGCGAGAAGGTCTGGTAGAGGACGCGCTCGTAAGGCCCGTCGCAGATTTCGGCATAGCCCCAACCCTCATTGCCGACGAGAAGTTTTGGCTGGCTGCCGGGAACGATGACCAGCAGCGTCTCCTCGAAACGCGGATCGTAACCACTGAGATAGGCGACATTGGCCGCGTGCTCGCGGTCGCCATAGACGGCAAAGGCGTCGAGCCCGGCCTCGGCGCCGCGCGCCAGCAGAGCCTCGATGCGCGCTTCGTAGGTCCGCCGCTGAACTAGCGGCATCACTGTTGGTTCGCCGAATTCAGGAAGGTCTACGGTCTTCAGGGCGACAGCCGAAACAGGCATGAAGATGGCTCCAATGGATTTCCTGCTGGCGCGTGAAAGCGGCCGGCCGCATCGGTGGCTGCAAACGGCGAATTGTGCAATAGGCTTCGCCTTCGAACCATTCGATCCAGAGGTGACGGCGCCATGAACAGTTTCTCCTCCCGTGTCGCCACCGCCGCAACCGCGATCCGCGAGATCTTTCCCGAAACGCCGCTGCAGGAAAACGACTATCTGTCGAAGAAGACGGGGGCTCGGGTGCTGTTGAAGCGCGAGGACCTTTCACCGGTGCGCTCCTACAAGATCCGCGGCGCCTTCAACTTTTTCCGCAAGGCGCTTGCCGCCGGCAACGAGGCCGAGCTGTTCGTCTGCGCCTCGGCCGGCAACCATGCGCAGGGCTTTGCCTTCGTCTGCCGCCATTTCGGCAAGAAGGGCGTGGTCTTCATGCCGGTGACGACGCCGCAGCAAAAGATCGACAAGACGCGGCTGTTCGGCGGCGATTTCGTCGAGATCAGGCTGGTCGGCGACTTCTTCGACGACTGCTACCGCGCCGCCTTCGAATTCACCGAAAGTTCCGGCGCGCATATGGTGCCGCCCTTCGACCACAAGGATATTATCGAGGGGCAGGCGACGGTCGCCTATGAGATCGCCGACCAGATGCCAGGCGCGCGCATGCCCGACATCATCATGCTGCCGGTCGGCGGCGGTGGCCTGGCCGCGGGGGTGACGCACTATTTCGCCGATCAGCAACGTGACGCGCGCTACGTCTTTTGCGAACCGGCCGGTGCGCCGAGCCTGCATCAGAGCCTCGCCAGCGGCAAGCGCGTCCGGCTCGCCAATGTCGACAATTTCGTCGACGGCGCGGCGGTGGCCGAGATCGGCCGCGAGCCGTTGCGCCACCTCAAGGAGTTCGCCGCTCAGGCGGTGCGGCTGATCCCTGAGAACCGGCTCTGCGCCACCATGATCGAGATGCTCAACATCGAAGGTGTGGTGCTGGAGCCGGCCGGTGCCTTGGCGATCGACGCGTTGAAGGATTTTTCGCGCAAGGAAATCCGCGGCAAGACCATCGTCGCGGTGGTGTCGGGCGGCAATTTCGATTTCGAGCGGCTGCCCGACGTGAAGGAGCGGGCGCTGCGCTTCGAGGGGCTGAAGAAATATTTTATCATCCGCTTTCCGCAGCGGCCGGGCGCGCTGCGCGACTTCCTCGAACTGCTCGGTCCCGACGACGACATCGCGCGCTTCGAATATCTGAAGAAATCGGCGCGCAATTTCGGCTCTGTGCTTATTGGCATCGAAACCAAAGACCGGCGAAACTTCGATTTGCTGAGGGCGAATTTCGAGGCCGAGGGCGTGCACTATCAGGACATCACCGACAACGAGACCCTGGCCGGGTTCATCATATGAGCGGTACAGCCTGCCACCCGAAGCTCGAAGAGCGAAGGGTGGTCTTCGTCGCACTGTTTTCCGGCATCAATGTCGGCGGCAACCGCATCGTCCAGATGGCGGAGTTGCGGGCGTTATTCGAGGCGCTAGGCTTCACCGATGTCGCCAGTTATGTGCAGAGCGGCGATGTCGTGTTCCGGACCAAGAAGGGCGACGCCGCCACGCTGGCGAAACAGATCGAAATGGCGTTCGAGAAAAAATGGGGCTTTCACTCGCGCATCATGGTGCGCGATCTCTCCTGGTTCGAACGGTTGGTGAAGGAGAATCCTTATCCGGAAGTCGCCGGCGATCCGACCAAGCTTCACGCCTACACGCTGGAGCGCCAGCCGACGGCGGACGAGATCGCCAGGCTTGCCGAAAAATGCACCGGCCCGGAAAGCTTTGAGGTCAAGGGTGACGTGCTCTACCTCAAGGCGCCGGACGGGCTCGGCAAATCGATGTTCGCCAATCTCATCCCGCGCACGTTGAAAGTGCCCGGCACCGCGCGCAACTGGCGGTCGGTGCTGGCGCTGCTGCAGATGGCGCGTTCGCTTTGAATCGCTTAGATCTGCGTTGCGGTTGCGATGCTAATTAAGTCTCGGCTAAACAACAAGGGCGGCGCGGCGGCGACTCACTACAAATTGAGTTATGGCGATACTTTCGATTTTGACGGGGTGCCCGACCCGGACAGCAGCGCATCGAGGAGCGGAGGCCGCTTCGGCTATACGATCGGTGGCGGTGTCGAATGGGCCTTCGCCGACAAATGGACCACGAAGCTGGAATACCAGTACTTCGACTTCGGCAAGGTCCGTTTGACAGATATCGAGGGCAACGACGCAAGGGTGAAGATCGACGCCCATACGATCAAGATCGGCCTAAATTACAAGTTCTGATCGATCGGCCGCTCCGAAAGTTCTGATGGCGTCGCTACCATGCGACGCCATAGCTTTATTTGGATCTGGGGGCTGCTAGCTTCCGGTGTTCGCCGTCGCGCCTGATCTGAGGTCAGGTCGCCGGAGCCTGCTTCCACTCGAAAGTCAGTTCCTCGCGGAAGGCAAAGCGCTTGATGTGATCGGCAACAACGCTCTCCATGCGCTCCAGCGATCCGCTTTCCTCCGTCGACACCGTGATATGCAGCGCTGCCGCATCGGCATCGAGAACCGTGCGGCCGAGCGACAGATCGATGGTGCCGTGGTTTGGATCGAACACGACGGGAAATTTGTGCGCCCAGTGCTTGCACAGCTGCTGCAAATAGCGGCTGGCATATGCGGTGGTGACATCGGCACGGCTGGTCGGCATAAATGAATTCTCCTGGATGAGGCACTGGCTTTGCTTGGCTGGCGCGACAGGCAGGTAAATAGGTGCCGTTGGTCGAAATGGCAAAGGCGGCCGGCTTGTCGGCGCGGCCGCCTCGCTCAAGATGGCGTGATCGCTACCAGGTGCCGGTGTTCGGCATCGATGCCCACGGCTCGGCCTTGGGTTTGGCCGGGCCCTTCTGCAGCAGTTCGAAGGAGATGCCGTCCGGCGACTTGACGAAGGCCATGTTGCCGTCGCGCGGCGGCCGGTTGATGACGACGCCATTGTCCATCAGATGCTGGCAGGTGGCGTAGATGTCGTCGACCTCATAGGCGAGATGGCCGAAATTGCGGCCGCCCTTGTACTCCTCCGGATCCCAATTGTAGGTCAGTTCGATCAGCGGCGCCTTCTCAGTGATGCCGCTTTCTACATCCTCGGAGGCGGCGAGGAAGATCAGCGTGAAGCGGCCCTGCTCGTTTTCGTAGCGGCGCACTTCCTTCAGGCCGAGCTTGTTGCAGTAGAAATCGAGCGAGACATCGACGTCGGCGACACGGACCATTGTATGGAGGTAGCGCATGGGATTTCCTCGGGGATGTTTGGGTTGCGAGGCAACATAAGGTCCACCCCGTCGGAGGGCAACGAGCATCGGACTGGAAAAGTGATCACCGGTTTTTGGAAAATCAGGTTGCTCTGACAAAAGCGTCCGACCACAAGTGGTTGCCGATTTCGGCAAAATCCGATGCAAATTGCCGACCGGTTGACGGCCTTGACGGATCGCCATTGCAGCCGGCAGCGACTCCGGCAAACAACAAGTCAGCTATTCCTGTATTCAACCGTGAAAAAAGGCACGGCAGGTCTTGCACACCCCGGAAGCGGCGGTGTTAATCTAATGTCAAGAATCACTTGCGGTTTTCTTGAAAAAAAGGGGGCGTTCTTATGGGGGATAAGGCCTCTTTCACGAGGCGGGATGAGAACCTTGACGACGCCCTGAAGCGCGACAGTGGCGGCGATAGCGCCGACCTTGTCGAAATCGCCGGCGCCATCAAATGGTTCGACGTGGCCAAGGGCTACGGTTTCATACTACCCGATGACGGTTCCTCGGGCGACATCCTCCTCCATGTCACCTGCCTTCGAAAGGACGGTTTTCAGACGGCATTGGAGGGCGCGCGTGTCGTGTGCCTTGTCAAGCATGGCGACCGTGGTTTGCAGGCTTTCCGGGTGCTGTCCATGGACACCGCCACCGCGGTCCATCCGGCCGAGATGCAGGAACAGCGCACCCATGTGGCGGTGACGCCGGAAAGCGGGCTCGAGCGGGCGCTGGTTAAGTGGTTCAACCGCACCAAGGGCTTCGGCTTTCTGACGCGCGGCGAGGGCACCGAGGATATCTTCGTCCATATGGAGACGCTGCGCCGCTATGGCATCACCGAGCTCAGGCCCGGACAGGTCGTGCTGGTGCGTTTCGGACGCGGTGACAAGGGCCTCATGGCTGCCGAGATTCACCCTGATATGGGCACCTTGCCGGTCGCGCATTAGGACGCGAGCCTTCCTGAGGAAGTCAGGACGGCGTTTTTCTTGGTTTCACCACGATCTTATCCGAATACCTGAGACCACTTTTAGGGATCATGGTCTTTGGTCGAGGATTTCCAATGGCGTACAGGAACTGGCTGACAGCGGGCGCGCTCTGCGTCATCGTTGCGGTAGCCGCAGGCGCTTACTTCTATTCCGGGCAGCCGACCGCATCCCAGCAGACGATCGCGGGCGGTCAGGCGATGATCCTTCCCGTCGATCCGACACCCTTGGTCGTGGCGACGAAAGGCGGCGATAAATCCTTTTCGATCGAAGTCGCCGACACCGACTCGGAACGCGAGGCCGGCCTGATGTATCGCCAGGATATGGCCGACAATCATGGCATGCTGTTCGTCTTCGAGATGCAGAAGCAGGTCGGCTTCTGGATGCACAACACGCCGATGCCGCTCGACCTGATCTTTGTTGGACAGGACGGCAAGGTCCGGGCCGTCAAGCACGGCACTCCATTGTCCGATGCAGTTATCTCGCCGGGTGTGCCAGTGCGCTTCGTGCTGGAGCTCAAGGCCGGCACTGCCGCCAAAAACGGCATCGACCATGGCGATCTGCTGCGCCATCCGGCCGTCGGCACGGTGTCCGGCCCCGGCATGCCGCCATCGGACAAGGGCAACGCGCCCACGCCCGGCGCCGGCTGAGCGGCTCCCGATGCAATTCTTCTCCCATGACGGGTTCGACTTCGCCTTCCTCGACCGCCAGCCGGCGTCGGGGGCGGGCGATCCGGTGCTGATGATCCACGGCTTTGCCTCCAGCCACTATGTTAACTGGGTCTCGCCCGGCTGGTTCAAGACGCTGAACGACGCCGGCTACCGCGCCATCGCCTTCGACAATCGCGGCCACGGCTCGTCGTCGAAGAGCTATGACGAGGCCGACTACACACCAGCCAAAATGGCCTCGGATGCGGCGGCCCTGCTTAACCATCTCGGTGTCAGGCGCGCGCATGTCATGGGCTACTCGATGGGCGCGCGCATTTCCGCGTTTCTGGCGCTGTCCGATCCCGACAAGGTGGCGACGCTGGTCTTCGGCGGCCTCGGCATCGGCATGGTCGACGGCGTCGGCGACTGGGATCCGATCGCCGAGGCGCTGCTGGCCGACGATCCGGCCGCCACCAGCCATCCGCGCGGCCGCTCGTTTCGCGCCTTTGCCGATCAGACGCGCAGCGACCGCCGCGCGCTGGCCGCCTGCATCGCCACGTCGCGCGAACTGCTCAGCGAACACGACATGACGCGCATCGCCCAACCGACGCTGATTGCGGTCGGGACGACAGACGATATCGGCGGCTCGCCCGACGAGCTCGCCGCGCTGATGCCGAACGCCAAGGTGTTTCACATAGACGGCCGCGACCATATGCTGGCTGTGGGCGACAAGACCTTCAAGCAGCGGGTTTTGGAGTTTTATGCCGAAAATCCGCTTTAACCGGTAAGCGATTTTTCGGGCGAAATGGATTGGGCGGCCGGCGAGGGGTGGCAAACAATGGCTCAATGGGGAAGAAGCGCCGACGCTCTGCCGGGCGCCGTCGTGACAAGCATGTTCGGCAAGCGTTCCGTCATCCTGGCGCTGCTCGCCTTCGGTGCCGGTGTGATAGCGCTGACCACAATGGTGGCGCTGCCGGCCCACGCATCCGAGCGTGCCCAGAACATCGCCACGGCTTTCTTCATGGCGGTTTTCCTGCTGGCAGGGCCGTTGGCGCATATTGCCGGATTGATTTTCGGGCTGATCGCGCTGGTGCGTTCGAACGATAGCCGCGTGCTTGGGGTCGTCGGCATCCTGCTCAACGGCGGCTCCCTGGCGGTTGGCTTCCTGCTGCTTGTGGCAATGGCATCGACGATCGGCGCTTTCACCTGATCGGGGACGAGTAATGGCCGGATGGGGAAGAAGCACGATAGCAATGCCCGGCTTGGCGGGGCGGAGCAGCTTGGGCAAACGCTCGGTGATCCTGGCCCTGCTGGCGTTCGCAATGGATTTTGCGGCGGTGGTCACGCTCGCGTTGATGCCAGGCGAGGCGTCGCTGGCCGCTCAAAACGTCCTCGGCGGGGTTTTTCTGCTGGTGTTTCTCGTTGCGGCGCCGCTGGCGCACATCACCGGCGTGGTTTTTGGCTTGATGGCACTGGGACGTTCAAACGACAATCGTGTCCTCGGCATCGTCGGTATCATCCTCAACGGGCTGTCGTTGGTGATCGGCCTGTTCTTTGTTTGGGCGGCCACCAAGTCCGTTGGCGCCTTCAGGTGATCGATCTTCGTCTGGCTTGCAGCCGGAGGCGGTGCCGCTTTGGTTGACCTTCTCGTCACCTATATGGACATGCGCGAACCGAATTCGGCGCCGGCTTTCGACTGCCCGCTATCGGGCGCCACGGTGGCGCGTGAAACACTTGATGTGGCCGACTATATCAGCCTCTACCACGCGGTCGGCGAGCCCGTGCAATGGGACCAGCGGCTGCGCATGCCGGCGGAAGACCTCAAGCGCCTGCTGGCGCTGCCCTCGACACATATCCACGTGCTGCGCGTCGAGGGCGTGGCCGCTGGCCTGTGCGAATTCAACGGCGTCGGCCAGCCTGAGGTCGAGCTGGTTCATTTCGGGCTGGCTCCCGCCTTCCAGGGTCGCAGGCTTGGCCCGTTCCTGCTCGACCAGGCGCTTCGCGCCATCTGGTCGCGGGCGCCGCAAAGGATCTGGCTTCATACCGACACCTTCGATCACCCTGGCGCGCAAGCGGTTTACCGGCGCGCCGGTTTCAAAGCCTATGCCCAGCGCATGGAGACCTTTCCGGATTAGGGTTTGAGCGTTTCGAGCGACCGCGCCAGGTTTTGCCTGGCCTGGGGCTCGAACCTCTGGCGGAATTCCTGCGAGTGAAAAATATGCTGGCGCGCAAGGAAAGTCTTGAGAATCGCGCCGCGGCCGGCGCGCCACATCGGCTCCTCGACCCAGCCATATTCGCGTCGGACCGCTTGTTCATAGGCGTCGAAAGCGTCGGCTGACGCACCCAGGATCGCCAAGTCCATGTCGAGGAAAAGCGCTGCGTCGCGGAGGGCGTTCTCATCGGCAAGGCCCCCTGGGTGAAGGCTGGGCAGTTCATGCGTGGCGGTGGCGACGATCATCGCCGCGATGCGGCCGAGGCGCTCCGGATCGGTGCGGGTGGCAAGTTTGTCCTGCGCAAGTGCCGCACTCCTGGCCTCGTTGTCCTTGGCGCGGCTGTCATAGATGGCGTCATGGAACCAGATCGCGGCTTCGACGGCGCCGGAATCATGCAGGGATGCTCGATATTCGTCCGCCAGCGCCAGCAACGCCTCTATATGGGCGAGGTTGTGATAGTGGCGATCCGGAGCTTGATAGAGCCGGCAAAGCGCGCGTTTCAGCTGAGCGTCGATCAAGGGTTCGTTTTCCATGGCGGCTTGAATTTCCGTGAACCAAATCCATTTCACCGAGCACTAAGGAAAATTGAGTTCAATCGTGCTATGATCTGGCTTATATGTGCCGCCGGAGAATAGGCAAGCGGCCAGGACGCAGGACAAGACGTCGATGAACAGCATCAGCATTTCCCGCCCCACAAAGGTGCAGCCGGTCGATCCGATCTGGCGTTCGGTCCGCGACGAGGCGATGGAAGCGGTCAACCGCGACCCGCTTCTGGCGGCGTTCCTCTATTCGACCATCCTCAACCAGGAGAGCCTGGAGGAAGCTGTCATCCATCGGCTCGCCGAGCGGCTCGCGCATCAGGACATCGGCTCCGACCTCATCCGCCAGACGTTCAAGTCGATGCTGGCCGACGACAAGGAATGGTCGTCGATCGTTCGTGTCGACATCCAGGCCTATTACGACCGCGATCCGGCCTGCGACCGCTTCATCATGCCAGTGCTCTATTTCAAGGGTTTCCATGCCATCCAGACGCACAGGCTGGCCCATTGGCTGTGGAATCAGGGCCGCAAGGATTTCGCGCTCTATCTGCAGAGCCGCTCGTCCTCGGTGTTCCAGACCGACATCAACCCGGCCGCCCGCATCGGCAAGGGCATCTTCATCGACCACGCCACCGGCCTAGTCGTCGGCGAGACGGCGGTGATCGAGGACGATGTGTCGATCCTGCACGGCGTGACGCTGGGCGGCACCGGCAAAGCCGGCGGCGACCGTCACCCCAAGATCCGTTACGGCGTGCTGATCGGCGCCGGCGCCAAGATTCTCGGCAATATCGAGATCGGCCATTGCTCGAAGATCGCGGCAGGCTCGGTCGTGCTGTCGCCGGTGCCGCACAACAAGACGGTTGCCGGCGTACCGGCCCGCGTCGTCGGCGAGACCGGCTGCGACCAGCCTTCGCGGCAGATGGACCAGCTTTTGCCGTCGCAGTCGATGGACCAGGTCGTCAGCTTCGACATCTGATTTGCAACACCCGGCGTGCCGGACTGAGTCCGGTTGCCGGCGCCGTTGCCTCTGAAGCATGATGCCGAAAAGTGTGAGGCGGTTTTCGGACGACATCATGCTCTACCTCCTTGATTTAGAGGCGGATTTGGATTCGACCTGAAATCATCCGGCCCCAGGGTTCGCGTTCTATCCAGCCGGCTTGCCTTTACATCGCCATTGTCGACGTGCCAGAAGCGCGTTCCAACGAGCAAGCCCGACGATCGGAGAAGACTTTTGAAGCCGGACGAAATCAGAAAGCTGGACGCCTATTTCAAGCGCGTCTTCCAGAATCCCAAACTCGAGGTGAAGGCGCGGCCGCGCAAGGAAGATTCGGCCGAGGTCTATGTCGGCGACGAGTTCCTCGGCATCGTCTTCAAGGACGAGGACGACGGCGACTATAATTTCTCGATGGCGATCCTCGACATCGATCTGGCCTGATCGCGGAACTGGGGATCGGAGTTGCCTATCTCCAACGAAGTGGGGAGATGAAGAGCAAGCCTCGGCGATCCTTCCCACCCCCCTCTGTCCTGCCGGACATCTCCCCCGCAAGGGGGGAGATCGGCAGTTCCTCGGCTCTTCTTCTGCAACCTCGATAATTGGCGAAAGCAGTGATGGGGGCGTAATCTCCCCCCTTGCGGGGGAGATGTCCGGCAGGACAGAGGGGGGTGCTGTCCCGCCAACGTTCGTAAACTTCTGCGCCGCTTCGCTTCGCCCGAACAGAGGCAGGCTAGCGCCCCGTCTTCAGGACNGCCAACGTTCGTAAACTTCTGCGCCGCTTCGCTTCGCCCGAACAGAGGCAGGCTAGCGCCCCGTCTTCAGGACGCGCGTGGCCTCGGCGACGATAGCGGCGTCAAGCGCCGGCCAGTTGCCCAGCAACTCCCGGGGAAAGCGGTAGGTCAGGCTGAGGCTGTCGCCGACCTGGATGTCGCGCTCGCAGGGCGCCAGCGATTCCTCAGCGCTCGGTCCGCTCAGGCAGCGGGCGACGAACGGGTCCTTGCCGGGCCGGCCGGCGACCGCGAGCACCTCGTTGAGATAGCCTGATTTTTCCGTAAAACCGTAAATCGTCGTGCCGCCGGGGCCGGGCGCGCCGGGCTGGCTGATGAGCGCGCTGTAGATCGGTGCGAAACGGCCGCTCATGTCGCGCGACATCATCTGCGGCTCGAACGACAGGAAGATGATGTTTTTGGCGGCCCCCGTGTGGTTGAAATCGTCGCGGGCGGCTTCGCTGTAGCCGTCCATTTCGGGATAGCGCAGATAGAGGTCGAGCCGCGAAGCGATGCCGTCGCGGCGCGCCTGCAGGAAGCGGATGGCGTTGGCCGGTACGGCAATGACATTGTTGCCGATCACTACCCTGTGGACCGTGATGTCGTCGGTGTAGCCGGCCATGGCGATCGAGCGGCCGAACCATTTTCCGCCAAGGCTGATCGCCAGCGACAGCAGCGCCAGTGCGGCAAAAGCATAGAACACCCGCTTCATCAGCACGGAATCGACGACGTTGAACTCTTCTGCGGTCGCTGCCTGCTTCATCGCAATCCCCATAGTCGCCGCCCTCTGTCCCTGGGCGGCACACATGCCGCGGCATGGCTCTTGCTGCGCTGGACGCGACTGTGCGATTTCATGGTAAACGGAAGGTAAAGATGAGCCTGCTGCTACCCGTTCTCTTCGCTTTTGCCGTCGGGCTCACCGCCTGCGGGCTCGCTGGGTCCGTGATGGAACTGGCGGCGGGCCGCCGGCTTGCCTTTGCCGAGCCTTATGTGTCGCCGGCGTACATCCTGCGCTCGCTGGCCACGACCGCTTGCGCCGGGCCGTTCATGCTCGCCAACGATGCGCTCGATGCGCGGCGCGAAGGCCGCATTTCCACGCTCATGCTGATGTCCTGCGGCTGCACGGTGATCGCCTGGGCGCTGGTGCTGGGCATCGTGCTGATCGCCATTGCCTCCTGGGGCATCAGCTCTCCTGGTGCGCTTCAGCTTTTGGTGGAATCGCTGGCGCGGTATTTGCCTTGAGGCAATTGCGGGAGAAAACCGGCACGCGGTTTTCCTCGGATTGTTCTAGGGTTTGTCCCGGCCTGCGACGAATCGGAGACTGCAAATGCCGACCTACGCAATCGACGGAAAAGCGCCCCGTTTCGAGGATGCCGACAGCAACTGGATCGCGCCGGACGCTACGTTGATCGGCGACATCAGCGTCGGCCGCAATGCCGGCTTCTGGTTTGGCGTGGTCATCCGCGGCGACAACGAGGCGATCGTCATCGGCGCCGACAGCAATGTCCAGGAACACACGGTGATGCACACCGATCCCGGTTTTTCCCTGACGATCGGGCAGGGCTGCACGATCGGCCACCGCGCCTTGCTGCATGGCTGCACGATCGGCGACAACAGCCTGATCGGCATGGGCGTCATAGTCCTCAACGGCGCCAGGATCGGCAAGAATTGCCTGGTCGGCGCCGGCGCACTGGTCACCGAAGGCAAGGAGTTCCCCGACAATTGCCTGATCGTCGGCTCCCCCGCGCGGGTGATCAGGACGCTGGACGATGCCGCGGTCGCCAAGCTGCGCGGCTCGGCCGCGCACTATGTCGCCAACGGCAAGCGCTTCAAGGCCGGGCTGAAGAAGGCCTGAACTCTATTCCTGTTTGACGATGATCTTTTCCGAACGGCAGGTCAGCGCAGCAAAAACCGGTTCTCACTTTTCGCTGCCGCGGTCCTTCGGTTCGGGATCATGGTCTGAAATGGTGGAGCCGGCCCGGGGACGGGGCCGGCTCCTTAAAACCCGGTCGTTGGGGACGGGGAGGGTGGGGACTCGACCGGGCTTTCTCGTTAGGCACGTCGCATTATTCGATGTGCTTGACCTCTGTGATGGCGTCCTAGCGGACGCTGGCAACCGCGTCGGCGCGACCGTCATTGATCGTCACCCACACGCCGGAATTCTGGTCGGACTGGCGCTTCAGGTATGTATAGTCGGTGTCGGTCCAGGACAGCACCTTGGACTCCAGATTGTCGAGGATGAACTCGCCGAGGCTGGTGCGCACGGTCAGCACCGCGTGGCCGTCGCCATTTTGTTGGCGCGCCACGGTCATCAAGAGATTGCCGGCGGGAACGCCGAGCGCCATCAATTCGCGGCGCTTCTCCAGCGCATAGTCCTCGCAGTCGCCGAAGCCGCTGTCGGGATAGGACCAGACCTCTTCCTTACCCCACATTTCCATATCGGTGCGCGGCACGATCCGGGTGTTGACCGAATTGTTGACGTCGACGATCGCCGCCCACAGCTTGCGGGTCAGTTCGACCGGTGCCTGCTTCGGCGTGCGCTGAGCGCACTCCTGCGGCAGCTTCTGGCAGAATTCGTAGTGACCGACCGGCTGTGTCGTGCGGCCGCCAGTGTGCATGTAGGCCGGTCCTGCTGCTTGCGCAGTTCCCCAAGCGGAAAGCTGCATCGCCATTGCCAAGAGCAACAGCTTGCCCCAAATCTTCGCCATTGGTCTGTCTCCCCGTTTGAGGAGACAATGACAGCGCTGGATTTATTTGACGCAAAAACCCGAAGTAGACATTGAGTAAAAGCTCAATAGAATACGCGTAAAATTTGACCTATTTTAATATAAAATCGTTCAGGTCTCGGCGTAAAACCGCGGTGTCGGGGCGCGGATTTCCGGGTGGAGCCGTGGATTTGCTGCGTGCCGCTACAAGCTGGAGAGGCAGGCGGAACGCCGGCAACAAAAAACCGGCCGCGCAGGGCCGGTTCGTTTTTGCTGCCTGTTGCCGATCGTTCAGGCGCGCGGGGCGTTGAACTCGGAATCGAGCGTTTCCGGGCGCTGGATGACGGCGAATTCGATGGCGACGCCATCCTCGAAATGACGCACCACCTGGCCACGCATGGTGCCCAGCATCACCTGGATGCCGAGCGCCGGCTTGACGTCGATCTCGACCGCCGCGCCCGACAGCGACAGGTCGATGATGCGGCACTGATACTGGCGCCCGTCGGTGAGCTGCAGCACGCTTGTCGGATTGCGCGGCGCCACGCGTTCGTGGCGGCGGTCTTCCGGCAGGTCGAGTTCATGCTTGTTGGCGAGCCAGGTCAACTGCGCGGCAAGCTTGTCCTTCTTGCGATCCGAAGCAATGACGGTCATGGCGAAGCCGTCCTGCGAGGTGCGCGTCACCACGCCCTCGATGCGGCCGATATGATCGATATAGGCAATGATTTTTTCGCCCGGCATGCCGACGCGCTCGGTGCGCAACGCGACATTGCCCGGCGACATATCGACGACCTGGCAAGGGTGCTCGGTGCGGTCCTCCAGCATGAAGCGCCCGTAGATCTTGACCCGGACGCGCTGAAAATTACGCCTTTCGGCGCGGGACGGTGCGTATTCGACCGCCGCTGACCTCATGACTGCCTACACCCCGTTGGCATTCCCGCGTCGTGCGTGGAATCTCGGCAAAAACTACAGCCAAGCAGGTTAACAAAGGGGAAAAGTGAGCCCCCGATAGTTAAGATTAGCGCCGGCTTGGAGACTATTGCTCGCGCCCGCCGTCGAACACGACGAGGTGGCGGATACGGCGCGACCGACCGAGCGCCGAGATGGTCTCCGGCGCTTCGAGTTCGGGAGCCAACGACGGAACGGATATTTCCGGCCGGTTTTTCAGGAACATCGGGTCCTTGTCGGGATCGATGACGCGGATGGCATCGATCAGCGCGTCGGTGATCGGGTCGGCGCCCAGCCAGAACGGCTTTTCCACGGCGCTGATGACGCCGAGGCAGCGCGGGTTCTCGACGCCGCCATCGAGCGGCAGCGCAAGCAGTTCGAAGTGGTTGGAACGGCCGTTGCGGCTGAATCCCTCATAAGTGATCGACACCACGGATTTCTGCTCGAAAACGCCGTGAATGAGGCGCGACACCAGCCGCTGGTCCTTCTCACGCCATAGCGAGGGGAACGAAAACCCCTTGAGCTCGCGGCCGTAGCCGGCGCAAAGCCTGGTGCCGGCAAGCCGGAACACCGCTTCGCCGCGCGTATCCCTTTCCAGGATGAAGGTGTCGGCCAAAAGCGCCTTGATGTCGGCCGGTTCGACCTCCGAACGCTTTGGGGCAGGACGTCCACCACGCAGGCGATTCCAATAATGGAACAGCGCGATTGATCCGTTCTGGTTCATGCTATGAAACTCCGCGCATTCTGCCGTCTGATGGTCCCATCGGTGAACAGAAAGGGCGCCCTCCGATGACCTACATGCGTTCCGGAGCAGGATGCGTGCCAGCGTCGTTAAGACTTGTTCACGGGTCGGGGACGTTAAGGTTAACAAGTGGTTTACGTTGCGCGCACAGGCTCGCCATGGCACACCAAAACCACTCCAGAAGCGGTCGTTTCGCGACGACCAACAGCACTTCGGTCAATAGTTTAGGGGAGCAGGGGGGCTCGACCAGCCGTTCAAGGGAAACCTTGGACGGCTTCTTTTTGATTCGCGCCCCTGGTGATTCGCGGTTGTGATTCGTAGTTTGTGATTTGTCCGGGCATGGCCTAGATGCTCGCGACGACACGCAAATCCCTGGATCAGAGCATATGAGCGAACCGGCCGGCCCCTTGGAGATCGAACAGACCGCGGAGGCGCCGCCGCCGCGCCGCGAGCCGGTGTTCAACCTGCCACCGGTGGTGCTGGCGGTGATCGGCATCTGCGTTGCCGTCTTCCTGCTGCAGCAATATGTGCTGACCGAAGAGCAGCAGATAACATTGCTCACCGATGGCGCCTTCATTCCCGTCCTCTACACCGGCCAATACGGTTTCGACTGGTTCCTCTTCACCCGTCCTTTCACATATGCCTTCATGCATGGCGGCGTTGCTCACATTGCCATCAACATGGTTGCGCTGGCCGCCTTCGGGTCGCCGCTGGCCAACCGTCTCGGCTGGTTCTGGTTCGCCTTGTTTTTCGCCGCCACCGGGCTGGCCGCGGTGGTGCTGTTCTGGGCGGTCCATCAATACGGCGAAGCACCGCTGGTCGGCGCTTCCGGGGCGATATCGGGCATGATGGGTGCGGCGGCTCGCTTCGGGTTCCGTACCGACCGCTCCTCCGGCAGGGCGGCCTTTGCCGGTCCCGTGCTGCCGATCGCAGTCGTTTTGCGCATGCGCGGCGTCGTCAATTTTCTCGGCGCCTGGATGGTCATCAATCTCGCCACCGGCCTTTACGGTCTCGGGCTCGGAGAACCCGGCCAGATCGCCTGGGAAGCGCACATTGGCGGCCTCGTCGCAGGCTTCTTCGGATTGCGCTGGTTCGACCGGCGCTGGCGGGCGCCTGAATGGGAGATCCCCGACGACCAGCGCACCCCCGACTAGCGCACTCTATTGGCGCACCCCACTGGCACACCCCACTGGCACACCCCACTGGCACACTTGAAAAGCAACCGATCACGGCGCACGATGTTCACTCTTATGTGAAGCCGGTCAGGGCGGGAGCTGGCTAGCCAAGCAGGAGGAGGAGGACGCCATGACGGTTAAGGCAATTCTCGAGAGAAAAGGCCATGACGTGTTCACGCTCGGGCCGAATGTAAAGCTCAGCGAAGCCATTCGAATCCTGGCCGACCACAAGATCGGTGCACTGGTCATCACCAACGGCGATCGCAAGATCGTCGGCATCCTTTCCGAGCGTGACATCGTGCGGGTCGTTGCCAGGGAAGGCGCTGCCGCACTTGATATAACGGTACGCTCGGCGATGACGCCGAAAGTGAAGATCTGCAACGAGAACCACACGGTCAACGAGGTGATGGAGATCATGACCAAAGGCCGTTTCCGCCATCTGCCGGTGGAAAAGGATGGGCTGCTCGACGGTATCGTGTCGATCGGCGACGTGGTCAAGCGCCGCATCGAGGATGTCGAGCGCGAGGCCGACGAGATCAGGGCCTACATCGCAACAGCCTGACCTGACGAAGAAACCGCCGACCGGGAATGCCGGCCGGCGGCGTTCATTCTATTGGTTGTAGAGCGGCCGAAAGGGGCTGAAAAGGCCAGCCCGCTGCTTTGGGCGCTTGTCTCGCGAAGCGGTTTGCACTAGCGAAGACCGATACCCAAATTCGCGAAAATCGCAGTTTTCGCGAGCCAAAAGCGCAGGCCACCATGACCCTTATCGATACCCGCACGCCCGATGCCAAACGTTTTATTCCCGGCGCTACCGGCGATTGGGAGATCATCATCGGCCTCGAGGTTCATGCGCAGGTGACCTCGGAAGCAAAGCTGTTTTCCGGGGCGTCGACTACTTTCGGCGCGGCGCCCAACGCCAATGTCAGTCTGGTCGACGCGGCCATGCCCGGCATGCTGCCGGTCATCAATGAGGAATGCGTCAAGCAGGCGATCCGCACCGGCCTCGGATTGAAGGCGCAGATCAACCACAAGTCGGTGTTCGACCGGAAAAACTATTTCTATCCCGACCTGCCGCAGGGTTACCAGATATCGCAGTTCAAGCAGCCGATCGTCGGCGAAGGCACGATCGTCATTTCGGTCGGTCCCGACCGGCAGGGCGAGTTCGAGGACATCGAGATCGGCATCGAGCGCCTGCACCTGGAGCAGGACGCCGGCAAGTCGATGCACGATCAGCATCCCACCATGTCCTATGTCGATCTCAACCGCTCCGGCGTGGCGCTGATGGAGATTGTCTCCAAGCCCGACATGCGCTCCGCCGACGAGGCCAAGGCGTATGTCACCAAGCTGCGCACCATCGTGCGCTATCTCGGCACTTGCGACGGCAACATGGACGAAGGTTCGATGCGCGCCGACGTCAACGTCTCCGTTCGCAGGCCCGGCGGCGAATTCGGTACGCGCTGTGAGATCAAGAACGTCAACTCGATCCGCTTCATCGGCCAGGCCATCGAGTTCGAGGCGCGCCGCCAGATCGCCATCCTCGAGGATGGCGGCAAGATCGACCAGGAAACCAGGCTGTTCGACGCCGTCAAAGGCGAGACGCGCTCGATGCGCAGCAAGGAAGAGGCGCATGACTACCGCTACTTCCCCGATCCCGACCTTTTGCCGCTGGAGTTCGACCAGGCCTATGTCGACGCGCTGGCCAAGGAGTTGCCGGAACTGCCCGACGACAAGAAGGCGCGCCTGATCTCCTCACTTGGCCTGTCGATCTACGACGCCTCGATCCTGGTGTCGGAAAAGCCGATCGCCGACTATTTCGAGCAGGTGGCCTCGGGCCGCGACGGCAAGCTTGCCGCCAACTGGGTCATCAATGACCTGCTCGGCCAGCTTAACAAGGCCGGCAAGGACATTGAAAATGCTCCTGTAACACCGGAGCAGCTCGGTGCCGTGATCGACCTGATCAAGGAAGGCACCATCTCCGGCAAGATCGCCAAGGATCTGTTCGAGATCGTTTGGAACGAGGGCGGCGATCCGCGCCAGGTGGTCGAAAGCCGCGGCATGAAGCAGGTCACGGACACCGGCGCCATCGAGAAGGCGGTCGACGAAGTCATCGCCGCCAACCCCGACAAGGTCGAGCAGGCTCGCGCCAAGCCGACCATGGCCGGCTGGTTCGTCGGCCAGGTGATGAAAGCCACCGGCGGCAAGGCCAACCCGCAGGCGGTCAACGATCTGGTCAAGGCCAAGCTCGGTATCGAATAGAACAATGTTCGTCCGCACCGCCAGCGAACGTGACCTTGCCGCTGTCCGCGCGCTGCTGGTCGAAACCTGGCACGCAACCTACGACGCGATCTATGGCGCCCAGCGGGTGATCGAAATTACCGACGACTGGCATTCGATCGCCTCGCTCAAGGCGCGGCTGACAAGGCCGAACTCGGAATTCCTGGTCGCCGATGACGGCAAGCGTATCGGCGGCATGGCTTTTGCCGCCGCAACGGCGGATGCGAAGATCGTGTTGCTGAACCAGCTCTATGTACTGCCGGCCTGCCAGCGGCAAGGCATCGGCCAGGCCTTGCTGGACGAGGTCGAAGCCAGCTTTCCCGAGGCAAACACTTTGCGGGTCGAGGTGGAAGAGGCCAACGTGCCGGCCATCGCCTTCTACCGTTCGAAGGGATTTTTGCCGGCCGGCAGCACCGCCGATTGCGGCGGCGGTTCGGGGTTGCCGGCGCTGATCTTCGAGAAGCCGCTGGGATAAGCGTCCGACGAAACGTTCAGTGCTGTCCTTTCAGGACGACCAGATAGCCGCGTTCCACCGGCTGCCGGAAGGCGATCTGTTCGGATGTGCCCGGATCTTTCGATTGCTTTTCGATGACGTAGCCGCCGGGATGAGACTTGAGCCATTCCTCAGGCTTGTCGGCGTTCTCGAATGGCTTCTCTATTCGCCCAAGGAAACCGACCTCGCCCTGATAGTCGTAAGCGACGGCCCAGTCGGCGTCCTTTCGTTCGTCGATGAAGCTCGCCAGCGGCGTGAGATCGTAGCGTTTGAACACGGTCGCCGAGGCGGCGGCGTGGCCGATGGCGAAAAGGGCAAGCATGACAAAGGCCGTCGCCCTCAGCCTGGCTACTGAAATCTCGGCCATGAAGTAGCCCAGCAGAATGGTCGCGAACGGTAGTGCCGGCACGACATAGTGCGGCTGCTTGCCGGATATGGCGCTGAAGACCAGCAGCACCGCAATGAACGAGAACGACAGCAGGCGCAGGGCACGCAGATCCGGGGATTTCGTGTCGATGAGGCTGCGTATCCGGGCAGCCGGCTTCAGCCGCCACACCGGGGGGATAAAGGCCCAGGGCACGAACATGAGCGGCAACAGCATCAGGTAAAAGTAAAACGGCCGGCCATGCGAATTGTGCAGGCTTCCGGTAACCCGACCTGCCGACTGGTTCCAGACGAGGTCGTAGACGAAACTGCCCTTGGTCAGGATGGTCGCGGGCGCCAGCCATATGGCGACCGGGACAAGGGCGGCGAGAATTGCCAGGCCGGCTCCGGCAAAGAACTGCAAAGGGGCAAGGCCGGCTCGCCGGTCACGCCAGAGGGGATAGAGCAGGACGGGCACGCCGATGTGAATGAGCACGACCGGGCCTTTGGCCAGCACGCCGAGCCCGATGAACAGACCCGCCAGCACCGCCTGCCACCGGTTGCCGGTCCTGGCGAAGGCCAGCAGCGCCAGCAGTGCGGCGACCACACAGGCCGTCAAAAGCATGTCGAACAGGATCAGGGTCGAATAGATGACAAAGACGGTGCTGCCGGCCACCAGCCAGGGGATGCGACTGGCGATGTCCGGGCGCTCGGGAAACAGGGTTTTGGCCAGAAGCGTCGTCAGCCAGATGACCAGCGACGAGGCGGCGAAGATGACGAGCATCGCCGCCGCGCGGCTCACACCGAAGATGTTCCAAGAGAGATCGATGAGCCAGAACAACAGCGGCGGCTTCTGCAGATAGGGCGCAAAGTTCATCGTCGGTACGAAGACATGTCCACCGAGATACATCTCCCAGGCGACGCTGAGATAGCGCGTCTCATCGACCGGCAGTAGCGGACGGAAAGCGAGCGCGATGCAAAGCAGGGCCAGCAGGAAGAGGTAAGGCAGCAGCCGTTCAATTCGTGTCGGTATCAAGTTCGGGGACCGCCCAGGAAATGGTTTCCACGTCCGGTCGTGCACGATGCACCGTCTCCGGACCGGAGCAGAACCGCACCATGATTTTGGCCGAATTGCAACGATGCCGGCTTGGTATTGTGGATTACGCCTGCGTACCGGCAAATAGTTGAAAAATTTGACGATTGGCTCCGAGTATGGCTTCAGGCCGAGCGCAGCGGCGGCCTCAATTCGCGCATCAGGAGTTCCAGCTCTCGCTGGTCGCCGGTGGCGGTCTTGTCGAAGATGGTTGCCAGCTGTGATTTGACGGTGCCGTCCGAGACGCCGCTGGCAGCCGCGATTTCACGCCGTGTCAGCCCGGCGGCGACATGGCCGGCGACACGCTTTTCCGCTGCGGTCAGTCCGAACAGCGCAGCGATCGCTTCCAGCGCCGGCACTGATGCGGCGCCGGCGGCGGCAATGAAAATGGCCGCGGCGGCGCGCGGCGATATGCGGGCCGAAATGTCGCGTCGCGCCAGAGGCATGACATGCGCCACCGCCGGAGACATGGCCTTCACCAGCGGAATGTTGATGCCGGACGGTCCGAGCGCGAATTCGTCGCGCGTGCCGAGCTGGACGGCGCGGCCGATGGCGGTGTTGGCGTTGGCATAAGCGAAGGACAGCTGGCCGCGCACCGAGGACACTGAGGCGGTTTCGGTGAGCAGGGCTTCGGCTGCCGGATTGGCGAAAATGATCTGCATGTCGTCGGAAACGATCAGCACTGGATGATCGAGGCACTCGACGATCGAGCGAAAGATGTCGGCCTTGCGCCGCTCGGCCTCGAACAGGTCGCCGATGGTCACCGCACGCCGGACATGGGGGGCGAGCGTGGACATCAGGTCGATATCCCTGGCTGAAATCTGGGGCCTGTCCTTGTCGGTAACCACCATCAGCGTGCCGGTGCGCGCCGGCTGCTTCATCAGCGCCACCCAGAAGAAATCGTCGAGACGGTTGGGTTCCACCCACTCGCGCACGATGCGGCTTTCGAGCCAGTTCTGGCGGGCGTCGGGGCCTTGCAGGGCGTAGACGCTGTCGACGGTGAACGGCATGTCGATTTCCATCTTCGGCACCGCCTTGAAGAAGGGCACCTCGCAGGCGTAGTCGCGCTGCAGCGGCTCAAGCAGGACCGGATCGCCGCAGGAAGTCGAAAACCGGGCCGAGTTTCTCACCGTATCGACGACCGCCAGCATGGCAAGCCGGCCGAGCGCCAATTTGCAGATTGATTCAAGCGTCGATGGCCAACGGCCGACATCGACAATCGAATCATAGATCGCTTCGACGATCTGCGGCAGGGCGCGACCGAATATGTTGGCCTGGACAGACACGTAGAGCCTCGTAAGTATTGCAGCGTAGTGGCAGGTCACACATTGTCTCCGCCTGGGGTCGCACACAACATAGCCGGGCTGGTTACGTCTGTGAAACGTCTCACAGCGGCGTTCGGTGTATTGTGAGCGCTTACGGGCTGCCAGAACGTGCCTGATGAGCCGTTGTCTAAGAGCACTTGGGCCGCTCTGCGATACAAATCAAAGTGAACGGAATTGCAATTTTTCAGGGAATAAATGAGGAAACTTCCACATTGTCGATCAACCTGGTTCTGCCAAGCCACGCCGCGGCAAGCAGGCGGCCATCGCCGTCACGCCGCCACGAGGTGAGCGTCAGGCTCTTGCGCGCGGCGACATAGTCGACGCTGTCGAAGCCTGCCTCGAGAAGCGCGGCAGTGGCTTTGCCGGTGACGCCGTTTTCATCGGCGCCGGCCGCGAGCGCTGCCGCCGTCTGGCGCAAGATGACATTGAGCTGTCGCGCGACGTCGAGTTCGGCGGCGTCGAGATAGGCGTTGCGCGACGACATTGCCAGGCCATGCGCATCGCGCACGGTTGGCGCGCCGACGATTTCCACCGGAAGGTCAAGATCGCGGCAGAGCTTTCGGACGACGCAAAGCTGCTGGTAGTCTTTTTCGCCGAAGATGGCGTAGTCGGGCAGGGCTTGCAGAAAGAGCTTGGCCACGACCGTGGCGACGCCCTCGAAGAAGGTCGGCCTGAAATCCGATTCCAGGCCAGAAGACGGGCCGCCGACCGAAATCTTCGTCGCAAAGCCTGCCGGATACATCTCGGAAACCGTAGGCGTGAAGGCAAGCTGTGCGCCGGCCTCGGTCAGCCGGTCGAGATCGCGGGCCAGCTGACGCGGATACTTGTCGAGATCTTCAGTGGGGGCGAACTGGGCCGGGTTGACGAAGATCGAGACGACGCAGCGATCGGCGGTTGCGAGCGCGGCCCCGACCAGCGAGATATGGCCGTCATGCAAAGCGCCCATGGTCGGCACCATGGCGACGCTCAGGCCTTCGCGCCGCCATTCGCGGATCTGCGCGCGAAGGCCGGGCACGGTGTCGACGACGAGCGGCTGGCTGATGGGGGGCCGGTTCATGCCTTGTCCTTGTCGCTCGCGGCTGAAAAGACGTGGCCCGGCCCGGGGAAGGTGCGGCTGCGCACCTCCGCTGCGTAGCGCGCCGCGGCATCGGCGACCGCGCTGCGCAAATCGGCGTATTCCTTGACGAATTTCGGCACCCGGTCGACCGTCAGGCCGACCATGTCGTCGATGACCAGGATCTGGCCGTCGCAATCGCGGCTGGCGCCGATGCCAATGGTGGGAATGGCAATGCGCCGGGTGAGGTCGGCGGCAACGGTCTCGACCGTGCCCTCGATGACCAGCGAAAACGTGCCGGCTTTCTCGACCGCGTCGGCGTCGCGCATGAGCGCGGCCACATTCTCCGGCGTGCGGCCCTTGATCTTGTAGCCACCGTCCTTTTCCACCGATTGCGGCTGCAAGCCGATATGGCCCATCACTGGAATGCCGGCCGCGACGATTGCCGCGATCTGGAGGGCGACTTCGACGCCGCCTTCCAGCTTCACCGCCTGGCAGCCGGTTTCCTCAGAGATGCGGCGCGCCGAGGCAAGGGCTTGCGCGGCCGAAGTCTCGTAGCTGCCGGCCGGCATATCGACCACCACGCAGGCCTTTGATGAACCGCGCATCACGGCCTGGCCATGGGCGATCATCATCTCCAGCGAGGCGCCGAGCGTGGTCTTGTGGCCATGCAGCACCATGGCAACGCTGTCGCCGACCAGGAGAAGGTCAACATGATCGTCGAGCAGGCGGGCGACGGGATAGGTGTAAGCGGTAAGGCATACGATCGGCACGCCGCCCTTGCGGGCGCGTATTGTCTCCGCACTGATCCTGGCGACAGCTAAGGCCATTCCTCACCTCCCGCAGCCGGCGTTGACTACAGCGCCGCGCGTCCCGTGGACGCGCAAAGGACGCTGTAGCACTTGGGTTTGCGCATGATCCTTTCCGAAAATCGATTTCGATTTTCGGGGTCATGCGGCAGCGCCGGGCGATGAGAGCTTTAGGAAGACGCAGCCGGCTTGGCAAGCGTCGGTTCGCAGGTGCGAAATGGATCGGCCAATGACCGAGCGTTTCGGCATGCCGTCAGTGCCGCAGGCGCCGCAAAACCCTTGCCTTCGCCAAGGCCTGACGCCATAAGCAGGGACAGCCACCGCCGCGCGCCCGCGAGGATCTGAATGAAAACTTTCCTTCTGCAGTTTTTCACCTGGTGGAACCGCCAGACGCTGGGAACCCGTTTTCACACCTGGCGCCACGGCAACAAGGTCGGCCAGGATGGGGCCGGCAACGTCTACTACGAAGGCGGCGTTGATTCGGAAGGCCGCACCCGCCGCTGGGTCATCTACGCCAATTATTCGGAGGCGTCGGCGATCCCCCCGGGCTGGCACGGCTGGATGCATCACCGCGTCGATGTGGCGCCGCCAAGCGACGACTATCGGCCGCGCGAATGGGAAAAGGCGCATGAGCCGAACCTCACGGGAACACCGGCGGCTTATCGCCCAAAGGGTTCCGTGCTCACCAATCAGCACCGTCCGCAGGTGACGGGCGACTACGATGCGTGGACGCCTGGTTCTTGACCGCCGGCCGGTCCTTTGTCGCCACAATTGGCGTTTAGCTGCTTGCTGATATGACAACGGCGAATAGCCTTGGGCGTGACAGAATCACCCGGGCCCAAACCACCGGTATCTCCGCATGAACATTTTCAGCCTGACATCGATGGCCGGACTGGCGGCAATTGGCGCTATCGGCATGTTCCCGACAGCGTTTGCCGCGGCGCAGGCGCCTGCGGCAGCACCCGCAATCTCCGATCGCATCACCAATCCGGTCGCCGAATTTGCCGGCATCGACAAGATCACCGGCCGTATCATCACCTTCGATGTCTACATCGACGAAACCGTGCAGTTCGGCGCTTTGCAGGTGACGCCGCGCATCTGCTATTCGCGGCCGGAGAATGAAGAGCCGAAGACCGATTCCTTCGTCGAAGTCGACGAAATCACGCTCGACCGCAAGATCCGCCGCATCTTCACCGGCTGGATGTTCGCCGAGAGCCCCGGCCTAAACGCCGTCGAGCACGCCGTCTATGACGTCTGGCTAAAGGGCTGCAAGCAGAAGTCGGATGTGCCGCCGCCCGACGCGGCCAATGCCGAGACGCCCAAGGTCGACACGTCCAAGCCAAAGCCCGCCGCTGCTCCGGCCGCCGAACAGCCGGACCCCACGGAGCCTGACGCGACCAACACCAACTGATCCTCCGGAACCGTCATGGCCACCATGCGTTGGGCCATGGACGACCGCGCATTTGCGCGCTTGGAGGATATTCTGATGTCGGACAGCAAACGGATCACGGCCAGCAAAGACGACCTGCTCGAACTCGAAAAGGGGTTCTGGACGGGCGACGAAGCTTACTACGCCGCCAATGTCGACACAGAATGCCTGGTGGCATTTCCTGAGATGGCACAGGCAATGAACAATGCCGATCTGGCCAAGACCGCGACCAAGCCCAACCGCTGGCGCGACCTTCAGATCGACCTCAAGGGTATCATCGAGCCCGGCAGCGACATTATTATGCTGACCTATGAGGCTCATGCGACACGGGAAAACGGCGAGCCCTACGCGGCGCTGGTCAGCACTGGCTATGTTCATCGTGTCAACGGCTGGAAGATGATGTTCCATTCGCAGACGCCGATGGAAACCGCGAAGGGCTGACCCCTTTCACCTGTCGAGCCGGCTCGGCCGCTCGGTCTCCGGTCAGGGATAAAAAACGGCTTCGCCCTTCAGCGCGTCGGCCAACATCTTCTCGTATTTGACGCGCGGCACGTCGACCGCGCCGAAGCGTTTGAGATGCTCGGTGGTGAATTGCGTGTCGAGCAGGGCAAAGCCGCGCGCCTTCAGCCGCTCGACCAGATGATACAGGCAGGTCTTGGACGCGTCGGTTTCCCGGGCGAACATGCTTTCGCCGAAGAACACGCGACCGAGCGAGACGCCATAGAGGCCGCCGACCAGCCGTTCCTCGCGCCATGCCTCGACCGAATGGCAGTGCCCAAGACGGTGCAGCTCGATATAGGCTTCGCGGATCGGCGCGTTGATCCAGGTCGAGCGGCGCTCCTCGCGCTTTTCGGCGCAGCCGTCGATCGTCGCCTCGAAATCGAAATCGAAGCGGATGTCGAACGGGTGCTTGCGGATCGTCTTCCGCAGGCTCTTCGGCGTGTGGAAGCCGTCGAGCGGGATGATGCCGCGCGTCTCCGGCCGCACCCAGAACACTTCCGGGTCGGAAGCGCTCTCCGCCATCGGGAAGACGCCCGAGGCATAGGCCTTGAGCAAGAGGTCGGTCGGAATGCGATAGCCGGGTGCGTAAGGGCGGGTCATCGCGGCATCATAGCGGCAATTCGGGCGCTATTCCTCTTTGGCCAGATACTTTTCCAGCCAGTGGATGTCGTAGTCGCCATTGGCGATATCGGCATTGCCGACCAGGTCGCGAAACAGCGGCAGCGTCGTTTTGATGCCGTCAACGACGAATTCGTCGAGCGCCCGGCGCAGCCGCATCATGCATTCGACGCGGTTGCGGCCGTGCACGATCAGCTTGCCGATCAGGCTGTCATAATAGGGCGGGATCTTGTAGCCGGAATAGACACCGGAATCGACGCGAATGCCGAGACCGCCAGGCGTGTGGAAATGCGTGATCGTGCCGGGCGAAGGCGTGAAGGTACGCGGATCCTCGGCATTGATGCGGCATTCGATGGCGTGGCCGTTGAACTTTATGTCCTCCTGGCGCACTGAAAGCCCGCCGCCGGAGGCGACGCGGATCTGTTCGTGCACGAGATCGATGCCGGTGATCGCCTCCGTCACCGGATGCTCGACCTGCAGACGCGTGTTCATCTCGATGAAGTAGAACTCGCCATTCTCGTACAGGAATTCGATGGTGCCTGCGCCGGAGTAGCCGAGGTCGGCGATGGCCTTGGCACAGATATTGCCGATGCGGGCGCGCTCCTCGGCGTTGAGGGCCGGCGAGGGCGCCTCTTCCCAGACTTTCTGGTGGCGGCGTTGCAGCGAACAGTCGCGCTCGCCGAAATGCACGCCGCGGCCGGCGCCGTCGCCGAATACCTGCACCTCGATGTGGCGCGGCTTTTCCAAGTATTTCTCGATGTAGACGGCATCGTCGCCGAAGGCCGCGCCGGCCTCCGTGCTGGCTGTCTGCAAGGCGATCTCGAGATCGGCTTCGGTAAGGGCGACCTTCATACCGCGCCCGCCACCGCCTGCCGAAGCCTTGATGATCACGGGATAGCCGATCTCGGCGGCAATGCGCCTGGCTTCCTTTTGGTCGGTGACGGCGCCGTCGGAGCCCGGCACAACCGGAATGCCGAGCCGCTTTGCGGTGCGCTTGGCCTCGATTTTGTCGCCCATGATGCGGATGTGGTCGCCCGATGGGCCGATGAATGTGATGTTGTGGGCGGCGAGAATGTCGGCGAACTTGGCGTTTTCCGACAGGAAGCCATAGCCCGGATGCACGGCATCGGCGCCTGTAATCTCGCAGGCTGCGACGATCTGGTGGATGTTGAGATAGCTGTCGCGCGACGGCGGCGGACCGATGCACACGCTTTCGTCGGCGAGCCTGACATGCATGGCGTCAGCGTCGGCGGTCGAATGCACGACCACGGTCTGGATGCCGAGTTCCTTGCAGGCGCGCAGCACCCGAAGCGCGATTTCGCCGCGGTTGGCGATGAGGATCTTCTGGAACATCCGGCCCGCTCTATTCGATCACGACGAGTGGCATGCCGTACTCGACCGGCTGGCCGTCCTCGAACAGGATCGCCGTCACCGTGCCGGCGCGCGGCGAAGGGATCTGGTTCATCGTCTTCATCGCTTCGATGATCAGCAGCGTCTGGCCTTCCTTGACCTTCTGGCCGACTTCGATGAAGGCCTTGGCGTCGGGCGAGGGCGCGAGATAAGCGGTGCCGACCATCGGCGAGGGGACCGCGTTCTTGGACGGATCGGCCACTGCTGGTGCGGCAGCCGCGCCGGCCGCGGGCTGCTGCGCTGCCGGAGCATAACCGGCCTGCGGTGCGGCGATGGCGTGGACGGCCGGCGCCTGGCGCGATACGCGCACCTTCAGGTCGCCGAGCTCGACTTCGATCTCGGTGAGATTGGTGTCGTTCAGTATGCCCGCCAGATCGCGGATCAGTTGCTGGTCAACACCGGTCTTCTTTATCGACATTTTCGAGCCTTCTGTTTGTGAGCCGGTCATAGGCGTGCCGCTAGCGCCTGCAGCGCCAGCGAGTAGCCAAGCGGTCCGAACCCGCAGATCATGCCGACAGCGACCGGCGCGACCATGGAGACGTGGCGGAATGGTTCCCGCGCGTGGATGTTGGAGAGGTGAACTTCGGCGACGGGCAGCGGCGCGACAGCGCGGATGGCGTCGTGAATGGCAATCGAGGTGTGGCTGTAGGCACCCGGATTGATGACGATGCCGGCTGCCTTGTCGCCGGCTTCCTGGATCCAGTCGACGAGGTCGCCCTCATGGTTCGACTGGCGAAAATCAATCTCGAGGCCAAGCGCGGCGCCCGCCTGCTTGCAGTCGTCGGCGATCGCGGCAAGCGTCTTGCCGCCATAGATGCCCGGCTCGCGCTTGCCGAGCGCGTTCAGGTTGGGGCCGTTCAGGACGAAAATCGTTTTCAAAAATGCCGACCTTTTCCGACGCCGGCCTCAAGCCGGCGCGCAGGGCCTTCTATAATGGGCATAGCCGCCCGCGGAAAGAGCACAAGTGCGATCTTTCACTGTCCACAACAGGCGGAAATGTGCCCGTGAGAAATAGGCTCGCGTGCAAGATCAGAGCGCGGCTTTCGCCGCCTCGATCTTTTCAGCCAGCACTTCCTGGCCGAGCGCCCCGAACACCACCTCATTGCCGACCACGTAGGAAGGCGTTCCGGTGATGGCCAGCTTGTTGGCGAGGTCGAAGGTCTTGGAGAAAGCCTCGGTGATGGTCGGATCCTTCATCTTCTCGCGCAATTTCGCCTCATCGGCGCCTAGCGACAGCGCAACCTTGATGGCCGCCGCCTCGGTGGCGCGGCCCTGGCCGCCGAGCAGGGCGTTGTGGAACTCGCCGTATTTCTCCGGATGCATCAGGTGGAAAGCCATCGAGACGACGCTGGCCTTTTGCGAATCCGGCCCGAGGATCGGGAATTCCTTGAGCACGAAGCGCAGCTCCGGATCGGCCTTTGTCAGAGCCTGCATGTCGTCGATGGCGCGTTTGCAGAAGCCGCAATTGTAGTCGTAGAATTCGACGATGGTGACCTTGCCCTTCGGATTGCCGACGACGCCGTCGAAGGTCGAGTTGAAAATCTCGGACTTGGCCTTCTCGATGACGCCGAGGCTGGCTATGCGCTGCTCTTCCTTCTGCTTGGCCTCGAGCGCCTCCTGCACTTCGAGCAGCACTTCGGGGTTCTTCAGGAGATAGTCGCGGATAATGCCCTCGACCTCGGTGCGATCGATCTTGGTGTCGGCAGAGGCGGTTTGCACGGTCTGCGCCGTGCCGGCCTTGGCCACCTGCGGACTGCCGGCGACGAACCCGAAAGCCAGCATGGCAAGAGCAGCCGCCACTCCCGTCGTGCCGAGCAATATTGCCTTGTTCATCGTCTGATCCTCTTTACCGGTTCCGGTCTATCCTAGTCGCCGCCGGCGACCGGTTCATTTCTTGAGTTTGCCTGAAGGGTTGTAGTTTATGATGTCCTGCGCCCGAATCCAGCCGGGTTCGCCACGCTTCAAGTCCTTTTGCGCGCGCATGGCGAAAATTTTCGCATTCGTGTAATCGCCGGAATAGAAATGGCCCTCGGCGGTGGCGAGTTCCGCCGCCGGAATGTTGCCAAGCTCGCCATAGGCCTGGGCGAGATAGCGGTATCCGACCGTGTTTTCCTTGTCGCGCCCGAGGCCGTTGTTGATCTGCACCACCGCCTTCTTCAGCGAATCGGGCGTGCCGATGGCCATCAGCGCCTGGCCGAGAGAAACGGGCAACAGGCCCGACCTCACCGGATCGAGGCTGACCGCCTTGGCATAGGCGTCCGCGGCGTCCTTGGGCTTGTTGGCCTTCATCAGTATGTCGCCGCGCATTTCCTGGAAGTAGGGGTTCTTCGGCTGTTCCTTGATCAGTGCATTGGCCTTGGTCAGCGCCGCACCCAGATTGCCGTAGAGATAGGCCATCTGCGCTTCGCCATAGCGCGAGGCGAGGCTGCCCGGGGCCTTGCGGATCAGCCGCGTGGCGGCGGCCTGGCCGCCCATATAGGCGGCGATCTTGATGCGCATCATGTCGTGCCGCTGCTGCAGTGCCGGCGGATCGACCTTGTCGACGTTAGGGCTCTGCTTGACCAGCACTTCGAGATTGGCGATGCGCTCCTGCGGCATCGGGTGGCTGATGCGGTAGGGATCGACCTGCGTGCCGGAAAGCGACAGCGCGCTCTGGAAGCGGGCGAAGGTCTTCAGCATGCCCATGCCGGACTGGCCGGTGGCATTGAGATAGGTGATGGCAGAGCGGTCGGCGGTCGACTCTTCGGTGCGCTGGTAGGCAAGAATGCTGCGCTGCGCCATCTCGCCGCCGCCCGCAGCCACGCCCATGCCGGCGCCGGCAAGGCCGCGGCTGTTGGTGGTGGCGCCGGCAACGATGGCGCCGGCGCCAAGCAGCGTGGCGATGATGGCCATGGTCTTGGCGCGCTCGAGCTGGTCGCGCAATTTCTGCTGATGGCCGCCGGCGATGTGGCCGGCCTCGTGGGCGATGACGCCGATGATCTCGTTGGGCGTTTCGGCCTGCATCAGCGCGCCGGTGTTGATGAACAGCCGGCGCCCGGTAACGAAGGCGTTGAAGCTCTGATCGTTGACCAGAACGATATCGACACCGTCATTGGCAAGACCGGCCGCCTTGAAGATCGGCCGCGCATAGTCGCGCACCAGCGCCTCGATCTCGGCATCGCGCACGACCGGCACCGCCTGCGCGAAGGCCGTCACCGAGCCGGTGACAGCGACGGCGGCGGCAAGCAAAAGCGTCGCGAAGCCGCGCGCTGTCTTCCCGATGGAAGATTTGGACATCGTCGATTTGGGTCGGCTCAGCATGAGGTCCACTGGTAAACGAGCGGGCGAACGATGAAAAGTCACGGCACCGAAACTAGGCGAACTTGTGATCCTCACATCAATCGGGCATTTGTGCGGCGCTGCCGCCGGTTCATGGCTTCGAGCGGCGGGCCGGACGGAGGTCAAATGGTAGTTTCGCTGTCGCGCCGCGGTGAAGTCGAGCCGTTTCACGCCATGGACATTCTGGCCGAAGCCAACCGGCTGAAGGCGACGGGCGTGCCTGTCGTCTCCATGGCCGTCGGCCAGCCATCCGATCCGGCGCCCGTGGGCGCGAGGGAAGCAGCCGCAAATGCGCTGAGGATCGGACGCATCGGCTATACCGACACGCTCGGTCTGGCGGATCTGCGCAAGGCGATCGCCGCGCATTATGGCGACCATTACGGGATCGATGTCTCGCCGAACCGGATCGCCGTGACCACGGGATCGTCGGCCGCCTTCAATCTGGCCTTCCTGGCGATGTTCGATCCCGGCGACCGCGTCGCCATCGCATCACCCGGCTATCCGGCCTACCGCAACATCATGGCCGCGCTCGGCATCGAGATCGTCGAGATCGAGCTCGGCACGGACGCCTACCTGCACGCCGAGCATTTGAAATCGGCGCACCAGGAAAAACCGCTGAAGGGCGTGTTGTTCGCCAGCCCGGCCAATCCGACAGGTGCGGTCATTCCCGTCGACGAGTTGTCCGCACTGGTGAGGACAGCCGAAGAACTCGGCATCGCGGTGATATCGGACGAAATCTATCATCGGCTGGCCTATGCCGCGCCCGACACCACTGCGCTGGCCCATGGCTCAGGCGTGACGGTGATCAATTCCTTCTCGAAATATTATTGCATGACCGGCTGGCGCATTGGCTGGATGGTGCTGCCGGAAGCTCTGGTGAGGCCGATCGAGCGCATCGCCCAGAGCCTCTACATCTCGCCGCCGGAACTGTCGCAGATCGCGGCGATCGAAGCCTTCAAGGCGACGCAAGAGCTGGAAGCGGTGAAGGCGCGCTATGCCTGGAACCGCGAGCTGTTGATGCGGCGCCTGCCGGAACTCGGATTTCCCTTGGCGGCGCCGATGGACGGCGCCTTCTACGCTTTCTGCGATGTCACCCGGCATACCAATGACAGCATGGCCTTTGCGCGCAAAATGCTGGCCGAAGCGCATGTGGCGGCGACGCCCGGTCGCGATTTCGATCCGCTGGCAGGACACCGCACGATGCGCTTTTCCTATGCCGGCAGCCATGACGACATGGTCGAGGCGATGGCGCGCATCGAGCGCTGGCTGAAATAGCGGGGACGAGCATGCCGGATCTTAAACAAGCGCTGGCCGACGTCGCCGCCGAGATGGCCGAGCGCTCCGATCGCGGCGAGGTCGCCACCTACATTCCGCAGCTCGGCAAGGTCGATCCGAACAAATTCGGCATTGCCGCCGTGACCAATGACGGCCGCGTGCTGGTCGCCGGCGACGCCGACCAGGCGTTTTCGATCCAGTCCATCTCCAAGGTGTTTACGCTTACGTTGGCGCTCGGCAATGTCGGCGACGCGCTGTGGCAGCGTGTCGGACGCGAGCCGTCGGGCAATCCGTTCAACTCGATCGTGCAACTCGAGCATGAGAACGGCATTCCGCGCAATCCGTTCATCAATGCCGGCGCCATCGTCGTCTCCGACATACTGCTTGCCGGCCACCAGCCGCGCGAGGCGATCGGCGAAATCCTGCGCTTCATCCAGTTCCTTGCCGATGACGAAACCATCATCATCGACCGCGAGGTCGCGGCTTCCGAACGCGCCACCGGCTATCGCAACTTCGCGCTTGCCAACTACATGAAATCCTTCGGCAATCTCAACCATGCACCCGAGCTGTCGCTGGGCGTGTACTTCCACCATTGCGCCATCGCCATGAGCTGCCGGCAATTGGCGCTGGCCGGCCGCTTCCTCGCCAATGGCGGCAGAAACCCGGCAACCGGGCACTCCGTGGTGTCTGCCGAGCGGGCGCGGCGCATCGGCGCCATGATGCTGACCTGCGGCCACTATGACGGCTCCGGCGATTTCGCCTTCCGTGTCGGCATTCCGGGAAAAAGCGGCGTCGGCGGGGGCATATTGGGGATCGTGCCGGGTGTGGCTTCACTCGCCGTATGGTCGCCGGGCTTGAACGCCAACGGCAATTCCAAGCTGGGGTCGATCGCCTTGGAAAAACTGGCCAGGATGATGAACTGGTCGATTTTCGCCCCCTGACGCCTTCCATCATTCGCGCATGCAAAAATCCCGCGCCGTGGTTTGAACGGCGCGGGATTTTTGTCAGGAACCTATCTTAATCGGCTGAATAGCTTAGAAAAAGCCCTTCCGCTGCCACCAGCCGGCGCGCTTCGGCTTTTCCTCGGCCTTTGCCTCGTCGGCAACGCTGGAGGAAACCACCGGCACCGCGGTGGTATCCGCGGCCACGGCTTTGCGCCGTGACGGGCGAGCCTTGGCGGGCTCGTCGTCGACGGTCGTTTCCGTGGCGGCATCGGCCGCAGCGGGGGCGGCTGCTTCGACGGCAGCTTCCGGTGCAGCCTCGGCCGCCGTCTCATCGGCGACTTCCACCACAGCCTTCTTTGCCCTTGAAGCGCGCTTCTTCTTCGGCTTTTCGGCTGGAGCGTCGTCGTTCGCCGCGGCGGGAGCCGCTGCTTCTTCAACCGCTACGGCTGCTACGGGCTCGCTTGCGGCCGTTCCGACTTCAGCGGCCTCGGCCACCGAGGCGGTTTCGCCGGCTTCGGTCTCCGTGCCGTCTTCGCGACGATTGCGCTTGCCGCCGCGCTTGCCGCGACGGCGCTTCTTGCCCTGGGCGTCATCTGATGCTTCCACCGTTTCGACGGCGCCAACCTGGGCTTCGTCTTGCTGTGTTGCATCGTCATCGCCTGGTTCAGCGGCAAAGTCGTCGCTTGCCGCCGAAACCGAAGCACCTTCGGCGCCATGCTCGCGATCGCCATGTTCGCGTTCGCGATCCTTGCCGCCGCGCCGCCTGCGGCGCTTGCGACGCTTGCGGTCGCGGCCTTCGCCGTCCTCAGCCGATCTCGGCTGCTGCTGCTGCGATTGCGGCTGCGCCTGGCGCGGCTGCTCGGCCTGTACCACAACCTCGTCGTCTTCCTCCTCGATGACGATCTCGTCCTCGGGCTCTTCCGGCTCGACATAGGCCGGGAAGGTTCGCGCTTCGACAAAGCCTTCCGGCTTTTCGGCAATGGCGCCGCGGAAGATCGCGTAGTGCTGCACACCGACCGTATCATCGGCCTCGACGGTGATGGTCAGGCCAAAGCGGCTTTCGAGTTCCACCAGCGTGCCGCGCTTGTGGTTGAGCACATAGAGAGCGGTCGCCGCCGGGGTTCGCACCGTGATGTGGCTGCGCGAATCCTTGAGCAGGAATTCCTCGATCGCCCGCACCACCATCAGCGCCACCGACGAATCGGAGCGCACATGGCCAGTGCCGCCGCAATGAGGGCACGGCTTCATGGTTGATTCCAGCACGCTGGCGCGGATGCGCTGGCGCGACATCTCCATCAGACCGAAATGCGAGATGCGGCCGACCTGGATGCGGGCTCGGTCGTTCTTGAGGTGATCCTTCAGCCGCTTCTCGACGGAGCGGTTGTTGCGGTTCTCCTCCATGTCGATGAAGTCGATGACGATCAGGCCGGCGAGATCGCGCAGCCTCAATTGCCTGGCGACTTCTTCCGCCGCTTCAAGGTTGGTGTGGAGAGCGGTGTCCTCGATCGAGTGCTCCTTGGTGGAGCGGCCCGAATTGACGTCGATGGCGACCAGCGCCTCGGTCTGGTTGATGATGATATAGCCGCCGCTCTTCAGCGTCACCTGCGGCTGCAGCATGCGGTCGAGTTGCGCCTCGATCCCGTTGCGCACGAAGATCGGCGTCGTGTCGCGGAACGGCTGAACCACCTTGGCGTGGCTCGGCATCAGCATGCGCATGAAATCCTTGGCCTCGCGGTAGCCTTCCTCGCCGGAGACAAGAATCTCGTCAATATCCTTGTTGTAGAGGTCGCGCACCGAGCGCTTGATCAGGCTGCCTTCCTCATAGACGAGGGCAGGGGCGGTGGATTGCAGCGTCAGATTGCGGACGTTTTCCCAAAGCCGCATCAGATATTCGTAGTCGCGCTTGATTTCCGCCTTGGTGCGGCTTTCGCCGGCGGTGCGCAGGATGACGCCCATGCCCTGCGGCACTTCGAGATCGGCAACGACCTCCTTGAGGCGCTTGCGGTCGACGGCACTGGTGATCTTGCGCGAAATGCCGCCGCCGCGTGCGGTGTTGGGCATCAGCACGGAATAGCGGCCGGCAAGCGACAGATAGGTGGTGAGCGCAGCGCCCTTGTTGCCGCGCTCTTCCTTGACCACCTGCACCAGCAGGATCTGCCGGCGCTTGATGACTTCCTGAATCTTGTACTGGCGGCGCACCGGCTTGCGGCGGCTGCGCACCTCTTCCAGCGCATCCTCGGCGCCTACGGATTCGATCTCGTGGTCGTCCGGATGCGAGGACTGCACCTCTTCCAGCATGCCGCGGTCATTGTCCCCGGAGGTGGCTTCGCCACTTGCCTCGCTGGACGACCTTTCGTCACCCGGCTCCGCCGCAGGGACAGCTTCGGAGATCACATCCGCTTCGACGCTTGCCGCGATCGATGTCGGGCCGCCTTCCGACGGTTCGCTCCTGGATGTCTCGGCGTCGGAGGCTTCGCTGTCGCCATGCCCGGCATGATCGTCATGCCCGGCGGTATCGGCCGCGGCATGCTCGGAAGCAGGCGCTTCGGAGACGGCATCGCTGCCGGCATCGCCATGTTCGCCGTTCTCATCATCGGCGCCGGCGTCGCGCTTGTGTTCGCCTCGCTCACGACCCTTGCCGCCGCGCCGGCGGCCGCGCCGGCCGCGATCGCGGCTCTGGCGGTCGTCGCCGTCATTGTCCTCGTTCTCCTCGTCCTCGGCTTCCTGCGCTTCAGCGCGCAGCAAAGCCTGACGATCGGCGACCGGGATCTGGTAATAGTCGGGGTGAATTTCACTGAAGGCGAGGAAACCGTGACGGTTGCCGCCATATTCGACAAAGGCTGCCTGAAGGGAAGGTTCGACGCGCGTTACGCGGGCGAGATAGATGTTTCCTTTGAGCTGCTTCTTGTCCTGAGATTCAAAGTCGAATTCTTCAATACGGTTACCGCGGATAACGACAACGCGTGTTTCCTCCGGGTGGGAGGCGTCTATCAGCATTTTGTTGGGCATTATTTCGTTTCCTCCCGGCAGCCGTCAGCCGCAGCTTGCGAGGCAAAGCCCGCTGCTGCGTGTCTGGGATGTGGGTGCCGGATGTCTGAATGTCCGCCGGACGCCGCTTGAGCGCCATGGCGGTGCCGCCCGCAGCCACAATGGCGCGGTTTGATGCGGACCTTTCCATGATTGCGCTTGAAGCCATCGTCACCAGCAGAACCTTTTGAACCAAAGCCCGGACGAACCGGACCAGCTTGTTTGCTCATACAGAGCCGGCACGGGAACAAACCCGGCCGTTTTCCTCACGCAGGCGATTCCCCCGCCACGGGCGCACACCTGCGAAATTCGTCGCGATCACCTGAAGCCTTTTCGCGGGAAGCGAAAGGAGCCGCCTTTCATCTGACCTGTAGCAGGAAGCTGCGGGAGAAGCGGTTCCAGGATTGCAGTGATCCACCATCGCTTTTATGATTTGACGGGGTGGAAGGCAACCCCGATTTCGGATGCCGGCAAAAAGCAGTGCCGTAACGGAAGCACAGGCCTTAATCCTCAATGAAAAGGCTTGGTTAACCTTCTCTGGATACCAATCGTTAATCGAGTCTGCGGCCTGACCGGCATTTCGACCAACCACGCGGGCGCAAGGCGCCAAACCAGGAGCGACTGCAAGAAATGGGACTGGCGGGCACCACAGACAAGGGCCATGGCCGTGCAGGCCGTTTCCTGCGCGCTGCCGGTGTGCTGTTGCTGCTGGCGCTTTGCCTTGCTTTTGCGCCGGTTTCACGCGCCGCCGATGCGCCACTCGGCGCCACCGCCTACAAGATGGCCGGCGACGCAACCAAGATGCGCATCGTCATCGATTTCGACCGCGAGCCCGACATCAAATGGTTCCTGCTGCGCGGCCCCAACCGGCTGGTCGTGGACCTGCCGCGCACCCGATTCGCCATTGGCGCGAAGGACGCCAAGGCCCGCGGCCTGGTCAAAGCGGTGCGTTATGGCGATCAGGGCGAGGGATCGCGGCTGATCCTGACCGGCAAGGGGCCGTTCTCGGTCGACAAGCTCGAGGTGCTCAAGAACGAGGACGGCGCAGGCTATCGCATCGCCATCGACATGTCGGCAGCCTCCGACCGCGAGTTCGACGAAGCCCTTGCCAACCAGGCGCTGACCACTGGCTCGACCGTCTCCACCGACAAGGGCTCCAGGGTCGGCACAGGGCCGATCTCCAATCCCGGGCATCGCTTCACCATCGTCATCGATCCCGGCCATGGCGGCATCGACGGTGGCGCCGAAGGCCTCAACGGCACCATCGAGAAGAACGTGACCTTGGCCTTTGCCACTGAATTGCGCGACAAGCTCGCCACCGTCGGCAACTACGACGTGTTCATGACGCGCGACACCGACGAGTTCCTGCGGCTCGATGACCGCGTGCGCATCGCCCGGCAGCACGAGGCTGACCTTTTGATCTCGATCCATGCCGACACGATCAGCGTCAAGGGTATCAGAGGCGCCACCGTCTATACCGTCTCCGACAAGGCGTCCGATCCGCAAGCGCAGGCGCTTGCCGACCGTGAAAACCTCTCCGACCAGTTCGCCGGCATGGTGATCAAGGACGACAACAAGGAAGTCACCGACATACTGATCGACCTGATCCGCCGCGAGACGCATAATTTCTCGATGAGCTTTGCCCACACTCTGGTCGGCCAGTTGTCCACCAGCGTCGGCCTGATCAACAATCCGCAGCGTTCGGCCGGCTTCAAAGTGCTGAAAGCGCCCGATGTGCCGTCGGTGCTGGTGGAACTCGGCTATCTCTCCAACGCCAAGGATGAGGCGCAACTGCTCGACGCCGACTGGCGCGGCAAGGCGGCGCAGAGCATCACCAACGCCGTCGCCCTGTTTGCCTCCGCCAAGATGGGAACGGGAACCGGAGGCTGAGATGGTCGCCGCCGCCCACGACCGGAGGCAGCGTTGCACGGGGACAACACCAGGCGCTTTTATTTCCGGTGGGGGATGCCGAAACCGGGCACTGCCGTATTTTGCCCACATGGTGGCGACATGGGTTTTCCATCACGGATCGGGACAGTTGCGAAGGCTTGCGCGAAAGGCGGCTTCGTCTAGGAAATTCCCGGACCTCGGACTGGAGCGGGCATGATTCGTCTTATCGGCTATTTCTTTGGTATCGGCACGACGCTGGCGCTTATCGTCGCCGCGGGCGTGGCGATATACATCAGCCATCTGTCGAAAGACCTACCCGACTACGAGGTTCTGGCCAAGTACGAGCCGCCGGTGACGACCCGCATCCATGCTTCCGACGGCTCGCTGATGGCCGAATATGCGCGCGAACGGCGGCTCTATCTGCCGATCCAGGCGGTTCCGGACCGGGTCAAGGCGGCGTTCCTGTCGGCCGAGGACAAGAATTTCTACAACCATCCCGGCATCGACATCACCGGGCTTGGCCGCGCCATCTACGTCAACCTGCAGAATCTGGGTTCGGGCAGGCGCCAGGTCGGCGCCTCGACCATCACCCAGCAGGTGGCGAAGAACTTCCTCTTGTCCTCGGACCAGACCTACGAGCGCAAGATCAAGGAGATGATCCTGGCCTTCCGCATCGAGCAGGCTTATTCGAAGGACCGCATCCTTGAGCTCTATCTCAACGAAATCTTCTTCGGTTTCGGCGCCTATGGCGTTGCGGGCGCGGCACTGACCTATTTCGACAAGTCGGTCAACGAACTCACCGTCGCGGAAGCCGCTTATCTGGCGTCGCTGCCGAAGGGGCCCAACAACTACCATCCCTTCAAGCATGCCGACCGCGCCATCGAGCGCCGCAACTGGGTCATCGACCAGATGGTCGAGAACGGCTACGTGACGCGCGAGGAAGGCGACAAGGCCAAGGCCGAGCCGCTTGGCGTGACGCCGCGCCGCAATGGCTCCTATCTGTTTGCGGGTGAATATTTCACCGAGGAAGTGCGCCGCCAGATCATCTCGCGCTATGGCGAGAACGCGCTCTATGAGGGCGGCCTTTCGGTGCGCACGACGCTCGATCCGAAGATCCAGCTCATCGCCCGCAAGTCGATGCAGAACGGCTTGCTCAAATACGACACGCTGCGCGGCTATCGCGGACCGGTGACGCATATCGATGCTTCCGGCGACTGGGGCGTGGCGCTGGGCAACGTCAAGGGGCTGGAAGACGTGCCGGAATGGTCGCTTGCCGTCGTGCTCGACAGCTCGGCGACCGGCCTTTCCATCGGCCTGCAGCCGACGCGGCAGATATCAGGCGACATCGTCAAGGAACGCGTCGAAGGCGCCGTCAGCAAGGAAGACATGAGCTTTGCCATGCGCCATGTGGTCGATGGCAAGACGGTCAAGGCCAAGTCTCCGGCCGATGTACTGCAGCCCGGCGACGTCATCTTCGTGCAGAAGAACGAAGGGTCGGAAGGCGCCTACACGTTGCGCCAGGTGCCGGAAGTGGAGGGCGGCCTGATCGCCATGGATCCACATACCGGCCGCGTGCTGGCCATGGTCGGCGGCTTCTCCTATGCGCAGTCGGAGTTCAACCGCGCCACGCAGGCGATGCGCCAGCCGGGATCGTCCTTCAAGCCGATCGTCTATTCGGCCGCGCTCGACAATGGCTATACGCCGGCCTCGGTGATCATGGACGGACCGATCACCATCCAGAGCGGCACCACGACCTGGACGCCGAAGAACTATGACGGCACGGTGGCCGGTCCCGCGACCTTGCGTTCCGGCATCGAAAAGTCGCGGAATTTGATGACGGTGCGGCTCGCCAACGACATGGGCATGAAGCTGGTGGTGGAATATGCCGAGAGGTTCGGCGTCTACGACCATCTGGCGCCGTATCTGCCGATGGCGCTGGGTTCCGGCGAGACGACGGTGATGCGCATGGTGTCGGCCTATTCGATCATGGCCAATGGCGGCAAGTCGATCAAACCCTCGCTCATCGACCGCATCCAGGACCGCTACGGCAAGACCGTGTTCAAGCAGGACGAGCGCGGCTGCGAAGGTTGCAATGCGCCCGAATGGAACAACCAGCCCGAACCGGAACTGGTCGACAATTCCGAGCAGGTGCTCGATCCGATGACCGCCTACCAGATCACCTCGATGATGGAAGGCGTCGTCCAGCGCGGCACCGGCGCCACCATCGCCGAGCTTGGCCGCCACATCGCCGGCAAGACCGGAACGACCAATGACGAGAAAGACGCCTGGTTCATCGGCTATACGCCGAACCTCGTCGTCGGCCTCTACATGGGTTACGACACGCCACGCGGTCTCGGCCATGGCGCCACCGGCGGTGGTCTGGCGGCGCCTATCTTCAAGGACTTCATGCGCGTTGCGCTGGACGGCACGCCCAATGTCGACTTCAAGGTGCCGGAAGGCATGAACCTGGTCGCGATCAACCGCAAGACCGGCATGCGTGCCGCGTCGGGCGATCCCGGCACCATCATCGAAGCCTTCAAGCCCGGCACCGGCCCAGCCGACAGCTATTGGGTGATCGGCATGGGCGCCGACGGGTCCAACGGCGCCGGCGGACCGCTATCGCCGCAGGCTACGGAAGCCATCCAGGCACCCGGCGGCGGACTCTACTGACGACCTGATTTTTTACGTCGAGTGGGCTGGCTTGTTGAGCCGGCCCATTTCGCTTTACAGGCAGCAATGCCGTGCCTATGTATCGCGCCGACCCAAGCGCCACTTCAAAAACAGGACAGAACAACCAGCCATGCGCGCGGAAACGCAGAATATTGTCGACGAGATCAGGCAGGCGATCACCCTGCTGAGGAGGCATCTTTGACTGGGATCAGGCTATAAAGCGGCTTGAATACCTGAACGTGCGCGCCGAGGATTCCAGCCTCTGGAATGATCCGCTGGAAGCGCAAAAGCTGATGCGCGAGCGCCAGGGCCTCGAAGACGGGATCGCCGGCGTCAAAAGCCTGACTCAGGCGCTGGAAGACAATATCGGCCTGATCGAACTGGGTGAGGAAGAGGGCGACCAGAGCGTGATCGCCGAGGCGGAAGCAGCCCTCCGCTCGATGCAGGGCGAGGCCAAGGCCCGCCAGGTCGAGACGCTGCTGTCGGGCGAGGCCGACGCCAACGACACCTATCTCGAAGTCCATGCCGGCGCCGGCGGCACCGAGAGCCAGGACTGGGCCTCGATGCTTCTGCGCATGTACACGCGCTGGGCCGAGCGTCGCCGTTTCAAGGTCGAAGTGCTGGAAGTCCATGACGGCGAAGAGGCCGGCATCAAGTCCGCCACGCTCCTGATCAAGGGCCACAATGCCTATGGCTGGCTGAAGACCGAGTCGGGCGTTCATCGCCTGGTCCGCATTTCACCCTATGACAGCAATGCGCGCCGCCACACGTCCTTCTCCAGCGTCTGGGTCTACCCGGTCGTCGATGACAGGATCGAGATCGACGTCTCGGAATCCGATGTACGCATCGACACCTACCGCTCATCCGGTTCGGGCGGCCAGCACGTCAACACCACGGACTCGGCGGTTCGCATCACCCATATCGCCACCGGCATCGCGGTTGCCTGCCAGGCCGAACGCTCGCAGCACAAGAACAAGGCGAAGGCCTGGGAAATGCTGCGCTCGCGCCTTTACGAGGAAGAGCTGAAGAAGCGCGAAGCGGTGGCCAATGCCACAGAAGCGTCGAAGAGCGACATCGGCTGGGGTCACCAGATTCGTTCCTATGTGCTGCAGCCCTACCAGTTGGTGAAGGACCTGCGCACCGGCGTCGAGAGCACCAGCCCGTCGAGCGTGCTCGACGGCGACCTCGACGACTTCATGGAAGCCTCGTTGTCGCAGCGCATCGAGGGCGGTGCCGGTGAAGCCGTGGCCGACCTCGACTAGGATATGTTCATATTCAGCTGAGGCCGGCCTGCGAATGGATGATACCTGCGCTTCCGCCACTTTCTTGAATAAGAACATCCCTTGGCGGGGGAGCGAAGGAGGAACCATGACTCGCAGGCTCACCGGCAAATGCTTTTGCGGCACGGTTCAGTATGAAGTGGCGGACGAGTTCGTCTATGCCGCGATCTGCCATTGTTCGAACTGCCGGCGCACCACAGGTTCCGCCTTCAAGCCCTTCGCCGGCATCGAGCGCGAGAAACTTGCCCTTGCCGAAGGGCATCACGGGCTCATCCATTTCGGCGATGACAGCGGCCACGATGCGCATTGCAGCCGCTGCGGCTCGTTGCTGTATTCGCTGGTCCGCGACGGCGCCTATGTCCATGTCGCCATGGGCACGCTGGTCGACGATCCGACGATCCGGCCGACCGCGCACATCTTCGTCGGCTCCAAAGCGCCATGGTTCACCATCGCCGACGACTTGCCGCAATATGAAGGGCATGTGGTCGCCGGTCCAGGCGAAGTATAGGCTGGAACCACATTCGGCCAATCCCGTTGTTTCGATGCCCGTCTGCCGGGAGTTGAGCCTGGCCTTGGATCTCGTCAGCGGTTGCAGATAGCGGCGTAGATGTGGCGGCCTCGCGCAGCAACTTCTTGCGCCAGCCTAGGAATCAGCCCAGCATCCGAGGGCTGGAAGAGAAAAAGCATTTATGGCCGGACGCGGCATATCTGCGACCTGACGATCCGGCCACTGGGAAGACACGTTCCGGGAACGGGCAAGCGAAACGCTTGATGCTCGTTTGAAAGGAACGCTTCCATGTCTGCTGCCACTCTCCGATCGGCCAGAGCCGTTCAACCGGCTGGCCGACTCCTGTTTTCCTTGTTCGTGACCCCGATCTTTGCAATCGCGATGCTTGCTGCGGTGCTGACCGCACCCGCCTTCGCCCATGACGCCAAGCCTACGGCGGCGAAGCCGCAAGGCTGGAGTTATCCCTTCGCCTGCTGCGCAAACTACGACTGCCGTACCACCCATACCGGCGAGGTGCTGGAAAAGCCGGAGGGCTATGTCATCGCCGGAACGGGGGAGGTCGTGCCGATGAGCGACAAGCGGGTCAAGGACTCACCCGACGGCGATTTCCACTGGTGCGCGCACCAGGCCGGCCTCGACGCAGGCAAGACGATCTGCCTGTTCGTGCCACCGCGTTCCTACTGAGTTCTGTTGGCAGTTCTCATCGGAAGGCCGGCCTTGGTGCTGAAGGCGCTTGCGTCAGACGGAAGCAGCGAGTGCTGAGGCGAAGTCGCGATACGGCCGCAGTGGGCGACCCAGAAGTGCCGTCAGGCGCTCGACGTCGCCGGTCTCGGGCAGCATCCCGTCGGTAAAGAAACGCTCGCCCATCAGGCGCATGTCGTAGGCCATCCAGGCGGGCAGGAACTGCTTGAGATTTTGCTCAAAACCCTCCGTATTGTCGCCGCTGTAGCTGATCGGGCGGGCGAGTACGTCTGACCAGATTGCGGCAATGTCCGTCCCGGTCAGTGTCTGCGGACCGACGAGGTTGATCCTCTCGAACGCAAGCGGCTCCTTGGACCGTTCGCGACGCAGCAGCTCAAGGGCGGCGATCTCGGCGATATCGCGGGCGTCGATCATGGCGAGACCCTTGGGTCCGATCGGCATTGGGTAGGTGCCATAGCCGGTGATGACGTCTTCGACCGTCAGATCGTTCTGGATGAAGTAGGCCGGGCGCAAGATCGTAGCTTTGAAGTCCATCTGTTCGATCATTCGCTCGACGCCGAACTTGCCCGCGAAATGCGGCACGTTCACATAGACGTCAGCGTGGATTACCGAGAGATAGACGATCCGCTCGATGCCGGCCGATCGGGCGACGTTCAAGGCGATCAAAGCCTGGGTGAATTCGTCCGGCACCACGGCGTTCAAGAGAAACAGCGTGGAAACGCCAGACATGGCTTTGCGCAGCGAATCGACATCGAGAAAGTCGCCTTGCGCGACGGATACGCCTGCCGGAAAACTGGCTTTCGACGGATCGCGCACGAGAGCACGCACATCGGCGCCGCGCTTGGCGAGCTGTTCGACGACTTGGCGGCCGATATTGCCGGTGGCGCCGGTAACGAGAATGGTCATGGAATTTCACCTGTTGGGTTGCTTGACAGTCCCAATATGTGTGGCTCACAAAGAGCCCAGTAGACGGCAATTTTAGACACGTCGTCTCACTGGTGGGACAGTCATGGATCTTTTAGCCCTTGCCGATTTTAACCTCGTGGCTCGCCATGGCGGCTTCGGCAAAGCGGCAAGGTCCACCGGCCGGCCCAAGGCAACGTTGTCCCGGCGCGTTGGCGAATTGGAAAGCAGTCTCGATCTGCGTCTGTTCGAACGGGGTGCGCGTAACCTGAAGCTGACCGAAGAAGGACGGGCGCTCTTCGAGCGGACGGGGGCGTTGCTTGCCGAGCTGGACGAGACGGCATCGGCGATTGCCTCGGGCGGTCAGAGACCCAAGGGCAGATTGCGGATCAGCGCGCCTTTGCATTTTTCGCAGACTGCAATGGGGAGGATCGCTGCGGGATTTGCCCTGAGGTATCCTGAGGTGAGGCTTGAAGTGACCACCGAAGACCGGCATGTCGACATGATCGAGGAAGGCTACGATCTGGTAATCCGGGTCAATCCGGATCCCGATGAAAGCCTGGTCGGACGGGCGTTTCTCCGCGACCGCCTGGTCGTTGTGGCGAGCCCGGACCTTCCTCGCACGACCGATGGGCTCGCCGCTCCTGGCGTTGCGCGCGGGACAGGCGAGCGGCAAACATGGCAGGTGAAGACACCAGGTGGCCGGGCAACACTTAGAATCGAGCCGGTCCTCGCCTTGTCGACGCTCATCATGGTCCGGGATGCGGTGCGAGCCGGCGTCGGCGCAGGACGGCTTCCCATTTCGTTGGTGGCCCACGACCTGGCTGACGGCACACTGGTGAATTGGGGGGATATTGACGGCCCCGAAATTTCTCTATGGACGCTCTACCCGTCGCGGCGGCTGCTCAGCGCGCGCGTGTCGGCGTTCCTGGATTTTCTGAAACAGGCTTTCCCAAACGGGACGCCGGACGAACTGGCCGCCTATATCGGCAGGTGACGACGATTGGGAGGTGACGACGGGTCCGCTTCGGCCAGAGCGCCGCTCGGCTCGATCGATCGGAGCCTGCTGACAGACAGTTGTCAGGAGCCTTCCTTTATGGTGCCTTGCCGCATGGGTGCGGGCAACGGAGAGGAAGGCTTTTCATGACCATCAAGGCCAGCTGTCATTGCAAGGCGACTACGTTCGAGGTTTCGGAGGCGCCCGAGACGGTAACACAATGCACCTGCTCGTTCTGCTCCAAGCGCGGTTCGCTGTGGGCTTACTACGTTCCGTCGCAATTCAAGCTCACCAGCTCGCCGGAAAACGTTTCCTTCTATCAATGGGGATCGAAGACCGTCAAACACGGGTTCTGCGCCATTTGCGGCTGCGGCACCTTCACCGAAACGCCGGACTGGTCGACCGGCAAACCGGACTTCGACAATCCCAAGATATCAGTCAATTCGCGGCTGTTCGATGATTTCGACCTCGACAAGGTCGAGGTGGTCGTCATTGACGGCAAGAACCTCTGGTAGGCCAGCGCCAACCGCCGAAGCGGAAGAGTGGCGCGAGCGGGGAAAAGCCGCTTTCGCCGCTCGGTTTTTCGCCGCATTTCATGTTACAAGACCGGAGAAGGGCTTATATGCGCGAGCCGCAAAGGCCGCGATTTGGAGAGGGACGATCCTTATGAAAAAGACTGTGCTCGTCGCCGTTGCGACGGCTGTGCTGGTGAGTGCCTGCACCACGACCGATCCGTACACCGGCGAGCAGAAGGTTTCCAACACCGCTGCCGGCGCCGGCCTTGGCGCCCTGGCGGGCGCGGGCCTCGGCCTGCTTGCCGGCGGCAATGACCGCCGCAACGCGCTGATCGGCGCCGGTATCGGCGCGCTGGCCGGCGGCGCCATCGGCGCGACCATGGACCAGAACGAGGCTGAACTGCGCCGCCAGCTCGAAGGCACCGGCGTCAGCGTCACCCGCACCGGCGACCAGATCATCCTCAACATGCCGTCCGACATTACTTTCAACGTCGACCAGGATGCGGTGAAGCCTGGCTTCTATCAGGTTCTGAACTCGGTTGCGCTGGTGCTGAAGAAGTTCAAGCAGACCACAGTCGACGTGTTCGGCCATACCGATTCGACCGGTGGCGACGAACACAATTTCGATCTGTCGCAGCGCCGCGCATTGGCGGTCGCCAACTATCTCTCAGGCCAAGGTGTCGATTCGCGCCGCTTCGCCGTCACCGGTTTCGGCAAGACCCGCCCGATCGCGTCCAATGGAACGGCAGCCGGCCGTGCGCAGAACCGGCGCGTCGAGATCCAGCTTTCGCCGCTGACCTGATCAGGTCGGCATCGAAATGCGAAGGCGGCCCCGCAAGGGGCCGCTTTCTTTTTGGGCTCCTGTGGTCCGCCAAAAGGTCTAACGCATTAGAGATTTCTAATAATCCCTTTCCGGAGGTCTTGGAAGGGATTAGCATTGGTGCGGTTCCAGAGGGGATGGGGCGGTACAAACGGCCGCGCAGTCACTTAGTCGGCCCCGGTCCTGCACGGCCTGATAAGGAAATCTGGGAGGAATGCATGACAAGAACAGCTCGTTTTGGGCGTTGCGGCGTCCTCATTTTGACAGGTCTGGTCTCAGCTTGGTGCGCAGCCGCCACGGCTCGAGCCGAGGACGCCAACAAAGCCGACATCGAAGCTTTGAAGAAATCGCTCGCCAAATATGAGGACTACACGGTCGCCGTCCGCGACCTTTATCTGTCGACTGTCGGGTGTGTCTATTACAGCGGGGACAAGATCGAGGGCGCAATGGACTATCCGAAGGGCGCTATGGGCATCCATTTCGTCAACGTTCCGAGTGTCGGTCAGAAACTCGATCCGATGCGCCCCAATGTGCTGATCTACGAGCCGACCAAGAAAGGCTTGAAATTGGTTGGCGTGGAATGGCTGATGCCCCTGACGCCAGACACCAAGGAACCTCCAAAACTATTTGGCCAGACCTTCATGGGACCGATGGAAGGGCACTACCCGCTCATTCCGAGGGAGTTCGTCCACTACGACCTTCATGCCTGGCTGTTCAGAGACAATCCGAACGGCATGTTCAGTCCGACCAACCCGAACGTGAAATGCAGCAAGGCAGAGTTTCCGATGCTGGAAAAACCGACCAAGATGATGCCGGGCCCGATGTGACGGACGGGCCAGGATAGAAGCTTGCCAAGGGTGCAAGCTGGCCGGCTGCAATTGAGAGCGCTCGGGATCAGGCTCGGACGACGATCGGCATGAGGGCCGGCGCGCATGAAGGCTGCCCGCATGAAGACAGGTATCTGGTCGCGGAAGTCGACAATGGCGCTGCGAGCCGTCAGTCGAAGGTAAAAGCGGCCCGCAAGGGCCGTTTTTGTTTGGCATGTCGGACTCTGTAATCAAGGCCTACGAGGTCGGCTGATCGACAATTGCCGCAACGATACGGCGCACGATCGGCAAGACCAGCAGCAGACTTGGAAAGCCCACTAGCCATGATGCTCCCCATGCATACGGCCAGGTCGCCACGAAACCGGTTGTCCAGCCCGCATTGATCAGCGTCGCTACCGCGGAAACAATGCACGACATCAGGATGGAAAGTACGAATGGCATTACCAGCGCATTGTAAGAGGCCGGTAGCTTCCTCGATTTCAAAACCTTGTGGGATGACGGTCGCATCAAATATCTCCTTCTCGAAAAGTGGAAGTATGCGCGGCTGGGCGCAGTCAGGCGGCCTGCGCCATTTGCTGGGCAAGGTTTCGAATAAAGCCGCGCAACGAACGCGGTTCGCGGCCCAGGGCGGCGCGCAATGTCAGACTGTTCCCACCAAGGCCATAGTGGGCGTAGTGGGCGTATATTTTGGCCAGCACCTGCATTTGGCGCTCATTGTAGGGAAGGCGTGCCTCGGCCGCCCACTCGCCAAATGTCGGCTCACCAGAAGAGATGGGTCGGCCAAGTTCCTCACTCATCATCGCAACGATGTCTTCCCGGCTGTGCATGCCGTCAGCGCACAGATCGAGGGTCGCGTAGGACAATCGCGCTTCGGTTAGGGCGATCGCCGCCACCTCAGCGACATCGCGGTAGTCGACGCGGGCCAGCTTCGCCGTCTTTGGAAACGGTTCCGAGAAAACACCATGTTCAACGACGGACGGCCAGGCCGCTGCGAGGTTCTGCATGAAATTGGCAGGGTGCAGAATCGTATATTCCATCGTCGTCGAGTAGAGAGCAGCCTCGACAGGCACCTTGCTGGCATGGTTCTTCAGTCGCGTATTGGTAGGCTGGATCACCGACGAGAAGACGAACTTTCGAACTCCTGCTCGCGTGGCGGCCTCAACCATGGCAACGCCCATGGCTGCTTCATCGGGAGCAAAAGCCGGCCCAATGTGAAAGACGCCGTCGACGCCCTCGACCGCCCTTTCGAGGCTCTGACGATTTCGCAAATCTCCTGTCGCAACCTCGGATGCCCCTAGCTTCCTGGCCTTTTCGGCATTCGCAGGGTCGCGAACGAGCGCTCGAACATTGGCATTGCGTCGGACAAGTTCAGGCACGACAAGTCCCGCAACTCGGCCTGTGGCACCAACGACCAGAACAGTTGGATTGGCTACTTGCATGACGATTCCCTTCCATCAAGCCTGTCCTCGCGGGACAACTTGCAGAGAGGTACGACGTCGCAATTGTCGTTACAATTACCCGTTTTTGCGATATATTATGTCGAAGATCGGGAGAATACATGAGCCGGATGGACGATTTCGAGGCTTTCATCGCGATCGTCGAGCATGGAAGTCTGACGACTGCCGCACATCGGCTGAACCGCTCGCTGCAGTCGGTCAGCCGGTCCCTGGCGGCACTGGAGGAATCAGTCGGCGTCGAGCTGATCCACAGGACAACGCGTCGCTCGACACCGAGTGAAGTCGGAGCAGCCTTTTTCAACCGGATCAAACCCGCGGTCGACGAAATAAACGACGCAAGACTTCAGGCGATCAATCAACGATCGGAGCCGGCAGGCGTCCTGCGCATCGGGTCGCCGGTTCTGTTTGGCCCGAACGTCCTGATGCCTGTCATCGCGGAATACATGCGGACATTTCCCCGGGTCGAGGTCGATCTTCAACTTTCCGATGGATTTGCCGATCTTGGCGCCGAAGGTCTCGACCTGGCAATACGCATCGGCGATTTGCCGGATTCCAACTTGAAAGCCAAACGCCTGGGAGCGTTGCGGCGCGTTGTGTTCGGCGCGCCTTCCTATTTCGCGCGGTGCGACCGGCCGGCCCATCCCTTCCAGCTGAGTGAGCACAGTTGCATCATCAGAACCGCTAACGAGCGTCCAGGTGAATGGACGTTTCAGATCGACGGGAAACCCCGGACCGTGAAGGTCGCAGGCGCTTTTCGCTCCAATCTGATGACCTCGGTCTATGCCGCCGCAATCCACGGACTGGGTTTGGGCTTCTCGCCTCTGTGGCAGATAAGACATTTGGTCGACGACGGTCTCGTCGAACTGGTTTTGACGGAATTCGAGCCGGCACCGGTGCCGATCCATGCCTTGTGGCAGGAAGGCCGGTCATCTTCGGCCAAGGTTCGGGCATTTCTGGATTTATTGGCATCCCGCCTGGAACTCAAAAGCCTGTAGCATCGACGGGTATTTGAAGCGCTCCAGGCCGGAAGAGATCGGGCAGATCGAGCCTGTCTTGCGAATGCCGCGCATGGCGCTGATTGATCCTGAGCGGGCTCCAGATCTCGCATCCCAATCGCGTCCAGGAAAGCCGCGCGTCCTCGGGACGCCGCGGCTCATGGAATCAGACCTTGGCGACGATCTTCATGAAGGCCGGCATGTCGTCGCCGAAGCCGACGGTGCCGTCATTGTCTTCACCGCGGTTGTTGCCGCGGGCAGGGCGGCTGTTGCTGGCGCGCTGCGGCCTTGTGTCGCCGCGTTCCGGGGCGCGGTTCTCGTTGTTGCGATCGGAGACCTTGCGGTCGCTGTTTTCGGAGCGGATCGCTTCCTTGCGCTGATGCCGTTCGCCGATGTCGGCGACCGCGGCCTCGGCTACCACCGGCTGTTCCTCGCGCGCGGCATCTGCCGCTGGCGCGTCGTCGCTGCGCTTGGCATGGCGTTCGCGCGGCTTGCGCTCGCCACCGTCCTTGCGATCATGGGCCTTGCGGTCCTCGTCCTTGCGGCCGGCGCGGCGCGGAGCGCCACGGCCACGGCGGGGCGCTTCGTCCTCGCCGCCTTCGCTGGCGACCACGGTCGACAGGTCGCCGTCATGCCACTCGATCTTGTTGCCGATCAGCCGCTCGATGGCGTCGATGTATTTGGTGTCGGACTTGGTGGCGATGGTGAAGGATTTGCCCGAGCGTCCGGCGCGGCCGGTGCGGCCGATGCGGTGGACATAGTCTTCGGCGTGGATCGGCACGTCGTAGTTGAAGACGTGGCTGACGTCGGGAATGTCGAGGCCGCGCGCGGCGACGTCGGACGCCACGAGATAGCGCAATTTGCCATCGCGGAAATTGGCCAGCATCTGCATGCGGGCGCGCTGGTCCATGTCGCCATGCAGGGCGCCGGCGTCGAAGTCATACTTCAACAGCGAGCGGAACAGCTCCGCGACCTCGACCTTGCGGTTGCAGAAAATGATAGCGTTCTTCAGCTCGGCGTCTTCGGCCTTTATCAGATTGCGTAGCGTCTCGCGCTTGTCCCACGGCTTGGAGCCGGACTTGACCAGGCGCTGGATGATGTTGGTGGCAGCGGATGCCGCCTTGGACACCTCGACGCGCACCGGCGCATGCAGGAATTTCTCGGTGAGCTTGGTGATCTCCGGCGGCATGGTCGCTGAGAAGAACAGCGTCTGCCTGGTGAACGGGATCATCTCGCAGATGCGCTCGATGTCGGGGATGAAGCCCATGTCCAGCATGCGGTCGGCCTCGTCGATGACGAGGATCTCGACGCCGTTGAGCAACAGCTTGCCGCGCTCGCGGTGATCGAGCAGACGGCCGGGCGTGGCGATCAGCACGTCGGCGCCGCGCTCCAGCTTCTTGTCCTGCTCGTCGAAGGAGACGCCGCCGATCAGCAGCGCGATGTTGAGCTTGTGGTTCTTGCCGTATCTGATGAAATTCTCTTCGACCTGCGCGGCGAGCTCGCGCGTCGGCTCGAGGATCAGCGTGCGCGGCATGCGGGCACGGGCCCTGCCTTTTTCGAGGCGGGTCAGCATCGGCAGCACGAAGGAAGCCGTCTTGCCGGTGCCGGTCTGTGCTATGCCCAGAATATCCTTGCCGAGCAAGGCATGCGGGATGGCGCCAGCCTGGATCGGCGTCGGCACGGTGTAGCCCGCATCGGTGACTGCGGAAAGGACCTTGGGCGACAGGCCGAGGTCTGAAAAGGTCAACGCTTCTAGAGCGGTCGTGGTGTCTGAGGACAAGAGTTGCTGTCTTTGGCTGGTTCGGGGAAGCGCAACGGCATCCGTCGCGGCAAGCACAGCGTGCCTGCAAGATTGGTATTGCGATTAGGCGCAAGCCCGCGATTTGTCAACAGAAACGGGCGGGATTGGCACGATTGTGAAAACGTAAGCTTAATCGCGATGCTTAATTAGGTAGTCACTCTTTGCGCCGGCTCAATAGCGAAACTGCTCGGCGAGAATGCGTTCGTTCCACGAATGGTTGGGATCAAACAGCAGCGTTGCCGTCGCAGTCGGCGATTCGCGGACCGTTACGGAAGCCACCGCCTTGACCTCGGTGTGGTCGGCGGCGGTGTTCACCGGGCGCTTTTCCGACTCCAGAATATCGAAGCGTACGGTCGCCTTGTTTGACAACAAGGCACCCCGCCAACGGCGCGGCCGGAACGGGCTGACCGGGGTCAGCGCGAGCAACGGCGCATCCAGCGGCAGGATCGGCCCGTGCGCCGAAAGATTGTACGCGGTGGAGCCGGCCGGCGTCGCGATCATCACGCCGTCGCAGTTCAGTTCCTCGATGCGGACCTGGTCGTCGACGGTGATGCGGATCTTTGCCGTCTGGTAGGACTGACGCCACAGCGCCACCTCGTTGATGGCGAGTGCCGAAACCGTCTCGCCCTCATGCGTCAACGCCAGCATTTCCAGCGGGCGGATCGTTTCGGCGACGGCGGCCGCGATGCGCTCGGTGAGGCCCCCGACGCGGTACTCGTTCATCAGGAAGCCGATGGTGCCACGGTTCATGCCGTAGACCTTCTTTCCCGTGCTCATCGTGTCGCGCAAGGTCTGCAGCAGGAAGCCGTCGCCACCCAGCGCCACCACCACCTGGGCGTCGTCGAAGGATGCCTGGCCATAGCGGGCCGACAGGCTCTCCATCGCCGCCTTGGCATCGGCAGTGTCGGAGGAGACGAAGGCGAGATTGGCTTTGCTCATGACATTCCGATGGCGGTCGGCCGATGGCGGTCGGCGGCGGTTGCGTGGGGTAGCATGGGCAAGCGCATCTGCAAAGGGAGGCATCGTCCGGCGCAGTTGCGGCCGCGGCGAAACGAAATCGGCGGCTCGCGCTTCATGTCGCCGGAACGGCGAATGTGATGGTTAAGAGCGAGCTTAAACACTCGTAAAGCCTGATCGATCATGTTAGCCGACAGAGGATGGGTGGCTGGGGGGCTAGCCAGTCGAGACCTGTCTATTGCCGGTGACACGCCTGATTATCGTCTTCCTTGTGATGGGAAGTTTCGCCCTTCTCTTTGCGGAGCTTGTGCGGCAGTCCGAAGACATGAGCTCCAGGCCGATGGCCTCACGCTGCGGCGACGCCGGCGTGCCATGCCCGCAAAACGCGTTGTAGGCTGAAGCCAATCTGCCAACGACGATCCGTCGCCTACTGCGCGACAATCCTCAGATTGGCGTTGCCGTAGAATGTGTAGGCGAGATAGGTCGGATCGCCGGTCTGGTAGAATTCTCTGCGGACATCCTGCAGGATCTCGGCCAGATAGACCGGCCCGTCCTTGATCCGCGTGCTGATGCCGCCATAGAAATCGGTCGAGAAGGCCGCTGCCGCGCGGTCGGTCAGTGGCCACATGCCGCCGATGAAGCCGGAAGCGCCGCCCGCCAGCACTGCCGGACCCCAGCCCTGCACGAAGCCGCCGAGCATCTGCGAACGGCCGGTGTCGCAGGCGTTGAAGAAGTAGAACGGATTGCCCTTGCCATGCGCGGTCGCGACCAGCGCGGCCCATGTATCGGGGTCGAGCGACTGATCGACGAGATCGATGGCAAAGACCGGCCGGCCGCTGCTCGGCTGGTTGACCTCGCCATGGCCGGAGAAATGAATGAAACCGGTCGAGACTTCGCCGACCAGTTTCTCGAAAGAGATGAAATCGCCATCGAAGCGGCGGTAGCCGGCAAGCTTGCTCAGTGCCGCGATCTCGTCCTGCTGAAAGCGCAGCGAGCGCTTGTCGACATAGGAGGGCGCGACGGCCGCGACGCCGGTGAAGGTCATGCGGTCGAGCGGGTTGTCGACCTGTGAGGCACTGCTGCGCGGAGCCCAGCGGGCCAGCCGGTAGCCCATGCCGAGAAAACCGTCGGCTATAGCGCCGTCGACGCTGCGCGGGCGGATCAATTCCCAGGGCAGCGTCGGGCTGTTCGAGGTGATCTGGATCGAATGGAGTTCGCCTTTGCCGCGCAGCGACCAGAACACGTCCTTGAACGGTTTCGGCACATAGTCGCGGTAGAGCGCATCGCCAAAACCTTCGGCGGCGAGCGTGACAAAGCGCTTTTGCGCCCCCGTATCGCTGCTTGCGGCAGGCTGCTGCAGCGAAACGGCGCCGCGCAGGCTCAATCCGAGCTGCAGCAGGCGGCGGTATTCGGAGTCCAGCCATGCCGCCATCTCAGGTGGCGTCGAGAACGTATCGGTCACCGGACCGGCCAGATGCGGCGAATGGATGATGATCTGCCCCGAACCCAGCCCGCTCGGATCGTCATAGAGGATGGTCACGTCGAGATCGGGGACGTCATCGCCGGCTGCGCCGCCGAGCGTCACATTGCCAGTTACCGCCGGCTGCGGCGCCGCTGCGGCCAGCATCAGCATGGCAGGTGCTGCGGAGCGTTCGGCTGTGGCGCTCAGAGCGGCTGCCTCGACAGGCGCGGTGCGGCGAATGATAACCGACCGCGATGCCGATCCCAGGAACCTCCCGGCGCTGTAGATGCGCGCGATGAACTGGGCCGGCTTGCTGTCCTTGGCGATCGGCCGCGCCTTGACGTCGAAGCGGACGAAGTCGCTGTCGCCCTGGCGGTAGAGCGTCGTCCGTCGGCTCCATTTGCCGCCGTCAGCGAGATCGAAGCCGGAGGCGAACAGATCGATATCGATCGGCCATTGCTCGGTTCCCGCCGGCATCGCCATGGCCAGGGCGCCATCTTCCGTCACCGACGAGCCCGGCGCTGCCTTCACCTTCACTTCGGGCGTGAATTGCTCTTCGGTAAGGGCGATCGAAATGGTCACCGTCTCGCCGGCGACAATCTCATCCGGCGCATCGATGGTTGGATGGCGCACCACCTCGACAGCGCCCGTCTCGGGTTGTGGAAGGGCGCCGCCGGAAGGAGGGCTTTGCGCCTGGTCGATGGGCGGCGGCGCTGGTTTCGGTTGCGCCTGCGCCTCCGGCTGACTTTCGGCGCCGGTCGCGGGTGGCGGGGCCGATGTCATGCCGTCCTCAGGGGGGATCCCTGCCTTATCGGGGGGCGGTTCGGCGCCGGTGGCTCCGCCATCCTGCGGATAGGTCCCGCCGAGATTGTTCTGGGCAGCGGCCGCAGCCGCGTCTTCAAGACGTTGCTTTTCCTCTTCGTATCGTTGCCGAGCCTGCTCTTCCTGCAATTGGCGCTGCTGTTCCTGGCGTTTGTATTCCTCGTAGAGCGCCGCCTCCTTGGCGCTGTCGCCCATCGCGGCATCGGGACTGCCGGAGCCCGGTGCAACGTCCATGGGGTAGGGCTCCTGACCGCTGCCATCGGCGTAGTCGCTGCCATCAGGCTCCCAACCGCCACTCCCGGAGATGTAGCCGCCGCTCGCCATCGCCGGCGGTGCCGGTTCCGGCACAAGCGGCAGCGCCGGTGCCGCGCCGGCCACCTGGTCCGGCGTCAGCACAAAGGCAGCGTCTGCCGAGCGGCCATATGCCATCCATGGCCACTGGGCGCCTGACGTTTTGTCGATAGTGGTTTGCCTGACCGAGGCGAGGATGATGGCTATGTCCGCGCCGCGCTTGACCAGCGCAGCGGTGAGCGCATCGGCAAATACGGTGACGGGGCGGGCTTCGTCCAGTGCAACGGTTCCGGGTTTGGCCGACAGGGCGACGATGGCGTGGGTGAGGGGATCGACCGCCGCCAGACCCTGCATCACGCCGGAAGTAGGGTTGTGGCCATCGCCGGGATTGTCGAGCAGAACCACCTTCAATGTCGGGGTTGCCTCGAGCGCCTGCATGAACAGATCGAGGGGCAATGCCGTCTGGTCGACCGTTTCCTTTGAATCGATCCGGGTGCCGCGCGTCAGTAAATAGTTCCTGCCGTTGGCCTGCGCGGTGTGGCCGACATAGTAGAAGATGCCGATTGAGTCCGGATTGGCCAGGGATTGGGCGAAATCATGCATGGCGCGCGCGACATCGGCGCGGTCGCCATCCGACACCTGCCGGACGGTGAAGCCAAGCGATCGTAGTGTCGCTGCAACGAGTTCGGCACTGAGGTCGGCGTTGGCGATTGCCGGTGAGCCCTCAGAGGCCGGATTGGCGACAACCAGCGCTATCCGCTCTTCGCCGCGCGCAGCGGAGAAGAGCGCCATGGTCATCAGCAGCACGACCGCCAGAAAAAGGCGCATGACCGTGATCCAAGCCCTGCAGGCTGCGGCGCTCACGCCACGGCTTGCCCCAATTCATCAATGGCCCAACCTTGACCATATCATGTCGGCTTCGCCGGCGCACTGCCGGTGCCGATGATGCAGTTGTGTCGCTAAAAGATATTGACTGTATGTTTAGTAATTAATACCGTTGCCCGAGATACCGAGTTGGTCAGCCGGCATTCGCCGGTGAATGATCACCAGGACGAAGGGAACTTAGGGGCTCGAGGCGCAATCCCGCCGGTCCCAACAATGGGAGACACAAGCATGCAGTTGAAATCGACCGCCACGGCGCTCGGCCTGTCGCTGCTGGCGATGACCGGCATTGCCCGCGCTGAGGGCGAACTCCAAATCTACAATTGGGGCAACTACACCAGCCCGGACCTGATCAAGAAGTTCGAGGAAACCTACAAGGTCAAGGTTACCGTCACCGACTACGATTCCAACGATACGGCTCTGGCCAAGGTCCGCCAGGGCGCTTCCGGCTATGACATCGTCGTTCCATCGGCCAGCGTGATGCCGATCTGGATCAGCGAAGGCCTGCTCTTGGAAACCGATCCCAACACGATGGAGAACTTTAGAAACGTCGATCCGAGATGGGTCGACGTGCCGTTCGACCCCGGCCGCAAATATTCGGTGCCGTGGCAATGGGGCACGACCGGCATCTCGGTCAACAAATCGGTCTATGCGGGCGATCCGAACACCTCGGCGATTTTCCTCGATCCGCCGCCGGAACTCGTGGGCAAGATCAATGTCGTGCCCGAAATGGGAGACATCATGTTCCTCGCCATTGCCTATGAGGGCGGTAAGTACTGCACCGACGACAAGGTGCTTTTGAAAAAGGTGCATGACAAGCTCATCGAGGCGAAAGCGAAATGGCTGTCGCTCGACTATGCGGCCGTCGACGGTCTCGGCAGGGGCGACATTGCCGCCGGCGTCAACTGGAACGGCATATCGCTGCGCGAGCGGCTGGAGAACGACAAGATCGTCTACGGCTATCCCAAGGAGGGCTTTCCAATCTGGATGGACAATGTCGCGGTGCTCAAGGATGCCAAGAACGTCGAGAACGCCAAGCTCTTCCAGAATTTCATCATGGACCCCAGGAATGCAGCGATGATCTCGGCCTTCGCGCACTACGCCAACGGCATCAAGGGCTCCGAGCCCTTCCTGCCGGCCGATATGAAAGGCGCGCCCGAAGTGGATGTTCCGGCCGAATTTGCCGACAAGGGCCAATTCATGTCGGCCTGTCCCGCCGACGTCCAGGCGCTCTACACCAGGATCTGGACCGATCTGCAGAAATAGCAGCGCCGCCGGCCGAAGCTGACCAACATCGGGCCGCGCATCGCGGCTCGGCCATCCCCAATGCCAGATGCCGTAAAGCCGCCGCGGGAGATTTTTTATGTCCGATCTCGACCTTTGCTACATGCCGGCCAGCGAGGCGTTGCGGCTGTTCAAGGCGAAGAAACTGTCGCCTCTGGAACTGATGCAGGCCACCATCCGCCGCGCCGAGGCAACCAAGGCGACGATCAACTGCCTCACCTTCACGCATTTCGACGAGGCGATGGATCTCGCCAGAAAAGCCGAGGCGAAATACGCCAGAGGCGCCAGGACCGGCGCGCTCGAGGGCCTGCCGATCGGCATCAAGGATGAGAGCTACATCAAGGGCAAGCCGACCTCGCATGGCTCGCTGCTGTCCGGGGACGCCATTGGCGGCCATACCTCGACCATGAACGAGCGTGTCATGAAGGCCGGCGGCATCGTCCACGCCCGCACGGCGACGCCCGAATTCAGCTGCGCCGGTTATACCTGGTCGAAGCGCTGGGGCGTCACGCGCAACCCCTGGAACCCGGATTTCACGCCGGGTGGGTCGTCGGGCGGTTCGGCGGCAACGCTGGCGTCGGGCACATCGTCGATCGCCACCGGCTCGGACATTGCCGGCTCAATCCGCATCCCTGCCTCCGCCTGTGGCCTCGTCGGCTTCAAGCCGCCCTACGGCCGCAACCCGGACGAGCCGCCCTTCAACCTCGACTTCTATTGCCATACCGGGCCGCTGGCCCGAAACGTCGGGGATGCGATCCTGCTGCAGAACGTCATGGCCGGGCCGAGCCCGCTCGACATCGCCACGCTGCGCCCGAAACTGCGCCTGCCGCTCGACTACAAGCCGATCAAGGGTTGGAAGATCGCGTTCTCCATGGATCTCGGGTCCTTCGAGGTGGATGCGGACGTGCGCAAGAACACGCTCGCCGCCTGCGATGTGTTCCGCTCGCTCGGCGCCACCGTCGAGGAGGTGGACCTCGGCTGGGGCGACGAGGTGCTCAAGGCCGGCATGGCCTATCTCGAACATCTCTTCGGCGCCTCGCTGTCGCCGCTGCTCGCCAAGCACTGCAAGGACATGACCAGCTATGCCAGGCAGTTTGCGCAGGACGGCCAGAAGTCGAAGGCCACGGACTTTGTCGCAACTTTGGACGTGGCGGCCAGGATGTACCAGACGCTGGGGCCGTTGCTGGAAAAATACGATGTGCTGATCTGCCCGACCAATGCGCTTCCCGCAGTGCCGGCGGAATTCGATCAGACCAAAGGCAAGGTCGAGATCAATGGACGAGAGGTGAACCCGTCGCTGGGCTGGGTGATGACGACGCCGTTCAACATGCTGAGCCGCTGCCCGGTTCTGTCCGTGCCGTCGGGCCGCGCCGCCAATGGCGTGCCCACCGGCATCCAGATTGTCGGCCGCACCTATAGCGACGCCGACGTGTTCCGGGCGGGTATGGCCTATGAGATGGCTCGTGGTCAGTGGTACACGAATGCCGGGACACGCCCGGCGCTGTGAGTCCGCAGGGCGCCGGCATGCCAAGGCAGGGCGGGATGTTTCGGCCGCCGGGGAAAGGCCTGACGACAATGGCGCAACGCATAGCCACTCCGGATGCGGGAAAAAGCAAGGCGGCCAAGGGTGCGGCGAACGACGCCGCGCCCAAGGACCGCCGGCGCGAGCGCGGCGAAGCGAGCGTCCAGCGCATCATCGACGCCACCATCGAGCTCATCGCGGAGGAGGGGCTGGCCAGCGTCACCATGCAGCGCATTGCCGAGCATGTCGGCTCGTCCAACGCACTGGTGGTCTTTCATTTTCGCAGCAAGGAGAACCTGTTCCGGGCCGTCCTGCAATATCTCAGCGACCAATATGACGCGCTGTGGCTGACGCTGGTGCGGGCGCCCGGCCTGTCGCCGGTCGAGCGGGTCTTGGGCGCCGTCGATTGCGCGCAACGCTTTGCCCGGCAGCATCCGAAATGGGTCTCGGTCTTGGTCGTGTTTTCCAGCGACCGCAAGAGCATGCAGATCTACAATGAAATCGGCCTGCCGAGCGATCTCGCCTACACGGCCGAAGCGCGCGAGCTGCTGATCGAGATTTCACGCAGCGGCGGTTACACCGGCGTCGACATAGACACGCTGTCGGAGAGCCTGAACTATCTGGTGCATGGCGCCTGGTATTGGGACCATCTCAACCCGTCCAGCCGCGACACCGACGTGCTGCGCAAGACCATGCTGCTCCTGCTGCACCAGGCCTTTCCGCGGCATTTTGACTTGGGGTGAGAGGCGGCCAAATTGCGAGCGACGGAAAGCGTCCTCTGCAAACCCAAACCCGAAAATCTCTACGATGCCTTGATCTCTGTAAAAATGCTTGCACAATCCAGAGGTGCGAGTTAAACAACCTAGGGATGCATTCGGGGGTGGGTAAATGTGGCATTGGGCGATACTTCTGTTGCTGATTGGCGTGCCGGTTTTCTTCGCCGTCCGGTCGCGCAAATCCTCACAGAGCCCAGACGACCTCGTGGGGTTCGGCGGCTGGCTGATCCTGCTGGCGATCAGCCTGTCCCTTTCGCCGTTGCGCACACTTGTCGATATGGCCAGTCTGGTCAAAACCTACCAACAGCTTGTTACAGTGCCTAACGGGGCCTTGGCCATCTATGGCGAGGCCGCCCTCAATCTGGCATTTCTGGTGCTTCAGCTGGTCGTGCTTGTTTCGATGCTGCGGCGAAGCCACCGCTTCCCGCAGCTGTTCATATGTCTGTGGTTTGCGATCCCTCTCTTGTTCATACTGGACGCAGTTTGGATATCGACTGTGCTTGGTGTCCCGGTAAACCGTTTGCTTGCCGGAGGGGCTCTGGTTACACCTTTGGCATCCTTCATAGTCACAGGGATCTGGGCCGCCTATGTATACAGATCGGTCAGGGTGAGAAACACGTTCGGTGGCAGTACGGCAGCCACTCAGGCTGCGACGTTTTCTTAGAAGGTCGCAGGATCAACGGTTGCGAGTTAGCCTGATGCCGCTGCTGCCAGCTGCCCCGAATTGAACTATCGGTCAAGCTTCGAAGGATTCCCCGCCATCCGAAGCTCGAAGAGCGAAGGATGGTGCCCCCGGACGGAATCGAACCGCCGACCTTCGGTTTACAAAACCGCTGCTCTACCAGCTGAGCTACAAGGGCATGGCGCTCCGGTTAGCATATTTCGTGCGCCAGTAAAGACAAAACTCCGTTTTCGATCGCTAATGGACCCCGCCGAGGTGGGCGGGCCGCCATGCTGAAAACCGCCAATGCGATCCCTACATATCTCCCAGGTGCAAACGCATCGAACGGGGTGTCGCATGATCAGACTTGTCATCATCCTGCCGCTTGTCGTCATTGCCTGGCTGCTTGCGGTGAAGCTCATCAGGGACGTGAAGGCCGCCAATGTCGACTGGACCGGCATCGCCGCCATCGTCGGTTTTATCGCGATGGCGTTTTGGCTGCGGCATGTGACTGGGATGGGATGAATGGTGAATGGGCAAACGCCTTTCGGACCATTGACTATTCACAATTCACCCAAAGCCTTCGAACCTTTCACCACGTCACCGCAACTGATCTCCAGAGGCGAATGATCGCCTCGATCAAGGAGATCATCATGTTGAAGCGCACTCTTACTTCGGGCCTGGTCGCCATCTTCCTCGCCAACGGCGCGCTCGCCGGTACCGTCCAGTCGTCCTCCGCTCACGGCCATCATCACCACCATCACAAGCACCACGACAAGCCCTGGTGGTGGTGGAACCATCACCACAAGCATCATCACCACAAGCATCATCATCACCACGGGAAGGTGATCATCTTCCTTTGAGCGAGACGACCTGCCTCGCGGAAAGGGCGGCTTCAGCCGCCCTTTTTTGCGTTGAGCTCTCGATCGATCAGATCATGGTTTCCATCGGCTGATTCCAGCCTCCAAGAAAATCCCAAATTTCTTTCGAACCTTTTTCCGCGCCGAAACGACAGATGATCAAGAGGCGGATGGATCGCCTCTCGCAACGAAACAAGGAGATCGTCATGTTCACGCGCAAAATCGCTTCTGCCCTCATCGCCAGCACCGTCGCCGCCACCTCGCTGGTTGGCACCGTCCAGCCGTCGGCCGCCCACAGCCATCACCACAACCGCGAAATCGGCATCGGCATCGCCGCCGGCGTCGGCGGGTTCGTGCTCGGCAGCCTGCTCAACCAGCAGCCCCGCACCGTCTATGTCGGCGACGAGGGTGGCTCCTGGCACGTCCGCCGCTGCGCCAACCGCTACGCCAGTTACGATCCGTACTCCGACACCTATGTCGGCTATGACGGCTACCGCCACTATTGCCGCCTTTAAGAGGAGGCACGCCCACACGGAAAAGGAGGGGCTGTACGCAGCCCCTCCTTCCTGATTTGAGCGCGCCGCGGTGCGGGCTACGGTTCGGAGATCGGCAATCCCGCTGCACGGCAGATGCGGGCAACACTCGCATTCTGCGATTGATCCCCCATGGCGATGAGTTCGAAGCTGCTTCCTTCATCCGGATAGATCTTGGCGGCGAACGGTTGGTCTGTTGTATGACCACCGGACGACGTCTTTGCAGCGACATGGCCGCAGACCAGGATTTCGCGGCGGCCGTTGATCGTTCGCTCGCCGGCACGCATCTGCCCGAATCTGGCGGATACAGGATCCTGCAAATGCTGGCGAACGCCGATCGTGATTGTCTCCTCCAAAGCGAGCGAGATCGGAATCTCGCTGACTTGCTGGGAGACAGGGGCGGGCTTGGGCGCCGTCGCCACGCATCCGCACAGTGAAGCGGCGAGCAAAAGCTGAAGCGTTTTCCTCATTATGATCGGAACCCGCCGATCATCCTCGTCACCTCAGCAGCGGCGTCGCGCACCAGCGGCCCGATCTCGTCCAGCCGCTCCATCGTCACCCGCACCGTCGGGCCGGAGACTGAGACACCGCCGATCGGCTCGCCGAACTCGTTGAAAATGGCGGCGGCCACGCAGCGCATGCCGGGATGCCGCTCCTCGTCGTCGACCGACCAGCCGCGGTGCTTGATGACAGCCAGGTCATGGGCCAGCGCCGAAATGTCGGACAGCGTCTTGTCGGTGAAGCGCTGCAGGCCCGACTTGCGCAGGATGGCGGCGACGCGTTCCGGCTCGAGCTGCGCCAGCACCGCCTTGCCGATGCCGGAGGCATGGAACGAGCTGCGCGTGCCCGGGCGGAAGAAGGCGCGGATTGCCTGATGCGTCTCGACCTGGCTGACGAAAACGACGCAATCGTCCTCGGCGACGCCGAGATTGGCTGTCTCGCCGGTCTTCTCCATCAATTCCTGCATGACCACGCGGGCGCGATCGACCAGCTTGCGGCGGCGCAGGAAGGCGGCACCCATGCGGTAGGTCTCGACGCCGATCGACCACAGCTGGTCCGATGTATCGAATTCGACCATGCCGTGGCTCTGCAGCGTCGTCAGCATGCGATAGGCGGTGGACGCCGCAAGCTCGCTGCGCGCCGAAATCTCGCTCAGCGACAGGCCGCTGCCTTCGGCGACGATGGCCAAGATGCGCAAGGCCCGGTCGAGCGACTGTACAGAACCGGCCTCGGACGGACCGTTGAAAGCGCGCGGCCGGCCGCGCTGGCGTTTTTCGCTGGTTTCCATGGCGGCATTGTCGCCGGTTTCGCCGAAATCGCAATGAAAAACTTTTTCATCAATTTTGATGGCCGGATTCATGGAAAACGAAAAAGCCAGTGGAATCAGTGTATAGAAGGGGTTTTCTCGAAATGAAAAATTATTCTGAAAAAATTGAAAAATGAAAACGACACTGGCATTGTCAACCAACCAACAATCTTGAGGAGGCTGGACATGGCCAGGATGCGCGCTGTCGATGCAGCGGTTCTCGTTCTCGAAAAGGAAGGCATTTCCTGCGGCTTCGGCGTGCCGGGCGCGGCGATCAATCCGTTCTATTCGGCGCTGAAGGCGAGGGGCTCGATCCGCCACATCCTGGCGCGCCATGTCGAGGCGGCCTCGCATATGGCCGAGGGCTACACGAGAGCTAAATCAGGCAATATCGGGCTGTGCATCGGCACGTCGGGCCCGGCCGGCACCGACATGGTCACCGGGCTCTATTCGGCGGCGGCGGACTCCATCCCGATCCTGTGCATCACTGGTCAGGCGCCGCGGGCACGGCTCAACAAGGAGGATTTCCAGGCGGTCGATATCGCCGCCATAGCCGCACCCGTCGCCAAATGGGCGGTCACGGTCATGGAGCCCTATATCGTGCCGATGGCGCTGCAGAAGGCATTTCACCTGATGCGCTCGTCGCGACCGGGCCCGGTGCTCATCGACCTGCCGGTCGACGTGCAATTGGCCGAGATCGAATTCGATATCGATGCCTATGAACCGCTGGTCCCGTTCAAGCCGGCAATGTCGCGCGCCCAGGCCGAAAAGGCCTTGGCGATGCTCAATGCCGCGGAAAAGCCGCTGATCGTCGCCGGCGGCGGCATCATCAACGCCGATGCGTCGGATCTGTTGATCGAATTCGCCGAGATAACGGGCGTGCCGGTCATCCCGACGCTAATGGGCTGGGGCGCGATCCCCGACGACCACCGGCTGATGGCCGGCATGTGCGGGCTGCAGACCTCGCATCGCTACGGCAATGCGACGATGTTGGAAGCCGATTTCGTCTTTGGCATCGGCAATCGCTGGGCCAACCGCCACACCGGTTCGGTCGATGTCTACACCAAGGGCAAGAAATTCATCCATGTCGACATCGAACCGACCCAGATCGGCCGGGTGTTCGCGCCGGATCTCGGCGTCGTCTCGGACGCCGGTGCGGCACTGAAGATGCTGCTCGACGTCGCCACCGAATGGAAGACGGCAGGAAAGCTGCGCGACTGGTCGGGCTGGGCGAAGGAATGCCAGACNCCAGACCCGCAAGAAGACGATGAAGCGCAAGACGCATTTCGAGCAGGTGCCGCTGAAGCCGCAGCGCGTCTATGAGGAGATGAACAAGGCGTTCGGCCGTGACACCACCTACGTCACCACGATCGGCCTCTCGCAGATCGCCGGGGCGCAGTTCCTGCATGTCTACAAGCCGCGCAACTGGATCAATTGCGGCCAGGCCGGCCCGCTCGGCTGGACGCTGCCGGCAGCGCTTGGCGTGCGCGCCGCCGATCCGGATCGCACCATCGTGGCGCTGTCGGGCGACTACGACTTCCAGTTCATGATCGAGGAACTGGCGGCCGGCGCACAGCACAAACTGCCGTATATCCATGTCGTCGTGAACAATGCCTATCTCGGCCTGATCCGCCAGGCGCAGCGCGGTTTTGCGATGGATTTCGAGGTGAGCCTGGCCTTCGAGAACGTCAACCGCGCCAACGATCCGGAGGCCGGCTACGGCGTCGACCATGTCGCGGTCGCAGAAGCGATGGGCTGCAAGGCGGTCCGGGTGCGCAAACCGGAAGAGTTCGCCGGCGCGTTCAAGGAAGCGCAGCGGCTGATGAAGGAATACCAGGTGCCGGTGGTGCTCGAATTCATCCTCGAGCGCGTCACCAACATTTCCATGGGCACGGAAATCGACAAGATCACCGAATTCGAGGACCTTGCCGAAAGCCATGAGGATGCGCCGACGGCGATTGTGTTGCTCGATTAGGCGCGCCGATATTCAGGTGAGACAGGCCTGCAAACGGCGCCTTCCTGCGCTTCCGGTGCTCACGTACAGAAAGTACGTTCCGCTCCGGTTCTCGAAAGTCACCGTTTTCGACTCTGCCCGACCTGAATCTCAACACGCCTAGGGCCAAGCAGAAGAAGGAGAAAAAGAGTGCCGCGTTTTTCAGCCAATCTGTCGATGCTCTTTGGCGAGCATGAGTTCCTCGATCGCTTCGATGCCGCAGCCCGCGCCGGCTTCAAGGGCGTCGAATATATCGGCCCCTATGATCATACGCCTGACGTGGTCGCGGCCCGGCTGAAGAAGAACGGCCTGACACAGGTGCTGTTCAACCTCCCGGCCGGCGACTGGGGCAACGGCGAGCGCGGCATCGCGGTTTTGCCCGACCGCGCGCCGGAATTCCGGCAAGGCATCGCCAAGGCGATCAGCTATGCCCATGCGCTCGGCTGCGAGCAGGTCAATTGCCTCGCCGGCATCGCGCCGCAGGGCGTGGATCGTTCGGTGCTGGAAAATACTTTAGCCGAGAACCTCGCGTTTGCAGCCGAGAAACTGGAGCAGGCCGGCATCCGGCTTTTGATCGAGCCGATCAATACCCGCGACATCCCGGGCTTCTTCCTGAACTATTCGAACCAGGCGCTGGCGCTGATCGACCGCGTCGGCTCGAAGAACCTCTATTTGCAATACGACATCTATCACATGCAGATCATGGAGGGGGATCTCGCCCGTACCATCGAGGCCAACCTCGGCCGCATCGCGCATATCCAGCTTGCGGACAATCCCGGCCGTCACGAGCCGGGGACGGGCGAGATCAATTATCCCTTCCTCTACGAGCATATCGACAGGATCGGCTATTCCGGCTGGGTCGGAGCGGAATACAAACCGAAGGCGGGGACGGAGGCTGGGCTGGGGTGGTTTCGGGAGCTTAACGGGCAGGGGAGTGCCGCGGCTTAGCTGTTACGATTGAAGGCGCGTTCCTTCGCGCCCCCCTCTGGCCTGCCGCCCATCTCCCCCACAGGTGGGGAGATCGGACGTCATCCCGGCTTTCGCTCCCCAACATTGCAGGGTGAGCGAGGCGCCGAAACTGCCAATCTCCCCACAAGTGGGGGAGATGGCCGGCAGGCCAGAGGGGGTGCGAAGGAACTCAGCCTCAACAAAGGAGAAAACAATGGAAACCATCGGCTTCATCGGCCTTGGCATCATGGGCGCGCCGATGGCGGGGCATCTCCTGGATGCCGGCTACGCCGTCATTGCCAGCGACCACCGCTCGAAGCCGCCGGCCGATCTCGTCGCCAAGGGCTTGAGAAGCATCACCGGCCACGCGGCAGTGGCGAAGGCCGCGGATATCATCATCACCATGGTTCCCGACACCCCGCAGGTAGCCGAGGTGCTGTTCGGCGAGAACGGTGTCGCTTCCGGCCTGAGCAAGGGCAAGCTGGTCATCGACATGAGCTCGATCTCGCCGATCGAGACCAAGGTTTTCGCCAAGAAAATCAACGATCTCGGCTGCGACTATCTTGACGCGCCGGTGTCGGGCGGCGAGGTCGGCGCAAAGGCGGCGTCCCTGACCATCATGGTCGGCGGCGAGGACAAGGCGTTCGAGCGCGCCAAGCCCGTGTTCGAAAAGATGGGCAAGAACGTCACGCTTGTCGGCCCGAACGGCGTCGGCCAGACCACCAAGGTTGCCAACCAGATCGTCGTAGCCCTGACCATCGAGGCGGTCGCCGAGGCGCTGGTCTTTGCCGCAAAAGCCGGCGCCGACCCCGCCAAGGTCCGGCAGGCGCTGATGGGCGGGCTGGCGGCATCGCGCATCCTCGAGGTGCATGGCGAGCGCATGATAAAGCGCACCTTCGCGCCGGGCTTCCGCATCGAACTGCACCAGAAGGATCTCAGCCTGGCGCTGGAAGGCGCCAAGGCGCTCGGCGTCTCATTGCCCAACACCTCGACGACGCAGCAGCTGTTCAACTCGTGCGCGGCGAATGGCGGGGCGAAAGAGGATCATTCGGCGCTGGTGCGGGCGCTGGAGCGGATGGCGGGGCATGAAGTGGGTGAATAGTGAACGGTGACGGTAAGAACGCTTTCCATTCAGCATTCACTATTCACTTTCCAAGGAACTTCCGTGCCGCATAAAGGCTCACCGCCGCGGCGTTCGACACGTTGAGCGAGCGGATGGCGCCGGGCATGTCGAGGCGGGCGAGTGTCGTCACCGTCTCGCGCGTCTTCTGGCGCAGGCCCTTGCCTTCGGCGCCGAGCACCAGGGCTATCTTTTCGCCTGAAAAACTCGTTTCGAGTTCGGCCGGCCCGTCCGAATCGAGGCCGATGGTCTGGAAGCCGGCTTCGTGCAGCTGTTCCAGCGCGTCGGCGAGGTTCTTCACCTCGACCTGGTCGATATGTTCCAGCGCGCCGGAGGCGGATTTGGCCAGCACGCCGGATTCCTGCGGGCTGTGGCGGGCCGTGGTGATCAGCGCACCGGCGCCGAAGGCGACCGCCGAGCGCAGGATGGCGCCGACATTGTGCGGGTCGGTGACCTGGTCGAGCACCAGCACCAGTTTGGTATCGCCGAGCGCGTCAAGGCGCTTGGGCTTCAGCGGCTCGGCCTCGATCAGCACGCCCTGGTGGACGGCGTCCGAACCGGTGATCTTGTCGATGTCCTTCGGCTCGACCAGTTCGGCCTTGAACGGCAAAGCGGCGAGGTCGGCGATCGCCAGCCGCTCGGCGGCATTGCGCGTCACCAACATCTTTCTGATCCGCCGGCGCGGATTGTCGAGCGCGGCGCGCACCGTGTGCAGGCCATAAAGCCGCACCAGCCCGTCGGCGGCGTTCTCGCCCGGCGGCACCGGCTGGCGCGGCCGGAAGGCAGGCGCGCCGCCGGCCTTCTCGTCGCGATGGGCGCGACGCAGCTTGGCGTAGTGGGTGTCTTTGGCGGTCTTGGGCGTGTTGTCATTGCTCATGGCCGGCTTCTATAGCCGCGTCGCCGGGCCATGGATACAGGCAGAAAGCCGGCTTGCCGGGTGAGCTGTCAAAATCAGCGCATTTTGCCTTGCGGTGCGGTTGACACCCACTGGCCTTGCCGCCATAAGGCGCTTCGCTGATTTCGGACAAAACCCCGGTTTCGACCTGATCGGCGAGAATGCCTCGTTGCAAGGCTTCGACGGCAGGCTGGAGAGGTGCCCGAGTGGTTAAAGGGGACGGACTGTAAATCCGTTAGCTTAGCTTACGTTGGTTCGAATCCAACCCTCTCCACCACTGCCAGCCCGCGAACCTTGAGGACGATGCGGGTATAGCTCAGTGGTAGAGCAGCAGCCTTCCAAGCTGAATATGCGGGTTCGATTCCCGCTACCCGCTCCAAACTCCCCACTCCGCATCAGATCTCAGCGAATATCTCGACAACGTTGCCGTCCGGATCGCGGAAGAACACTGTCCTGTGGCCCCATTCCTGGTCGGTGAGCGGCAGGACCGGCTGCACGCCCTTGGCCTGAAGCGCCTCGGCGCAAGCAGCGACCATCTCCGGCGCCACCCGGAATGCCAGCTGAAGCGACAGCGCATCCCGCTGCTGCGGCGTGTCGTTGAACATCATGCCGAGGCTGGTCAAGGCCAGCGTGTTCGGGCCGACCCGATATTCGATCCACCTGTCGCCGAGTTCGCGCTGCAGATCAAATTCCATCACATCCCCGTAGAAGTGCCGCATGGCGGCCATGTCGCGGGCGAAGATGACGGTGTAGTCGATCTGACGGATTTCATTGAGCGCATTCATTGTCGAAGTCCCGTGGGCTGATGTTCGATCGCCCGCAACCTAGCTTTCCTTTAAAGTAGTACAAGACTATAGCTTATACTGGTATCGGAGGTGACTGCATGCCATACGACGGCCCACGGCACGATGAGCTTGCCCGCTTCCTGCGCGAGCGGCGGGACCGCTTGCCGCGGATCGATGGCGCCAATGGCCGCCGCCGGGCGCCGGGCCTCAGGCGCGAAGAGGTCGCCGCCGAGGCGGGGATCAGCACCACCTGGTACACCTGGCTCGAGCAGGGACGGGAGGTGAACGCGTCGCCGCAGGTGCTTCGCTCGCTGGCGCGGGTGCTGAGACTGAGCCGGTCGGAGCAGGCCTATCTCTTCCAATTGGCGCGGCCCGATCTCGATTGGCGAAACCGGCTCGGCGCGCAAGGCCTGCCCAGCGCGCCGTTGCTCAGCCTGCTCGACGGGCTGGCGCCGCACCCGGCATATGTCGTCAATCGCTACTGGCAGGTCGTCGCCTGTAACCATCCGGCGGCGGTGCTGCTTGGGGATTTCGAGACGGATGATGAGTGGTCCGGCAGCCTGCTCGCCCGGCTGTTTCTCGACCTGGAATGGCGGCAGCGCTTTGTCGACTGGCCGGAGGTTTCGCGCTCGGCGGCGGCGCAGTTCCGGCTTGCCACTGTCGCCATGACTCGCGATCCGGTGCTGGCTGCGCTGGTTTCGTCACTGGAAGCGGCAAGCGAAGCGTTCGCCACGTGCTGGAACAGCCGCGACATCGCCGAGCCACCGATCTGGCGGAAATCCATCCGGCACCCTGTCGCCGGCGCGATGTCGTTCGATTTCGCCACGCTGCAGCCGGGCGGCCGCGACAGTGATTTCTCGGTTTCCGTCTACACGCCGGTCGATGCGTCGACTGCCAGGCGGTTCGCGGCGCTGGTCGCAGCAACGCCCGACAGCCGCAAGGCGGTGCCGGGCGTGTTTGCGCGTGATGCAGGCGCAGAAGTCTAGCTGTTGAAGGCGGACGCGACCTGGTGTTGCTGCGGCACCTGTCCGTTCGGCGTCAGTCTGTCGACAATGCCGGGCAGGGCTGTGGACAATTGCTTGAGCAACTCCTGCTCGTCCAGTCCTGTCCTTTGCGCGATCTCTCGAATGACCTGCGGGCCGATCGCCTTGCCGAGATCATTGGCGTTGATCGGCTGGTTCTGTCCGGTGCCGACCCAGGAGTCAGCGACATTGCCTTGGCCGGCATTCTTGAGCTTGTCGAGCAGTCCGCCCAGTCCGCCGAGCAGGCCGCCGTCGCTGGAGGCCGTGGTTCCGGTGGGGGCTGGCGTTTGAGGCTGAGCGGGTTCGCCCGTCTCTCCGGCACTCGTCTGTTCGGCGCTTCTGCCGCTCAGCATCTTTCCCACCAGAAGCGCGCCGAGCGCGATCATCAGCGGTTTGGTGATGTTGCCGCCGGGTACGGCGTTGTCAAAGAGTCCCATAGGTCAATCCTCCATAACGACCAAGCCCGTCCCGCCGGCTACAATGGACCATGCGGGCGGAATTTCAAGTTGGCTTGAGCTTTTGACAATCATGTGACCATGATCGGCGGGCGGGGAATGGAGAGGAAAAATGGGCATTATCAGCTGGATCATCCTCGGCGTCATCGCCGGCTTTATCGGCAGCAAGATCGTCAACAAGACCGGCCAGGGCCTGATCATGGATATCGTGCTCGGCATTGTCGGCGCCATCGTCGGAGGGCTGATCTTCAGCGCCTTTGGCGCCACGGGCGTGACCGGCCTCAACATCTGGAGCCTGATCGTCGCCATCATCGGCGCGGTGGTCGTGCTGTGGGCCTATCACCAGTTCTCCGGCAAGCGAACGCTTTAGGCACTAGTCTGCCGACTGGCTGACCGCAGGACGGCCAAACCTGCTTCGACGCGTTGACTTGAAGGTCAGGCGACGACGGTCAGCCTGCGCTTGCGTTCATCAAGCGAGACGATGGTCAGCCCGCTCGCAACCACCAGCAGGATGCCGCAGACCGCCAGGGCATTCGGGAACTGGCCGAACACCAGAACGCCTGAGNCCGCTCGCAACCACCAGCAGGATGCCGCAGACCGCCAGGGCATTCGGGAACTGGCCGAACACCAGAACGCCTGAGATGACCGCCCAGACGGTGAAGCAGTAGTAGAACGGCGCCACGACGCCGGTGGGACCGACGCGATAGGCCATGAAGATGAAGAAATGGCCGAAGATCAGGAAAAATCCGGCGCCGGCCATGAGCAGCAGGTGCCGGGCTTCCGGCATCACCCAGCGCTCGGAAACGAGATGCGCGGCGCCCGCGCCGATCAGCACCACCACGACGGCGGAAATGGCGACGATCATGCCCGGCACCTCGGCCGCGACCCGCCTGCCGGCAAGATCGCGCGCCGCCGCCAATGCCGCGTTGCCGAGCGCCAGCAACGCATAGACCGAGATGCCCTGCATGGTCGGCTGGGCCACCATGAGCGCACCGATGAAGCCAAGCCCGATCAGCGCCATGCGCACGCCGCCGATCCGTTCGCCGAACAGGATGGAGGAGCCGACCAGCATCAAAAGCGGGGTGATCTGCCCGAGTGCGGTCGAATCGGCGATCTGCATGTTGGCCAGCGCCACGACGTAGCAAAGGATGGCCGCCAGCTCGAGCAGGTTGCGGCGCAGCACGCGTTTGTCGAAGATCAATGGAATCTGCCTGCCATAGCCCAGCAGGAACAGCAGCGGCATGCCCCATAGCGTGGCCGCGACCCCGCGCAGGAACAGCACTTCATAGGACGGCAAGCCCGCGGTCGCGAGTTTCATCATCGTGTCGTTGACGAGGTACGACCCCGTCGAAACGATCATGAACAGCGGGCCGCGTATGGAGGTCGGTATGAATTGCATGGGGCAACCAAATCAGACCGCCGCCGTAGCGGCAATGGGCCAGGCGCTGGCTGCACATCCGGCAGGCAAAGGCCAGGACATGGGCGGGACAGGACATGGGCGGGAATAGCAAACAGGTGCTGGAGCCCGCAGCCCCCATTTCATTTCCGCTCGCGCGTTCCTATATCAGCGCCACATCCCGCAATCGGATCATCGGTTCGCACCGAGTGGACAGCGCACCCGGCCACAAGGCACTTGTGTTTTTCGGCCGTAGTCGCTAATCGCCCCGCATTCGACTGAACTGAAGGTCAAGGCCGTCCAAGGAAAGAGACTATGGCAAAAGGTAAATTCGAGCGTAACAAGCCTCATGTGAACATTGGCACGATTGGCCACGTCGATCATGGCAAGACGTCGCTGACGGCGGCGATCACGAAGTATTTTGGCGAGTACAAGCGCTACGACCAGATCGATGCGGCGCCCGAAGAGAAGGCCCGCGGCATCACGATTTCGACGGCGCACGTCGAATACGAGACNTGACCAGATCGATGCGGCGCCCGAAGAGAAGGCCCGCGGCATCACGATTTCGACGGCGCACGTCGAATACGAGACGGCAGCGCGCCACTACGCCCATGTCGACTGCCCCGGCCACGCCGACTATGTGAAGAACATGATCACGGGTGCTGCGCAGATGGACGGCGCGATCCTGGTCGTGTCGGCCGCCGACGGCCCGATGCCGCAGACCCGCGAGCACATCCTGCTTGCCCGTCAGGTCGGCGTGCCGTCGATCGTGGTGTTCCTGAACAAGGTCGACCAGGTCGACGATGCCGAGCTGCTCGAACTGGTCGAGCTCGAGGTTCGCGAGCTTCTGTCGAAGAACGAGTTCCCCGGCGACGACATTCCGATCGTCAAGGGTTCGGCGCTGGCTGCTCTGGAAGATTCCAACAAGACCATCGGCGAAGATGCGATCCGCGAGTTGATGGCTGCGGTCGATGCCTATATCNCTCTGGAAGATTCCAACAAGACCATCGGCGAAGATGCGATCCGCGAGTTGATGGCTGCGGTCGATGCCTATATCCCGACGCCGGTTCGTCCGCTGGACAAGCCGTTCCTGATGCCGATCGAAGACGTGTTCTCGATCTCGGGCCGTGGCACGGTCGTGACCGGCCGCGTCGAGCGCGGCATCGTCAAGGTCGGCGAGGAACTGGAAATCATCGGCATCCGCCCGACGACCAAGACGACCTGCACGGGCGTCGAGATGTTCCGCAAGCTGCTCGATCAGGGCCAGGCCGGCGACAACATCGGCGCGCTGCTGCGCGGCGTTGATCGTGAAGGCGTCGAGCGCGGCCAGGTTCTGGCCAAGCCCGGTACGGTGAAGCCGCACAAGAAGTTCGTGGCCGAAGCCTACATCCTGACCAAGGACGAAGGTGGCCGTCACACGCCGTTCTTCACCAACTACCGTCCGCAGTTCTACTTCCGCACGACCGACGTGACCGGCATCGTGTCGCTGCCGGAAGGCACGGAAATGGTTATGCCCGGCGACAACATCACGGTCGATGTCGAGCTGATCGTGCCGATCGCCATGGAAGAGAAGCTGCGCTTCGCCATCCGTGAAGGCGGCCGCACCGTCGGTGCCGGCATCGTCGTCACCATCAAAGAGTAATTTGGACTTAAACCGATCTGTCGCGGGCGCAGGATTTGCCCGCGCCGCGCCAGAACAAGGAAGTGACGCATGAACGGACAGAATATCCGCATCCGCCTGAAGGCGTTTGATCACCGCGTGCTTGACGCCTCGACGAAAGAAATCGTGTCGACGGCCAAGCGCACCGGAGCAAACGTCCGCGGCCCCATTCCGCTGCCGACGCGGATCGAAAAGTTCACGGTCAACCGGTCGCCTCACGTCGACAAGAAGAGCCGCGAGCAGTTCGAGATGCGCACGCACAAGCGTCTGCTCGACATCGTCGATCCGACCCCGCAGACGGTCGATGCTTTGATGAAGCTCGATCTGGCCGCCGGTGTCGACGTCGAGATCAAGCTCTAAGGGAATGAGAGCGCGGTAAGGGGCGGTGCCCCTGGCCCGGAACTCTAAAGGAATTGAACCGATGCGTTCAGGTGTGATTGCAAAGAAGGTGGGAATGACCCGCATCTATAATGATGCCGGGGAACATGTTCCCGTCACCGTTCTCCAGATGGAGAACTGCCAGGTCGTGGCTCAGCGCACGCAGGAGAAGAACGGCTATACCGCCGTCCAGCTCGGCGTTGGCCTTGCCAAGGTGAAGAACACGTCGAAGGCGATGCGCGGCCATTTCGCGACCGCTTCCGTCGAGCCGAAGGCGAAGGTCGCCGAGTTCCGCGTCTCCGCCGACAACATGATCGATGTCGGCGCCGAGATCACCGTCGAGCACTTCGTCGCCGGCCAGAAGGTCGATGTGACGGGCACGACGATCGGCAAGGGTTTCCAGGGCGTCATCAAGCGCCATCACATGGGTGGTGGCCGCGCGACGCACGGTAACTCGGTTTCGCACCGTACGCACGGTTCGACCGGCCAGCGTCAGGACCCGGGCAAAGTGTTCAAGGGCAAGCATATGGCTGGCCACATGGGCGACACCCGCGTCACCACACAGAATGTCGAGATCGTTTCGACCGACGCCGACCGCGGCCTGATCCTGATCCGCGGTGCGGTTCCCGGATCGAAGGGCGCCTGGATCCTGGTCCGCGATGCGGCCAAGGTGGCACTGCCGGCCAACGCGCCGAAGCCTGCCGCGATCCGCGCCGTTGCCGCCGAGAGTGGCGCCAAGAACGAGGCTCCGGCCGCAGAGGGAGCAGAATAATGGATCTCAAGATCACAACGCTTGGCGGCAAGGACGCCGGCAAGGTGAAACTCTCCGAGGAGATTTTCGGCCTTGATCCGCGCGAGGACATCCTGCAGCGCGTCGTGCGCTGGCAGCTGGCCAAACGGCAGCAGGGCACGCACAAGGCCAAGGGCCGCGCCGAAATCGCGCGCACCGGCGCCAAGATGTACAAGCAGAAGGGTACGGGCCGCGCCCGTCACCATTCGGCACGCGCTCCGCAGTTCCGCGGCGGCGGCAAGGCCCACGGCCCGGTCGTTCGCAGCCACGAGCACGATCTGCCGAAGAAGGTGCGCGCTCTGGGCTTGCGGCATGCTCTCTCGGCCAAGGCCAAGAGCGCGTCGATCATCATCATCGACGAGCTGAAGCTGACCGAGGCCAAGACGAAGGCGCTGATCGCGAATTTCGCGACACTGGGCCTGACCAACGCCTTGGTGATCGGCGGTGCCGAGCTTGACCAGAACTTCAAGCTGGCGGCGACCAACATCCCGAACATCGACGTGCTGCCCATCCAGGGCATCAACGTCTACGACATTCTGCGCCGCGGCACGCTGGTCCTTTCGAAGGCCGCCGTCGAGGCTCTCGAGGAGCGCTTTAAATGACCGACCTCCGTCATTACGACGTGATCGTCTCGCCGGCGATCACGGAAAAGTCGACCATGGCTTCCGAGAACAACCAGGTTGTTTTCAACGTCGCCAAGAAGGCGTCGAAGCCGGAAATCAAGGCCGCTGTCGAAGCGCTGTTTGGCGTCAAGGTTACGGCCGTGAACACGCTTGTCCGCAAGGGCAAGATCAAGCGCTTCCGCGGCACGATCGGCCGCCAGAGCGACGTCAAGAAGGCGATTGTGACACTGGCCGACGGCCAGTCGATCGACGTCGCGACGGGTCTCTGAGCTAGGCCGCGAGGACAACAAACATGGCACTTAAAAAATTCAACCCGGTAACGCCGAGCACCCGCCAGTTGGTCATCGTCGACCGCTCGGGCCTCTACAAGGGCAAGCCCGTCAAGGGACTGACCGAAGGCCTGACCAAGTCGGGCGGCCGCAACAATCACGGCCGCATCACGGCCCGCTTCATCGGCGGCGGTCATAAGCGTTCGTACCGCATCATCGACTTCAAGCGCCGCAAGTTCGACGTCGTCGGCACGGTCGAGCGCATTGAATACGATCCGAACCGCACCGCCTTCATCGCGCTGATCAAGTATGACGATGGCGAGCTGTCCTACATCATCGCTCCGCAGCGCCTTGCCGCCGGCGACAAGATCGTGGCCGGTGAATCGGTCGACGTGAAGCCAGGCAATGCGATGCCGCTGGCCTCGATGCCGGTCGGCACGATCGTCCATAACATCGAGCTGAAGCCGGGCAAGGGCGCCCAGGTTGCCCGCTCGGCAGGTGGCTACGGACAGCTGGTCGGTCGCGACCAGGGCATGGCGATCCTGCGCCTCAACTCGGGCGAGCAGCGGGTCGTTCACGGCTCCTGCATGGCCACCGTCGGCGCCGTGTCGAACCCCGACCACGGCAACATCAACGACGGCAAGGCCGGCCGCACGGTCTGGCGCGGCAAGCGCCCGCACAATCGCGGCGTGACCATGAACCCGGTCGACCATCCGCATGGCGGTGGTGAAGGCCGCACCTCCGGTGGCCGTCATCCGGTCAGCCCGTGGGGAAAGCCGACCAAGGGCAAGAAGACGCGGTCCAACAAGGCGACCGACNGGCGACCGACAAGTTCATCCTGCGCTCGCGCCATCAGCGCAAGAGCTAAGAAGAGGTAACGCCAAGTGACTCGTTCTATTTGGAAAGGCCCCTTCATCGACGGCTACCTTCTCAAGAAGGTGGACAAGGTTCGTGAAGGTGGTCGCAATGAGGTGATCAAGATGTGGAGCCGTCGCTCCACCATCCTGCCGCAGTTCGTCGGCTTCACCTTCGGTGTCTACAACGGCCAGAAGCATGTTCCCGTCTCGGTGAACGAGGACATGGTCGGTCACAAGTTCGGTGAATTCGCTCCGACCCGGACCTATTACGGTCACGGCGCGGATAAGAAGGCGAAGAGGAAATAATCATGGGCAAGGCCAAAGCTCCGCGCAGGCTTGCTGACAACGAAGCGCGCGCCGTTCTGCGCACGATCCGTATCAGCCCGCAGAAGCTGAACCTGGTTGCCGCGCTGATCCGCGGCAAGAAGGTCGCGACAGCGCTTTCCGATCTCGAATTCTCGGCCAAGCGGATTTCCGGCACGGTCAAGAAGACGCTGGAATCGGCGATCGCCAACGCGGAAAACAACCACGACCTCGACGTCGATGCACTGATCGTGGCGGAAGCCTATGTCGGCAAGTCGATCGTCATGAAGCGGTTCCATGCTCGTGGCCGCGGTCGCGCCAGCCGTATAGAAAAGCCGTTCTCGCACCTCACGATCGTCGTTCGTGAAGTCGAAGAAAAAGGGGAGGCCGCATAATGGGTCAGAAAGTCAATCCGATCGGTCTGCGCCTCGGCATCAACCGCACCTGGGATTCGCGCTGGTTCGCGAACACCGGCGAGTACGGCAAGCTGCTGCATGAGGACATCAAGATCCGCAAATATCTTGAAAAGGAACTCAAGCAGGCTGCGATTTCCAAGGTCGTGATCGAGCGCCCGCACAAGAAGTGCCGCGTCACCATCCATGCGGCGCGCCCGGGCCTGATCATCGGCAAGAAGGGCGCCGACATCGAAAAGCTTCGCAAGAAGCTGATGGAGATGACGAAGTCCGAGACGCACTTGAACATCGTTGAAGTGCGCAAGCCGGAAATCGACGCAACCCTGGTCGCCCAGTCGATCGCCCAGCAGCTCGAGCGTCGTATCGCGTTCCGCCGCGCCATGAAGCGCGCCGTTCAGTCGGCGATGCGCCTGGGCGCCGAAGGCATCCGCATCAACTGCGCCGGCCGTCTCGGCGGCGCAGAGATTGCACGCATGGAATGGTACCGCGAAGGCCGCGTGCCGCTGCATACGCTGCGCGCCGATGTCGACTATGGCACGGCCGAAGCGCATACGGCTTACGGCATCTGCGGCGTCAAGGTCTGGGTGTTCAAGGGCGAAATCCTCGAGCACGATCCGATGGCTTCGGAGCGTCGCGCGACCGAGGGTGATGCTGCGCATGGCGGTGGTGGTGATCGCGAACGCGGTCGTCGTCGCGAAAACGCCTGATTATTTAGGAATTTGGAGTTAGAACGATGCTGCAGCCAAAGCGCACAAAGTTCCGCAAGCAGTTCAAGGGCCGTATCCATGGTACCGCAAAGGGCGGCACCAACCTGGATTTCGGTGGTTTCGGGCTGAAGGCGCTTGAGCCGAACCGCGTCACCGCGCGTGAGATCGAGGCGGCCCGCCGCGCGATCACTCGTGAGATGAAGCGTGCCGGCCGCGTGTGGATCCGTATTTTCCCTGATGTGCCGGTGACGTCGAAGCCGACTGAAGTGCGCATGGGCAAGGGCAAGGGCGCTGTCGATTACTGGGCGGCGCGCGTCAAGCCGGGCCGCATCATGTTCGAGATCGACGGCGTCAACGAAGAAACCGCCCGTGAGGCGCTGCGTCTCGGCGCGGCCAAGCTCTCGGTCAGGACGCGCTTCGTACAGCGCATCGCAGAATAAGGACGGGCTGATCATGAAAGCCGAAGACATCCGGACCAAGACCCAGGACCAGCTGACCGACGATCTGGCCAGCCTGAAGAAGGAGCAGTTCAACCTGCGCTTCCAGAAGGCCACCGGCCAGCTCGAGAAGACCGCGCGCGTGCGGCAGGTTCGCAAGGACATTGCGCGTATCAAGACCATCGCTGCGGAAAAGTCCGCGGCCAAGAAGGCTTAAGGACGAAAATCATGCCAAAGCGCATTCTGCAGGGCACTGTCGTCAGCGACAAGAACGAGAAGACGGTAGTCGTCAAGGTCGAACGGCGCTTCACGCATCCCGTGATGAAGAAGACCGTGCGCATGACCAAGAAGTACAAGGCGCACGACGAGAACAACGCCCACAAGGTCGGCGATCAGGTGTTCATCCAGGAATCGAAGCCGATTTCCAAGGACAAGCGCTGGATCGTCGTGTCTTCGGACCAGGCGTAACAAACCGAATTTTGGACAGACCGGGGAGGGGCTTTGAGCCCGTCCCGTTAGAAGAGAAGAAGGCGGCCAGTCATGATTCAGATGCAAACAAACCTCGACGTCGCGGATAATTCCGGCGCCCGTCGTGTCATGTGCATCAAGGTGCTGGGCGGCTCGAAGCGGAAATACGCTTCCGTAGGCGACATCATCGTGGTGTCGATCAAGGAAGCCATTCCGCGCGGCCGCGTTAAGAAGGGCGATGTGATGAAGGCGGTCGTGGTTCGCACGGCCAAGGACATCCGCCGCCCGGACGGCAGCGTGATCCGTTTCGACAAGAACGCGGCCGTTCTCGTCGACAACAAGAAAGAGCCGATCGGCACGCGTATCTTCGGACCGGTTCCGCGCGAACTCCGCGCCAAGAACCACATGAAGATCATCTCGCTCGCGCCTGAAGTGCTGTAAGGAGCCGGACCAATGCAAAAGATTAGAAAAGGCGACAAGGTCGTCGTGCTGGCCGGCAAGGACAAGGGCCGTTCGGGCGAAGTCCTCTCGGTTCAGCCGAAGGAAGACACCGCGCTGGTGCGCGGCGTCAACATGATCCGTCGTCACCAGAAGCAGTCCCAGTCCCAAGAGGGCGGGATCATCACCAAGGAAGCGCCGATCCAGCTGTCGAACATCGCGCTCGCCGACCCCAAGGATGGCAGGCCGACCCGCGTCGGCTTCATCTTCCAGAAGGACGGCAAGAAGGTGCGCGTCGCCAAGCGCTCGGGAGAAGTCATCAATGGCTAAGGCTCAAACCACGAAGCCCAAGGCTGAAAGCAAACAGTCCAAGGCCCAGAACACGCCGCGCCTCAAGCAGGTCTACAACGAGACCATCCGCAAGGCGCTGCAGGAGCAGTTCGGCTACGAGAACGAGATGCAGGTTCCGCGCATCGACAAGATCGTGCTGAACATGGGCGTCGGCGAAGCGACCGCGGATTCGAAGAAGCCTTCGATCGCGGCCGAAGACCTGGCGATGATCGCCGGCCAGAAGGCCGTCGTCACCCGCGCCCGTAATTCGATCGCCGGCTTCAAGGTCCGCGAGAAGATGCCGATCGGCGCCAAGGTCACGCTGCGCAAGGAACGCATGTACGAGTTCCTCGACCGTCTCGTGAACATCGCACTGCCGCGCGTCCGCGACTTTCGCGGACTGAATCCGAAGAGCTTCGATGGCCGTGGCAACTACGCCATGGGCATCAAGGAACACATCGTGTTCCCGGAGATCAACTACGACAAGGTTGATCAGATCTGGGGCATGGACGTCATCGTTTGTACGACTGCGAAGACGGACGACGAAGCCAGGGCATTGCTCAAGGCCTTCAACTTCCCCTTCCGCCAGTAACGGCAGCGAGAAAAGGAAAAATCTGAAATGGCAAAGACCAGCTCAGTCGAGAAGAACAACAGGCGCCGCAAGCTTGCCGACCAGTACGGTCCCAAGCGCGCAGCGCTCAAGGCGATCATCATGGACCAGTCCAAGCCGATGGAAGAGCGTTTCCGCGCTCAGCTGAAGCTTGCTGCCCTGCCGCGCAACTCGGCCAAGATCCGCATCCGCAACCGCTGCGAAGTTACCGGCCGTCCGCGCGCCTATTATCGCAAGCTCAAAGTATCGCGCATCGCGCTTCGTGATCTCGGCAATAACGGCCAGATCCCGGGCCTGGTCAAGTCGAGCTGGTAAGGAGGACATAACATGTCATTGAGCGATCCTCTCGGCGATATGCTGACCCGCATCCGCAACGCGTATGGCCGTAAGAAGTCGAGCGTTTCGACGCCGGCGTCGCGCCTGCGTACCCGCGTCCTCGACGTGCTGAAGGCTGAAGGCTATATCCGCGACTACAGCCAGACCGACTTCGACAACGGCAAGTCCGAAATCGAAATCGAGCTGAAGTATTTCGACGGTGCTCCGGTCGTGCGCGAAATCGCCCGCGTCTCGAAGCCTGGCCGCCGCGTTTACGTTTCGGCCAAGTCGATCCCGCACGTCGCCAACGGCCTCGGCATCGCCATCCTTTCGACGCCGAAGGGCGTGATGGCCGATCACGAAGCACGCGAACAGAATGTCGGCGGCGAAATCCTCTGCCAGATTTTCTAATTCGGCAGACCTGAAACAAGAGAAGTGACGAGGACAACCAAATGTCTCGTATTGGAAAGAAACCCGTTTCGCTGCCGCAGGGCGTGACCGCGACCGTCAACGGCCAGACCGTGACGGCGAAGGGCCCCAAGGGCGAGCTGAAGTTCGTGGTGAACGACGAAGTGCTGGTCAAGATGGAAGGCAGCGAAATCGCTGTCCAGCCGCGTGACCAGACCAAGACCGCCCGCTCCAAGTGGGGCATGTCGCGCACGCAGATCGTCAACATCCTGCAGGGCGTCAAGGACGGTTTCGAGAAGAAGCTCGAGATCACCGGCGTCGGCTATCGCGCGGCACTCCAGGGCAAGAACCTGCAGCTGGCGCTTGGCTTCAGCCACGACGTCGTTTACGAGACGCCGGCCGGCATCACGATCACCGTGCCGAAGCCGACGGAAATCACCGTGACCGGCATCGACAAGCAGCAGGTCGGCCAGGTTGCAGCCGAGATCCGCGAGTATCGCGGTCCCGAGCCCTACAAGGGCAAGGGTGTCCGCTATGCCGGCGAGAAGATCGTCCGCAAGGAAGGCAAGAAGAAGTAGTAGGCCTGGCCCCGAAAAGTTGCAGACTTTTCGGAAAAGGCCAAGCCAAAGAAGTGCAACGCCGCGGGGAGCGGTCGCGGGAGGCGCTTTCGCCTACCGCACATGGCGGCCCCCGTTTTTTGAAGGCAAGGAAGACTATCATGGCTACCAAGGAATCCATCCAGCGCCGCGCGCAGCGCGTCCGCCGCCAGATCAAGAAGGTCGCCGGCGAACGTCCGCGTCTCTCGGTTCACCGCACGTCGAAGAACATCTACGTGCAGGTCATCGACGATGCCAAAGGCCATACCATCGCGGCTGCATCGACACTCGAGAAGGACCTCAAGGGTTCGCTCAAGACCGGCGCCGACACCGAGGCAGCAGCCGCTGTTGGCAAGCTGATCGCCGAGCGTGCTTCGAAGGCCGGCGTCAAGGAAGTCGTCTTTGACCGCGGCGCCTATATCTATCACGGCCGCGTCAAGGCGCTGGCCGAGGCTGCCCGTGAAGGCGGTCTGAGCTTCTAATTGCCTGATCCCGAACCGAAGGTCAGCGCAGCAAAAAGTTGCAGACTTTTCGGACAAGATCATGCAAGGAAAAATAATTCGCCCCCGGTGACCCAAAGAGGCGCACCGGATCTTATCAGCAACCGTGCTTCCGGAAAAAAACAAGGAACAGGATATGGCACAGGAACGTAGGGATGGCGGCCGCGGCCGCGATCGTGAAGAACGCGATGACGGCATGGTGGACAAGCTCGTCCACATCAACCGTGTCGCCAAGGTCGTCAAGGGCGGCCGTCGCTTCGGTTTTGCAGCACTCGTCGTCGTCGGCGACCAGAAGGGCCGCGTCGGCTTCGGTCACGGCAAGGCGCGCGAAGTGCCGGAAGCGATCCGCAAGGCAACTGAGTCGGCCAAGCGCGACATGATTTTCGTGCCGCTGCGCTCGGGCCGCACGCTGCACCACGACGTCGAAGGACGCTGGGGCGCCGGACGCGTGCTGCTGCGCGCTGCCAAGCAGGGTACCGGCATCATCGCCGGCGGCCCGATGCGCGCTGTCTTCGAGACGCTCGGCATGCATGACGTGGTCGCCAAGTCGATGGGTTCGTCGAACCCCTACAACATGGTTCGTGCCACATTCGACGCGCTGAAGAGCCAGATGCATCCCAAGGATGTGGCTGCTGCACGCGGCATCAAGTATTCGACCCTTCAGGCCCGCCGCGGCACCGCCGTTGCGGCTGAAGAATAGTCGATCTGACCAGGGATTTTGACCATGGCCAAGAAAGCAACCAAGACCATCACCGTTGAGCAGATCGGTTCGCCGATCCGCCGCCCGAAGGAACAGCGCGCGACGCTGGTCGGCCTCGGCCTCAACAAGATGCACAAGCAGCGCACTCTGGAGGACACTCCCTCGGTGCGCGGCATGATCGCTGCCGTCCAGCATCTCGTCCGCGTCGTGGACGAGGGCTGAGCAAAAGCGCAGGAGAACCCAGATGAAACTCAACGATCTGCGTGACAAGGACGGCGCGACGCACTCCAAGAAGCGTCTCGGCCGTGGCATCGGCTCCGGCTCGGGCAAGACCGGCGGTCGCGGCGTCAAGGGCCAGAAGGCGCGCTCCGGCGTTGCCATCAACGGCTTCGAGGGCGGCCAGATGCCGCTCTATCGGCGCCTGCCGAAGCGTGGCTTCAATAACATCTTCGCCAAGAGCTTTGTCGTCGTGTCGCTGGCTCGTATCCAGACGGCGCTCGATGCCAAGAAGCTTGACGCCAAGGCGACCGTGACGGCCGAGGCGCTCGTTGCCGCCGGCGTCATCCGCCGCGTCAAGGACGGCGTGCGCATCCTCTCGGACGGCGAGCTCAAGGCAAAGCTTGCCTTCGACGTCGCGGGCGCCTCCAAGGCCGCGATCGAGAAGATCGAAAAGGCCGGCGGTTCGGTCAAGCTGCCGGAAGCGGCAGCGGAGTAACGGCAATTTGAAGCGCGGTCGGCAGGAACGGTATCCGTTTTTGTTCACGATTGCGCTTTGATCCAATCAATTAGGCGGCCGCGTCAACGCGGCCGCTTGCATGTTTAGAGCCCGGAGCTTATCTCGTGAGCTTCGGTGCCACGCGCCGCCTGAGCTGCGGGCATCGAGCGTGACATACAAATCAAAGAAGTAGCGCATGACGTTGTCCGAAAACCGCTTCACACTTTTCGGCATCATGCTCTAGCGGAGAATCAGGCATGGCTTCGGCTGCTGAACAACTAGCCTCGAATCTGAATTTTGCGGCTTTCGCCAAGGCGGAGGACCTGAAGAAGCGAATCTGGTTCACCGTCGGCGCGCTGCTCGTCTATCGCCTCGGCACCTATATCCCGCTGCCCGGCATCAATCCGGATGCATTCGCGCAGGCCTTCTCTTCGCAGGCCAAGGGCGTGCTCGGCATGTTCAACATGTTCGCCGGCGGCGCCGTGCAGCGCATGGCGATCTTCGCGCTCGGCATCATGCCTTACATCTCAGCCTCCATCATCATGCAGCTGATGACCTCGGTCATTCCGTCGCTGGAGGCGCTGAAAAAGGAAGGCGAGCAGGGCCGCAAGGTCATCAACCAGTACACGCGCTACGGCACGGTACTCCTGGCGCTGGTGCAGGCCTACGGCATTTCGGTGGGCCTGGAAGGCGGCAACGGCATCGTCAATGATCCCGGCATGTTCTTCCGCATCTCGACCGTCGTCACGCTGGTTGGCGGAACCATGTTCCTGATGTGGCTGGGCGAGCAGATCACCGCCCGCGGCATCGGCAACGGCATTTCGCTGATCATCTTTTCCGGCATCGTCGCCGGCCTGCCGCGCGCCATCTCCGGCACGCTGGAGCTCGGCCGCACCGGCGCCCTATCGACCGGGCTGATACTCGCGATCATCGTGCTGGCTATCATCGTCATCGCGCTGATCGTGTTCTTCGAGCGCGCGCAGCGCCGCCTGCTGATCCAGTATCCGAAGCGCCAGGTCGGCAACCGCATGTTCCAGGGCGATACCTCGCATCTGCCGCTGAAGCTCAACACGTCGGGCGTCATTCCGCCGATCTTCGCGTCGTCGCTGCTTTTGCTGCCGGCAACGGTCGCCGGCTTCTCGCAGACGACAAACCTGCCGGCCTGGGCAAGCACCGTGCTCGCCTCGCTCGGCCACGGCCAGCCGCTCTACATGCTGTTCTATGCGGCAATGATCGTGTTCTTCGCCTTCTTCTACACGGCCATCGTGTTCAATCCGAAGGACACCGCCGACCAGCTCAAGAAGCATTCCGGCTTCATTCCGGGCTACCGTCCGGGTGAGCGCACCGCCGATTACATCGACTATGTCCTGACGCGCATCACCGTCGTCGGCGCCATCTATCTGGTGCTGGTGTGCCTGCTGCCCGAGTTCCTGATTTCGGCGACTGGCGTACCATTCTACCTCGGTGGCACATCGCTTCTGATCGTGGTCAGTGTAACCCTCGATACGGTGGCGCAGATCCAGGGTCACCTGATCGCGCACCAGTATGAGGGCCTGATCAAGAAGTCGAAGCTGCGCGGGAGGAAGAAGGCCAGATGAGATTGATATTGCTTGGGCCGCCAGGAGCGGGCAAGGGGACGCAAGCACAAAGACTGGTAGAAAAATACGGCATACCGCAGCTGTCGACGGGCGACATGCTGCGGGCCGCCGTACAGGCCGGCACTGAAGTCGGCAAGCGCGCCAAGGCGGTGATGGATGCCGGCGAGCTGGTTTCCGACGCCATTGTCAACGCGATCGTGGCCGAGCGCATCGACCAGCCCGATTGCACCAACGGTTTCATCCTCGACGGATATCCGCGCACGCTGGTGCAGGCTGATGCGGTTGAATCGATGCTCGCCGAGCGCGGCATTGGCCTCGATGCCGTGATCGAGTTCGTCGTCGACGACAAAGCGTTGGTCGGCCGCATCGTCAAGCGCGCCGACGACGCCAAGGCCGCCGGACAGCCGGTGCGCAAGGACGACAATCCGGTGGTGTTCGAAGAGCGCCTGCGGGAATATTACAAGAAGACGGCGCCGCTGATCGGCTATTATTACGCCAAACGCTCGCTTAGGAGTGTCGACGGCATGGCTCCTGTCGACACCGTGACGGCGGAGATTGAAGCGCTGCTCGCGGCGGTGACGCGGGAGACCGTTACGGTAAAGTAAAGATTGCGCTTGACTGGAACGGTTCGCTGGGTTATGGCGGCCCGTCTTCCTATCAGGCATGAGGCTTGCTTGTCCGCAAGGGCAAGGCAGCCGCATTGAAACTAGGGAACTCCCGCAAGGGCCGGCCTCCACCGGACGCGGGGTAATTTGAACAGCGCCGCGCATGCCTTGTTTTGAAGGCCGGCCGGTCCCACATGGAGAAGAGAAGAATATGGCTCGTATAGCCGGCGTCAACATTCCGACCAACAAGCGCGTCGTCATTGCGCTTCAGTACATTCACGGCATTGGCAAGAAGTTCGCCCAGGAGATCGTCGACAAGGTCGGCATCCCGGCCGAGCGCCGCGTCAACCAGTTGACCGACGCGGAAGTGCTGCAGATCCGCGAGACCATCGACCGCGACTACCAGGTCGAAGGCGACCTGCGCCGCGAAGTGTCGATGAACATCAAGCGTCTCATGGACCTCGGCTGCTACCGCGGTCTGCGTCACCGCCGTTCGCTGCCGGTTCGCGGCCAGCGCACGCACACCAATGCACGCACCCGCAAGGGCCCGGCCAAGTCGATCGCCGGCAAGAAGAAGTAAGTGAGCGAATAGCGAGTAGCCATTAGCGAGTAGGGGTCCCTATTCGCTAGTCCCTATTCACTACTCGCTTTCAAAGGTGGAGCCGCTGGCATTACGGCGGTGTAGAGATCAACTGAAAGGACTATCATGGCCAAGGACGCCGCTCGTGTTCGCCGTCGCGAACGCAAGAACATCTCGTCGGGCGTTGCCCACGTCAATTCGACCTTCAACAACACGATGATCACCATCACCGACGCGCAGGGCAATTCCATTGCCTGGTCGTCGGCCGGTGCCCAGGGCTTCAAGGGTTCGCGCAAGTCGACCCCGTTCGCCGCCCAGATGGCTGCCGAAGACGTCGCCAAGAAGGCCCAGGAACACGGCATGCGCATGCTCGAAGTCGAGGTCTGCGGACCCGGCTCCGGTCGTGAATCGGCGCTTCGCGCCCTGCAGGCGGCCGGCTTCACCATCACTTCGATCCGTGATGTGACGCCGATCCCGCACAATGGCTGCCGCCCGCGTAAGAAGCGCCGCGTCTAAGACATTACCGAACGCCGCGTGAGCGCCTCAAGGCGCTCCTCCACGGCACTCCAGGTCGCCCGCCACGATTGGATGGTGGCGGGTCAACGGAAGGAAAGCATCATGATCCAGAAAAATTGGCAGGAACTGATCAAGCCGAACAAGATCGAGTTCTCGTCGAAGAAGAAGACGCTGACCACGCTGGTCGCCGAGCCGCTCGAGCGTGGCTTCGGCCTGACGCTCGGCAACGCGCTGCGCCGCGTGCTTTTGTCTTCGCTGCGCGGTGCGGCTGTCACCGCCGTGCAGATCGACGGCGTTCTGCATGAATTCTCGTCGATTGCCGGCGTGCGTGAGGACGTGACCGACATCGTCCTCAACATCAAGGAAATCGCCATCCGCATGGAAGGCGATGGTCCCAAGCGCATGGTCGTTCGCAAGCAGGGCCCGGGTGCGGTTCTGGCTGGCGACATCCAGACGGTTGGCGACGTCGAGATCCTCAACCCCGACCACGTCATCTGCACGCTGGACGAGGGCGCTGAAATCCGTATGGAATTCACAGTCGACACCGGCAAGGGTTACGTGCCGGCAGACCGCAACCGCGCCGAAGACGCGCCGATCGGCCTGATCCCGGTCGACAGCCTGTATTCGCCGGTCAAGAAGGTCTCCTACAAGGTCGAGAACACCCGCGAGGGCCAGGTTCTCGACTATGACAAGCTGACCATGACCATCGAGACCGACGGTTCGATCTCGGGCGAGGACGCGGTGGCATTCGCTGCCCGCATCCTGCAGGACCAGCTTGGCCTGTTCGTCAATTTCGACGAGCCGCAGAAGGAAGTCGCCACCGAAGCCGTCACAGAGCTCGCCTTCAACCCGGCGCTGCTCAAGAAGGTCGACGAACTCGAGCTTTCGGTGCGTTCGGCCAACTGCCTGAAGAACGACAACATCGTCTACATCGGCGATCTCATCCAGAAGACCGAAGCCGAGATGCTGCGCACCCCGAACTTCGGCCGCAAGTCGCTGAACGAGATCAAGGAAGTGCTCGCGGCGATGGGCCTGCACCTCGGCATGGAAGTGCCGGACTGGCCGCCGGAAAACATCGAAGACCTCGCCAAGCGTTACGAAGACCAATATTGAGCATGAATTTCCAAGGATCGGCGGCGTGAGCCGCTCGATCCGACGGTCATGCGGAAAACCATCAGAGGCCACGGCCTCTTGAACAACTGAAGAAGGAAAAGAGCCATGCGCCACGGTTTTAAAGGCCGCCGCTTCGCCCGAAGCATTAGCCATCGCAAGTCGATGTTCGCCAACCTCGCCGTGTCGCTGCTCGAGCACGAACAGATCGTCACCACCCTGCCGAAGGCGAAGGATCTGCGTCCGATCGTCGAGAAGCTGGTGACGCTCGGCAAGCGCGGCGACCTCCATGCGCGCCGCCAGGTGATTGCCCAGATCGGCAATGAAGGCGTCGTCAAGCGTCTGTTCGACACGATCGCGCCGCGCTACGCCACCCGCAATGGCGGCTATCTGCGCATCATGAAGGCGGGCTTCCGCCACGGCGACAATGCCGCCATGGCGGTCATCGAGTTCGTCGACCGTGACACCGACGCCAAGGGCGCCGGCGACCGCGCTCGCCTCGAAGCTGAAGGCACCAATGAGGAAACCGCGGCCGCATAAGGCTGGGGGTTTCTGGATGAATTCAAAGGGGCCTTCGGGCCCCTTTTTGTTACCAGCGTCCTATGTTTAGCGAGCCTTACGTTTAGCGAGCAAGCGTCAGGTAGTCGCGACCGCTAAGCAGATTCCAATTGAAGGCGCCGGGGATCTCTTCGAACGCCGGTTGGGGATAGGAATAGATACTGTCGAGGGTGGCGCGGGAATCGATATCGCTGACCACTTGCGACACGGTGGAATTGGCCAGGTATTTTTGGGCGTCCCCATCTTCGATGAAGTCTGTATCGACTCGGAAATGAATCTGAATGGGACCCGCGCAGATGTTCAGCAAGATATCGTCGCTCAAGGCGGCGTAGAAAACCGCTGCCTCTTCTGGAGCCCAAAGGCCGGCAGCCAGGAATTCCGAAGGCTTCGTCTCTCCACTGAACCCATCCAATGAGAGCACAAGGCGATCGGTGAGAACCTCAAAATCACCTTCGAGATAGCCCGCTTCTTCGATCTGAAACCAGTTCATCCAATGAGGTGCTTCTTCATCAAAGGAAATTTCGAGCTTTCCGAAAATCCAATAGACCGGAATCGTCCCTGCAGGTTCCGTGACCCAGCCGTCAGGCGGACCCAGCACACCGGCGATGTCGATCATTTTCAGAGAAGGGGAAACGGGCCCAAAAGTGCCGGTCTTCAAAAAGTCACGGAATGACAGGAGTTGTTTTTTCATGAAGGTCGACGAAGGTTCTCAGTTTCAAGCCGACCTATAGCTGCTTTGCGGGCCAGAATAATCAGATTTCAGCGGCTTAGCCTTTCATTTTGCACAATCGTCGGGACAATGGCGCCCGACCTGGAGGATTCGGAATGCACTTCAAACGGCTGTTTCTTGTTGCCCTTTGCGCGCTGGCCGCCTTTGCCGCGGCACCGGCCGTGAAAGACGCCCTGGCCGAGGACGCCGCCAAGCCAGCCGATCCGGGGCTCTCCGATGTGCTGACCGACCTCTTGCATGGCGTCGAAGGCGAGAACGGCACCTCCGGTCCCGACAAGCGCGTGCCGTTCGGCCGCGAAGAGGTACAGCTGTCGTTTGCGCCCCTGGTCAAGCAGACGGCGCCGGCGGTGGTCAATGTCTATGCTTCGCAGACGGCCAAGGTCACGTCGCCCTTCGACGGCGATCCTTTCTTCGAGGAATTCTTCGGCCGCGCGCAGCCGCGCGCGCAATCATCGCTCGGCTCGGGCGTGCTGGTCGATCCAAGCGGCGTCGTCGTCACCAATTTCCACGTGATCAAGGATGCCGACGAGGTCAAGGTCGCGACCGCCGACGGGCGCGAATTCACCTCGAAGGTCATGCTCAAGGACGAGACGCTCGACCTCGCCGTGCTCAAGATCACCTCCGACAAGCCGTTTCCGGTGATCGCCATCGGCGATTCCGACGCGCTCGAGGTCGGCGACCTGGTGCTGGCCATCGGCAATCCGTTCGGCGTCGGCCAGACCACCACCAGCGGCATCGTTTCGGCGCTTGCCCGCAGCCATATCGGCGTTTCGGATTCGGGCTATTTCATCCAGACCGACGCCGCCATCAATCCCGGCAATTCCGGCGGCGCGCTGATCAACATGGGCGGCCAGCTGGTCGGCATCAACACCGCCATCTACAGCCGCAGCGGCGGCTCGATCGGCATCGGTTTTGCCATTCCGGCCAACATGGTGCGCGCCTTCGCCGACGCGGCCAAGGCCGGGCTCGATTTCTTCGAGCGGCCTTATATAGGCGCCGAGTTCGAAGCGGTCACACCGCAGATCGCCGAATCGCTTGGCATGGATAAGCCGACCGGCGCGCTGGTGTCGTCGGTTGAGGAAGCCGGACCGGCGGCCAAGGCAGGGCTGAAGCCCGGCGATGTCGTGCTGCAGCTCAACGGCACGACGGTCGAAGGCATCGAGGCGCTGGATTACCGCATGGCCACCCTGTCGATCGGCACCAAGGCGACCTTCGCCATCCTGAGCAAGGGCCAGCAGGCGACGATGGAGATTGCACTGGAGCGCGCGCCGGAAGGCGCCAAGGCGTCGGAAGTGACCCTGCATGGCCGCAGCCCGTTCTCCGGCGCCAAGGTCGCGGAACTGTCGCCCAGGCTCGCCCAGCGGCTCGGCCTGCGCACCGACCTCAAGGGGGTCACCGTGGTCGACATCAACCGCGATTCGCCGGCCGCCGATTTCGGCTTCCAGCCGGGCGACATCGTGCGCGAGGTGAACGGCACCACCGTCGATACGGCGGCGACACTGGCGCAGCTTGCCCAGCAGGATACACGCTGGTGGCGCTTTACCGTCGAGCGCGGCGGGCAGATACTGCGCCAGGTGTTGCGTTACTGAGGCGATCTTCCCATTTCTGAGGATCGTGCTCCAACCAGAAGACCTAGATGGCCGATCTGTTCAGCGTCGATGAACCGGAAAGAGCGCCGCCCGGCCGGCCTTTGGCCGATCGGCTGCGCCCGAAAAACCTTGGCGAGGTCGTCGGCCAGGAGCATCTGACCGGCCCCGACGGCGCACTGACGCGGCTCATCAACTCCGGTTCGCTCGGCTCAATGATTTTCTGGGGGCCACCCGGCACCGGCAAGACCACCGTGGCGCGGCTGCTGGCCGGCGAGACCAGCCTTGCCTTCGAGCAGATCTCAGCGGTGTTTTCCGGCGTTGCCGATTTGAAGAAAGTGTTCGAGGCGGCAAAGCTGCGCCGCACCAATGGCCGCCAGACGCTGCTGTTCGTCGACGAGATCCATCGCTTCAACCGCGCCCAGCAGGATTCGTTTCTCCCGGTCATGGAGGACGGCACCGTCGTGCTGGTTGGCGCCACGACCGAAAATCCGTCCTTCGAGCTGAACGCCGCGCTTTTGTCGCGCGCGCGGGTACTGGTGTTTCACTCGCTGGGCGAGGACAGCATCGCCAAGCTGATGACGCGCGCGGAGGAGACAGAGGGCAGGGCGCTGCCGCTCGACGAAGAGGCGCGGGCGATGCTCATCCGCATGAGCGATGGTGACGGCCGGGCCTCGCTGACGCTGGCCGAGGAAGTCTGGCGCGCCGCCAAACCCGGCGAGGTTTTTGATCCCGAAGGGTTGCAGCGCATCGTCCAGCGCCGCGCGCCGATTTACGACAAGGGCCAGGACGGCCACTACAATCTGATCTCGGCGCTGCACAAATCGGTGCGCGGGTCCGACCCGGACGCGGCGCTTTATTATCTCGCCCGCATGTTCGACGCCGGCGAGGATCCGCTCTATCTCGGCCGCCGGCTGGTGCGCATGGCGATGGAGGATATCGGGCTCGCCGACCCGCAGGCGCTGGTCGTGGCCAACGCCGCCAAGGACGCATACGACTACCTCGGCTCGCCCGAAGGCGAACTGGCCTTCGCCGAGGCCACCGTCTATCTCGCCACCGCGCCCAAATCCAACGCCGTCTATACCGCCTTCAAGGCAGCCACGCGGGCGGCGAAGGAGTTCGGTTCGCTGCTGCCGCCCAAGCACATCCTCAACGCGCCGACCAAGCTGATGAAAGAGGAGGATTACGGCGCCGGCTACCGCTACGATCACGACCAGCCCGATGCCTTTTCCGGCCAGGACTATTTCCCCGAAAAGATGGGCCGGCAGACCTTTTACGATCCGCCCGAACGCGGCTTCGAGCGCGATATCAAGAAACGGCTGGACTATTGGGCAAAGCTGCGCAGCGAGCGGGAAAAATAGGCGCGCGGGACAAACGGGACGAACTCGGCCTGCCCGCGATGAACTGAAATTCTGTCCCCGCCAGTCACAGCAGTGTGATTGTACCGCATGACAAAAAGCCCTATCACGTCGCATGACTCGGCCGGGAGGCTGCCAGGACGGGCGATAATTCGGAACGGGGACAGCGCGCCGCGCGAACAGAAAATGACAAAATCCCTTCGCAAAATGCTTCGCCAGGCTGTGATTGCTGTCCCGCTGCTCGCGCTCGGATTCTATTTCATTCCGATCCTGACCACGATCTGGATCGTCTGCGGCCTGATCGATGTGCTGCGCAACGCCAACAAGGATCTGTCGCTGTTGCGCGGCTATTTCCTCGGCAATGGCATCTTCACCTGGCTGCTGTCGCCCTTCAATCTGCTGGTCGACCTCGTTTGCTACAGGAACCCGGGCGTGTGGAAGCTGGAGCAGTTTCCCGCCGATTATCAGCGCGAGGTCAACGAGGTTCTTGACGTCTTCAAGGCGCGCAAGGACGAGATCATCGCCGATATCGACGCCAATTTCGGCACCGGTCGTCGCGGCATGTATGTCTATCAGTGGTACGGCAAGCACCGGATCGACAATGTCGCGGAATTCAACAAGGATTTCAAATACATCAAGACCATTGCCGTGTCTGTCTTCAGAGGCAAGGAATCGACTTCCTGGCATTTCGGACCGCTCCGGCTCAGCCTGCGCATCCTCTACAATCTCTTGCCGGTGAAGGCAGAGGTTTTCGTCGAATGCAACGGCGCCAGGAATTACTGGCACGACAACCCGCTCTATATTTTCGACGACACGCTGCTGCACCGCTCGGTCAACGAGTATGACGGACGCCGCTACTGCGTGTTCATGGACATAATCCGCCCGTCGCCGTTCCCCGGCTTCATCGCCGGACTTCTGGCCATCGTTTCGGTCACCGTCGAGCGCATCAATTCCATGTTCTACAAGAACTGGAAGATGATCGGCTCGAGCAAGGCAAAGAAGGTCGAGACGACCTGAGGCGTTAGCCTGAAGGGATTGACCGCACTGCCTTGGCCGGGCAGTAAACGGGCATGTTCAATCTGCTTCTTGTTGTGGTCGGCGGCGGCATCGGCGCCGGCATCCGCCACCTGACCAACATCGGCGCCTTGCGCCTCGTCGGCCCCAACTACCCCTGGGGGACGATGGTGATCAACATCGTCGGCTCCTTTGCCATGGGGCTGTTCGTCGCCGCGCTGATGCGGCGCGGCGGTTCCAATGAGCTCCGGCTGTTCGTCGCCACCGGCGTCCTTGGCGGCTTCACCACCTTCTCCGCCTTTTCGCTCGATTTCGCGACCCTATGGGAGCGCGGAGCGACGCTGCCGGCGTTGGGATATGCGCTGGCCAGCGTCGTTGGCGCCATTATTGCCCTGTTTCTGGGACTTTGGCTCGCAAGAACCGTTTCATAGTGTTATTGCCCCGACCTGGAGCACGGCGCATCCTCCTGGACGCGCTGCAGAAACTTTGATCTTGCGCATGATCCTTTCCGAAAGCCGGAGTAGATTTTCGGGGTCACGCGTTGAAACGGATAAAGCGAAAATCATGGCAGGCGTAGAACAGATCACGGTGGAGGCCGGCGAGGCGGGCATGCGGCTCGATCGCTGGTTCAAGACCCATTTCCCCGGCCTCGGCTTTGGCCATCTGCAGAAGTTGCTGCGCTCGGGCCAGATCCGCGTCGATGGCGGCCGGGTCAAGGCCGACAGCCGTGTCGAGCCCGGCCAGGTGGTGCGTGTGCCGCCGCTCGAGGTCGACAAGAAGGGCGAGAGTGCGCTTACGGGTTACTCGATCCGCAACCAGGGCGACGCCGATGTGCTGGCCAAGATGCTGATCCACGAAGATCCAAAAGTCTTCGTCTTCAACAAGCCGGCGGGCCTGGCGGTGCAAGGCGGCTCGGGCGTCACCCGCAATGTCGACGACATGCTGGAGGCCTGGCGCAGCCAGAAGGGCGAGAAGCCGCGCCTGGTGCACCGGCTCGACCGCGACACATCGGGCGTGCTGGTGGTTGCCCGCACCAGGCTTGCAGCGATGAAGCTTTCCGAGTCATTCAGGGCGCGTGAGACCAAGAAGACCTATTGGGCGCTGGTCAAAGGTGTCCCGCCCAAGCGCGAGGACAAGATCTCGACCTGGCTGATCAAGGAACCGACCGAGGACGGCGACCGCGTGCGCGTGGCAGCCCATGGCGAAAAGGGCGCCGACCACGCCGTGTCCTACTATCGCATCATCGAGCAGGCGGCTCAGACGATGACCTGGCTGGAAATGGAGCCGTACACTGGCCGCACCCACCAGCTGCGCGTTCATGCCGCCTATATCGGCTGCCCGATCCTCGGCGACCCCAAATATTTCGAGGCCGACACCAACTGGGACTTTCCGGGCGGCATTCAAAACCGCCTGCATCTGCATGCGCGCCGCATCGTCATTCCGCACCCGGACAAGGGCGTCATCGACGTCACCGCGCCGATGCCGCCGCATATGTGCCAGAGCTGGAACCTGATCGGCTTCGACGACGCCAGCGCGGAGGACTGACATTGGCCGTTGCCTCGGCATTGGATCGCCGCGATGCGGTCGATCTGGCGGCTGCTTCCATCATGGTCGGGCTGACCTTTTCCTGGGGGCTGAACTACGTCGCCGCCAAGATCTCCTATGCCGGCTTCGATCCGGTTTTCGTCTCGATCGCACGTTCGATCATTGGCGGGCTCTGTGTGCTCGGCTGGTGCTGGCTGCGCGGCATCAGGTTGTTTAAGGCCGACGGGTCGCTTGTCGCCGGCATCATTGTCGGCGTGCTGTTCGGCGTCGAGTTCCTGTGCCTCTATATCGGGCTGGAATACACGACCGTTGCTCGCAACACACTGCTGGTCAACACCATGCCGTTCTGGGTCCTGATCGGCGGCCATTTCCTGCTCGGTGAGCGTATCAACGCGCGCAAGCTTGGCGGGCTCGTTCTCGCCTTCTGCGGCCTGGTGGCGGTGTTTTCAGACGGGATTGCCGGCGGCACCGACGTGACCTTGATGGGCGATCTGCTCAGCCTCGGCTCCGGTATTCTGTGGGCGGCGACCAGTATCGTCATCAAGCGTTCGAAACTGGTCGAGACCAGTGCCGAGAAATTGCTGCTTTATCAGCTGGCCGGTGCGGCCATTGTCGGTGTCCTGGTTCTGCCTTTCGCCGGCCCGCCGATCCGGGCGGTCAGTGCCTTGCCGACATTGGCGCTGCTGTTCCAGTCGCTCTATATAGTTGCCTTCACCTATGTGCTGTGGTTCTGGCTGCTCAGGCGCTATCCGGCATCGGGCCTGTCGAGCTTCGCCTTCCTGTCGCCGGTGTTCGGCGTCCTCTGCGGCGCTATCATTCTTGGCGAGGCGCCAACGACCAGGATCTTTGTGGCGCTTGGGCTGATCGCAGTCGGCCTGATCATCGTCAACCGGCCGGCGCGCAAGCAGGTACCTGGATAGAAAGTTCGACCATGCGTGACATCCTCAACGACCTCGAAGCGGGAAAGCATCTGTCCGATCCGGATCCGGTCCGCCGCGCGCAGATCCAGATGAAGACGCACCTGCCGAAGCGCTTCTACAAGGACGTGTCGGTCGCAGCTGTGGAGGACGGTTTTGCCGTCCATCTCGACGGCAAGCCGGTGCGCACGCCGGGCAAGGCGCTGCTGGCGCTGCCGACCGAAAAGGCCGCCGCCCTGGTCGCCAATGAGTTCGCTGCACAGGGCGAGACCATCGACCCGGTCACGATGCCGGTGCTGCGTCTGGTCAACACCGCCATCGACGGCGTCGCCAGCGACCCGCAGGCGGTGCTGGAGGACGTCTTGCGCTTCGCCTCGTCCGATCTGACCTGCTACCGCGCCGACGCGCCACAGGGGCTGGTTGAGCGGCAGAACCAGCATTGGGATCCGGTGATCGACTGGGCGAGAGCGACATTAGGGGCTCGGTTCAATCTCGCCGAGGGCATCATCCATGTCGAGCAGCCGCGCGAGAGCATCGCAGTGCTCGGCGCTCATCTTGCCCAGCGTGCCGAGCCGCTGCGGCTGGCCGCAATCCATGTCATGACTTCGCTGACTGGGTCGGCGCTGCTGGCGCTGGCGGTCGATTACGGCGCGCTCGATGGCGACGCGGCTTGGGCCGCCGGCCATGTCGACGAGGACTGGCAGATCGAGCATTGGGGCCAGGATGCCGAGGCTGTCGCACGCCGCTCGGCCCGCAAACGCGACATGATGGCGGCCGTCGGCCTGCTCGATGCGCTGAAGACCTGATCCTCGGCCTTTGCCGCACTGCACCTAATACCAAAGTCATAAATCCAAGGTCTGTCTGCCTCCGGCGGTCGCTTTCTGTCATTTTTTACGCTGATGGCTGGTTCGAGTCGCGTTCAGAGGGAACGCCGACGATGACGCCCAGCGTCGAAGGCAGACGATTCACGGGAGGACAGTTCAATGGCATTGGCATCGACCGCCGGCGGAGCCAGCCGCGGCATGACACGAGAGGAGAAGAAGGTCATCTTCGCCTCCTCGCTGGGCGCGGTTTTCGAATGGTATGATTTCTATCTCTACGGAGCGTTGGCCGGCGCGATCGGCTTGACCTTCTTCAACTCGTTTCCCGAAAGCACCCGCTACATCTTCACGCTGCTGGTCTTCGCCGCCGGCTTCATCGTGCGCCCGTTCGGCGCGCTGGTGTTCGGCCGCATCGGCGATCTCGTCGGCCGCAAATACACATTCCTTGTCACCATCATGATCATGGGTCTGTCGACTTTCCTTGTCGGCCTGCTTCCGGGTTCAGAGACACTGGGCATTCTGGCGCCGATCCTGTTGATCGCGCTGCGCATGCTGCAGGGCCTGGCGCTTGGCGGCGAGTACGGCGGCGCCGCGACCTATGTCGCGGAACATGCGCCGGACGACCGTCGCGGCTTCTACACCTCATGGATCCAGACGACGGCGACGCTCGGCCTTTTCCTGTCGCTGATTGTCATCCTGCTGGTGCAGAATTCCGTAAGCAAGGACGCCTTCAACGCCTGGGGATGGCGCATTCCGTTCCTGGTCTCGGCTATCCTGCTCGGCATTTCGGTCTGGATCCGGCTGTCGCTTTCGGAATCGCCGACCTTCCTGCGCATGAAGGAAGAGGGCAAGAGTTCCAAGGCGCCGCTGTCGGAAGCCTTCGGCCAGTGGAAAAACGCCAAGATCGCCATCCTGGCGCTGTTCGGCCTCACCGCCGGTCAGGCCGTGGTATGGTACAATGGCCAGTTCTATGCACTGTTCTTCCTGGCCAATGTGCTCAAGGTCGACGCGCAGTCGGTCAACATCATGATCGCCATTGCGCTGGCACTCGGCACGGGCTTCTTCGTCTTCTTCGGCTGGCTGTCCGACAAGATCGGCCGCAAGCCGATCATCATGGCCGGTCTTGCGCTGGCGGTCGTCACCACCTTCCCGCTGTTCAAGGCGTTGACCTGGGCCGCCAATCCGGCGCTCGCCACCGCACAGCAGAACACGCGCGCCACGGTGACGGCGGCTCCGGGAGACTGCAACTTCCAGTTCAACCCGACCGGCACGCGCGTGCCGGTCAGTTCGTGCGATATCGCGACCGACTTCCTTGCCAAGAACTCGGTGCCTTACGACATCGTCTCGACGGCGGCGGCGGGGACCCCGGCGAGTGTCATGATCGGCAGCGAAACCGTGGCGTCTTATGATGCCAAGGCCGCGGGCGACAAGAAGGCTGCAAGCGACGCTGCCTTCAAGAAGGGTATCAACCTCGCGCTTCAGGGTGGCGGTTACCCGTTGAAGCGCGCTGCCGCCAAGGTTGCCGACCAGAAGCTCGACGCCTTTGTCGCGGCCAATCCTGAACTGAAGCTCGATGCGGCAGCCATCCGCGCCGGCGAAAAGACCGCGGTCCCGACCGAACAGGCGATCAAGGACAAGGTGCTGACCAAGGATGAGGCCGCGGGCGCCACCGAGGTGACCGTCTACAGCGTTCCGGCAGCGGGCGCGTTCGCGATGTTTGCCGACCCCGCACAGGTCAACTGGGCCAAGGTCATCGGCATCCTGTTCATCCTGGTCCTCTATGTGACCATGGTCTACGGGCCGATCGCCGCGATCCTGGTCGAGATGTTCCCGACCCGCATCCGCTACAGCGGCATGTCGCTGCCCTATCACATCGGCAATGGCTGGTTCGGCGGCCTGCTGCCCGCAATCGTGTTCGCGTTCAGCGCCTACAAGGGCGATATCTACTATGGCCTTTGGTATCCGGTGGTGATCGCGGCGGTGACGCTGATCATCGGCATGATCTTCGTCAGGGATACGCTCGGCACCGACCTGCATACCAAGCAGTAGCCGACGGCTCTGTATCAAACAAAAAACCCGGCGCGAGCGATCGCGCCGGGTTTTTGATTTGTGGGCCTGTTCGATCTATCAGCGCGGAAGACGCCTAGCTCTTGCGAGGCTGTTCGGCCTCCGCAATGGCGGCCTCATGATACCAGGCCTCGCCATGGGCAAGCGGGTGATCGCGCAGCGAAGCAAGCTCTGCCGCAAACTTGGCCTTTACGCCTAAATTTGAGGCACCCGCACGCGCTGCCACCGGGAACATCAGGATTTTGGCCGACGGACGGGCTGAGGTGATTTCCATGGTCGGTCTCCTTTCTTCTGGAGAGGCTCTTCGATTCATCTTTCCATCAAGGTAGGTCCTGCAATCCTTTTAGGCAAGATGCCTAAAGAAAGATCGGCATTTGCCTGTTATTTAAGCAAATTCTGCCTTTAATTGATCGGGGCGCATTGCTTAGGCGGCTTGCCATCACCGGCGGGATGAAAGGGCATTTTTGCCGCACCCTGACCAACTGAAGTGGCACACGATTTGCATTTTATCGACCGGCAGCTGGGCTGCTGGATGGCTCGGCGCGCCGGCGTCATCCAGGTTCGGTGATCAAGCAACGAGAGGCTCTAGAATGACGAAATACAAGCTCGAGTATATCTGGCTCGATGGTTACACGCCGGTCCCCAATCTTCGCGGCAAGACCCAGATCAAGGAGTTCGCCGAGTTCCCGACGCTCGAGCAGCTGCCGCTGTGGGGCTTCGACGGTTCTTCGACGCAGCAGGCCGAAGGCCACAGCTCCGACTGCGTGCTGAAGCCGGTCGCCGTATTCCCGGACCCGGCCCGCAGCAATGGCGTGCTGGTGATGTGCGAAGTGATGATGCCAGATGGCGTGACGCCGCATGTGTCCAACAAGCGCGCCACCATCCTCGACGACGAGGGCGCCTGGTTCGGCTTCGAGCAGGAGTATTTCTTCTACAAGGACGGCCGTCCGCTCGGCTTCCCCGAGAGCGGCTATCCGGCGCCGCAGGGCCCGTACTACACCGGCGTCGGCTATTCGAATGTCGGCCCGATCGCGCGCCAGATCGTCGAGGAGCATCTCGACCTTTGCCTCGCAGCAGGCATCAACCATGAAGGCATCAACGCCGAAGTGGCCAAGGGCCAGTGGGAATTCCAGATTTTCGGCAAGGGCTCCAAGAAGGCCGCCGACCAGATGTGGATGGCCCGTTATCTCTTGCAGCGCCTGACCGAAAAATACGAGATCGACATCGAGTATCACTGCAAGCCGCTTGGCGACACCGACTGGAACGGTTCGGGCATGCACGCCAACTTCTCGACCGCCTATATGCGCGAAGTCGGCGGCAAGGCCTATTTCGAAGCGCTGATGGCTCAATTCGACAAGAACCTGATGGACCACATCGCCGTCTACGGCCCGGACAATGACAAGCGCCTGACCGGCAAGCATGAGACCGCGCCGTGGAACCGCTTCAGCTACGGCATCGCCGACCGCGGCGCCTCGATCCGCGTGCCGCATTCCTTCGTCAACAATGACTACAAGGGCTACCTGGAAGACCGCCGCCCGAACTCGCAGGGCGACCCCTACCAGATCGCTTCGCAGATCCTGAAGACCATCGCGGAGGTTTCGACCAGCGCCCAGGTTTCGGCGGCCGCCTAAGCATCTATAGCGGCGCAGGCTTCGTAAGCCTGCGCCGTAGCCTGCTGCTACCACGTCTACGGTCTGCTATTGGTCAAACAAAAACCCCGGCGTCTGAACTGACGCCGGGGTTTTTCCTTGTCGCTGAGGCTTATCGTTCAGACCGAATAGTACATGTCGTATTCGACCGGATGCGGGGTCATTTCGAAGCGCATCACTTCGGCCATCTTGAGCTCGATGTAAGAGTCGATCTGGTCGTCGTCGAAGACGCCGCCGGCTTTCAGGAAGCCGCGGTCCTTGTCCAAGCTTTGCAGCGCTTCGCGCAGCGAACCGCAGACGGTCGGAATCTTCTTCAGTTCCTTCGGCGGCAGATCGTAAAGATCCTTGTCCATCGGCTGTCCCGGGTGGATCTTGTTCTTGATGCCGTCGAGGCCGGCCATCAGCATGGCGGCGAAAGCGAGGTAGGGGTTCGCGCCTGGATCGGGGAAGCGGACCTCGACGCGCTTGGCTTTCGGGGACGAGCCGAACGGAATGCGGCAGGAGGCCGAACGGTTGCGCGCGGAGTAGGCGAGCAGCACCGGGGCTTCATAGCCAGGCACAAGGCGCTTGTAGGAGTTGGTCAGCGGGTTGGTGAAGGCGTTGATCGCCTTGGCGTGCTTGATGATGCCGCCGATGTAGAACAGGCACGACTCCGACAGGCCGGCATATTCATTGCCGGCGAAGGTCGGCTTGCCGTTCTTCCAGATCGACTGGTGGACGTGCATGCCCGAGCCGTTGTCGCCGAAAATCGGCTTCGGCATGAAGGTGGCCGTCTTGCCATAGGCGTTGGCGACCTGGTGCACGACATATTTGTAAATCAGCATCTTGTCGGCGTTGCGGACCAGCGTGTCGAACTTGATGCCGAGCTCGTGCTGGGCAGCGGCAACCTCGTGATGGTGCTTTTCGACGCGCACGCCCATTTCGGCGAGCACGGTCAGCATTTCGGAGCGCATGTCCTGCGCGCTGTCGATCGGCGGCACAGGGAAGTAGCCGCCCTTGACGCGCGGGCGGTGGCCGAGATTGCCGGTCTCGTAGTCGGTGTCGTCGTTGGACGGCAGTTCGGTCGAGTCCAGCTTGAACCCGGTGTTGTAGGGATCGGCCTTGTACTTGACGTCGTCGAAGACGAAGAACTCGGCTTCGGGGCCGACATAGATGGTGTCGCCGATGCCTTCGGCCTTCATGTAGGCCTCGGCCTTCTTGGCGGTGCCGCGCGGGTCGCGGTTGTAGGATTCGCCGGAGACCGGATCGAGAATGTCGCACAGGATGACCATGGTCGACTGGGCGAAGAACGGATCCATATGGACGGTGTCCGCATCGGGCATCAGCACCATGTCGGACTCGTTGATCGCCTTCCAGCCGGCGATCGAGGAGCCGTCGAACATGACGCCGTCCGCGAACATGTCTTCCTCGACCTCGATGACATCCATCGTGACGTGCTGCAGCTTGCCCTTCGGATCGGTGAAGCGCAGGTCGACGAATTTCACGTCGTTGTCCTTGATCTGCTTCATGATGTCTTTGGCTGTCGTCATGTCGTTTCTTCCCTGTGTGATGACGTTTCGAGGAGACGTTAATCTGAAATCAGAAAGCTCAGACGGCGTCCATCCCCGTTTCGCCGGTACGGATGCGAACGACCTCCTCGATATTGGAGACGAAGATCTTGCCGTCGCCGATGCGGCCGGTCTGCGCCGCCTTGCGGATGGCTTCGATGGCGCCTTCGACGGCGTCGTCGCCCAGCACGACTTCGATCTTCACCTTGGGCAGGAAGTCGACGACATATTCGGCGCCGCGATAGAGTTCGGTATGGCCTTTCTGGCGGCCAAAGCCCTTGGCCTCGGTGACGGTAATGCCTTGCAGACCGGCCTCCTGAAGCGCTTCCTTCACTTCGTCTAGCTTGAACGGCTTGATGATCGCTTCGATCTTTTTCATGTAAAAAGTGGCCTCCACTGCCAAAAAAACGGGTTGTGCGCCCCGCTTGCGCCTCCATCAAGCACGAACCGTGCCAATTTCAGCCCACGCGAAGCGGTTTCGCGCAATTCCAATGCCGCGCCGCGCCGGGATGCACATTCGCGTCATCCTCTGCTTCGGCTGCGGCAAAGCTGCCCGAAGCCTACACATTGCCGCTTCGGGCGTCTGCACGATAATTAGGCAGATTGCGCATTTTGCAGGCCCGCGCGGATCCGTGGCACCAGTCTGCGAAAGGATTGGCCGCACGCCAACGCAGCACCTGGCCGTTTGCTTCGAATCCGAAACTGGACAATGCTCGATAGGGACAAAGGGGTCGGCCTTGAACGAAATGCGGGATCGGCAATCCATGAGCAATGAAGTCCTGTCGCCGGCCGAGATGGGCGAGGCCGACCGGCTGGCGATCGCGGCCGGTCCGCTCGACGGCTATGGCCTGATGCAGCGCGCCGGCGAAGCGGTCGCTGCTGTGGTCCTGGCACGCTATCCCGCAGCAAGCCGCGTGCACGTGCTGTGCGGCCCCGGCAACAATGGTGGCGACGGCTATGTTGTAGCGCGGTTGCTGGCCGAGGCTGGTGTGAATGTGGCGCTCTGGGCCGAAGGCAAGCAGAAGCCCGGGAGTGATGCGGCGCGAGCTTCCGAGGCCTGCAATCTGCCGGTCGAGCACATCGGACACTGCTACCCGGAACCGGGTGAAGTCGTCGTGGACGCGCTCTATGGTGCGGGATTGTCGAAGAAGATATCCCTGCATGCCTCTGCCGTCTCAGGATTGGCCGCGGCGGAGCGCGTGCCTGTGGTGTCAATCGACCTGCCTTCTGGCGTGTCGGGCGAGACCGGCTTGAGCAACGCTTATTTCAAAGCCGACGTGACGGTGACGTTCGTGCGGAAAAAGCCCGGCCATCTGCTGATGCCGGGGCGCAGCCTCTGCGGCGAGATCATCGTCGCCGATATCGGCATTCCGGATGCGATCGTCGATGAGTTCAAGATCAAGACGTTCGAGAACACGCCTGACTTCTGGCTATACAGTTTTCCGAAAACGGCGGTCGATACACATAAGTATAAGCGCGGCCACGTCAGCGTCTTTTCCGGCGGGCCGAGCGCGACAGGTGCGGCGCGGCTGTCGGCGATGGCTGCAGCCAGAGCCGGGGCAGGGGCGGTGACCGTGCTCTCGCCTGAAAATGCCATGCAGGTAAACGCCGCGCATCTGACATCGATCATGCTGCGCGAGGCCGGTTCGATGGAGGAAGTGCAGGAATTTTTGTCGGCGAGGCACCCCGAAGTACTTGTGTTCGGACCAGGGCTCGGGCCGAAACCCAAGGTGGGGGATTTCGCGTTGCAATTGATCGCGACGGTCGCTGACCTAAACCGCATGTCGACGAGTTCATTCGGAATTCAGCGCCCTGCCATTGTCTTGGATGCTGACGCCATCACGTCATTGGCGCATCAGCCTCAGGCCCTGTTCGACGCCGCGCTGCTCCCGTTGGCGCCGGTATTGGTGCTGACGCCGCATGAGGGCGAATTCGCCAGACTTTTTCCCGACATCGCGAAGGACAAGAAGCAGTCGAAACTCGCCAAGGCGCGCGCAGCCGCTGAACGAGCCAACGCCATCATGGTCTACAAGGGCGCCGACACCGTCATCGCGGCGCCGGACGGCCGCGCGGTGATCAACGCCAATGGTGCACCATGGCTCGCCACCGCCGGTTCCGGCGACGTGCTGGCGGGCATTGTCGCCGCGCTGCTGGCGCAGGGCATGCAGGCATTCGAGGCCGCCTGCGCAGCGGTCTGGATACACGCCGAGGCCGGCAGCCGCTTTGGACCGGGTCTGATCGCCGAGGATCTCCCGCTGGCACTGGTGCCGGTGCTGCGTGAACTGGTCGATGCACGGCAGAAGGTGGCGATCAGATGAAGCATTTCGCGTTCGTCGTTGCGGCCATCATCGCGCTGTTCGCGTCACATGGCGTGCGTGCTCAAGAGCCCGTGACCATCGTCGACGATCCGGCGGTGCTCGCCGCCCTCGATGTCAAGGGTTTTGGCTTCGCCCGCATTTTCGCCGTCGACGGCCCGGACGATCTGAAGACGCTCTACAGTGAGGCGCCGGCCTATCGTGCCGTTGTCGACATGGTTGCGGCCGATATTGCCACGCTGCGGGCCGAGATAAAGGCCGGCGGGCGCACGCTCTACGAGGTGACCGACGGCAATGTCGGCCGCATCATGGATATGCGCTGGCTGAAGACCGAGGCCGCGCGCTTCCGCCTGGTCGGCGTCGTCAACCGGCTGGACCGGCGTGACTTCACCGCGCTGCAAGGTGACAAGAGCTGTGGCGAGGTGCGCTTTGTCTATCGCCTGGCCTACAGTTTCCGCAAGAACGGCAAGGTTCTGGCATCGCGGCTGCCATTCAATTTCAACGCCGTCTACAGCGTGGCGCCGGATGCCGATGGCGGCTGCGTCGGCGTTGCCGGGCGCTGGACACCGCAGATCGACGAAAACGTTGATGCCGGCTGGCTGGCCGGCGGGCCGCTGGCACCGGAGGAACTGAACTTCAAACAGCTTGAGCTCAATGCGCAGGTGGTGCGTTTTCCCTCGGGACAGGAGACCGAATTCGGCGGGCAGGCGGCCTATCTGATGCGGATCTTCGGCATCGATGGCGCTGCCATCAGCGAGAAGCCGCTGGAGAATACGCCTGACGTTGCGCAGCTCTCGGACAATGCTGCACTCAAGAAAAGGCTCGCCGACTACGTCATCGCCGATGTCGCGGCGGTCGATCTCGGCGTCTACGAAATCCCCGACGAATTCCTGGCGAAGAAAATCATTTCGTGGTCGACCTTCGGCAGCGCGAGACAGGCCAACCATCCGTTCACGCCGCTGTTCCAGCCAGCGGATTTCGCCGGCCTGGACTATGCGGCGCTAAAGCTGGTGCGGACACCGGAGGCGCTGGTCGAGCGGCTGGACAATGGCGCCTGCCAGGGCTGCCACCAGGCGGGCTCGACGGCCGGCTTTCACTTCATCGGCCTCGACGACAAAACGACGTCGCCGCTCAACCGCATCGAAGTCGGCATCTCGCCGCATCTCCATGCCGAGATTGCGCGACGTGAGGCCTGGCTGCGCGCGACCGAAGAAGGCAAGGAGCCGAACCGCTACCGGCCGCTGTCCTTTGCGCCGCCGGCGACATGGACCGATGCCGGCGATGTCGACTACGCCCCGGCCGAGATGGCGATGACGTGCCTGATGCCGGATGATGCAAGACGCTTCGGCGCGACTTGGCAATGCGGTAGCGGCACCGTCTGCACGCCGCTGGCGACGGCCTCAGGCGTGCGCACCACGCTGGCGCAATGTCTGTTGCCCAAGGACAGTCCAAAGATGTTTTCGGGCCATCCCTGCCTGACCGGGTCGATCGCCAGCAACCCGTCTCAGCCGTTCAACGACCGCTACAAGATCACCGGCCAGTTCGCTGCTTTTGCGCCGACCTTTTCGCGGACCGCCTACACCTGCCGGCCACCGAAAATCGGCGTACCGGCAGGCATCGCTTATCGCGGCTGCGACGACAAGGACCGCAGCTTCGCCGCCTTCAAGACGGGCAAGCCGATGCCATCGGAAATTTGCGGCATGGTCGGCGGCAAGAAATTCGACACCTGCGTCGCCACCAACAATTTCGACCAGTGCCTCGGCGGCGCGGTCAACCGCGGCAACCGTCCCGCCTGTTCGGCCGATCATTTCTGCCGCGAGGATTATATGTGCCAGTCGCTGCCGCCCGACACGCCGGGCGCCGCCAAGGTGAAAGGCATCGGCTACTGCTCGCCGACCTATTTCATCTTCCAGATGCGCATCGACAACCACGCGACGCCTTGGGCGAGCGCGACCAGCGCCCCCAGGGATGCGGGGTTCGGGGCGGCGGAAGAGGAGTGAGCCTGCGAGTTGGGCGACCACCAGTTCAGCGCTGGAGATAGTCTTCCATCCGCGCAGTCCATTTGGTGTCGAATTCCGAAATGTGGCGCTGTGCTACGCTCGAGTTCAGCAGCGTCGAGAGCGCGGTCACGGCGATCGGGTCCAGGTCGGGCGGCTCCGTGTAGCCAAGCGCCGCCAGCCGTTGAGCCAATGATGGATGGGTGGACTTTGCGTCATCCGGGCTTGCCCACGCCTTGCGGGCGCAAACATTGAGGCAAATGGGTTCTCGCAGCTGGCCGGCAGCTTCCAGCATGCGCTCGAGCGGCGGTCGCGGCGGACGCAAAGCACCTCGCAATTCATGCTGCAAAGGGTCATAGACCGTCTCCGCGAAATGCACGTCTGCCGTGGCAAGAAGCAACAGCGCGCGTGCGGCGTGCTCGGCGTCGCCGGAGGATGCCGCGTGTCGATCTGCCTTGATCTCCGCTTCGCGCGAAAGCCGGATTTCTTCCCGCTCGAACGATTGCGACAGCCAGCCGATAGCGGCGTGGAGCAGGCTGCCTGTGATCGTGGTTCCGGGCGGGGCATACTCGAAGACAAATCCGAAACCGTTTTCGAACTCAGCGAGATTGAGGCTGCCATTGGTATCCTTGTTGCGCACATGCGCGTCCTCATGGGCAAGGATCGCGGCAAGCGCTCTTTCATCGGTCACTGCGAGGAGAGGGATGCCAATGGTTAGAAACAGCCGATTGCCGAGAAGGCCGAGAAGCGTGCGCTCCTCGCGCACGCTGGCGTTCAGGTTGCCCTCTAGTATGACAACCGTGCGCGCAGCACGGCGCGGTCCGGCGACGCTCCGCCACAGCGCCCACAGGCCGGGCGCTTCTGCTTCACTGACGCCTTTGATCTTGCTGCGTCGGAAGCCCGCAAACAATGTGCCGAACAGAAATGCCAAGGCCGTGGTGGCGATCGGCATGACGACGAAGCCGCTGGCCATAAACCAGATCGGATGGTTGTCGAGCAGGGACATCCAGACGCAGAAGATGACGAGGGCGGGAACAACGAAAAACAGGACCGTGAACCTGCCAAACCGCCGACCGGCGCTGATGATCAGTCGCGACATTGGATGTTACAACGGGATGTTGTCGTGCTTCTTCCAAGGGTTCTGCATGTCCTTGTTGCGCAGCATGCGCAGTGCCCGGGCAATGCGGCGGCGGGTCGAATGCGGCATGATCACCTCGTCGACATAGCCGCGTTCGGCGGCGACGAAGGGCGACAGGAAGCGGTCTTCGTAAGCCTTTGTGTGGGCTGCGAGCTTTTCGGCGTCGCCGATATCCTTACGGTAGATGATCTCGACCGCGCCTCTCGCCCCCATCACCGCGATCTGCGCCGTCGGCCAGGCATAGTTCATATCGCCGCGCAGATGTTTTGAGGCCATCACGTCATAGGCGCCGCCATAGGCTTTTCGGGCGATGACGGTGATTTTCGGCACGGTCGCCTCGGCGTAGGCAAACAGGAGTTTCGCGCCATGCTTGATCAGGCCGCCATATTCCTGCGCGGTGCCGGGCAGGAAGCCGGGGACGTCGACGAAGGTGACGATGGGAATGGAAAAACAGTCGCAGAAGCGCACGAAGCGCGCCGCCTTGCGGCTTGCGTCGGAATCGAGCACGCCGGCCAGCACCATCGGCTGGTTGGCGACGAAGCCGACGGTGCGGCCTTCGACGCGGCCGAAACCGGTGACGATGTTCTTGGCAAAGTTCTGCTGGATCTCGAAGAAATCGCCTTCATCGGCAACTTTGAGGATCAGCTCCTTGATGTCGTAAGGCTTGTTGGCGTTGTCTGGGATCAGCCGGTCGAGCGACAGATCATGGTCGGTGACCGACTGGTAGCACTCGATCTCAGGAAGCTCCGACGTATTTGACGCGGGCAAAAGGTCTACCAGCCGGCGCATCTGCAACAGCGCCTCGACGTCATTGTCGTAGGCGCCGTCGGCAATCGACGATTTGGTCGTGTGGACGGACGCGCCGCCAAGGCTCTCGGCCGTCACCGTCTCGTTGGTGACCGTTTTGACCACATCCGGCCCGGTGACGAACATGTAAGAGGTGTCGCGCACCATGAAGATGAAGTCGGTCATCGCAGGCGAATAGACGTCGCCGCCGGCGCACGGGCCCATGATCACGGAAATCTGAGGAATGACGCCGGATGCGAGCACGTTGCGCTGAAAGATCTCGGCATAGCCGCCTAGCGCCGCCACGCCTTCCTGGATGCGGGCGCCGCCGGCGTCGTAGATGCCGATGATCGGCGCGCGGTTGCGCAGCGCCATCTCCTGCACCTTGATGACCTTTTCGGCGTGAGCCTCCGACAGCGAGCCGCCGAAGACGGTAAAATCCTTGGCGAAGAGATAGACCGGACGGCCATTGACGGTGCCCCAGCCGGTGACGACACCATCGCCGGCGATCTTGGTTTTCTCCATGCCGAAGTCGGTCGAGCGATGCTCGACATACATGTCGAACTCCTCGAACGAGCCTTCGTCGAGAAAGACATCGATGCGCTCGCGCGCGGTGAGCTTGCCCTTCTTGTGCTGGGCGTCGATGCGGGCCTGGCCGCCGCCCATGCGGGCGATCTCGCGGCGGCGCTCAAGTTCCTTCAGCACGTCCTTCATCGCTCGGTCCCCAGAAATGGCAGCTGCCTTTGTGGTAATGATGCCTGCAGGCGCGTGCAAGCGCCGCTTTCGGCCTCGATTATTGCGCTGCAACATGTGGCCCCTTGCATTCCGGAGCGAACTCAGCCATATGCAGCCCATAGGCGCTTGGGCCGGAGATTCCGGCCTTCTCGACAAATGAGACTGGTTGCGTCTGTTTTCCCTCTTTCCGGTATATCGGCCTCTCTTTCCGATACATCACGAAGTGGCGAAAGAGCCCCGTGGCATGACGCCTGCGGGCACGACAGCGCAGCCGAGTGGACGTTACCGTCCGCCCGCCTTGTCGTTTCATATCAAATTTTTCGACGGCAGGTTGCGCCCTGCCGCCATCGATGTTTGCGGCCAAGACCGCGTGAAAGAAGACTATTTTGACCAACGAAAACACCTCAGCCGGTAACGCAATCTCGGCCGGCAACACTACGGAACTCACCGGTTTCGCAGCTCTTGGAATTACCGGCGCGCTGCTCAAGGCGACGCATGGCGCCGGCTTCACCGAGCCGAAGCCGATCCAGACGCAGGCGATCCCGCCGCAGATGGAAGGCCGTGATATCTTCGGCATCGCCCAGACCGGCTCGGGCAAGACCGCTGCCTTCGCGCTGCCGATCCTGTCGAAGATCATCGCGCTCGGCACCAAGCGCCGAGCCAAGACCACTCGTGCGCTGATCCTGGCGCCGACGCGCGAACTCGCCGTCCAGATCGAGGACACCATCAAGATCCTCGCCAAGGGCGCGCATGTCTCGACCGCTCTCGTGCTTGGCGGCGTCTCGCGCTTCAGCCAGGTGAAGAAGGTTGCGCCCGGCGTCGACATCCTGATCGCCACGCCCGGCCGCCTGACCGACCTGGTGCGCGAGGGCGACCTCATTCTCTCCGACACCAAATGGCTGGTGCTGGACGAGGGTGACCGCATGCTCGACATGGGCTTCATCAACGACGTCAAGCGGATCGCCAAGGCGACCGCGCCCGACCGTCAGACGGTGCTGTTCTCGGCCACCATGCCCAACGAAATCGCCGAGCTGGCGAAGGGCCTGTTGAAGAACCCGATCCGCGTCGAAGTCGCGCCGCAGAGCACCGCGGCCGCCGAGATCGTGCAGGGCGTCGTCTTTGCCCGCACCAAGCAGAAGCGCCAGGTGCTGTCGACGATGCTCGCCGACGAGGCAATGAAGTCCGTCATCATCTTCTCGCGCACCAAGCATGGCGCCGACCGGGTGACCAAGGACCTCGAGCGCGACGGCTTCAAGGCCGCCGTCATCCACGGCAACAAGTCGCAGAACGCCCGCCAGAAGGCGCTCAACGATTTCCGCGAGGGTTCGGTGCGCATTCTCGTCGCGACCGACATCGCGGCGCGCGGCATCGACGTTCCCGGCATCAGCCATGTGGTGAATTTCGACCTGCCGGATGAGGCCGAAAGCTATGTCCACCGCATCGGACGTACCGGCCGTAACGGCATGGACGGCATCGCCATCACGCTTTGCGATCCTTCCGAAAACAGCAAGCTGCGTCAGGTCGAGCGCATCATCCGCAGCAAGCTGCCGATCGTTGCCGACCATCTCGGCAGCCCGGATCCGGTGCGCAATCCGGCCGAAAAGAACGAGCGCTTCGAGCCCGCCAATGATCGCAACGACCGCAATGGCCGTCGCGACGGCAGGCGGCCCGGTGGCCAGAACAACGGCTTCGCCAAGAAGCGTTTTGGTGACAAGCCGGCCTTTGCGGGTGCAAGCGAGCGCAAGCCGGAAGGCGCCAAGGCCTTCAAGGGCAACAACAAGCGCCGCTTCGGCGGCAAGCGGCCCGCTGCGCGGGCTGCCTGATCAGACGAACCGGTCAGGCTCGTCGAGCCTGGCTTGATTGCTGACGATTGAATATGAGGACGGCCGGGGCAATGCTTCGGCCGTCCTTTTCGTTTAGGGCTGCCCGGTAATTGCCTTCACCCACACGACGATCCGCTGCGCCAGGAAAGCCGTGGTCGGGGGCGACAGCGCGTCGCCGGCAATGACGTGGTCGTCGGGATCGCCATTGTCGTCGACGGGCACCAGTTCATGCGGTGCGCCCCAGCGGCCGGCGATTTCGCGGGTGCGATCCTGGCGCACCACCTTGTCGGAATCCGAGAAGATGAACAGCGCCGGTATGGTTGCCTTCTCCACAGGCGCTGCGTAGGCAAGGTTGGTCAGCGCCGCCATCGGTAGCACAGCTGCCATTGGATATGTGTGCGTCCAGAGTTTCTCGTGCAGCGCGTTGCGGGTCGGAAAGCTGCGCTCCTTGCCGCCGACGAAATCGGCGATCTGCCTGCCCCAGGGCATGGTCAGCAGCTCGGCGCCTGAAGCCCTGATGCCAAAATTCGGCGAGATGAATGCGATTGCAGCGACGCCGTCCGATGCGCCAGGTTCAGTCGCCGCCCATGCCGCCAGCGATCCACCGGTCGAGGTGCCGATGACGATCACCTTGTCGCCGATGGCTCGGCCGATGGCGAGCGCCTCCTCATAGTCGTTGATCCAGGCATTGACGCTGCCTTGCGCCATAGCAGCGCCGTCCTGCCCATGACCGGTGAGGCGGGTGTAGAAAAGGTTGGCGTCGAGTTGGTCGGCGACCTCGTCGGCCAGCGGGCGAACCTCGCCCTTCGATGCCGAAAAGCCATGGATATAGACGATCGCTAATGGCGTCCTGGCGTGAACCATCGGATCGGCCCAGATGATTTCTTTCTCGAGCCCGTCGCGGACGTTGGGCACGGCAGCCTCTTCATGCGCGATATACGCTTGCGGATCGTCGCCGATCACTTTGTCATCGAAATGGATCGTGGTGTCGACGGGAACGCGCGGACCAAGCAGGAAGGCCAGGACAAGGATGATGACGACGCCCAGCACCGCAAGCACGATCCGTCGCCCCATCTCAGACTCCACAACAATTCTAAAGCCTATGGCGGCCGGTGCAGTCAGGCAACAGCCGGACTGTGGACAGCTATTGGTTCGGCGGCTTGCGGTCGAAATTCAGCGGCCGCCCTGTCCAGCGGGTCGCCGTGCTGATGAACCACCGGCAGACTGGCCTTGGCAGCAGTGCCAGCACCTTCAGCCCCCAGCTCAGCCGGTGAGGGAAGGTAACCTCGAAGCCGCCATGCTCGATGCCGCGCAGCATGCGGCGCGAGGCGCGGTTGACCGGCATCAGTCCCGGCATCGGCAGCATGTTCTTTTCGGTCAGCGGCGTGTCGATGAAGCCCGGATTCATCACCTGGATCCGGACATTCATCTTGTCGAAATCGTATTTCAGCGACTCGGCCAGGATGTTGATCGCCGCCTTCGAGCCGCCATAGGCCGCCGTGGTCGGCCAGCCGAAATAGGCGGTAACCGATCCGACAAGCACGATATGGCCGCGCGCACGGATGCGCATGCGCTCCATGAGCGGGACGAGGCCATTGATGATACCGAAATAGTTGACCTCGAAGGTCTGGCGAAAGTCGCGGACCCTGAGGTCTTCGCCGGGCGTGGCGATGTAGTTGCCGGCGTTGAAGACGGCGAGCACGATCGGCCCGAGTTGCTTTTCAATCGCCGCCACCGTGCTTGCCATGCGCGGCTCATCGGTGACGTCGCAAGGGTAGGCGACGACACGTCCCGGCATCTGCGCCGTCTCGACGATGAGCGCGTCGAGTGGGTCGCCGTCGAGTGCGGTGACCGCGACGACAAAGCCCTTTGCCGCGAGGTCCTTGGCCAGCGCACGGCCGATGCCGCTGCTGCCGCCGGTTATCCAGGCGACGCCGTGCTTCGGGTTGGCCCGGTAAAGTGTCATTCTGCGCCCTGCCGATCTGTCATTAGTGCTCTAGCGGTGAAAAAATCGAATGAAAAGAGCGCTTTTCCGTACTGGTTGAAATGATCGTCATCGCGCGTTGTCCGGCCGCGGGAGATTGCAGTGCCCGAAATGCGCCCAGAGTCGGATGATGGCAGGTCGAACAGACCTGCCATCATCCGACTCTGAATCAAGGGAATAGAGCATGATGTCGGCCGAAAACCGCTCACACTTTTCGGCATCATGCTCTGGACCAGGCGAATTCTTGCCTTGAAACGCAAGCTTCGGGTTTCTAGGGTCTCGCCGCAGCTACATAAGGAATCCCGGATGCCCCGTTCTGTGATCGAAGCGATCGGCAACACGCCCCTGATCCGCCTCAACAAGGCCTCGGAGCAGACCGGCTGCGAGATCCTGGGCAAGGCCGAGTTCATGAACCCCGGCCAGTCGGTCAAGGATCGCGCCGGCCTGTTCATCATCCGCGACGCCGAACAGCGCGGGCTGTTGAAGCCGGGCGGGGTCATCGTCGAAGGCACGGCAGGCAATACCGGCATTGGCCTGACGCTGGTTGCCAAGGCGCTGGGCTATCGCACAGTGATCGTTATTCCCGACACCCAGAGCCAGGAAAAGAAGGACACGATCAAGCTGCTTGGTGCCGAGCTGATCGAAGTGCCGGCGGTGCCTTACAAGAACCCCAACAATTACGTGAAACTGTCGGGGCGGTTGGCCGAGCAGATGGCGAGGTCGGAGCCGAACGGCGCGATCTGGGCCAACCAGTTCGACAACGTTGCCAATCGCGACGGCCATATCCGCACCACGGCGGAAGAAATCTGGACGCAGACCGGCGGCAAGGTCGACGGTTTCGTCTCGGCGGTGGGTTCGGGCGGAACGCTGGCCGGCGTCGCCTTCGGGCTGAAGGCCAAGAGCAGCAACGTCAAGATCGCGCTCGCCGATCCGCTGGGTGCGGCGCTCTATTCCTTCTACACCAGTGGCGAATTGAAGTCCGACGGCAGCTCGATCACCGAAGGGATAGGGCAGGGGCGCATCACGGCAAATCTCGATGGGTTCACGCCGGACTTCTCGTTCCAGGTGCCGGACGAAGAGGCGCTGCCGATCGTCTTCGACCTGATCCAGGAAGAAGGCCTGTGCGTCGGCGGTTCGACCGGCATCAACATTGCCGGCGCGATCCGGCTGGCGCGCGAGCTTGGCCCCGGCCACACCATCGTGACCATCCTTGCCGACTATGGCACGCGCTACCAGTCGAAGCTGTTCAACCCGGAATTCCTGCGTGAGAAGAACCTGCCGGTGCCGGGCTGGATGGATGAGCGCAGCACAATTTCGGTGCCGTATGAGAAGGTCGCCTGATGGCGCACAGAACAGAAGCGCTGTTTCGCGACGACGCCTATCTCAGAGAGGCTGACGCCACCGTTGTCGCCATCAACGAGCGCGGCGGCATCATTCTCGACCGGACCATCTTCTATGCCACATCGGGCGGCCAGCCTGGCGATACCGGCACATTAGAGCGCGCGGACGGCAGCCGCATCGCCATTGCCGCCACCATCACCGGCGAGACCAAGGACGAGATCATCCATGTGCCGGCGCCGGAGCAGCCGGCACCCGAGGTGGGCGAGCGGGTGAAACTCGCCATCGACTGGGAGCGGCGGCATCTCCTGATGCGCATGCACGCAGCTTGCCATTTGCTCACCGTCGTCTGTCCGTTTCCGATTACCGGTGCTGCGGTTTCCGAAGATGACAGCCGCGTCGACTTCGACGCTCCCGATGCCGGCTTCACCAGGGAAGACGTCACCGCCGGGCTGATGGAGCTGGTGCGGGCCGATCATCCGATCTTCGTCAGGCTGATCACCGACGAGGAACTGGCAGCCAATCCTGGCCTGGTGAAATCCAAGACTGTCCGGCCGCCCGCCGGCACCGGCAAGATCCGCCTGGTCTGCATCGGCGACAACGCTTCGATCGACAGCCAGCCCTGCGGCGGCACCCATGTCAAAAGCACCGGCGAAGTCGGTGAAACCCATATCGGCAAGATCGAGAAGAAGGGCCGTGAAAACCGGCGTTTTCGCATTCGCTTCGGACCAATGCCGGTAGCTTGAACGAACCATGATCCCGAAAAGTGGAAGCGGGTTTTCGGGGAAGATCATGGTCAACAGGAAGCAATGCTTCGCCAAGGCGGAGCAGGAGAAGAACAATGGCCGATGACAGCCCTTTCACCGTCGATGCGGACTGGTTGCAGAGCCGTCTTGGCGAGCCCGGCCTGACGATCGTCGATGCATCCTGGTATCTGCCGGCGCAGAAGCGCGATGCGCGCGCCGAGTATGAGGCTGCGCATATTTCGGGTGCGCGATTCTTCGATCATGATGCGGCCTCCGATCCAGATGCCAAGCTGCCGCACACGCTGCCCTCGCCACAGCATTTCGCGCAATATGTAGGCGCCATGGGAATTTCGGCCGACGACACCATTGTCGTCTATGACGGTCCGGGTTTCTTCTCGGCGCCGCGCGCCTGGTGGATGTTCCGCGTCATGGGCGTGTTCCAGGTCTATGTGCTCGACGGCGGCTTCGACCGCTGGAAGGCGGCGGGCCGGCCGGTGACGGCGGAGCCGACCAAGATCGCGCCGAATGTGTTTCATGCCGATTTCGATGCCGCTCGCGTCGCCAGCCTTGCCGACATGCGCCGCATCGTCGAGACTGGCGAGAGCCAGATTGCGGACGCCCGAGGCGCGGGCCGCTTCACCGGCGCCGAGCCAGAGCCCCGCGCGGGTGTTCGCTCCGGCCACATGCCCGGCGCGCACAATTTGCCTTATTCGGCGCTGTCACAGGACGGCGCGCTGTTGTCGAAGGACCAGTTGCGCAAGGCCGTTGAGGATGCCGGTATCGATCTGTCGAAACCGGTCGTCACCTCTTGCGGTTCCGGCATCACGGCGGCTGTCGTCACTCTGGCGCTGGAGACGCTCGGCCACACCGACAACCGGCTCTATGACGGCTCATGGACGGAATGGGGCGGGCTGGCAGACACGCCCGTGGTGACGGGCAAGGAATGATGGCGATGGAAAATGGCGCGCTGGACGACATCGAGGTTACGGTCACGTTTCTGGAAATGCATGTGCCGCCGGCCTATTCGCCGCCCTTGCCCTACAACAGGCAGATCGCGCTGCTCAGGACCAAGGACATTCCGCTGCATTTCTACCGCTATCTGATGGATCGGGTCGGACGCAAATGGCACTGGGTCAATGTGCTGAGGCTGGACGATGACGAGCTTGCCGCCGGCATCCACCGCGAGGACCGCGACATCAGGGTGCTTTATCTCGACGGCGCGCCGGCCGGGTTCTTCGACCTCAAGCCGCATTTGCCAGAGGAAGTCGAACTCGCTTATTTCGGCATGATGGAACATGCGACCGGGCAAGGCATCGGCCGTTGGTTCCTCGGTGCGGCGATCGCCGCAGCATGGTCGTATGGGCCGAAACGGGTGACGGTGCAGACCTGCACGCTCGACCATCCGGCTGCCTTGCCGCTCTACCAGAAGCTCGGTTTTGCGCCGGTGGCGCAAAAGAAGGAGACCGTGCATCCGCTGTCGTTCGCCGAGCGCTCGGCCAGCGTCATGCGGCCGTGACTTTCTCCGACTGAAGGCCGAACCGACCGTTCATGGCGAGGAATTCCTGCTCGTGCGGACCCAAGACGAGAACTGGCGCAGCCGCCGGGTGACGCTGCGCCGCTTCGACGATTTCATCCGCTGAGCCGGCGCGGGACCTGCCCAATGCCGAAGCAGTCCGGCCTGAGACTGGCCGGGCTGCTGACAGTTGACAGGAATCGGGTGGGAAGCACCTCGGCGGGGGCATAATTTCCGGTCAACCACACCGGAGATTTAGCCATGACCGTCCAGTTCAAAGCCTTGCCGACTGAAGATGTGAGAGCGCTGCAGCGCGGCGGGGCGGACGCCTATGGCCAAACGCCGGAGCGGAAGGTTTCCGATGGCGACGGCGTGCCGTGCCGGCATTGCCTGAGAAACGTCGCCGAAGGCGATGGCTATCTGATCATGGCCTATCGGCCGTTTCCGGCGTTGCAGCCTTACGCCGAGACAGGGCCGATCTTCCTGCATGCGCTGGAATGCGAACGCGCAGCCGAGACGGAAGCGCTTCCAGAGATCCTTGAGAGCAGCGACTATATCGTGCGCGGCTATGGTGCGGACGACCGCATCGTCTATGGCAGCGGCGGCGTCATTCCGACTGGCGGCATTGCGGCGCTGGCAGAGACGCTGTTTGAGCGCGACGACATCGCCTATGTCCACGTCCGCTCGGCGCGCAACAATTGTTTTCAGTGCCGCATCGAGCGTTTCTGACAAAAAGATGCCCGCCGGTGGTCTGGCGGGCAGTTGGGAACCGTGTGACGGCTCGATCCGTCAAGTTGGCATCCCTGTCTGCGCATGTTTTTCGAATGGCTGATGTGAAGCACTTCACATAAGCGCCGCGATCGTCGCCGGCGTGGTGGCGCGCCGATTGCCGGTGAGCTGTCGCACTCCCGTCGCATTCGTCCATTAAAAGACGAGTGTCGATGGATTTGCCGACCGCGGATGAACCGGCGGGGATCTCGACAACCGAGGAAGCGGGGCTTTGGCTCCGCTTTTTGTTGTCCGCCGGCCTGTTCAATGCCGATGTCAGGTTTTGCGCAAAGAAAAAGCCCGCCGGAATTGACCGACGGGCTTCGACCGTTGCCGGAGCGGCTTTAGTTGAATTTATACTTCGCGCCGAGGCGAACGGTCTGGAAGGAAGGCTCGTCGGTCAGGAAGCCGCCCGAACCGAAATCCTCTTTCTCATACTGCGAATAGCGGTATTCGAGACCAAGCGTCATGTTGCTGGAGACGGCCGTTTCCAGGCCGCCGCCGACCGAGAAGCCGCTTGAGCCCCAGTCGGTGATGTCGCCGCCAGGCGAAGCATGCAGGTCGAAATGCTGCCAGCTGTAGCCACCGAGGACATAGGCCAGCGTCGATTCGTTGACCTTGGCGCCGATGCGGGCCAGGGCATCGAAGCCATAGTCGGCATCGCCTTTGATCGACCCACCCGGAATGTCCAACTTCGAGCGTATGCCGGAATAGCGGGCGTCGACCAGAACGCCGGCGACCCAGCCGCCGAAATCATGGTCGTAACCGATGCTCGCCTCGCCGAACACGCCTTCGCCGCCGATGCCATCCAATTCGAGGGCGCTGGCGAGCGTCAGGTCATGCACCACGGTGCCGGCGCCAAGCGCGCCGCCGACATAGAAGCCGGTCCAGTTGTAGGTCGGAGCAGCAAACGAGGCACCGCCGCCATTCTGGGCGCCGAAGCGGTAGTTGGCCGCGATGTGGAAGGTGTGGCTGGACGGCTCGACATCCAGAGAGGTTCCCGGGCCGCCGATAATGCCGAGGTCAGCCACCGAGTCGTCGCCATAGTTGGCGTAGCGGTACTCGGTCTTAATCGTCCAGTTGCCGCGCAGCACGGTTTCCATGCCAACGCCGACGACATAGCCGCCACGGTTCTCCGTGAAATCAAGACCGTCGGCAAAGCCCGAACCCTCGAGCTTGAAATGGTTCCAAGTGTAGCCGCCGAGCACATAGCCGAGCGTATCGGGGTTCAGGAGATAGCCGGCGCGCAAGCCGACGTCGAAGCCATAAGCGTTCGTCAGGTCGATATCAGCGCCCGGAAGGCTGATCGACGGACCGATATTCCCGATGTTGGCGTCGATGAAGCCGCCGAGCAGGAAGCGTTCAGAGACCATGTAGTCGTAGCCGGCGGTGATTTCGCCAAACACGCCGTTGCCGCCGAGGCCATTGAAGTCGAGAAACGGGTCGACGCTGATGCGGTGCACGGTGGCGCCGAAGCCGCCGCCGATGCCGACATAGGCGCCGCTCCAGTTGAAGCCGGCAGGTTCTTCCACCGGCTGCACAACATCGGCGGCATGCGCTACCGATATCAAAGCCATTGCCGAAACGGCGCCGAGAAGAACGGATTTAGCAGAAATGAACATTTTAGCCCCTTAGCATAGAACAAACCCGTCCGTGTTCTAACAGGATGCTCGCTAATATTGGAATGACAAAAATGCCACATCGATAGGCAAAAGCACCGCCAAGCCGGGCCGTTTCGCCGTGATGTTGCCTTAGAGCCCGCAATTTGTGAGCACGCGGCCAATAAAAAACCCGCCGGCGCAACCGGCGGGTGAGGGAGGCAGAACTGCTTGAGTCGATTAAGGCGTCTGGTCAGGCAGCCAGAACCACTTTCGGTTCGACCAGCTCATAGCCGAGTGCTTCGGCGACGGCGCGATTGGTGATCTTGCCCCTGTGGACATTGAGGCCGTTGCGCAAATGGTGGTCGTCGACCAGCGCCTTCAGGCCCTTGTCGGCCAGCTGCAGGCCATAATGCAGCGTCGCGTTGTTGAGCGCGTGCGCCGAGGTCACCGGCACGGCTCCCGGCATGTTGGCGACGCAGTAGTGGATCACGCCGTCGACCTCATAGGTCGGCTCGGCATGGGTGGTGGCGTGCGAGGTCTCGAAACAGCCGCCCTGGTCGATGGCGACGTCGACCAGCACCGAGCCCTTCTTCATGCCCGACAGCATTTCGCGAGTCACCAGCTTGGGTGCAGCAGCACCCGGGATGAGCACGGCGCCGACGACGATGTCGGCCGAGAAGCATTCTTCCTCAAGCGCCTCGACTGTGGAGTAGCGGGTGTGGACGCGGCCGGTAAAGAGGTCGTCCAGCTGGCGCAGGCGCGGGATCGAGCGGTCGATGATGGTGACGTCGGCGCCGAGGCCGACGGCCATGCGGGCGGCATGCAGGCCGACGACGCCGCCGCCGAGCACGGTGACCTTGCCGGGCAGTACGCCGGGCACGCCGCCGAGCAGCACGCCGCGGCCACCATTGGCCTTCTGCAGCGCGGTCGCGCCGGCCTGGATCGACAGGCGGCCGGCAACTTCCGACATCGGCGCCAAGAGCGGCAGGCCGCCGCGGTCGTCGGTTACGGTCTCATAGGCGATTGCGGTGACGCCGGACGCGAGCAGGCCCTTGGTCTGCTCCGGATCCGGGGCCAGGTGCAGATAGGTGTAGAGGATCTGGCCGTCGCGCAGCTGCGCCCATTCGTTGGGCTGCGGCTCCTTGACCTTGACGATCATGTCGGACTTGGCGAACACGTCGGCGGCGGTCCTGGCGATGGTGGCGCCGGCGGCGCGGTAGGCATTGTCATCGGCGCCGATGCCGGCGCCGGCGCCGCTTTCGACCAGCACTTCATGACCATGCGCGACATATTCGCGGACGGAGCCCGGCGTCAGGCCGACGCGGTATTCGTGGTTCTTGATTTCCTTGGGGCAACCGACGCGCATAGTCTTCTCCTGATCCGGCCCTTCGGGCTCGTTCCCTGTATCAACCGAGTGAACCACAAATCGTTGCGCAGGTGTTTGCGAATGCGCTTGCGCGGGGTCACGCGTTTCGATAATCGTTGCGCGAAATCAAGGAAATTTCGCAGGAATCACGAGAAATGCCGCTCGACAGGATCGATATCGCCATTCTCGAGGCACTGCAGAAGGATGGCCGCATACCCAATGCGGCGCTCGCCGAAAGGGTCGGCCTGTCGCAGTCGGCCTGTTCGCGCCGGCTCGACAATCTGGAGAAATCCGGCACCATCCGCGGCTATCACGCCCGGCTTTCGAATGCAGCGCTCGGTCACCAGATGACGGCGATCGTGCACATATCGCTGTCGGGACAGTTCGAAAAGACGCTGTCGGATTTCGAGGCGGCGATCAAGCGCTGCCCGAATGTGCTGTCGTGCCACCTGATGTCGGGCGAATACGACTATATCCTGCGCATCGCCGCCAAGGATCTGGTCGACTATGAGCGCATCCACAAGGAGTGGCTGTCGGCGATGCCGCATGTGACCAAAATCAACTCATCCTTTGCCCTGCGCGAGATCGTCGATCGGACCGCCATGGGAATGAAGCCGGAACTGGCTTAACGCCACAAACATACTCGGACGTCCTTCCCGATATAGCATGCGCCTTCGCGGCGAAGTTCTTCCCAGCGTTCATCACCGTGGGTGGCGCGAATGTCGGAGTTTGCATAGCCCGCCCAGACATCACCGTCCTTGTAGACATCCGCCCAGTAATCTTTAGACATTTCACCAGCGCCACTATGCGGATCAGGATAGTCGATCCCTGCAAAAACTTGCTTCGGTCCCTGGATATTGAAATCGCCGCCCTGCTCGATTTGATAAGAGCACCTTCCGGATATGCGGGTCTGACCGCCAACAACAAGCAGGCAGCGGCCCCATTTGTAGCCGCTCGGCAAACGATGCCGTGGTTGCGCATGCAAAGGCGAAAGGGAAAACGCAATTGCGAGGGTAATTGCTATGGTTCTTCCGATCATCTCGCCACCCGTTGCGAAGCAGCCAATTCAAGAGCGGCTCGACACTGTTGGATCCGCCCGAAGCGCATGTCGAAGCGGTTCGCTGCAGCATGGTTCCCTTAAAGAGTATTTATCGACCACGTCGGATTTTTGTCACGTAACATTTGTGTTGCTACACGGCGGTCAACCGGCCTCGATGCGGCGATAAAGTGCTGCCCAAATGTGCTGTCCTGCCACCTGATGTCGGGTGAATACGACTACATCCTGCGCATCGCGGCGAAGCACCTCGTGGGCTATCAACGCATCCACAAGAAGTGGCTGTCTGTTATGCCGCACGTGATGAAGATCAGTTCGTCCTTTGCCTTGCGCGATTGTTGATCGCGCGGCGATGGAGAAGAAGCGGAGAGGCTTAGGAGCTGAGTAGCGGAGTGCACGGAATTGTGCTTAAAACAAATAAAGTGGATACTAGAAAAGCCGCTGAAGAGGTGAAGATAATCGCCGACAGTGCCAATGACATGGCCCGATTGATTGAGCTTCCGTCTGCAGGTGCGCTACACGCGCGCACCGGAGATCCGCTTGTCTTTCTGAAAATTCTGTTCAGTGTGTATCGCCGCATTCGTTTGTTGGCCGAGTATAAAGATGCCGGTAAGGCGGATATTCCTCAGTTGCCTGGGAATGACACCAACGGCGATCTTTTCTAAGCGTGATATTTATGAATATGTGCGATCACACGGAGGGTCTCTGAATCTCATCACGCTAGGCTTTTAATACCTCGGTCACCAGTTGGTCCATCGGGATGTCGTGCGGCTGCGGGTAGATGGTGGGGATGCGCTGCAGTTCGTAGCCGACGCCGATGACCAATGGCTTGAACGGCATGGCAGCCAGCGTGCGGTCGAAGAAGCCGCCGCCATAGCCCAGGCGGTAGTTTCGCGGGTCGATGCCGACGATCGGCGAGATGACGATGTCGGGCAGCACCGGGTCGCCTTCGGCGGGGATAGGGATGTTCCAGATGCCTTTTTCCAGCCGGTCGCCGGGCACATAAGCGCGGAAGATCAGCGGCTGGCCTTTCTCGATCACGATGGGCAGCGCCGTGCGGCCGCCGCGTTCGTTGATCGACGCCATCCACGGCCGCAGGTCCGGCTCGCCGCGAAACGGCCAATAGAGGCTGACCATGCGGCCGGCAATGTCGCCGATTGCCGCGTCGAGCCCTTCGGCGATAGCCCGCGACATCGCCACCCGCGCATCGGCGGAAACCGCCAACCGTGCCGCGATCAGACGCTCGCGCTCGGCCTTGCGCCAACGGCGCACATCGGTCCAGTCGGTCAATGGCGCGCGAAATTCCGGATCGAGTTCGTGCATGAAGCAAGGCGGCGAAGAATATTGCCCCCGCCCTTTGCCATCTTTGTCATCGTCGTTGGCCATGCTTCACTCCCGTGGTTCCAGCCTGCAAGGCTATACCCGTCCATGCTTGCCGACATAGGCATTCGCGACATCCGGCGACGAGTCCTGGGCAGCCTTAAGCGGCAATCTAGCTCGCCGCGACATTGTTGCGGTGCACAAAAATCGCTAGATAGAGGGAGACAAATAGGGGTGAATGCGATGAGTGAAACCAGCCATCATGTCGTTGTCGTCGGCGCAGGGTTCGGCGGTCTCGAACTCACGCGGGCGCTGGCCGGCGCACCCGTGCGCATCACCATGATCGACAAGCGCAACCATCACCTTTTCCAGCCGCTGCTCTACCAGGTGGCGACCACCTCGCTGGCGACCTCGGAAGTTGCCTGGCCGATCCGTCATCTGCTGCGCAAGCGCGAGGACGTGACGACCCTGCTCGGCAACGTCACCGGCGTCGACCGTCCAGGCAAACGCGTGGTGCTTGAGGACGGCAGTTCTGTTCCCTACGACACGCTGGTGCTCGCCACCGGCGCGCGTCATGCTTATTTCGGCCACGACGATTGGGAGCCTTTCGCGCCCGGGCTGAAGACGCTTGAAGACGCAACCACCATTCGGCGGCGCATCCTGCTCGCCTTCGAGCAGGCCGAGCGCGAGACCGATCCGGCCAAGCGCCAGGCACTGCTGACACTGGTCATCGTCGGCGGCGGCCCGACCGGCGTGGAGCTTGCCGGCACCATTGTCGAACTCGCGCATGAAACGCTGCGCGGCGAATTCCGCAACATCGACACGCGTGAGGCGCGTGTGGTGCTGGTCGAGGCCGGAGACAGGATCCTAGCCAATTTCGCGCCAAAGCTGTCCGACTATGCGCGCAAGGCGCTGGAGCGGCGGGGCGTCACGGTCGAGCTTGGCCGCGCCGTCACGCGCCTCGATGCCGAAGGCGTCGTCTTTGGCGATACGCATCTGCCGGCGCGAACCATCCTGTGGGCCGCCGGCGTGGCGGCTTCACCCGCGGGAGAGTGGCTGGGCGCGCCGGTGGACCGGGCGGGCAGGGTAATGGTCGAGCCCGATCTGACCGTGCCGAACAGTCCTGAAATCTTCGTCATCGGCGACACCGCGCATGTCTTGCGGCCGGACGGCAAACCGGTGCCCGGCGTGGCGCCCTCGGCCAAGCAGGAGGGCAAGCATGTCGCCGCGACGATCAGGGCGCGGCTGGCCGGCGATGGCGCGCCGCGGCCTTTCCGCTACAAACATGCCGGCGACCTGGCGACGATCGGCAAGTGGGCAGCCGCGATCGATTTCGGCTCGATCAAGCTCACGGGATGGCTTGCCTGGTGGCTGTGGGGCGTGGCGCATATCTACTTCCTGATCGGTTTCCGCAACCGGCTCTCGGTGTCGCTTAGCTGGCTATGGATCTATTTCACCGGCCAGCGCAGCGCGCGGCTGATCACCCAGGGCGACGATGACAAGGGCTGAGGTTCTCAACCGCGGCCAAGGATATTCATCCAGCCGTCACCTTTTGCTGATCGACTGACTTCCCGATGGACATGGCCGGTTTTCGGCGCGAAGCTTCCGCCCGGGGCTGGGATCTTGTCACGTCGCTGGGAAGGAAAACCAATGCCGCATCTCAATTACCCCGTCTCCCGCCGTAGTTTTCTTGCCGGTACGGCCGCCAGCGGGGCGCTGATCATGCTCCATCCGTTTTCCGCCCGCGCGCAGGCCAATCAGGCGCATCTGAGGATCATGGAGACCACCGACATCCATGTGAATGTGCTGCCTTACGACTACTACGCCGACAAAGCCAACGACACGATGGGCCTGTCACGGACGGCCTCACTGATCGCGGCGGTGCGCAAGGAAGCCACCAATGCGATGCTGATCGACAATGGCGATCTTTTGCAGGGCAATCCGATGGGCGATTACATCGCCTATGAGAAGGGCCTCAAGGAAGGCGATCTGCATCCGATCATGAAGGGCATGAACCTGCTGGGCTATGAATGCTCGACGCTCGGCAATCACGAGTTCAATTACGGCCTGTCGTTCCTCGACAAGGTGCTGGCCGGAGCCAATTTCCCCTTCGTCTGCGCCAATCTGATCCGCGGCACCGAGCTTGCCGCCAAACCGCGCGACGACAAGCTCTACCTCAAGCCCTATGTCATCCTCGACAAGAAGATCAAGGACGGGTCGGGCGCCGAGCAGCCGATCAAGATCGGCATCATCGGCTTTGTGCCGCCGCAGATCATGGTCTGGGACCTGAAGAACCTGGAAGGCAATGTCAGGACGCGCGACATCGTCGAGGCGGCCAGGGCATGGGTGCCGCAGATCAAGGAGGAGGGCGCCGACATCGTCATCGCGCTCTCGCATTCCGGCATCGATATCAAGCAGGGCGACGGCATGGAGAACGCCTCCTTCTTCGTCGCCGGCGTCGAAGGCATCGATGCGGTGTTCACCGGCCATCAGCATCTCGTCTTCCCCGGCAAGAAGGATTTTCAGGCGCTCGAAGGCGTCGACACCGAGAAAGGCACGCTGCAGGGCAAGCCCGCCGTGATGGGCGGTTTCTGGGGCTCGCATATGGGAATGATCGATCTGCTTCTGGAACGGGACGGATCGAAATGGCGCGTAGCCTCGGCCACATCGGAGGCAAGGCCGATCTACCAGCGCGTCGACAAGGCAAACAAGCCGACGGTGGCGGACGACCAGCGCGTCGTCGATGCGCTGAAGGCGGACCATGAGGCGACACTTGCCTATGTCCGCCGACCGGTCGGCAAGACCTCGGCGCCGCTCTATTCCTATTTCGCGCTGGTCGCCGACGATCCGTCGGTGCAGATCGTCAACCAGGCGCAGAGCTGGTACCTCAAGGACATATTGAAGAGCACGCAGTGGAAGGATGTGCCGCTGCTGTCGGCGGCAGCACCCTTCAAGGCCGGCGGGCGCAACGGCGCCGACTACTATACCGACGTGCCGGTGGGCGACATCGCCATCAAGAACGTCGCCGACCTCTATCTCTATCCGAACACGGTGCGCGCCGTCGAAATCACCGGCGCGCAAGTGAAGGAATGGCTGGAAATGTCGGCCGGCATTTTCAGGAAGATCGAGCCGGGCAAGGCCGACCAGGCGCTCATCGACACCGAATTCCCGTCCTACAATTTCGATGTGATCGATGGCGTCAGCTACGGAATAGACCTGTCGCAGCTGCCGAAATACGATGCCAAGGGTGGCGTCGCCAATGCCGGCTCGAACCGCATCGTCGGCCTCAGCTTCGACGGCAAGCCTATTGATCCGGCAGCGAAATTCGTCGTCGCCACCAACAATTACCGCGCCGGCGGTGGCGGCAATTTCCCCGACATCAATGCCTCGAAGATCATCTACGAGGCGCCGGACACCAACCGCGACGTGATCGTGCGCTACGTCGTCAGCGAAGGCACGATCAATCCCTCGGCCGACGACAATTGGTCGTTCACGCCGCTGCCCGGCACCAGCGTCGTGTTCGAGACCGGCCCCAAAGCGAAGGATTTTATATCGGGAGTGAAATCGCTCAAGATCGAGCCGGCCGGCGAGGGCGAATCCGGGTTTGCGAAGTATCGCATCCTGCTTTGAGGCAACGTGCAGCTAACAGGGAAAACGAGCGGGCATACGCCCGCTCAATCACGCTTCGGATCAGGCTTTGTAGACCACTTGGCGCACGTCGATGTAGCTGGCTCTAAAGCCGGCTTCGCAATAGTGGAGATAAAATTCCCAAAGCTTCTTGAAGCGGTCGTCGAAGCCGAGCGGGACGATCTTTTCCCACGACGCCCAGAAGCGGTTGCGCCATTCGGCAAGCGTGCGGGCATAGTCGTCCGGAAAGACGCGCTCGCGCAGATGGGCAAGGCCATGGTCGCTGCCCAGCGTCTTCAGGATCGACGGCGTCGGCAGCATGCCGCCTGGGAAGACATAGCGCTGGATGAAATCCGGCCTCGCCCGATAGGTGTCGTAGGCGGCCTCGTTGATGGTGATGATCTGCAGGCCGGCGGTGCCGCCGGGCCTCAAGCACGCCTTCATCTTGCCGAAAAATACCGGCCAATATTTTTCGCCGACCGCCTCGAACATCTCGATCGAGGCGATGCGGTCGTAAGTGCCCGTTTCGTCTCGGTAATCCTGCAGCTTGATGTCGACCTTGTCAGACAGTCCCGCCTTCTGGATGCGCGCCTTGGCGAAATCGTGCTGTTCGCGGCTGATGGTCAGGCCGGTGACGCGGCAGCCGATCTCGCGCGCGGCAAATTCGGCAAAACCGCCCCAGCCGCAGCCGATCTCGAGCACATGGTCCTTCTTGCCGATGCCGGTATCCTTGGCCAGCGCGCGGTATTTGGCGGCCTGAGCGCTTTCCAGGTCGTTGGCGCCGGTCGCATAGAGCGCCGACGAATAGGTCATGCTGGGATCGAGCCATTGCTTGTAGAAGGCGTTGCCGAGATCGTAATGCGCCGAGATGTTGCGCTTCGAGCCGGTGCGGGTGTTTTCGTTGAACCAGTGGCGGATGCGCTGGACCGTGTTGATGAGCCAGTTGGCGCCGCCGGCAATGCGTTCCCCAACGGCCGAGTTGACGACGAACAGTTCGAGGAAGCTGGTTACATCAGGGCTTTCCCAGTCGCCGTCCATGTAGGATTCGGCAACGCCGATGGTGCCGCCGGAAAAGGCACGGCCGGGCAGGCGCCAGTTCTTCAACACCAGCTCGGCATCCGGCCCGGGTCCGTTGCCGCCGACAAGCACCGCCCGGCCATCCGGCATCCTCACCTTCAGCGAACCGCGCGGCAATTTCATCGCCGCCGACAGCACCATGCGCGCCTTGGCCGGCAGGCCCTTGACGATCTCGGCGAAATTGAGTTCGTCCAGCCTGATGGCGTCGCCGATGCCTTTGTATTCCCTGACAGCCATCTCACACCCCCCTGGACTTCCGCGGGGGCGGCGCAAGATCTGCCGGCCTCCACATCCTCCACTTTCATTCGCCAGGCGCGAACGCCGTAGCCTGCTTAAATTTTCGCCACAATCTTCCACCGCATCGACCGGAACTTCAAGAGGCAAGCCGTGCCCGGCAACTGGCCCAGGTGGCGTGCCTGGGGCCAGAATCGGTGAGGGCGAGCGACCGCCGGTGAAATCGCTATGGTTAGGAACAGCCACATACGTTAGTTTCAGCCATGCGTTACGTCATCGTCATCACCGCCATCGCCTTTTTCCTGATCTGGGATGGCCTCTATAATCAGGGCCACTATCTCGACACGACGGTCAGGGAAATGTCGCGCGTCGTGCGCTACGTCACCGGCAAAGCCTAGCTTTTGCGCCTCTGCAAAGTCGCCTGCCGGCATTGCCGGGCGCGACATCGTGGCGGTTGACGCGACGGTCCCGCTCACACAAAACATGCCGCAAATCGAACGTGGAGGCAGGTGTGATCCGGCATATCGTTTTCTTCAGCGCGCGGCGCAAGGACGATGTCGAGGCCGTGCGCACGGGCTTGCTCGCGCTGGGCAAGATCCCGCATTCAAGCCTCTTCGAGGTGACGCTCAACACCAAGGTCGATCCGCTGTCGGATGCGATCGACGTGGTCGTCTATGCCGAGTTCGAGGATGATGCCGCGCTTGCCGCCTACAAGGCGCACCCGNTCGGATGCGATCGACGTGGTCGTCTATGCCGAGTTCGAGGATGATGCCGCGCTTGCCGCCTACAAGGCGCACCCGCTCTATGCCGAGACGACCAGTCGGGTCAAACCATTGCGCGAATTGCGCTATTCGGCCGATGTCGTGGCGATGGCCTGATCGGGCTGGCAAGAGGCCTTGAACCGATTTCCGGAATGATGCACACCGCGCCGGCATGACCAGCACGATCCATCCGCTTGACCATCTTGTGTTGCCGACGGCGAGCCTCGCCGTGGCGCGGGCGCGGCTGACATCGCTTGGCTTCATCGTCGCACCAACCGGCATCCACCCTTTCGGCACCGAAAATTGCTGCGTCTTCTTCGCTGACCGCACCTACCTCGAACCGCTGGCGGTCGGGAATGAACAGGCTGCAGACGAGGCATTTGCCGGTGGCAATGTCTTTGTCGCGCGCGACCGGCTCTATCGCGCCAGGCTGGGCGATGAGGGCTTTTCCGCCGTGGTGCTGGCCACCGACGATGCCGATGCGGACCATGCGCGCTTTATCAAAGCCGGCCTGTCGGCGGGAGACGTACTGAGCTTTTCCCGCGCCTTCACCGACACGGCCGGAAAGAGCGACATGGCCTCGTTCAAACTGGCTTTCGCCGCCGGCGCCGAGACGATGGACGCCTTTCTGTTCGCTTGCGAGCGGATCAACGCCCCTCAAATCGACCGTACGGCACTGCAGGCCCATGCCAACGGCGTGACCGGCATTGCCGAAATCGTCGCGGTCAGCGGCGTGCCATCCGAAAAGCGCCACCTGATCGAGACAGCGACGGGTTCGAGGCAGAGGAGCAGCACGGCGTTCGACCTGGCGAACGCGCGTTTGAGCGTTCTCAAGCCCGCGGCTTTCGCTGAGCGCTTCGGCATGTCGGCTGGCGCGCCGACGGACCTTCGCTTCGCCGCGATCGTCTTTTCGGCCCGCAGTGTCGGCGCTGTCGCGAGGCTGCTTGCAGACAACGCCGTCGGGCACGATATAGCGGGCAACGAAATCGTCGTGCAGCCGGCATCCGGACAGGGCGCGGCTTTCATCTTCCGGGAGACCCCATGAGCAAGCCGCAAGGGCCCAATTCGCTGGCGCCGAATTCGTCAGTAACCGTCGGCAACGTCGTCTTCGACAACAGCGGGCCCTTGGCGTTGATCGCCGGCCCGTGCCAGTTCGAATCGCGCCAGCACGCTTTCGACATGGCCGGCGCGCTGAAGGAACTGACCGGCAAGCTCGGCATCGGCCTCGTCTACAAGACCAGCTACGACAAGGCCAACCGCACCTCGCTGTCGGCAACGCGCGGCGCCGGCATGGACGCGGCGCTTCCGGTGTTCGACGAGTTGCGCAAGGCGTTTTCGCTTCCCATTCTGACCGATGTCCACACCGAGGAGCAGTGCGCGATCGTCGCACACCATGTCGATGTGCTGCAGATTCCGGCCTTCCTGTCGCGCCAGACCGACATGCTGGTCGCCGCCGCCAAGACCGGCAAGGTGATCAACGTCAAGAAGGGGCAATTCCTGGCGCCTTGGGACATGAAGAACGTGGTGGCCAAGATCACCGGTTCGGGCAACCTCAATGTGCTGACCACCGAGCGCGGCGCGTCTTTCGGCTACAACACGCTGGTGTCGGACATGCGGGCTTTGCCTGTGATGGCCGAGATCGGCGCGCCGGTGATTTTCGACGCCACCCATTCGGTGCAGCAGCCGGGCGGGCAGGGCGGTTCCTCCGGTGGTGAGCGCCGCTTTGTCGAGACGCTGGCGCGGGCTGCCGTTGCCGTCGGCGTCGCCGGCGTGTTCATAGAGACCCACCAGGATCCCGACAATTCGACCTCCTCCGACGGGCCCAACATGCTGCCGCTGAAGGACATGCCGGCGCTGCTCGAAAGACTGATGGCATTCGACCGCATCGCCAAGAATGCTGCTGACCTGAACCGAGGCTGATGCTTTCGGCTATGGCGCGCGCGCTGCCCTGCTTGTGGAAGGCATAAGCCGGCTGTAGGCTCGCTCCTGCAAATGAGCGTCTTGGCAGGAGGAAGCCATGTCCGTCGCCCGCGTCACCGAAATCACGTCGTCGTCGAAAAAGAGCTTTCAGGACGCCATCGAGAAGGGGATTGAGCGCGCATCCAAAACCCTGAAGAACGTCGAAGGCGCCTGGATCCAGGACCAGAAGATCGTCGTCGAGGACGGCAGGATCGCGGCGTATCGCGTCAACATGAAGGTGACGTTCATCCTCGCGGAGTAACCGCCCGCCGCTCGAAAAAACGGGAACTTTCGCCCGCGCCCCTCATTGTCAAAGTATCGATCAACGACATGAGGAGCAGCAGCCATGACCACCCAGACAGGCCACACCGAAGCCATCGCCGCTTCGCGCGTCATCGGCACGTCGGTCTACAACACCGAAGGCACGAGCATCGGCAGCATCGAGGACATCATGCTCGACAAGACGTCGAACGGCATCATGTTCGCGGTGATCGGGTTCGGTGGATTTCTCGGCATTGGCGAGAAGTATCACGCCATTCCGTGGGCGAGCCTCGACTATGACGAGGACAAGGGCGGCTATGTCGTGCCGTTCTCGAAGGAGCAGCTGAAGGCAGCACCCGCCTATTCGATCAATGAACTGGCCGGCGCCGATGGCGAGGCCGCGCGTGATGCTTCCTATGATTACTACAAGGTCACGCCGTATTGGCATTGATCAGCTGCGCTGACGCCTGACGTGAAAAGGCCCCCGAATTCCGAAACGGGGGCCTTTTCAGTGTAACCCGACAGTTTCTATTCTGCTGCGTAAAGCGTGGACAGTTGCGTCGCCGCCCTTGGCGGCTGCCGCGTATCGCAGGACGTCAGGAACGCCGCCGCGATCAGGAACAAACTCACGATACCGCTCAACTCGGACATGGCGAAACTCCTCCTGTTTCGCCCCGCGCATCACCATCCTAGTCGACACAGAGATTGTTATCTCTGAATTATGATGACGTGGTGTTGTCGAACGTGATCCGAGGCATGCTCAGCCGAGGAGTCCGGCATTCTTGACCGCCTTGAAAACCTTCTCATGCCAGGCGATCCGATCCGCTTCGCCATTGGCCTGCGTGGCGGAATTGGCGTTGCCGACGTTGATCGCGCGCGAGATCTTTTTGATCAGGCCGGCATCGGCAAAGGCATTGCAGCCTGACCCTTTCCATTCGGCGCAAGCTGCGAGCAGCGAAGTCTGCGGATCCTCGATCAGTTCAGGATGATTGGCGAGGTCAACCTTGGCGAGCTTGCCCTTGGCCGTGTACGCGTCGCGCCCGGTGGTCTGGAACGTGCCGCCGCCGCGGAAATTGAAGCCGTCCAACGTTCCCTTCACATTGCCCATGCGGCCGCCATAGGCCCAGTCGCCCAGGGCTTGCGGCTTGCGCAGCAGGTTGTCCTTGATCCACTGATCCGTCTTGCCCGCGGCTCGCGACCTCCATGCGTTCCGGATTGCCGCCACGGTCGTGTAGGTCAGGGATTCGCGAATGAGGGTGAAGCCACCGGTTTCCATCGCCGCTTGAGCGAAGAAATGCATCAGCCGATCATAGTTGTTGCACACGCCATGATCGCCAAGTGTCTTGAGGCCCTTGTCGGAGGTAAAGGCGCCGATGTAACCGTCATAGATTGTTCGCTTGGAACCGCTTGCCGGTCTCGGCGCGAATTTCTGGAAGACCGCTGCCGGCAAACCCTTGTTCGGATCGCCCGCAACGGCTTCGAGACACGCTCTCGACACTCTCGGTCGAGAGCACCGGTTCGCCTTCGACGACCACCGAAGCATTGGGAATTCGCTTGCCGTTGCTTTTCGGGAAGCCACCGCCGGCAAAGGTTTTCAGATCGTCGATGAGGGCGATTACGCGTGTCCGGCTCTCCGTGAAATCCATGTCGGAAAGCGGACCGCTCACCTTCTTCGTCGGATTGATGCACCCGACGCTGGACAGGAAATTGACGCCCGGATGGATCAGGATTTCGGTGCGCTTGTTGGTCTTCAGCAGTTCGAGTCCAGGTTTGGGTGGCGTCTTGCCGCCAGTGTAGCCGATGGTCACATATTTGCCTCCGGCCTGCGTCGCCAGTGGATAGGTGCCGGGCTCGATGCGCCTGCCATTGTCTTCTTTGGAATTGTCGCCTGGGCCGCGAGATTCACACACGAACCCCGATAGACCCGTTACTGCCGTGCCGTTGTGAAAGACTTTATAGGTACCAACTGTCCTGCGTCTGGTGCCCCCCGTATGTTCGACTTGGCGACTAATAAGAAGTTCCCAGCCAGTACCTGAAATCGCTGCCATTGCCGCCTCCCCAAAGAGTTCAAGTTTGTTGATTTCACTGTGGTCGCCAAATAGTTCGCGTTGTAGATGTGACCCTAACATCTTCGAATTCTCTGCATTGTGAAGTTTGTCACGTTGGCGGTAGCCTCTTTTGAAGCATCGGGTGGAGTTTGTGTGCCGCCTGGTTTCGTGACAAAGGCATTGCCGCAGGGGCGGGGCACCCACCCCATGCCGCGCCAGACATATGACGTCAGGGCGGGCTGTTTGCGTTCAGATGGCGTCGCCCATGCCCCACGGCCTGAGCGCATGGGGCGACTGTCACCATTATTTCATGCCATTCCTGATTGCCTTTTGCGGCACTTTGGCTAAGAGGGGCGCGACGCTTTCAATCGATCAATCGGGGACATCGCAATGACCGCCATCATCGACATTGTCGGGCGTGAAATCCTGGACAGCCGTGGAAATCCGACCGTCGAGGTCGACGTCGTCCTCGAAGACGGCTCGATGGGCCGCGCCGCGGTGCCGTCGGGCGCGTCGACCGGCGCGCATGAGGCCGTCGAACTGCGCGACGGTGGCGCCCGCTATCTCGGCAAGGGCGTGCTCAAGGCGGTCGAGGCCGTCAATGGCGAGCTGTTCGAGGCGATCGGCGGCTTGGAAGCCGAAAACCAGATCCACATCGACCAGACCATGATCGAGCTCGACGGCACGCCCAACAAGAGCCGGCTCGGCGCCAACGCCATCCTCGGCGTCTCGCTGGCGGTCGCCAAGGCCGCGGCGGAAGCCGCCGGCCTGCCGCTCTACCGCTATGTCGGCGGCACCAAGGCGCATTTGCTGCCGGTGCCCATGATGAACATCATCAATGGCGGCGCGCATGCCGACAATCCGATCGATTTCCAGGAATTCATGATCCTGCCGGTCGGCGCGCCGACGCTGCGCGAAGGCGTGCGCTGGGGCTCGGAAATCTTCCACACGCTGCGCAAGAAGCTCAAGGATGCCGGCCACAACACCAATGTCGGCGACGAAGGCGGCTTCGCGCCCAATCTGAAGAGTGCGCCGGTGGCGCTCGATTTCATCATGGAATCGATCGAGAAGGCCGGCTTCAAGCCGGGCGAGGAGATCGCGCTTGGTCTCGACTGTGCGGCGACCGAATTCTTCAAGGACGGCAATTACGTCTATGAGGGCGAGAAGAGGACCCGCGATCCCAAGGCGCAGGCCAAGTACCTGGCCAAGCTTGCCGCCGACTATCCGATCATCTCGATCGAGGACGGCCTGGCCGAGGACGACTGGGAGGGCTGGAAGTACCTGACCGACCTGATCGGCAACAAGACGCAGCTGGTTGGCGACGACCTCTTCGTCACCAACACGGCGCGGCTGCGCGACGGCATCCGCATGGGTGTCGCCAATTCGATCCTGGTCAAGGTCAACCAGATCGGCTCGCTCACCGAAACGCTCGACGCTGTCGAGACCGCGCACAAGGCAGGCTACACAGCCGTCATGTCGCACCGTTCGGGCGAAACCGAGGATTCGACCATCGCCGACCTCGCCGTCGCCACCAATTGCGGGCAGATCAAGACCGGTTCGCTGTCGCGCTCGGATCGCATGGCCAAGTACAACCAGCTGATCCGCATCGAGGAAGAGCTCGGCAAGCAGGCGCGCTACGCCGGCAAGTCGGTGGTCAAAGCTTAAATTCTGCCGAACTGGCGAAAACGACGAAGGGCGGGATTTTCCCGCCCTTTTTCGTTGCGGCCGCTGGCTAATGCACCTGTCCGTAACCGTCCATTAAGCACAATCGAGCGACAAATGGCGGTCAAAGGATTGCGACCATGTGGACACGCCAGCACAAGCAGAGAAACACCGGCCGGCTGATCATCCCGTCGCTTTGCGTGGCGTTCCTGGCCTATTTCGGCTTCCATGCCTATCATGGCGAGTTCGGCATCAATTCCAAATATCAGCTCGAAGCGCAGACCATCGAATTGCAGGCCAAGTACGATGCCATCAAGGCGCGCCGGATCGATCTGGAGCGGCGCGTCCAGCTGATGCATGAGGGCACGCTTGAAAAGGATATGCTCGACGAGCAGGCACGCCGGGCGCTCAATCTGTCCCAGCCCGATGAAATCACCATCATGCTGCCGGCCAATTCGAAATAATCGAATTTCGGTTAATCGCTGTTATCTCTAACGATTCTGGGCGTTTAGGCGCATGCCAGCCATGCGTTTTTCTGCATGGCGAAACGCGGTCTCGCATGTTAGCTTCCTTCCAATCGGTGGGGAGGAGCTGATCCTCCCCGGAGCAGACATGGTCTGCTTTAGTGTCCGCGAAGAGACGCCAACAGGGAGTGATGCATGGCCACCGCCGCCAAAAAAGCGCCTGCCAAATCCGTTAAATCGACATCCGCCAAATCAACGGGGCTTTCCGCCCCCAAGCCGGCCGACTTCACCAAGGACGAGGAGCTTGCCGCCTACCGGCACATGCTGCTTATCCGTCGCTTCGAGGAAAAGGCCGGCCAGCTCTACGGCATGGGCTTTATCGGCGGCTTCTGCCACCTCTATATCGGCCAGGAAGCGGTCGTCACCGGCATGAAGATGTCGCTGATCAACGGCGACCAGATGATCACCGCCTATCGCGACCATGGCCACATGCTGGCGATGGAACTGTCACCGCGGGGCGTCATGGCAGAGCTGACCGGACGCCGTGGTGGCCTGTCGAGGGGCAAGGGCGGCTCCATGCACATGTTCTCCAAGGAGAAGCATTTTTACGGCGGCCACGGCATTGTCGGCGCGCAGGTCTCGCTCGGCACCGGTCTCGCCTTCGCCAACCGCTACCGTGACAACAACAATGTGTCGCTGACCTATTTCGGCGATGGCGCTGCCAATCAGGGTCAGGTCTATGAAAGCTTCAACATGGCCTCGCTGTGGAAGCTGCCGGTGATCTACATCATCGAGAACAACCGCTACGCCATGGGCACTTCGGTGTCGCGCTCGTCGGCCGAAACCAATTTTTCGCATCGCGGCGCCTCGTTCAAGATTCCCGGCATTCAGGTCGACGGCATGGATGTGCGTGCGGTCAAATCCGCCGGCGATCAGGCGACCGAATGGTGCCGTGCCGGCAACGGTCCGATCATCCTCGAGATGCAGACCTATCGCTATCGCGGTCACTCGATGTCGGATCCGGCAAAATACCGCTCCAAGGAAGAAGTGCAGAAGATGCGCTCGGATCATGATCCGATCGAGCAGGTCAAGGTGCGGCTGACGGCCAAGAAGTGGGCGACCGAGGACGAACTCAAGAACATCGACAAGGAAGTCCGCGACATCGTCGCCGACGCCGCCGAATTTGCCCAGCACGACGCAGAGCCGGATCCGTCCGAGCTCTGGACCGACATCGTATTGTAACGGGAGGGCAAGGACATGCCGATCGAAATTCTCATGCCCGCTCTCTCGCCGACCATGGAAGAGGGCAATCTTTCCAAGTGGTTGAAGAACGAGGGCGACAAGGTCGTCGCCGGTGATGTCATCGCCGAGATCGAAACCGACAAGGCGACCATGGAAGTCGAAGCCGTCGATGAAGGCACGATCGGCAAGATCGTGGTTCCCGCCGGCACCGAAGGCGTCAAGGTCAATGCGGTGATCGCCGTGTTGCTGCAGGACGGGGAAAGTGCAGGCGACGTCGAAAAGAGCGGCAAGCCTGCCTCCACCCAGGATGCCATTTCCGCTGGCGGTCAGCGGACCGATGCAGCCGAGGAAGGCTCAAAGGCGGCTCCCCAGGATGCCGGCGAGGCTCCGAAGGCAGTTCCCGCCGCTCCGGCAGCCAAACCTGCCGCCGATCCGGATATTCCCGCCGGCACCGAGATGATCTCGACTACGGTGCGCGAGGCCTTGCGCGATGCCATGGCCGAGGAAATGCGCCGCGACGGCGATGTCTTCGTCATGGGCGAGGAGGTCGCGGAATACCAGGGCGCCTACAAGATCACGCAAGGGCTGCTGCAGGAATTCGGGCCGCGCCGCGTCGTCGACACGCCGATCACCGAGCACGGCTTTGCCGGCGTCGGCGTCGGTGCGGCGATGGCCGGCCTGAAGCCGATCGTCGAGTTCATGACCTTCAACTTCGCCATGCAGGCGATCGACCAGATCATCAACTCCGCGGCCAAGACGCTCTATATGTCGGGCGGCCAGATGGGCGCACCGATCGTGTTCCGCGGACCGAACGGTGCGGCCGCCCGCGTCGGCGCCCAGCATTCGCAGTGCTATGCCGCCTGGTACAGCCATATTCCCGGGCTAAAGGTGGTGATGCCGTACACGGCTGCCGACGCCAAGGGCCTGCTCAAGGCGGCGATCCGCGATCCGAACCCGGTCATCTTCCTTGAAAACGAAATCCTCTACGGCCAGTCCTTCGACGTGCCGAAGCTCGATGATTTCGTGCTGCCGATCGGCAAGGCGCGCATTCACAAGCAGGGCAAGGACGTCACCATCGTCTCGTTCGGCATCGGCATGACCTACGCCATCAAGGCGGAAGCCGAACTGCGCGGCATGGGCATCGATGCCGAGATCATCGATCTCAGGACCATCCGTCCGCTCGACCTCGACACCGTCATTGCCTCGGTGAAGAAGACCAACCGCTTGATCGTGGTCGAAGAAGGTTTCCCGCAAAGTTCGGTCGGCGACCACATCGCCAACCAGGTTTCTCAGCGCGCCTTTGACTTCCTCGATGCGCCGGTCATCACCATCGCCGGCAAGGACGTGCCGATGCCTTATGCGGCGAACCTCGAAAAGCTGGCCTTGCCCAATGTCGGCGAGGTCATCGAGGCCGTCAAAGCCGTCACGTATCGCTGAGCCGGTCGGGAGGACATCATGCCAATCAACATCACCATGCCGGCGCTGTCGCCCACGATGGAAGAGGGCAATCTTTCCAAGTGGCTGGTCAAGGAAGGCGACAAGGTTTCGCCGGGCGACGTGATCGCCGAGATCGAGACCGACAAGGCGACGATGGAAGTCGAGGCCGTCGATGAGGGCACGGTCGCCAAGCTGGTCGTTCCGGCCGGCACCGAAGGCGTCAAGGTCAATGCGCTGATCGCCATTCTCGCCGGCGAAGGCGAGGATGCAGGGGCGGCGGCAAAGGGTGGTGGCGATGCCGCGCCCGCGAAAGCCGATGCCAAGCAGGATAAGGCGTCAATCTCCCCACCCGTGGGGGAGATGTCGACGAAGTCGACAGAGGGGGGCGCTGCCCCGCCGACCTCTCAGTCTGTCGCGCCCCCCTCTGGCCTGCCGGCCATCTCCCCCACAAGGGGGGAGATCAGCCAATCGTCAGGCGAGCGCACCTTCGCTTCGCCGCTGGCTCGTCGCATCGCCAAGGATGCCGGAGTCGACGTGTCCGCCGTAACCGGCACCGGCCCGCATGGCCGTGTCGTCAAGGCCGATGTCGAGGCGGCGATTGCCGGCGGTGGCGCCAAGGCTGCACCGGCCGCGAAAGCCGCACCTGCCGGCGCTCCGGCACCTGCGGCTCCGGCTGCGGCACCCAAGGCGATGTCGGACGAACAGGTGCTGAAGCTGTTTGCCGAAGGGTCCTATGAGCTCGTCCCGCACGACAATATGCGCAAGACCATTGCGCGCCGCCTGGTCGAGGCCAAGACAACCATCCCGCATTTCTACCTGACGCTCGACTGCGAGCTCGATGCGCTGCTGGCGCTGCGCACACAGATCAATGCGGCTGCTCCGACGAAGAAGACCGACAAGGGCGAGGCTCCCGTCTACAAACTCTCGGTCAACGACATGGTGATCAAGGCGATGGCGATGGCGCTGATGGCGGTGCCGGATGCCAATGCATCGTGGACCGAAAGCGCCATGGTCAAGCACAAGCACGCCGATGTCGGCGTTGCCGTGTCGATCCCCGGCGGCCTGATCACGCCGATCATCCGCCACGCCGACGAAAAGACGCTGTCCACTATCTCCAACGAGATGAAGGATCTGGCGAGCCGTGCCCGCAGCCGCAAGCTGAAGCCTGAGGAATATCAAGGCGGCACGACGGCTGTCTCCAATCTCGGCATGTTCGGCATCAAGGACTTTGCCGCCGTCATCAACCCGCCGCATGCGACGATCCTGGCGGTGGGTGCGGGCGAGCAGCGGCCGGTGGTCAAGAATGGCGAGATCAAAATCGCCAATATCATGTCGGTGACGCTGTCGACCGATCACCGCGCCGTCGACGGTGCGCTCGGCGCCGAACTTCTGGTCGCCTTCAAGCGCATGATCGAAAACCCGATGGGCATGCTGGTCTAGGAAGGAAAGGCTGTGCGGAAATTCGTCACCAGCCTTTTCGCCCTGATCCTTTCCGGCCTGGCCGGCGGGCTGGTGGCGCTGTGGCTGGCAATCGCCACCAATGCGAACTCGGAATTCATCCTTGTCTTCATGGCCTCGGCGCTGGTCTCTATCGTTGCGACGGTGGCGTTTTTCATCGCGCAATTGGTGCCAAACCTACAAAGGGCGATCAATCTGACGGGGCTTGTTGGGGTTGCGTTGTTCGTGCTGGCCGGGATCGGGCTGATTGCCTGGACCTTCTCTCAGCCGCCGGGCAAAGCCCAGTGGTCGGGCGATCTCCCCGTTGTCGCCGGTCTGATTTTGCCAAGCATCGCCACGGTCATCGTGCAGTGGCTGTTCGTGGGATGGCGCGTGCGGCGCGGGCTTAAGGCGGAGGCGGGTGCGGGTGCATGAAGACGATCCTCTGCTACGGCGATTCCCTGACCTGGGGCTATGACGCGGCAAGCCTCGGGCGCCATGCGCTGGAGGATCGCTGGCCGAGCGTGCTCAAGGCGGCGCTGGGCGACGATGATATCGAAGTCATTGCCGAAGGTCTGAACGGCCGCACCACGGCTTTCGACGATCACCTGGCTGGTGCCGACCGCAATGGCGCCAAGGTGCTGCCGACGATCCTGACCAGCCATGCGCCGCTCGACCTGATCATCATCATGCTTGGCGCCAACGACATGAAGCCCTGGATCCACGGCAATCCGGTCGCGGCCAAGCAAGGCGTGCAGCGGCTGATCGACATCGTACGCGGCCACGATTATCCGTTCGACTGGGCCGCGCCGCAAATCCTGATCGTTGCGCCACCCGCGGTCAGCCGCACCGACAATGCCGAATTCAAGGAAATGTTTGCCGGCGGCGACGAGGCCTCGAAGCGGCTGGCGCCGCAATATTCCGCGCTCGCCGACGAGGCCGGCTGCGGCTTTTTCGATGCCGGCACGGTGGCCGAGACCACACCGATCGACGGCGTCCATCTCGATGCCGAAAACACGCGCAATATAGGTGAGGCATTGGCGCCATTGGTGCGCGTGATGCTGGAACTCTAGAGAAAAATCAGGGAGAAACCCCGTGGCTGAATCCTACGACGTGATAATCATCGGCTCAGGCCCCGGCGGCTATGTCACGGCGGTGCGCTCCGCCCAGCTCGGCTTCAAGACTGCCATCGTCGAGCGCGAGCATCTCGGCGGCATCTGCCTCAACTGGGGCTGCATCCCGACCAAGGCGCTGCTGCGCTCGGCCGAGATCATGCACTATTCCGATCATCTGAAGGACTACGGCCTGAAGCTCGAAGGCGGCAAGGTCAGCGCCGACACGGCCGCTGTCGTCGACCGCTCGCGCAAAGTGTCGTTGAGGCTCAATGGCGGCGTCGCCTTCCTGATGAAGAAGAACAAGGTCGACGTTATCTGGGGCGAGGCCAAGCTCTCCAAGCCGGGTGAAATCGTCGTCTCCAAGACGGCCAAGAAACCGATGGAGCCGCAGCCGCCGGTGCCCAAGGGCGTCAAGGGCGAGGGCACCTATACCGCCAAGCACATTATTCTCGCCACCGGCGCCCGGCCGCGCGCGCTGCCCGGCATCGAGCCGGACGGCAAGCTGATCTGGACCTATTTCGAGGCGATGGTGCCGAAGGAGATGCCGAAGTCGCTGCTGGTCATGGGTTCGGGCGCCATCGGCATCGAGTTCGCCTCCTTCTACCGCACCATGGGCGCCGAGGTGACGGTGGTCGAGCTGTTGCCGGCGGTGATGCCGGTCGAGGACGCCGAGGTCTCGAAATTTGCGCAGAAGCAGTTCGAGAAGCAGGGCATGAAAATCATCCTCGAGGCCAAGGTGACCAAGGTCGAGAAGGGTGCCAACTCGATCACCGCCCATGTCGAGATGAAGGACGGCAAGGTCGAGAAGATCACCGCCGGCCGCATGATCTCGGCCGTCGGCGTGCAGGGCAACATCGAGAATCTCGGCCTCGAGACGCTCGGCGTGAAGACCGATCGCGGCTGCGTCGTCATTGACGGCTATGGCAAGACCAACGTTCCCGGCATCTACGCTATCGGCGATGTCGCCGGACCGCCTATGCTTGCCCACAAGGCCGAGCATGAAGGCGTGGTGTGTATCGAAAAGATCGCCAATTTCCCCGGCGTGCATGCGACAGACAAGCTGAAGATCCCGGGCTGCACCTATTGCAACCCCCAGGTCGCATCGGTCGGGCTCACCGAAGCCAAGGCCAAGGCCGAAGGCAAGGACATTCGTGTCGGCCGCTTCCAGTTCGGCGCCAACGGCAAGGCGATCGCGCTTGGCGAGGACCAGGGCTTCATCAAGACCATCTTCGACAAGAAGACCGGCCAGCTGCTCGGCGCGCATATGGTCGGCGCCGAGGTGACGGAGCTGATCCAGGGCTTTGTCGTGGCGATGAACCTGGAGACCACCGAGGAAGAACTGATGCACACCATCTTCCCGCATCCGACGCTGTCGGAGATGATGAAGGAAAGCGTGCTCGATGCCTATGGCCGTGCGCTCAACGCGTGATAAATTGCTGCCGCGAGACTCAGACGCATGCGCCGGAGGAACCTTACGGCAAGACAGTTCGTTTCCGGATGCATTTTCACCTGACACTGGAGGAGTTGGCATATGGACGTGAATGGCGTGGGCTGGATTGCGGCCATCATCATCGGCGGTTTGGCCGGGTGGCTGGCCGAGATGGTCATGAAGAGCAATACCGGCGTCTTGATGAATATCATTATGGGCATTGTCGGCGCGGTGGTGCTGAACGCAATTCTCAGGGCGCTCAACATCGAACCCTTCGGTGTCGGCTGGCTCGCCTACCTGATCACCGGCTTCATCGGCGCCTGCCTGCTGATCTTTGCCGGGCGGCTGATACGCCGCTAGACTACCGCTATGCGAAAACGGCTGTGGCGGCATGCGCCGCCGCGGCCTTTTTCTTTGCACCGAAAAGTCCTAGATGACGTCAGAAGGGCGAATGCCGACGGGCAGACGCCAACAAGTCAGGTTTGAGATGGTCACTGTTCTCGACACGATCGCCAACGCGCCGCGCCTGCGGCACCCCGAGAAGGCACACAAGCCTGATCAGGACGTGCTGCGCAAACCCGACTGGATCCGCGTCAAGGCGCCGATGTCGAAGGGCTATGCCGAAACCCGCGAGATCGTGAAGTCGCACAAGCTGGTCACCGTGTGCGAAGAGGCCGGCTGCCCCAATATCGGCGAGTGCTGGGAAAAGAAGCACGCCACCTTCATGATCATGGGCGAGATCTGCACGCGCGCTTGCGCCTTCTGCAATGTCGCCACCGGCATTCCCACCGCGCTCGATGCCGATGAGCCGGCGCGTGTCGCGCATGCCGTCAAGCAGATGGGGCTGACCCATGTCGTCATCACCTCGGTCGACCGCGACGATCTCGCCGATGGCGGCGCGCAGCATTTCGCCGAGGTTATCCGGGCGATCCGAGCAGCGACGCCCTTGACCACGATCGAAATCCTGACGCCCGATTTCGTGCGCAAGGAGGGCGCGCTGGAGATCGTCGTGGCGGCCAAGCCCGATGTCTTCAACCACAATCTCGAAACCGTGCCGTCGAACTACCTGACGGTGCGGCCGGGTGCTCGCTATTTCCACTCGATCCGGCTGTTGCAGCGGGTCAAGGAGCTCGACCCGTCGATCTTCACGAAGTCCGGCATCATGGTCGGCCTCGGCGAAGAGCGCAACGAGATCCTGCAACTGATGGACGACCTGCGCTCGGCCAATGTCGACTTCATGACCATTGGCCAGTATCTGCAGCCGTCGAAGAAGCACCACCCGGTGATCCGCTTCGTCACGCCGGAGGAGTTCAACTCCTTCGCGACGATCGGCAAGACCAAGGGTTTCCTGCTGGTGGCGTCGAGCCCGCTGACGCGCTCCTCGCATCATGCCGGTGACGATTTCGCCAGGCTGCGGGCGGCGCGTGAGGCGCAGCTCAAAAAAGCCAGTTAAATCCTGCTTCAATGCCGAAATTCGAAGCCACACGCCGCGTTGCCCACACGCCGGAGCAGATGTTTGCGCTGGTCGCCGATATCGAGACCTATCCTGAATTTCTGCCGCTGTGCGAGGCGCTGACGGTGCGCTCTCGCAAGGAGCGTGATCGCCGCACCATTCTCCTCGCCGATATGAGCATCGGCTACAAGGCGATCCGCGAGACCTTTACGACGCAGGTGCTGCTGAAGCCGGACGAGAACACAATCGACGTCAAATACATCGATGGGCCGTTCAAATATCTCAGCAATATCTGGCGCTTCGAGCCGGCCGACGGCGGCGGCTGCAACGTTCGCTTCTTCATCGACTACGAGTTCAAGAGCCGTATCCTCGGCGTGTTGATGGGCACCATGTTCGATCGCGCCTTCCGCATGTTTTCCGAAGCCTTCGAAAAACGTGCGGACGTCATCTACGGAACGACGCCCATCTCATGAGTGTCGCCGAGCGCGCGCAGGCCGATCTCCAGCGCATGCTTGACGGTCTCACGGCGGATGAAGTCGCGGCCATTGTCGGCAAACATATTGAGCTCGGCAGCCACCGGCCCACCTCTTAGGGCAACTCCGAACCAGACGAGGCCGACCGGTTTTTCCGGCGAGCCGCCGCCTGGGCCGGCAATGCCGGTGACGGCAAGCGCCAGCCCGGCGCGCGAGCGCGCCAGAGCGCCCTCCGCCATCTCCAGAACCGTTTCGCGCGAGACGGCGCCATGCGCCTCGAGTGTGGCGGGCGAGACGCCGAGCATCTCCATCTTTGCTTCATCGGAATAGGTGATGAGGCCGCGATCGACGACAGCGGACGAGCCGGCGATGTCGGTCAGTGCCGAGATGATCATGCCGCCGGTGCAGCTCTCGGCCGTCGCCAGCATGATGCCGCGTTGCTGGCAGACCTGGAGCAGGGCATTGGCGAGATCGCTGTTGTTCATGCGGGAACCTCCCCGGGGAAGACGACACTGGCGGTGGCAATGGCGGCGATGCCTTCCTCGCGGCCGACAAAGCCGAGTTTTTCGTTGGTCGTCGCCTTGATGGAGATGCGATCGCTGGAAATGCCCAGCATCGCCGACAACGCGTTGGTCATGGCCTCGCGATGCGGGCCGACGCGCGGCGCCTCGCAGATCAGCGTGATGTCGGCATTGGCGATGCGGCCGCCGCGTTCGCGCACCAACCTGGCCGCATGCTCGACGAAGATCTTTGACGCCGCGCCCTTCCATTGCGGATCGGAAGGCGGGAAATGCGTGCCGATGTCGCCGGCGCCGCAAGTGGCGAGCAGCGCATCGGTCAGCGCATGCAGGCCGACATCGGCATCCGAATGTCCCGAAAGCTTCTTGCCGTGCGGGATGGCGACGCCGCACAAAGTGACATGGTCGCCAGCCTCGAAGGCGTGCACGTCATAGCCATTGCCGGTGCGAATGTCTGGAAAACGCTCGCCAGTAAGCCGCTGATCCGCCATCGCAATATCCCTTGCCCAGGTCAGTTTGACATTGTCCGGCGACCCCTGAACGATTTTCACCGGAATATGCGCCCATTCGGCGATCGCGGCATCGTCGGTGAAATCCGTCTTGCCGAGATGATGGGCTTTTTCGTGCGCGGCGAGCAACGGCCAGAACGGAAAGCCTTGCGGCGTCTGCGCGGCATGAAGGCCGGCCCTTGGCACCGTCTCCTCGATCATGCCGGTGGCCGACTCGCGCTTCAGCGTATCGGCGACGGGCAAAGCGGGCAGCGCGCCCTGGCGCTCGCCAATGGCGGCGATGATACGGTCGATCAGGGCCATGTCGACAAACGGCCGCACCGCGTCATGGACAAGGACACGGCCGGGCGTACGTTCCCTCAGCGCCAGCAGGCCGAGCCGGACCGAGGCCTGGCGCGACTCGCCACCGACCACGGCGGTAACCCGCTCGGCATACAGGCCGGCTGCCTTGTCGAAAAGCGCGCGGTCATCGGCATGGATGGCGACGACGACGGGACCAATTTCGGGATGCGCCAGGAATGTCTCCAGCGTGCGCGCGATGACGGCACGGCCACCGACGCGCTGATATTGCTTCGGCCCGTCGGCCTGTCCGGCGCGCGCGCCGCGGCCGGCTGCAACGATGACCACGCCGACCTTGTCGGTCGTCGCCTCGGCCGGTTTTTCGCTTGCGTCTGTCATGCCGAGAGGCTTAGTCGCGGCTTATGGCCAAGGCCAGCATTTTCCCAAATGCGCCGCAATGTGACGTCATTGCGCGTTGCACAATGCCTTTCTTATGGCTAGAGAATGTGCAGCAATCCGATATGCTTGGTTTTTGTGCATGCCTGAAGTGACAAAATTGGCTTCGCCGCTCGACGTTGGCGGCGTGACGATCCGCAACCGCGTCTTCCTCGCGCCGATGTCGGGAATAACGGACGAGCCGTTCCGGCAGCGCGCCTACGCGCATGGCGCGGGCCTGGTCGTGTCGGAAATGGTGGCGAGCGGCGAGCTTGCCAAGGGCAGGGCCGGCTGCGACCTGCGCATCCGTCATTCCGGGCTGCCCGTCCATATGGTTCAGCTTGCCGGCCGCGAGGCCGAGCACATGGCCGAGGGCGCGCGCATCGCTGCCGGCGAGGGCGCCGACATCATCGACATCAATATGGGCTGCCCGGCCAAGAAGGTGACCGGCGGCTATGCCGGCTCGGCGCTGATGCGCGATCTCGACCACGCGCTGTCGCTGATCGAAGCGGTGATCGGCGCGGTCCAGGTGCCGGTCACGGTCAAGATGCGGCTCGGCTGGGACGACAATGCGCTCAATGCACCCGTTTTGGCGCGCCGCGCCGAAGAGGCCGGTGTTAAAATGGTGACCGTGCATGGGCGCACGCGCTGCCAGTTTTATCAAGGCAAGGCCGATTGGGGCGCCATCGCCCGCATCAAGGACGCCGTCTCGATCCCGGTCGTCGCCAATGGCGATGTGGGCTCGCCCGCGGAGGCCGCCGAAATCCTTGAACAGTCGGGCGCCGACGCGGTGATGATCGGTCGTGCCCATTATGGCGCGCCATGGACGGCGGGCCGCATTGCGGCGACGGCTGCGGGCGACGCGCTCTCGGGCGTGCCGGAAAGCCCGCAAGCCATGGCCGACTACATCGTTTCCCACTACGAGGACATGCTGACGCTTTACGGCGTCGAAAGTGGCTTGCGCCAGGCGCGCAAGCATCTCGGCTGGTATCTCGACCGCCACGCTGCTGGCGTTTCCGATGAGCGGCGGAAAGCCATCCTCACCTCTTTCGAACCCGCCCGCGTCATTGCCTTGCTGCATGAGGTGTTTTCCGGCGAAGCCACGCCCTTGCGGAGCGCCGCATGAACGCCACCGTCACACCGAGCTCCGACATGGCGGATGCCGCCAGTATAGTGCTGAACACCATCCGCCGTCCCGTCATCATGGTCGATCCGGACGGGTTCATCACCTATGCCAATGCCGATGCGGAAGACTTCTTCCGCTCAAGTGCCAACATGCTTGCCCGCAACACACTCTCCAAGCTGATCCCGTTCGGCAGCCCGTTGCTGCAGCTGGTCGACCAGGTGCGCGAGCGCCGTGCGCCGGTCAACGAATACCGTGTCGACGTGTCGTCGCCGCGTCTCGGCATCGAGAAGGTTGTCGATCTCTATGTCGCGCCGGTGCCGGAATTCCCAGGCTCGATCGTGGTGATGTTCCAGGAACGCTCGATGGCCGACAAGATCGACCGGCAGATGACACACAGGGGTGCCGCGCGTTCGGTCACCGGCCTTGCCGCCATGCTGGCGCATGAGATCAAGAACCCGCTGTCCGGCATTCGTGGCGCCGCACAGCTGCTCGAACTCTCGGCGTCCGACGAGGATCGCGCGCTGACCCGCCTCATCACTGACGAGACTGATCGCATAGTCTCCCTCGTCGACCGCATGGAAGTGTTTTCCGACGAGCGGCCGATTGACCGCTATCCTGTCAACATCCATATCGTGCTGGATCATGTGAAGGCAATCGCGAAGAACGGTTTTGCCAAGAGAATCAGGATATTGGAGGACTATGATCCATCATTGCCTCCGGTTTTCGCCAACCGCGACCAACTGATCCAGGTGTTTCTCAACCTGGTCAAGAACGCTGCCGAGGCGATCGGCGGCGACCCGCAGGGCGAGATCGTGCTGTCGACCGCGTTCAGGCCGGGCATCCGCGTTTCCGTTCCCGGAACCCAGGACCGCGTGTCGCTACCGCTTGAATTCTGCGTGCGCGACAATGGGTCCGGCGTTTCGGAAGACATTCTGCCGATCCTGTTCGATCCGTTCATCACCACCAAGCCGAACGGCTCGGGGCTCGGCCTGGCGCTGGTGGCGAAAATCGTCGGCGAGCATGGCGGCATCATCGAATGCGATTCGACGCCGCGCGGCACCACCTTCCGAATCCTGATGCCGGCCTGGAAAGAAACACCCATCGACACTGCCGATGATGAAGGCGAAGGAGACCGCAAATGACGGTTCGCGGCAATATTCTCGTCGCCGACGACGATGCGGCCATCCGCACCGTGCTCAATCAGGCGCTGTCGCGCGTCGGCCATGAGGTGCGCGTGACCTCCAACGCCTCGACGCTGTGGCGCTGGGTGGCGGCGGGCGAGGGCGATCTGGTGATCACCGACGTTGTCATGCCGGACGAGAACGCCTTCGACATGCTGCCCCGCATTAAGAAGGCCCGGCCGGAGCTGCCGGTCATCGTGATGAGCGCGCAAAACACTTTCATGACGGCGATTCGTGCTTCCGAAACAGGTGCTTATGAATATCTGCCGAAGCCGTTCGACCTGACCGAGCTGCTCAACATCGTCAACCGGGCGCTGTCAGAGCCGCGCCGACCGAAGATCGATACGCGACCGGAAGAACAGCCTGACGCGATGCCGCTGGTCGGCCGCTCGGCCGCCATGCAGGACATCTACCGCATGCTGGCGCGCATGATGCAGACCGACCTGACGGTGATGATCTCGGGCGAGTCCGGCACCGGCAAGGAATTGGTGGCGCGCGCGCTGCACGAATATGGCCGCCGCCGAGGCGGTCCGTTCGTCGCCATCAACATGGCGGCAATCCCGCGCGACCTCATCGAATCGGAACTGTTCGGTCATGAGAAGGGTGCCTTCACCGGCGCACAGAACCGCTCGACAGGCCGCTTCGAGCAGGCCGAGGGCGGCACGCTGTTCCTCGACGAGATCGGCGACATGCCGATGGAGGCGCAGACGCGGCTGCTGCGCGTGCTGCAGCAGGGCGAATACACCACGGTCGGCGGGCGCACGCCGATCAAGACCGATGTGCGCATCGTCGCCGCCACCAACAAGGATCTGCGCACGCTGATCAACCAGGGGCTTTTCCGCGAGGATCTGTTCTATCGCCTGAACGTCGTGCCGCTTCGGCTGCCGGGTTTGCGTGAGAGGTCGGAAGACATTCCCGATCTGGTGCGGCATTTCTTCAAGATCGGCGCCAGCGAAGGCTTGCAGACCAAGCGCATTTCGACCGGCGGCATCGAATTGATGAAGCGCTATCCGTGGCCGGGAAACGTGCGCGAGCTGGAAAACCTGGTGCGCCGGCTTGCGGCGCTCTATTCGCAGGACGAAATATCAGCCGAAATCATCGAAGCCGAACTGAAGACAGGCGAAAGGCCGGTCGTTCCCGGCGGCGGCAATTTGATCCCGGACGATCTGTCCATCGGCCAGGCGGTGGAGCACTTCCTGCAGCGCTATTTCGCCTCTTTCGCCGGTGATTTGCCGCCGGCAGGTCTCTATCAACGCATCTTGTCGGAGGTCGAATATCCGCTGGTGCTCGCTTCCATGACGGCAACGCGCGGCAACCAGATCAAGGCGGCCGAATTGCTCGGCTTGAATCGCAACACGTTGCGCAAGAAGATTCGCGAGCTGGGCGTCAACGTCTACAAATCGTCGAGACCATGAGCGCCTGCTGCCCGAAGTGACGCGAGGTCATCCCCTTTTCAGGGGATCGGCGGCCGAAAGATTTCCGTCACGGCCACACTTGTTGCATAATCGCCACAATGCGTTGCATACATCCAACGCAATCACTGGCTCTTAGACGGCGACATGGCTTCGCAAGCTCTGACATCAAACGAACCGCTTTTCAGCAGATCCGGCCAGAGGGATGGACGGCGGCTGCTTGCGTTGCCTGGCGTTGTGGCAATTGCCGGCGCGCTGGTTACGGCGGCAATCTCGTTTGCGATTCTTGTCGGCGCCACGCCGATCACGCCAGACGCAAACACAACGCTGACGCTGATTGCGGCCAATGCCTTATTTGTGCTGGCGCTGATTGCCCTCGTCGGCCGCGAGGTGCATCGCATCACCATGGCGCGCCGGCACGGCAAGGCGGCGTCGCGGCTGCATGTGCGCATCGTGACGATGTTTGCGCTGGTCGCGGCCATCCCAGCCATCATGGTGGCCATCATCGCCTCGATCACGCTCGATATCGGCCTCGACCGCTGGTTCGAGATCCGCACCAAGGCGATCGTCAACTCGTCGCTGTCGATCGCCGACGCCTATGTGCAGGAAAACGCTCGCAATCTTCAGGGCACGACGCTGTCGATGGCCTACGATCTCGATGCGTCGCGCACGCTTTACGGCCTCGATCGAACCGGCTTTCTCGACCTGATGAACAAGGAAGCCGTCGGCAGAAGCCTGGTGCATGCGGCGCTGGTCAGGGAAGACGGCTCCTTTGTCGTGAGTGCCCAGACCGATGCGGACTTCGCCATGCCGGCACCGCCTGAGGGCGCGGTGGCAAGTGCGGCCGACGGCAAGCCGGTGCTGATCGAGCCGAAGACGCGCAACATCATGGGCGCCATCATCAAGCTGCGGGAGATCGAAGGCCTCTACCTCTACACCAATCGCCTGGTCGACCCCGAAGTGATCAAGGCGAGGGCGATCGTCCAGTCCAACACCGCCGAATATCGCGGCCTGGAAGACAACAGGCGGACGTCGCAGGTGGCGTTCGCGCTGCCCTATCTGTCGCTGACGCTGATCATCATCCTGTCGGCCATCTGGACCGGCATAGCGGTGGCCGACCGTCTGGTGCGGCCCATCCGTCAGCTCATCGGCGCGGCTGACGAGGTTGCGACCGGCAATCTCGATGTCGCCGTGCCGGTACGGCCTTCCGACGGCGATGTCGCCTCGCTTGGCGATACGTTCAACAAGATGCTGCTGGAGCTTAAATCGCAGCGCAACGAGATCCTGTCGGCCAAGGATTTGATCGACGAACGGCGTCGTTTCTCGGAAGCGGTGCTGGCCGGCGTCACCGCCGGCGTCATCGGCGTCGATCCCTACGGCATCGTCTCCATCGTCAACAAATCGGCCGAAACGATGCTGGCCATATCGGCCACGGCGGCGCTGGGGCAGAACCTGTCCGCCGTGCTACCGCATGTCGGCCGTGTCTTCGAGATCGGCCGCAAATCCGGCAAGCCGGTCTATCGCGAGCAGGTCACCTTCTATCGCACCGGCGCCGAGCGTACCTTCAACGTGCAGATCACCATCGAGGCCGGCGACGACGGCGAGGAGGAGAAATCCTACGTCGTGACTGTCGACGACATCACCGATCTGGTCCAGGCACAGCGCTCGTCGGCCTGGGCGGATGTGGCGCGGCGTATCGCACATGAAATCAAGAACCCGCTGACGCCGATCCAGCTCTCGGCCGAGCGCATCAAGCGACGCTTCGGCAAGGTCATCACCGAGGACCGCGAGATTTTCGACCAGTGCACCGACACGATCATCCGGCAGGTCGAGGATATCGGCCGCATGGTCGACGAGTTCTCGGCTTTCGCCCGCATGCCCAAGCCCGAGATGAAAGCCATCGATCTGCGTGAATCGCTGCGCGAGGCGTCGTTCCTGGTCGAAGTCAGCCGCGCCGACATTGCTTTCGAACGCGTGTTCGGCAACGAGCCGCTCAAGGGCACGTTCGATAGCCGATTGATGGCGCAGGCTTTCGGCAACGTCATCAAGAACGCGGCCGAGGCGATTGACGGGCTGGAACAAAAGGACGGTTCGCACGGCATAATCCGGATTCAAGCTGCCCGGCAGAATGGCGCGATCAGAATCGACGTCATCGACAATGGCAAAGGCTTGCCGCGCGAGAACCGCCAAAGGCTGCTCGAGCCCTACATGACGACGCGCGAGAAGGGCACCGGGCTCGGTCTCGCCATCGTCAAGAAGATCGTGGAGGACCATGGCGGGCGGCTCGAATTGCACGATGCGCCCGCGGATTTCCACGGTGGACGCGGCGCGATGATCTCGATCATCCTGCCGCCAGCTGCCGCAACCGCGCCGCCACGCGGTCAAGGCGAAACGGAACACGAACGAGAAACTGAAAAGGTCGGTAATGGCGTCTGATATTCTCATCGTCGATGACGAGGAAGACATCCGTGAACTCGTCGCGGGCATATTGAGCGACGAAGGGCATGAAACCCGCACGGCATTCGATGCCGACAGCGCGCTCGCGGCAATCGCCGACCGGGCGCCGCGGCTGATTTTCCTCGACATCTGGTTGCAGGGCTCGCGCCTCGACGGGCTGGCGCTGCTCGACGAGATCAAGACGATGCATCCGAGCCTGCCGGTGGTGATGATCTCCGGCCACGGCAATATCGAGACAGCGGTGTCGGCCATCCGCCGCGGCGCCTATGATTTCATCGAGAAGCCGTTCAAGGCCGACAGGCTGATCCTGATCGCCGAGCGGGCGCTCGAAACCTCGAAATTACGGCGCGAGGTGTCCGACCTCAAGCAGCGCAGCGGCGAAACTTTCGACTTGATCGGCATGTCGTCGGCGATGAGCCAGCTGCGCCAGACCATCGAGCGCGTTGCGCCGACCAACAGCCGCGTCATGATCATCGGTCCGTCCGGTTCGGGCAAGGAGCTCGCCGCGCGCGCCATCCACACGCTGTCGACGCGCAAGGGCGCGCCGTTCGTGACGCTGAGCGCGGCCAACATCACGCCCGAGCGCATGGAGATCGAGCTGTTCGGCACCGAATCGAACGGCACCGAGCGCAAGGTCGGCGCGCTTGAAGAGGCGCACCGCGGCATTCTCTACATCGACGAAGTGGCCGACATGCCGCGCGAGACGCAGAACAAGATTTTGCGCGTGCTGGTCGAACAGCAGTTCGAGCGGGTCGGCGGCACCAAGCGGGTCAAGGTCGACGTCCGCATCATCTCCTCGACCTCGCAGAACCTGGAGGCGATGATCGCCGACGGCCGTTTTCGCGAAGACCTCTATCACCGCCTGGCGGTGGTTCCGGTCATGGTGCCGGGACTGGCCGAGCGACGCGAGGACATTCCCTACCTCGTCGACAATTTCATGAAGCAGATCGCGCGCCAGGCCGGTATCAAGCCGCGCCGCATCGGCGACGATGCGCTTGCCGTGCTGCAGGCGCACAACTGGCCGGGCAATGTCCGCCAGCTGCGCAACAATGTCGAACGGCTGATGATCCTGGCGCGTGGCGACGATATCGATGCGCCGATCACCGCCGACCTGTTGCCGTCGGAGATCGGCGATGTCATGCCGCGCACGCCGAACCAGTCCGACCAGCACATCATGGCGCTGCCGCTGCGCGAGGCGCGCGAACAGTTCGAGAAGGACTATCTGATCGCCCAGATCAACCGTTTCGGCGGCAACATCTCGAAGACGGCGGAATTCATTGGCATGGAGCGCTCGGCGCTGCACCGGAAACTGAAGTCGCTGGGGGTCTGATCCCCATTGTTGTTGGTCCAGCGGGCCGTGGCCCGTGCAATTGCCGGTTACGGCAGCGGCGGAATCGCCTAGAAATAGCGAGACTGTTCTGAGGGATAACCCATGCCGCGCATTGCCTATGTGAACGGGCGCTATGTCGCCCATGCCGACGCTGCCGTGCATATCGAGGATCGCGGCTATCAGTTCGCCGACGGCGTCTACGAGGTCTGCGAGGTGGCGCAGGGCTTTGTCGTCGACATGCCGCGCCATCTTGCCCGGCTGAACCGCTCGCTTAGCGAATTGTCGATCAACTGGCCGGTCACCAAGGGCGTGCTGCCGCTTCTTCTGCGCGAAATCGTCCGGCGCAACCACGTCGTCAACGGCCTGGTCTATGTCCAGGTTACGCGCGGTGTTGCCAGCCGCGACTTCGTTTTCCCGGCCGATACACCGTCATCGCTGGTGATTACGGCCAGAAAGGCCGACCCGGTGGCGGCCGCCAAGCGAGCCGAGGCGGGCATCAAGGTCATCACCGTGCCGGAAAACCGTTGGGACCGGGTCGACATCAAGAGCACCGGCCTGCTGCCCAACGTGCTGGCCAAGCAGAAGGCCAAGGAGGCCGGCGCCCAGGAAGCCTGGTTCGTCGACACCGATGGCAACGTCAAGGAGGGCGGCTCGTCCAACGCCTGGATCGTTACAAGGGACGGCGTTCTGGTCACCCGGCCGGCGGAGCATGGCATCCTGCGCGGCATCACCCGCACGACCATGTTCGAAGTGGCGGCAAAGCTCGGGTTGACGATCGAGGAGCGCGGGTTTTCAGTCACTGAAGCCAAGGCGGCGCGAGAAGCTTTCATCAGTTCGGCAACGACAATCGCCATGCCGGTCGTGGCAATCGACGGTGCCGCGGTCGCCAATGGGCACCCCGGTTCGATAACACTTTCATTGCGGCAAGCCTTTTTTGACGTTGCGGAAAAAAGTCCAGCCTGATAACCGCACAGACGGACTGCACATCAATATATCTCGTTCTGCTTGTCGTTACTGACGGCAAGGGGGTGTTTGCAAGCTTGACATGTGCCCGCTAATTTGGCGCATTAGCCTGCAAACCGAAGGGGATCGGCGAAAGACAAGAACAATGGCGGAACGATCGCAAAACCTTCAGGACCTGTTCCTGAATTCTGTTCGCAAGAGCAAAAATCCACTCACCATCTTTCTCATCAACGGCGTCAAGCTGACCGGCGTGGTCACTTCCTTCGACAATTTTTGTGTTTTGCTGCGCCGTGACGGCCACTCCCAGCTCGTCTACAAGCATGCCATTTCCACGATCATGCCGAGCCAGCCGGTTCAGATGTTCGATGGCGAGGAAAGCCAGGGCGCCTGATTGGCACGTGAAAAAGACGCGGACCGCGGCGTCCGCGGGAAACCAGCACATAATTCCGGGACGGAAGCCACAGGTCCGACCCGGGCGGTTGTCATCGTGCCGGTGCTTACCCGGCATCAGCGCAACGATGACGAAACGAACCGTCCACGGCTGACGCGTTCGGCGGATGCGCGCCACGACGAAGCGGTCGGCCTTGCCCGCGCCATCAACCTGGATCTGATCCACACGGCGGTGGTCACCGTCAACGATCCACGCCCGGCAACCTTGCTCGGCAGCGGCAAGGTCGCGGAATTCGCCGAGATCGTCAAAGAGGGTCACGCGGAGGTGGTCATCGTCGACCATCCGCTGACGCCGGTGCAGCAGCGCAATCTCGAAAAAGAAATGAATGCCAAGGTGCTCGACCGCACCGGATTGATCCTGGAGATTTTTGGCGAGCGCGCGCGGACCAAGGAGGGCACGCTGCAGGTCGAACTTGCCCATCTCAACTACCAGAAGGGCCGCCTGGTGCGGAGCTGGACCCACCTTGAACGCCAGCGCGGCGGCGCCGGCTTCCTCGGCGGCCCCGGCGAAACCCAGATCGAGTCGGACCGGCGGCAGCTGCAGGAAAAAATCATCAAGCTCAAGCATGAGCTGGAAACGGTGCGCCGCACCCGCGACCTGCACCGCGCCAAGCGCAAGAAGGTGCCGTTCCCGGTGGTGGGGATCGTCGGCTACACCAATGCCGGAAAGTCGACGCTGTTCAACCGGCTGACCGGGGCCGACGTGCTGGCCGAAGACATGCTGTTTGCAACGCTCGACCCGACGCTGCGCCGCGTGCGCCTGCCGCACGGCACGCCGATCATCCTGTCGGACACAGTCGGCTTCATTTCGGACCTGCCGACGCATCTGGTCGCCGCCTTCCGGGCCACACTGGAAGAGGTCGTCGAGGCCGATCTGGTCATCCACCTGCGCGATATCTCGGATCCGGATACCGCAGCGCAAGCCGAGGACGTCGAGCGCATTCTCGCCGATCTCGGCGTCGATGCCGGCGATGCCAAGCGCGTCGTCGAAGTGTGGAACAAAGTCGACCTTCTCGACGACGGCAACCGGGAGCGCCTGCTCGCCGACGGCACTGACGCCAACAAGGCGCCGCCGATCGCCATCTCGGCCGTCACCGGCGAAGGCATCGATGCGCTGAAGGCGCTGATCGAGACCAGGATGTCGGGCGAACTGGAGGAATTGACGGTGACGATCGAACCGGCGCAGTTCGGCCTTGTCGACTGGCTCTACCGCAATGGCGACGTGGTTTCGCGGGTAGACAATGAGGATGGCAGCGCGACCATCGCACTCAAGGCCACGCACAGCGCGCGGCATGAGATCGAAAGCCGATTGCACCGCAAAAACAGGCAGTAAGCCTGATTATTTCGCGCTCTTGGCTTGCTGCCAGAGCGCTTCCATCTCGTCCAGCGTGGCTTTTTCGAGCGTGCTTCCCGATGCATCGATCGCGCGCTCGACATAGTGGAAGCGCGAGCGGAACTTTTCGTTGGTGCCGCTGAGCGCCGCTTCCGAATCGAGCTTGAGGTGACGGCCCAGATTGACGACGGCAAACAGCATGTCGCCGAATTCGTCCTTGATCTCAGCCGTTTCGCCCTTAGCCAGTGCCTCGCGCAATTCGCCGATCTCTTCCTCGATCTTGTCGAGGATGGGTGCTGCCTCGCTCCAGTCGAAACCGACACGCGCTGCCTTTTCCTGCAGCTTCAGTGCCCGCGTCAAAGCGGGCAGGGCGACGGGCACGCTGTCCAGGAAACCCTTGCCATGGTCTTCGGGGTCGAGGCCGCGGGCGAGGCGCGCACTTCGCTTTTCGGCTTTTTCCTCAGCCTTGATCTTTTCCCACATGCCCTTTGCCATGCCGGCGCTGCGCGCCTTCTCGTCGCCGAAGACATGCGGATGGCGGCGGATCATCTTGGTGGTGATGGCCTCGACCACATCACCGAAGGCAAAATCGCCGGCTTCCTCAGCCATCTGCGCGTGGTAGACGACCTGCAGCAGGAGATCGCCTAATTCGTCGCGCAGATCGTCGAGATCGCCGCGCGCAATGGCGTCGCCCACCTCATAGGCTTCCTCGATCGTATAGGGCGCGATGGTCGAGAAATCCTGCTCGATGTCCCAGGGACAACCGGTCTTCGGCGCCCTGAGCGCCGCCATGATCTCGATCAGCCGGGAAATGTCGCGCGAAGGTTTCATGCGGCGAATGCTATCCCGCTGCCTGTCGTGCGGCCAACGGCGTCAGCCGGAGAGGGGAGATTGTCCACAGCGAGCTTCAGCCGAGTACCGACACAACCGCCTTGGCGAGGTCATCCATGCCGTCCTCGGGCAGGCCGGCGACGTTGATGCGGCTGTCGCCGACCATGTAGACGCCATACTCGGCACGCAGCCGCTCGACTTGCGCCTCGGTCAGGCCAAGCCTGGAAAACATGCCGCGATGGCTGGCGATGAAGTCGAAGCGGTCGGAGTTGGACTGCCGGCGCAGCGCGTCGGCGTACTGGACGCGCAGCCTCAGCATGCGCAGCCGCATCTCCTCCAGCTCCGCCTCCCAGTCGGCGCGAAGGCCATCATCTTCCAGCACCATGCGCACGGCGGCGGCGCCATGGTCCGGCGGCATCGAATACATGGCGCGCGCCGCCGCCAGCATCTGGCTCATCGCCACATCGGCTTGCGCACCATCCTTCGCCAGGATCATCGCCGCGCCGACGCGGTCGCGGTAGACGGCAAAGTTCTTCGAGCAGCTCGAGGCAACGACCATTTCAGGCACCTTGCCCGCGAGAAGGCGCAAGCCGGCCGCATCGGCGTCCAGGCCTTCGCCAAAGCCCTGATAGGCAATGTCGACAAAGGGCAACAGCCCGCGCTCGACGACAAGATCGGTGACGCTGGCCCATTGCGCAATATCGAGATTGGCGCCGGTCGGGTTATGGCAGCAGCCATGCATCAGCACGATATCGCCGGGCTCGGCTGCGCCAAGCGTTGCCAGCATCTCGTCGAAGCGCACCGCGCCGGAAACGGCATCGAAATAGGGATAATCGCGCACCTTGAGGCCGGCCCCGCGCATCACCGGCGGGTGGTTCGGCCATGTCGGGTCCGACAGCCAGACGGTTGCGTCGGGGCGGGTCCGCTTCAACAGCTCCGCCACCAGCCGCAGCGCGCCGGAACCGCCAGGCGCTTGCGCGGCGCGGATGCGCGTCATGTCGGCAGCGGGGCCGAAGGCCAGCTTGACCATCGCCGTGTTGAAGCCGGTGTCGCCGGCAAGGCCGAGATAGGTCTTGGTGTCCTGGTCCTGCAGCAACCGCTTCTCGGCCTCGCGCAGGGCGCGCATGACCGGCGTCCTGCCGTCGCGGTCCTTGTAGACGCCGACGCCGAGATCGATCTTGCCGGGGCGCGGATCGGCGCGATAGAGGCCGATCAAGGCGATGATCTTGTCAGCCGGGGCAGGTTGCAGGGTCTCGAACATCAATACGGCTCCAATGGCGGCGGAGTAATACGCAAAGCGGCCGCGTTTCGCCAGTGCTTCCATCTGCGCCAGTCCGCTAGCGTACTGGACCGTTACGCCAAGCTTTGTCTGTACGGCAGGGGTCGGCGGCTATGGCGACGGGTTCATTCCAATCCGCCGGATAAGCACCCGTCCAATCACGGCGAGACCGATGCCGGTCAGCAGGGAGAAACCGCCGAGCATGCCGGCCAGCCCGGCAAGGAACCAGCGTCCGGCGAAGCTGTCGACGGAGGCATTTTGCGGATTGGTTGGGTCGTAAGCGACAGGGACGCTGTCGCCATCACCCCAGAACGAGCTGTGGACGGCATTGTTGAAGCGGATGACGGTGCCGTCGGCGGTCGAGAACTCGATGCGGGGATTGTATTCGGCGGCGACAATCCTGCCTGTCGCCGAAGCGGTACGAGGGCCGTACATCTCGACGATGGCCAGCACGCCGGAAGCGATCAGTCCGACAATGCCAAAGATGATGAACACCCTGCCGACGATCGGCAACGCTGCAAAACCCGTTACACGACTACCATTGGCCATCTTTTGCTCCTGGGACAGACGGATAAGGCTAGACTTCATCCATAAAGCAAACATCTGCCGCACGGGAGATGGGTAAGTGCGCAGCGGACTTCTGATTGCATGATGTCTATTGTGGCGACGCAAAAAAGTTTTGGTGGCGATGGATTAAGATCCCCGCCTGTTTCGTAAACGGGGCATGAAACGGTCGATGCCACGCTTCGATATTGTCGGACAGCTGGGTTCGCTCAGGCGCTACGCACGCTCGCTGACGCGCGACGGCACTGACGCCGAGGATCTGGTGCACGATGCGCTGGTGCGCGCCTACGAGCGGCGCGACACATTCCGCTCGGGCGGCAATCTGCGGGCATGGTTGCTGTCGATCGTCCACAACGCTTTCATTGACAAGATGCGCTCGCGCCGGTCGGAAGCAGCACGTGTCGAGCAGGCCGGCTATCTCACCGATGCCAGCACGCCGGCGCCTCAGGAACATTCCGTGCGACTGGCGCAGGTGCGCGAGGCCTTTTTCAGTCTGCCGGAGGAGCAGCGTTCGGCGCTGCATCTGGTCGCCATCGAGGGCCTTTCCTACCAGCAGGCCGCCGACGCCAGCGGGGTGCCGCTGGGCACGCTGATGTCGCGCATCGGCAGGGCGCGCGCAGCACTGCGCGAGATGGAAAACGCTGCACCTTCGCCGGCCAAAAGCCATCTGAGGATCGTGGGAGACCCGTCATGACCGACCTGTTGCGGGACCCGGTGACCGATACCGATCTCGATTCTTATGTCGACGACCAGCTGGATGTCGCGCGCCGCATCGAGGTCGAGGCGTTCCTCTCGGTTCGTCCGGAGGCTGCGGCGCGGGTGATGTCCGACTTGAGGACGCGCGACGAACTGCGCCTGGCGCTGGCTGCTTCCACAGGAATGGCGCGGCCGGCGACGACTGAAGTCGCGCGCCGGCTGGGCAGGGGACTGGCCAGTCGCCGCGTCTTCGCCGTGCTGCAGCGGGCGGCCGCGGTCGCCGTCTTTGTCGCTGCCGGCTGGCTGGCGAACGGCCTCTTCGGGCCGCTGCTGGTGACCAAGGTCGTGGCTTCGCCGCCGCCGCCCGCCTATGTCGAAGAAGCGATCCGGGCGCACAAGACGACGCTCATGCGCGAGGCGATGCCCTCGCAGCTGGAGGCGCCCAACTACAATGGCGACGAAATCCGCGCCGCCACCGCAATCGTCATGCCATCGCTGCCCAAGGACTGGAAGGTCCGCGACGTGCAGATCTATCCGTCGCGCTTCGGGCCGAGCGTCGAGGTGGCGCTGGAGACGAAGGATATGGGGCTGGTCTCGCTGTTTGCGATCCGGCCCGGAACCTTCGACGTGGTCAAGCCTGCCATCGCGCCCTCCGGCGACATCTCCTCTGCCTATTTCCAGATCGGCGAGGTCGCGTACGCGGTCGTCGCGCGCAGCGATGTCCACGACCTCGACCGCGCCGCCGAGACGCTTGCCAAGACACTTTACTGATCCAGACGCTTTACTGAGACCACATAAGGAGAACCCGCATGAATACCCCTGACCTCGGATACCGCATGGGCACTGGCGCGCGCGCCGGCACCGTCTATGACGAGGGCCTGCGCAGCCACATGCTGCGTGTCTATAACTACATGGGCATCGGCCTCGTCGTCACCGGCATCGTCGCCATGGTGGTCGCTTCGACGCCGGCCCTCTACGTGCCGATCTTTTCCAGCCCGCTGAAATGGGTGGTAATGCTGGCGCCGCTCGCCTTCGTGCTGCTGTTCTCGTTCAAGATGCAGACGATGTCGGCGGCGAGTGCCCAGGCGATGTTCTGGGCCTTCTGCGCGGTGATGGGCCTGTCGCTGGCTTCGGTGTTCCTGGTCTTTACCGGCACCAGCATCGCGCGCACCTTCTTCATCACCGCCACCATGTTCGGCGCCACCAGCCTCTACGGCTACACGACCAAGCGCGACCTGACCCAGTTCTCGTCCTTCCTGATCATGGGCCTGATCGGCGTGGTGATCGCCAGCGTCGTCAACATCTTCCTTGGCTCGACCGCGCTGCAGTTCGCCATCTCGGTGGTCGGCATTGCCGTCTTTATCGGCCTGACCGCCTGGGACACGCAGACGATCAAGGAACAGTATGCGGAGAATTTCGACGCGGAATCGCAGCAGAAGCTCGCCGTCTTCGGCGCGCTGTCGCTGTACCTGAACTTCGTCAACATCTTCCAGCTGTTGCTGAATTTCACCGGCGAGCGCGAATAGTCGAACCGTAGCAGGACAACAATCTCGATCTCGCAGTGGCCGGAGGAGAATCTCCGGCCACTGTCGTTTTGCCGTGGAGACATCGCTCCGCTATCAGCGCGATGTCGCTGCGCCCTTGAGTCCATGCGGGCTTTTGCTAACCTGCCGCTCGCACGCAGCTTTCCGCGAGAACGCATGGAACAAGTGACGCTTCACGGCGACGGCATCTCGGCAACCATTGTCGGGCAGGGGGCCGAGCTCGTCTCCTTGCGCAATGCCGAGGGTCTGGAGTTTTTGTGGCAGGCCGGGCCGGAATGGCGGCGGCATTCGCCGGTGCTGTTTCCGATCGTCGGCCGGCTGAAGGGCGACCAGCTCCGCCATGGGGGCCAGGTCTATCCCCTGACGCAGCACGGATTTGCGCGCGACAAGCCGTTTGTGTGGGCTGACGCGAGCCCCCGATCCTGCACGCTGGTGTTGACCGACGATGCCGATACACGCACGCGCTATCCGTTCGCCTTTCGCCTTGCCATCACCTATACGCTCGAGCGTCGCGAACTTGGTGTGAGCTTCGAGATTGCCAACACCGGCGACGAGACGCTGCCAGCCTCCATCGGTGCACATCCGGCTTTCAATTGGCCATTGCAGCCGGGGCTCGCCAAGACCGACTACCACCTGACCTTTGCCCAGGACGAGCCGGCGCCGATCCGCCGGCTGAAGGATGGCCTGGTGCTGGCTGCACCGCGGCCGACGCCCATCGAAGGCAAAACGCTGGCGCTTTCCGAACAGCTGTTCGAGGCAGACGCCGTGATCCTCGACCGGCCGGCCAGCACCAGCGTGCGCTATGCCGCCGCGAACGGTGCGGCGATCGAGATGTCGTGGCAGGGTTTCAAGGAATTGGGCATCTGGTCGAAGCCGGGCGGCGCTCCGTTCCTGTGTATCGAACCCTGGCACGGGCTTGCCAGCCCCGTGGATTTCGATGGCGAGTTCGCGGACAAGCCGGGCGTGATGCTGATCGCGCCCGGTGAAAAGCGCGTGCTGAGCTATCAGGTACGGCTCGAGCATGCGCCGCTGTGACCGATGAACCAGAGACAGGCGCGATGAAACTTGGCTTCATCGGCACGGGTGCCCTTACAGCGGCCATTGTCAGCGGGCTCAAATCCGTCGCGGATAACTCCGTCTCCGTGCTGCTGTCGCCGCGCAATGAAGAGATCGCCGCAGAGCTGGCAGCCCGTTATCCGGATGTGTGTATCGCTGATGACAATCAGGCGGTTCTCGATCAATGCGACCTAGTCATGCTGGCTGTCCGGCCGCAAATTGCGCATGACGTCCTGCCGGGTTTGCGGTTTCGGCGCGAGCATCACCTCATCAGCTTGATCGCCACGCTGCCGCGCGAGGAGATTGCCGGCTTGACCGCACCCGCGCACCAGGTGACGAAAGCGCTGCCCATGCCGATGATTGCCCACCGGCTGGGGGCAACGATCATCTGCCCGCCGGATGCCACTGTCGCTGCCTTGTTCGGCAGTCTGGGGAAAGTGATCGAGGTCGAGAACCCAGCCGAATTCAATGCGCTGAGCGTGGTCACCGCGACCTATGCCAGCTACTTCAGATATCTCGATACGATCAACAGCTGGCTCAAGAAGAATGGCGTCGAGGAAGGAAAGGGGCGCGATTACATCGCATCGCTTTTCAAAGCCTTGGGAAGCGCTCCTGATATGTCGCCGGATGCCGACTTCATGCATCTGGCGCAGGACTATGCGACGCGCGGCGGCATCAACGAACAGGTTCTTCGCGAACTCACGGCGCGAAACGTGTTCGAGGCGCTCACCGAGAGCCTGGACGGCGTACACCGGCGCATCGTCGGCGATACGCCTTGATGGGCGGCACCTTGAAAGTCCCTGATGATCAGGAGTATGGCTCCAACGGATGTTCCGGACCGTTTCGGGAGGGTCGGCGGGTGCCTGGATGCTTGAAATTGGGCTTTGTGGCAGCGGCGCTGGCTGTGCTGATTGTCTTTCCGGTCGCTGCCGCCGACATCGACCGCGCCAGCCTCTACCGCGCGCAATCGGTGACCAGCGGCACTGGCGAGGAGAACCGGGCCTGGGGCCTGGCGCCGTGCCTTGAAGAGGTGCTGGTCAAGGTTTCCGGCGACCCGCGGCTGATCGGCGACCCGCGTGTTGCGGACATGAGCCGGCACGCGGCCGACTATGTCACTGGTGTCGGCTACCGCGACCTGCTCAACAACCGCCCGCCGCATGACGAGCAGGGCACCCACGACCGGCCGCATTACATCACCGCCGATTTCGACCCGGACAAGATCGATGCCTTGCTGGCGTCGCTCGGGCGCAAACCGTGGGCGGTGCCGCGGCCAAAAATGGTCGCACTGCTGGATGTAAGGCCGATGAAAGGCGACGGCTTCACGCTGGTGCGCGATGGCGGCGGCGAGCTTGCGGCGGATATGCGCGTTGCGCTGGCGGACGCGGCGCACCGGACCGGTTTGCCGCTGGAGTTGCCTCGGCCGTCCGACGTCGCGCTCGCCGACGTGGCCAACACGCTGGATGGGGACGCCCTGCTTGCCGGCACTTTGGTATGGCGCCAGGAAGCGCTGGGCTGGGTCGGCGACTGGCGGCTCAGCTTCAAGGATAAGGAGTATCGCTGGCAGGTACGTGGCGTCAGTTTCGACGATGCGTTCCGCAACGCCACGCGCGGAACGCTGCAGATCCTGTCGGGCAATGGAGAGCCGGAAGCCGTCACGCCCTGACTTCAAGGGAACCTTCTTGCCCGAGCGCCGTAAACAAAGTGGCGGGCAAGCTTTGAGCAAGGAGGTATAATTGCAACATCGCCGGATCGACATTGACGGAAACAGCATCTTCTATCGCGAAGACGGCCCGCCTGATGCTCCCGTCCTTCTCCTGCCGCACGGCTATCCGTGCTCGTCCTATCAATTCCGACGGTTGATGCCGGCACTTGCCGATCGCTGGCATACATTCGCGCCGGACTTTCCCGGCTTTGGCTACAGCGGCACGCCCGAAATGTCGGACTTTGGCTATGATTTCGATGCCTATGCCGGGTTTCTGACAGCTTTCGCCGATGCGCTCGGCACGTCGCGCTATGCGCTCTGGCTGCACGATTATGGCTCTCAGATCGGACTGCGCCACGCCATCGCACATCCCGAGCGCATCGCGGCACTCATCATCCAGAACGGCGATATATACCAGGATGTTCTCGGGCCGAAATACGCTGGGATAAAAGCCTATTGGAAGGAAAAGACGCCCGAAAAGCACCGGCCGTTGGAAGAGGCGGTAAGCGAGAAGGGCTTCCGGCACGAGTTTGTCGGAGAGGTGGATTACGCTGTAGCCGAGCGCGTGCCTCCCGATCTTTGGAAACTCCACTGGCCTTTGATGGACACGCCGATCCGCCGGCGGCTCGCGGTCGGCCTGATGGAGAAGCTGGAGGCGAACCTCGGCTGGTTCCCGCGCTATCAGAGCTATCTGCGCGAGCACCAACCGCAAACGCTCATCGTCTGGGGCCCCGAGGATGGTTACATGCCGGCACAATCGGCGCATGCCTACCAGCGCGATTTGCGGGAAGCGGAGCTTCATCTGATCGATGGCGCCGGCCACTGGTTGCTCGAAACGCATTTCGATGAGGCACTTCCGCTGGTGCGCGATTTCCTGGCGCGCGTCCACAGTCAGGAAGCGAAAGGGACGGGCAGGGCGGCCGGCCGGGCGTAGACCCCTCCGTTGCGGTCATCGGATCGATCTGCAACCATGGCGTCATGATAGAAAAGTCTGCCGCGCCCTGGCCTCTGCTGCAAATCGCGATCGAGCCGAAGTCGCGGGCGGATCAGGAGAAGCTAGCTACTGCCTTGTCGAAGCTGGCGGACGAGGATCCCTGGTTGCACGTCAAGCAGGATGCGGAATCGGGCCAGACGATCGTCGCCGGCAGGGACGAACTCCACCTCGACATAGTCATCGACCACCTGCGCCGCGAGTCTCGCATTGAGGTGAATGTCGGCGCGCCCAAGGTAGCGTATCGCGAGACGATCACCCGTAAGCACGAGCAGGACTACACGCACAATAAGCAGTCCGGTGGTACGGGTCAGTTCGCCCGCGTCAAGATTGCGTTCGAGCCGAATGGCGGTAGCTGGGACTTCGTCTTCGGGTCCAAGGTCGCCGACGGTGCGCTTCCGAACGAATATGTTGCGGGCGTCGAAAAGGGGCTGCGGAACATTCTGTCTTCAGGCCCGTTTGCTGGCTTCCCGATGCTTGGCGTGAAGGCAACGCTGATCGACGGCGCGTATCACGACACTGATTCCTCGCCCCTGACTTTCGAGATCGCCGGCCGAGCCTGCTTCCGTGAAGCCGCTCCCAAGCTGGGCGTGCAGCTCTTCGAGCCGATCATGCAAGTCGAGGTGAACACGTCGGCGGCCTATGTCGACAAAATCATCGCCGAACTGCACAGCCGCCGGGGCCTGATCCGGAGTCGGGAAATCAGCGGCGTGGTCGTCGTTGTCAAAGCGACAATGCCGCTCGCGAACATGTTCATGCTGGAGGATGCGCTCCGGTCCTGTTCGAACGGACTGGCACGCCTGCGCGCCGACTATTCCGGATACGCTCCCGTACCACTGCCACCCGGCGGCGACCCACCGGCCGCCATGGCCATGGCCAGATGACGTCGCCAAAATTCTCCTCGCGGGCAGGGTTCCTTGTCGGCCTCGGCGTCACGCCGGTCGCCTTTTTCCTGGCGCTCTATTCGGCCGGGGCCGGGCATGGCGACTATGTGCTGGCGCGACTTCTCTATCCGGTCCCCATGCTGGCAACGCTTTTGACCAACACAACGATCACCAGCCTTTCCATCGGATTGGCTGCGCTGCAGTTTCCTGCCTATGGGGCATTTGTTGCGGGCGCCGGCGGCTCCAGATGGCTGGCCCTTGGCGTCTTCCATCTTGTTGCAATCGCAGCAGCCTTCAGCGGCCTCCTGGAAAGCTTTTCGGGATGACGCTCCTGTTCGTTATCCCGGCGCGGGCCGGTCGAGCAGGAAGTCGAGGCCTTTGCGAAAGGCGCCATCCCTTGAGAAATGAAGACCACGCCAACTCATTTCGCCACTGCTTCGTCAACGTTCCTCCCGCCAAGCAATCAGAGCCGCCGGCCCGCATCTCAGTCAGCAGGGCGTATATTGGCACGTCCGTAATGGAAGCAGCAGCCACATATGAAAGTCGCATAAGATAGATTATGGAACTTGTGCATTAGACTGAAGCTGGAAATTGCTGCGATTTTCACGGGTTTGGCATGATCGACGCGTGTTGCCTTGAGCCGATGGCCAACGCTACGCTGTGTCGATGACGACAGCAAAGCGTGACATCGAAGCGGCGATCGAAGTGTTCGTGCACGGCTTCAGCACCGACAAGAGCCGTTCCTTTCCCTACGAGGCCAGCCGCGTCGGACCCTTGTGGCTGATGCGCGATGCCGAGCGCAAGAATGCACGCGACTACCGTGGCGAAGAATGGATCGTCCATGACGTCGCCGCCGAGGAAGCCGATGCCATCGTGCGGCAGCATGCGCGGCCAAGCTTTGCCGTTTCGGTCGTGATCGCGAATGACGGCCCGGACGAACCGACGCGAACTGCCTACAAGGCGCTCGGCTACCGGCTGCTGCGGACGGAAGGCTTTTTCGTCCAGTCGCTGCGCCAAATTCCAGACCCGCCAGTAATCGTCTCTATCGAACGCGTGAGGACGGCTGAACGCGCTGCACAACTGGGAAAGGTCATACGCAGGCGGCCACTTCCAGACGATCAACTCGGCGACGATGCGCCGTTTCGCCAGTATGTGGCGCTCGATGGCGACGCCATCGTCGGGCGTGTGCGCAGCATAGACGCCATCGGCGCCACATGGTGCTCGGCAATGTTTGTCGAGCCTTCGTACCGGCGTCGAGGCATCGGCCAGGCGCTGATGGCCAAAATGCTGCATGACGACAAAGCGCATGCGTCGCGGTGCTCGATGCTGTTGGCGACGCGTGCCGGAGCGCTGCTTTATCCCCGCATGGGCTATGAGCGGATTGGAACGCTGCTGATCTTCGCGCCGAAGAACCGAACGTCCTTATAAAGATCTGCTCGTATCATGCTGTCTCATAAAGGAATTTCGATCACCATGCCGTCATAGGCCGGAGTGACGTTGGCCGGCACCTCGGCCTTCACCGTGGCATAGTCGAGCGGCACATGCATATGCGTCAGCACGGCCTGTTTCGGCGCCAGTTTTTCAATCCAGCCAAGCGCCTGACCGAGCGACAGATGACTGGGATGGGTATGGTACTGCAAGGCATCGATGACCAGCATTTCCAGGCCGCGCAGCCGCTCGGCGGTGGTATCCGGGAAGTCGCTTATATCGGGGCAGTAGGCCAGCCCGCCGATGCGGAAGCCGAGCGAAATGATGTCGCCATGGATCTGCGGCAGCGGCTCGAGGGTGAGGGCACCGCCCTCGCCTTCGATCGTCACCGCCCTTGCGTGATCGATGATGTGCGGCCTGACGATCGGCGGATAGGAACTGCCAAGCGGCGTCTCGAAGCAATAGCCGAACGCTTCGCGCAGCCTGAGCATGGTCGGCTGGTCGGCATGGACATCGATCAAATGGCGCTGCTCCAGCACGTAGCCGCGCAGATCGTCGATGCCGTGGATGTGGTCGGCGTGCGGATGCGTATAGACGACGGCGTCGATGCGCCGGACCGCCGCCATCAGCATCTGCTCACGGAAATCAGGCCCGGTGTCGATGACGACCGTGGTTCTGGCGCCGTTGGCTGCTATCCGCTCGACGAGCGCGGCTGAGCGTGTACGCCGGTTTTTCGGATTGGCCGGGTCGCAATTGCCCCAATCGCCGGTGATGCGCGGCGTGCCAGGTGACGAGCCGCAGCCGAGGATGGTGAGGCGCAGCCGGTCGCTCATGCGTCAGAGCCCGGCGGGCCGCGGCATCTTGCCGAACAGCCGGAAGAAGTTTGCCGTCGTCAGCGTCGCGATCTCGGCTTCGCCAACGCCGACCGTCTCCGCCAGCACCTTGGCTGTATGCGCGATATAGGCCGGCTCGTTGCGTTTGCCGCGGAACGGCACCGGCGCCAGATACGGTGCGTCGGTCTCGACCAGCAGCCGGTCATGCGGCACATCGGCTGCGATGGCGCGTAAATCGGCGGAGTTCTTGAAGGTCAGTATGCCCGAGAAGGACACATAGCCACCAAGCGCCACGCCGACCTCTGCCAGCCGTCGCCCCGACGAAAAACAATGCAGGATGAAGGGGAAGGCGCCCTTCCCTGTTTCGTCTTCGAGGATGGCAGCCATGTCGTCATCGGCATCGCGCGAATGGATCACCAGCGGCAAGCCGGTCTCGCGCGCGGCCGCTATGTGAGTGCGAAAGCCCTGCGCCTGCGCATCGCGTGGCGCCTTGTCGTAAAAATAGTCGAGCCCGGCCTCGCCGATCGCCACCACCTTCGGGTGCGCGGACAGGCGCACAAGGTCCTCAGCCGTCACATCCAGCTCTTCGCCGGCATTGTGAGGATGAGTGCCGACCGAGCAATAGATTTCGTCGAAACTCTCGGCAATCTCAAGCACTTGCGCAAACCGCTTCACGCGTGTCGAGATGGTCACCATGTGACCTATACCGGCAGCCTTGGCGCGGGCGACGATGGCCGCCCGCTCCTCGGTGAAATCCGGAAAGTCGAGATGGCAATGGCTGTCGACGAGCATCAGGCGCTCGCCTCAGGGTTTTCGACATAACGCGGAAACACGCCCTCCGGCGCGGGCAGCGCCGTGCCGGGCACCAGCGCATAGTCGGCATGGACATGCGCGAAGTCACGCTTGTCCGCCGGCACCGCCAGCAGGTCCAGCAGCTTGCCGGCCGACCCCGGAATGTAGGGCTGGCACAGCAATGCCACGCGCCGCACCAGTTCGGCGGTCGTCCACAGCACTGTTTCCATGCGCGCCGGATCGGTCTTCTTCAGCGCCCAGGGCGCCTGCGAGGCGAAGTAGCGATCCGCTTCCGCCACAACGCCGAAGATCGCCGCCAACGCGAGATGGATGCCCTGTTCCGCCATCGCCTGGCGCGCGGTACCCAGCGCTTCCACCGCCTGGTCGAGGATCGCGCTGTCGGCTTCGGTCAGCTCGCCGCGATGCGGCACCACGCCGCCGCAGTTCTTGGCGATCATCGACAGCGAGCGCTGCGCCAGATTGCCGAGACCGTTGGCGAGATCGGCATTTGTGCGGTTGACGATCGCGTCATGGCTGTAGCTGCCGTCCTGGCCGAATGGCACCTCACGCAAGAAGAAATAGCGCACCTGGTCGAGGCCGTAATGCTCGACCATGGTGAAGGGGTCTACGACATTGCCGACCGACTTCGACATTTTCTCGCCGCGGTTGAACAGGAAGCCATGCGCGAAGACGCGCTTCGGCAGTTCGATGCCGGCCGACATCAGGAAAGCCGGCCAGTAGACGGCATGGAAGCGGACGATGTCCTTGCCGATAATGTGCGTGGCCGGCCAGTAGCGCCATTGCTCGGCCTTGGTGTCGGGATAGCCGGCAGCGGTGATGTAGTTGGTCAAGGCATCGACCCAGACATACATCACATGCTTGTCGTCGCCGGGCACCGGCACGCCCCAATTGAAGGTCGTGCGCGAGACCGAGATGTCCTTGAGGCCGGACCTGACGAAGCTCATCACCTCATTTCGGCGCTCGGCCGGACCGACGAAATCGGGCTGGCTTTCGTACAGCGCAAGCAATTTGTCCTGATAGGCGGAAAGCCTGAAGAAGTAGCTTTCCTCCTCATTCCATTCGACCGGCGAGCCAAGCGGCTCGCGGCGCACGCCGTCGTCGCCGAGCGTGGTTTCGCTCTCTTCGAAATAGGCTTCCTGGCGGATCGAATACCAGCCACTGTAGCGGTCGAGATAGATGTCGCCATTGGCCGCCATCGCCTTCCAGATCGCCTGGCACGACTCGTAGTGGCGTGGTTCCGTCGTGCGGATGTAATCATCATTCGAGCCGCCCAGGACCTCTGTCATCGAACGGAAGATCGCCGAGTTGCGGTCGGCAAGCGCGAGTGGCGTTATGCCTTCCTTCTCGGCCGTCTGCTGCATCTTGAGGCCGTGTTCGTCAGTGCCGGTGAGGGAGAGCACGTCCTTGCCGTCCAGGCGCTGGAAGCGGGCCAGCGCGTCGGTCGCAATGACCGTATAGGCGTGGCCGATATGCGGCTTGCCGTTCGGATAGAAAATTGGTGTCGTGATGTAGAATGTGTCGCGTGACATGAATTAACCGTCATGAATGGCCGAATGAATGTGAGCGGTGGATATCGCATCGAGACGGCGATTGCCATCCCGCCCCAATGCCGAAACCGGTCACATTCGCATTGCGGAATTCAGGCGGTCGATCATGGTCAAGGCGTGCTGCTTCTTGTCAAGATTGTAGGTATCGGTCTCAGATATGGCGTTCAGCGCCTCGTGCCAAGTGTCGGACAGCGTTTTCGCCCGCGCGAGATCCCCAGCCAGCGCGGCTTCACTGGCGCCGGTGGAGAGCAGATCGAGCGCGCGGCGGTTGAAGATGTCGAACTGGATCGCCTGGTCGCGGCCGGCGACGGCCTCGGCAAGGCGATAGGCGCCGGCGATGTCGCTCCTGCCCGACGTGACCAGGGCGTCGAGCGTGCCGGCAATCTCCAGCCCGCCATATTGGGTCAGAAGGATCGCATTGCGGGCGCTGCCCCCTGCCCGTTCCGCCAGTGCCGCGCGCGCGGCAGGATCGGAAGGTGGCGGCGGCTCGACGGTTTCCAGAACGCTCATCAGGCTGCCGGCATCGAGCGGCGTCAGCCGCACCATCTGGCAGCGCGAGCGGATGGTCGGCAAAAGGCTGCCCGGCGCATGCACGATGAGGATGAACAGCGTGCGGCTCGGCGGCTCCTCGAGGTTCTTCAGCAAGGCATTGGCGGCGTTGGTGTTCATGTCGTCGGCCGGATCGACGATCACCACCCGGTAGCTGCCGTCATGCGAGGTCAGCGACAGGAAGCGGTTGACCTTGCGGATCTCGTCGACGGTGACGACCGTCTTGAAGCTCTTGGTCTTGTCGTTCAGCGGCCTGGTCAGATGCAGCACGCCGGGATGCGCCCCGGTGGCGATCTGGCGAAACAGCGATGAGGCCGGATCGGGAACGGCAAACACATCCGGCGCCTGGTCGAAGGCCGGATGCTTCAACAGATGGTGCGCCAGGTGAAAGGCAAGCGTCGCCTTGCCGATGCCGATCGGCCCGGCAAAGATCACCGCATGCGGCAGTTTTCCCGAGCGATAGGCGGCAGCGAGCATCGCGGCCGCCTGCTCATGGCCGACCAGGCGCAGCGTCTCGGACGGCTCCGGTACACCGTCCAGCGTGTCGTGCTGCTCGGGAGCGATGCGTTCGAAGATCATGCGGGCGCCGCCTGTCGGTTGCGCGCGGGCGCCCTCGCCTCAAGTGCGGCGAACACCACCGCGGTGATGACATCCTCCACCGTAGCGGGAGGCGCCGACGCGTCGATCACGATGCAGCGGTCCGGCTCGGCGGTTGCGATCGCCAGGAAGGCGTCACGGCGGCGCTGGTGGATGTCCAGCGTCTCCTTTTCGAAGCGGTCCGGACCGTCCTCGGCGCCACGCCGCGCGGCGGCGCGCCGCAAGCCCTCGGCGGGGTCAATGTCAAGGATCAGCGTCATGTCCGGCATCATGCCGTTGATGGCGACCTCCTCCAGAGCTTCCATGAAAGCCGGATCGAGGCCGCCGGTGACGCCCTGATAGACGCGCGACGAATCCAGGAAACGGTCGCAAAGCACGATGGAGCCGCGCTCCACCGCCGGCCGGATGACCTGCTCGACATGGTCGGAGCGCGCGGCGGCAAACAGCAGCGCCTCCATCTTCGGCCCGAAAGGCTCGGCGGCGCCGGACAGGAGCACGTGCCTGACCGCCTCGGCGCCGGGTGACCCCCCGGGTTCGCGGGTGAGGAGGACATCGTATTTCTTGGCGCGCATCTTCTGGGCCAGCCGTTCGATCTGCGTCGACTTGCCGGCGCCCTCGCCGCCTTCGAAGGTGATGAAAAATCCGCTTGCCAATCGAAAGGCCTTTGTCCTGCTTTGCGCTGGTGTCTTAGTCCGCGCCCGAGAAAAGGTCCACGCCGCAGGAACTCAACGCAGCCAGCCTACGGCCAGTTCCCTGGCGGCATCAAACGCGCGTTGCGGCAGTGTGCCGACGCCGACCGATTCGGCGGCGAAAAGCGGCGTTTCCTGGCTCAGCGTATCGCCGATCCAGACGCGCAGCGCGCCGACGGGTTGCCCCTCCTCCACCGGCGCCGATACCGGCCCCTGATAGACGATCCTGGCGGTCAGCTTGTCGCGGTTGGCGATCGGCAGCAGGACGTCGATCGGCGCCTTTGCCTTCAGCGCTACGCTGGATTTGGCGCCGCCGAACACCTGGGCCTCGCCGACCACTTCGTTGCCAGCGAAAATCTCGGTCTTCTCGAAGGAGCGGACGCCCCATTCGAGCAGCTTGCGCGCTTCCTCGGCGCGCTCGCGATCATTGGCCAATCCGCTCATCGCCGCGAACACCCTGGTTCCGTCATGGCTGACCGAGCCGACAATGCCGAAACCGCCCGCCTCGCTCGACCCGACCGCCAGCCCATCGGCGCCGATGCCCATGGCCAGCAACGGGTTGCGATTCTTTTGCGAGATCTTGTTCCAGGTGAAATCGGCCCGGCCGTAATAGAGATAGAGATCCGGATATTCGCGCCATATATGCAGGCCAAGCTGCGCCAGTTCGCGCACTGTCGTCTGCTGGCCGTCGGCCGGCAGGCCGGTGGAATTGACAAATGTCGATTTCGGCAGCCCGATCTGGCGCGCGCGATCGTTCATCTGCGCCGCGAAATTCTCTTCCGAACCGGCCATGCCTTCGGCCAGCACCATGCAGCCGTCATTGGCGGCCTGTATGGTGACCCCCTGGATCAGATCCTCGACCCGGATCGCCGATTTGAGCTTGGCAAACATGGTCGACGTTCCCGAAGGCGCACCGCCCTTGCGCCAGGCATTTTCCGAAACCACGAAGGTGTCGTCGAGGCTCATGCGCTTCGACTTGATGGCGTTGAAGACCATCTCCATCGTCATCAGCTTGGCCATCGAGGCCGGCGGGATCGGTTGGTCGGCATCCTTGGAAAACAGCACCGTGCCGGTTTCGGCATCGATCATGAAAGCCTGCGTCGCCTTGGTCTCGAAAAGCTGCGCGTTGGCCGGAACCAGCGCGGCAAGCAAGAAGCCAAGGCCAAAAAGCCCGGCAAAAGGGTGGAAAAGGCGAAATCGCATGAAGAGGCTCGACTGTTAGCCGGCAGAAACTTGCCGCAACGCTATCAGGCTTCTTCCCGGCGGATCAACCGCGCAATGACAAAACCGGCGTGCCTTTGTTGGTCAGTTGCGCACAGCCAGCGCGTCCGGCGCGCCATGCGACCATGCCGCGCGCAAGAGGTCGTCGACATTGCCATGGCCATCCGGATAGAGATTGACCGCGTACCAGTCATTGCCGTCGAGTTCGGTGCTCTGGATTTCGGTCCTGCCGAACGGTTCGAGAGCCGCAGCCACCCGCTTTGCCTCGGCGGCATCGTCGAAGGATCCGGCGGCGACATAGTCGGAAACGGCAGGCGATGCCTGCGGGTTGGATTTCTTCCACGATTGCAGGATGTCGGCTGGCGACATGCCCTGGTCGTCAAGCGCTGCAAAGACGTCGGCGCGCTGTACGCGCTCATCCGCATAGGAGAGCGAAGCCACGGCAAAGGGCGATTCCGGGCGCTGAGGCACGATCGGCCCGAATTCAGGCAGCGTCACATCGCTTGAGGCCGGTGCCTGCATCGACATCACTGGCTGTGTGTCGGAATTCGTCAACTGACCAGGAAACGGCACTACGGCAGGGGGTGCGCCAACAGATAGGCTCGGCGAAGGTCCGTTCATCGCCACCATGACGCCGGTCGGCAAGCCATCGGACGGGTCCGGGCGGTTGCCCGGGCGGTAGGAGGCGACCAGATATTGGTCGTCGTCGCCGTCGAGCGGTGCGCGGCCAATATATTCCACCTTGACCCTGGCCGTGCCGACCTTGGCATAGTCGAGCATTTGCGCGGCGCGTTCCGAGACATCGATGATGCGTCCCTCGTGATAGGGGCCGCGGTCGTTGACGCGCACGATGACCGAGCTTCCGGTCTCGGTGTTGGTGACACGGGCGTAGCTTGGCAGCGGCATGGTCGGATGCGCCGCCGTCAGATGGGTCATGTCGTAGACTTCGCCATTGGCTGTGAGGCGACCGTGGAAGGCATCGCCATACCAGGAGGCGAGACCGACCTTGGCGTAGCGCTTGTCTTCCTTGGGGTAATACCACTTGCCGCGCACCTGATAGGGCTTGCCCAACTGGTCGCGGCCGCCGCCGCGCCGCATGTACTGAACGCGCGGGCTGGCCTTCACGCCGTACTCGGTCTCGGCAAAATATTCCTTCGAGCGAGGCTTCTTGTAGACCATGGCTTTCGGCTCGGACTGCGGCGACGCGCACGCGGCCAGCAACGCAGCCGAAAGAGCGCACAACACCAAAGCAGGAGCGCGACGAAGACGCCGATGCGTCGTGGTCTGCATGTTTTCCGATGTCCCCTACCGTCTCGACACAGGCGCCGCTTCTAGAATTTCGGCGGAGCCAGATGAGCAATGCCTGCGACGCGCCAATCCCCATCCCTTGTGCGCAGGAATTGTTTATCAGCGTATTAATCGATTGTGTCCGGAACCGGGCAGGAATGTGGCGGCCAGGTCCCGGGCTGGCCGGGCGCCTGTGAGGAGGCATCCGAGACCTCTGTCCTTTGGAGTCTGGAAGTGAACCTGTGGCATGAAGCGCGGCTGCCTGGAACCGACCGACCCGAGATACGTTCTGCGCCTCATGGATGAATTCATTGAACGTTTCGGGCAACAGACGTGGCTGCCCTTTTCCGTAATTTCAGCCAGGCTTTTGCTCGCGGCCGTCCTTGGCTCCATCGTTGGGATCGAACGCGAATGGCGTAACCGACCGGCCGGATTGAGGACACACATCCTGGTCTGTGTTGCGACGGCTCTAATTGCCATCCTCACGATCGAGATTACTCATCTTCACGTCTTCGATGGTCAGGAAATCGCCATTGATCCTATCCGCTTGATCGAAGCCACGACTGCCGGCGTGGCATTTCTGGCCGCGGGCTTGATCTTCTTCTCCAAGGGCGAGGTTCAAGGGCTTACCACTGGGGCGGGCATGTGGCTGGCAGGCGCCATAGGCCTGGCGGTTGGGCTCGGGTTCTGGCAGATCGCGGCTTTGGCTACCTTGCTCGCACTTGTCGTGCTGGGTCTTCTGCAACTTGTGCAGGTCGGCAGCAAGGATCGCAATTAGATCCCGGCTCCTTCGAAAACGGGTTCGCAGCTCCGTTCGGGTAACGAACGCCACCCCCTATTATCCATGGCAGCGCCGATGGTTGACTTGGCGATGGGCAACGCTCTAGAGAAATGAACCGCAAGCTGGTCCGGAAGGATAGGTATCATTCGATACCAACTGTCGTTCACTGGGTCGGTTGATGTTCCTAGATGATTGAAAAGTCACGTTGGAGGGATGGCCGAGCGGTTTAAGGCACCGGTCTTGAAAACCGGCGTGGGTGCAAGCCCACCGTGGGTTCGAATCCCACTCCCTCCGCCAGATATTTGGCTACCGTGCTGAATTGCCTCTGTATTTTCAAAGAGGGCCAAATCTTTCCTAAGTTATTCCTAACTTCCTAAAACGAAGAAGCCTGCCACCGCGAGGCAGCGGGCCAGCGTGAGCGCAAACGTTGCGCCAGCCTCAGGATCAACGTTCGTCCTGGCGATAGAGCCGTTTGGTCGCGCGGTCGCTTTCCATGCGTTCTGCAGGACCACGGTGGCGTCGGGTCATAAGAACGTATGCCATCAATAGGGCCAGCAACAGTGGGCCACCAGCAACGACGATCAACCACATCACACTTTCAAACATGAGGCATCTCCTTCACGTCACAACCGTCAAGGAGAAAAACCGTTCCGTTCAAAGTTACAGCAACACCAGCACCTCCTGCTATGAGGGCCGTTTTCCCATGTGACCGTTTCGGAAATCCGGGCTCCGCTGCAACAAAAGGCTGCGGCTGCACGTTGCGGTTGATCATATAACCAGGAGCAAAGCAAATGGCCGACGACAAAACGAAGACGGACTTCCGCGATCGGGACCGCGTCTCTGCCGATGAGGATTATGAAGTCGAGTATTTCGCCACCAAGGCCGGCATCACCCCGCAGCAGGTCAAGGAATTGATCGCGAAGCACGGCAACCAACGCGAGACGCTGGAGCGGGAAGCGAAGGCTCTGGGGAGCGGTAGGTAGGCCGGCATGCCAGAGTACCAGGTGGAAGAGTGGCATGGAGAGGAGTGTGTCTCAACTCAGGCCACGAGCGCCGATGATCCGTTATCTGCGGTAGAGAAGGTCACGGGCCAAAGGGTGTCGCCTAGAGCGCTTCAGGAGCATTGGTTTCGTGTGGTCGATGAAGATGCGCGAAGCACGCATGAATTCAGCCTTGAGGACGGCGGCCCGGCTGGAGATTTCGCAAAATAGCCATGACCAGAATCTCGGACCTGCATTGGGACCAACGCTGCAGATAGGCGAGAAAGGTGCAGCCGCCGGGCGGACCCGACGGCTTATCGTCGATTGGATCGCTGCCGCCGCATGGGGCCTTAAGGCGCGGCCGGCGCCAGCTTGGCGGCTACTTGGTCGATCTTGTCGGCAAGTACGCTATTGGCCCAATCTGTCACCTCAGGGTCAACGGGCTTGTTGGCCATTTGGGCAAGGGCTGCATCGATCGATGGGACGTTGGCAGCGGCAGCTGTGGCGGCGGTCTGAGCAGCGGCCGCATCCTGGGTGGCGTCATCGAGCGCTGCCTGTGCTGCATCGAGGTCGGCGTGCGTCGGGACATCTTCGGGCGGGGTATTCGGGTCAGCCGCTTTCGCATTCAGCGCGTCGAGCGCCGCTTTGGCGTCGGCAACCGCCTGATTAGCGGCATCGAGCGCCGATTGAGCGTTCTTGGCTATTGCCGACTGTGTCACAAAAGCCTGCACGCCAGCGAAGTTCTTGCTCTTGGAGTGCATAAAGGCGTTGGCGTTGCGCTGCAGTGAGTTCAATCGGCCCAGCTTGGCATGGATATTCTTTTCCTTGGACACTGAACCGGTAGCGGCCTTGGCGACCTGGCCCTTGGCGGATGCCGACTTGCCGAGCGAACCGCCGCCTCCGCCATTGCCGCCAGCATTACCGTTTCCTCCGCTATTGCCATTGCCATTGCCATTGCCGTTACCGTTACCATTGCCATGGCCGTTACCATGGCCGTTGCCACCAGCAGCAGCCAGGGCCGGCGACACCAGAAGCGAGAACACCGCAAATGCAGCAAAAAGGGTCTTTCGGGATGTCATAACTACCTCCGAGATTGCCACCGCCACTAACCGCTATAGCGGGCAACATGAGGAATCGCTAACACAAAGGGTAAACTTGGATATAGCTGTGCTTTCATTGCGAGAACGAAGCGGCCGGCCGGCGAAACGCCAACCAGCATAACTCTTTGAAATTGCTGAAGTAGATCACCCTCGTTGGGACCGGCCGGCCTTCCGAACTCAAAGGTCCTAGACCGCTCGGACCAAGGTCTTAAGCCGTGGTTTCGGCCGCGACTCAGAAGTCGTGACGGCGCGGCGACCTTCGGTAGTCGGCACCGTATCGGCCTGAGGCCGAGCTCGACATCGATCCGCTGCTGTGTCCCAAAACACCGCCTAAGTGGTTGTATTCTCTGTCTTTTGATATAAGCGCTAGTCTGAGGTAAATTTCGACCGGCATCTGGCGGGCTTACGTTATGCAGCATCGAACGTTCTTTGGCGGCAAGGTCACCGAGATCCCCACTTCGTTACATTGCGATCCCAGGGGAATGCTGACCGCTATCGAGTTCAGCGGTTACAATTTCCAGGCCGTGCGGGCGTTCGTCGTCACCGCGCCGCGCGGCACGTCGCGGGGCGGACATGCACACGGCTCGGGCCGGCAATTGATGATGCAGCTGTCGGGCGAGATCGGCATCGAATTTCGCTATCAGGAACAGATCGAACGGCTGACGCTCACCGCATCGAACCGCGCGGTGCTGGTCGATGCCCCGGTGTGGGCGCTGCAGACCTATGAAGGCGAGAACCCGTCTTTGCTGGTTTTCTGCGATACCGAATACGACCCTGAAAACTACGTATCGAACCCCTGATGACACTCATCGGGAAAGGAGAGGCCGCGATGCGCGCCAGGACATGACAGCGCCTCGCGGCAGAATGGCTATTCTCGGCGCCGGCATCATGGGCGCCAGCCTCGCTCTCATGATGGCCCGCAGAGGCTACGCGGTGTCCCTCTTCGACAAGGAGAGCGAGCCGATGGCCTGCGCCAGCCGTTGGACCGAGGGCAAGATTCACCTCGGCTATCTCTACGGGAACGATCCCTCGCTGCTGACCGCCCGGCATCTGCTTTCGGGAGGACTGTGTTTCGGCAGGCTTGTTTCCGAGCTGATCGGAAGCAATCTGGAAGCGCACACGACCTTTTCGGAAGACCTTTATCTGGTCCATCGCAACTCGATCGTCGCTGCCGAGGCGCTGGGGGCGATCTTTGAACGTGTGGATGTATTGGTGCGCAGCCACGCTGACGCCACCAGCTACCTTGCCGACGTATCGGCGGCGCGATCGAATCGGCTTTCCAAAACTGAATTGGCCGATGTCACCAACTCGGACCAGATCGTCGGGGGCTTCCAGGTGCCGGAGCGATCCGTCAACACGCGATGGGTTGCCGACCGGCTTTGCGCGGCGCTTCGGGGTGAACCCAATATCAGCTTGCGGATGGCGTCCAAAGTCCTGTCGGCACAGCCGGTGGACGGAATTGACGGGAAATGGCGCGTGGCGGTCGCAAGCGAAAAAAGTGAGGCGTTCGACATCGTCGTCAATTGCCTTTGGGAGGGGCGGCTGGCTGTCGACCGCACGGCCGGCATCGAGCCGGTTCCCGGATGGTCGCACCGCTACAGGCTTTGCCTGTTCGGCCGCACCAGGCAGCCTGTCGATGTGCCGTGCGCGGTCGTCGCCCTTGGCCCGTTCGGCGACATAAAAAACTATGACGGGCGCAACTTCTATCTCTCCTGGTACCCGAGCGGGTTGCTTGCGGAGAGTGGCGAATTCTCGATCGAAACGCCACAAGCGCTCGATGCCGACGCACGACAGCGGTTCATCGGCGACGTTCGCGCCACGCTCGCCCGGTTGGTGCCCAGTGTTTCCAGCATGTTCGACGATGCCGAGGAGCTTGAGGTACGCGGCGGCTTCGTGTTTGCGCAAGGGCGTGGTTCGCTCAGCGACCCGAAAGCCACAATCCATCGCCGCGACCAATTCGGGGTCAACCGCCTGGGCAACTACATCTCGGTCGACACAGGTAAATATTCGACGGCGCCGTGGCTTGCCGACAGGCTGGCGCGGCAAATCTGCGGGATCGAGTGAATGGGTGAGACAGAACAGGGCGGCGCGAAGCAGGTAGCGCAGAAACAAGTCCAGCTTCGATCCGGCTGGCGGCCGAAGGTCACGGCGCTGGTGCCATGCTACAATTCGGCGGCATTCATTTCGCGTACGCTGGACAGCCTCGCCGCGCAGACCTGGGACAATATCGAGATCCTGGTCGGCGAGGACAATTCGACCGACGCGACATTCGAGATCGTTTCAGCCTTCGCCGGCGGCCGCGACGATGTCCGTATCCTGCGCCGGGACAAAAACCTGGGATGGCTGAAGAATTCCAACGATCTGATGGCCAATGCCAGCGGCGAATTGATGTTCTTTGCCTTCCATGACGACGTCATCGATCCAAACTATATCGAGGCGCTGGTGCGGGCGCTCGATGCCAATCCCGAGGCCGTACTGTCGTTCAGCGACGTCGAAGTGATCGAAGTCAGCGGCGAAAGTGCCACGTGGAAGTTCGACCTGCTGGAGGGCTTGCAGGACGGTTTTGCGCGTGGCCGGGTGATGGCGCGCCAGCCGCATGGATGGTGGGTTCCCAACCGTGGGGTATTCAGGGCCTGGGCGTTCCACCGCAGCGGCGGGATCAAGCCCAACAGCCAAGGCGAATTCAGCGCCGACTGGACCTGGCTTCTGCATCTGTCGCTGCTCGGCGGCTTTGTCCGCGTGCCGCAAGTGCTCTGCCACAAATACTATCGGGCGGGCAGCATCAGCCGGCGCTGGGAACGCAACAGCACCCAACGAAGGGCATTGAGGGCGGCGGGGATAAGGGAGGTCTGGCACAGCGAGGCCGGCCTTGCACAGAGAACCTTCCTCGCTGCCTATATCGCCTTGCGGCCATGGCGGTGGCTGCCGCGATCGCGAGAAGCGGAAAGACGGCGAAATGGGCAATCGGTGCATGGCAGCCCGGACAATTAAGAATGGCGCCGGCGACGTGTCAAAGCGGCTGCGTCAAGACACCCTGCCCGGCCAACGACGATTTCCGCGCATATCCGGCTGCCCCAAAATGGCACTCCGGTTGATTTTTCACGCGAGTTATGGTCGTTCTCCCGCCCATGAAAAAACTATTCCTTGCGGCGCTGGCCTCGGTGACGCTGGCCTGGCCCGCCCACGCGATGGACGCCGCCCTGCGCGCCGGCCTGCTGAAACTCGACCCGGAGACCCGGCTGGAGCAGAGATGCGACGCCGAAGTGCTCGACCGTATCAGCCATGACGACCACAAGTACAAGGCCGACCGCGTCGTCGCCTACGCCTTCGCGACGCCGGAAATGAAAGCCGATGCCATCCGCAGCCCGGGCGCTGCCTTCCGCAGCAAGGGACAGTGGTACCGGCTGAAGTTCAAATGCGAGACGGCGCCGGACCATATGGAGGTCCTGCAGTTCCGTTACCGCATCGGCGACGAGATTCCGGAAGCCGACTGGGCGAAGTACAATCTCTACGACTGAATTCGCTGCGACCAGAATTCTCCCTGGCAGAACGATCTTCCCTATTCCCGTGGCTTTCAGCGTCGGCCGTTAGAGCGGTTCAGCTTTTTATGGAGCAGCTGACCCACTCTAACTCTTTGTTTTTGCATAATTCCGGACGGAAAACCGCTACGGACTTTTCCTGGAATTGCGCCGGCAGTCTCTTGACGCGCGGGAACCATACACGTTAGGGCGTCGGCATATCCGACGACGAACACGCCGATACAGCAAGGGGCTCCGGTCGATGGACATTTTCAGCGCTGCAAGCATGACGGCCCTCCTCCAGGTCATCGCCATCGATCTGGTGCTTGCCGGCGACAATGCCATCGTCATCGGCCTTGCCGCCGCCGGCCTGCCGGTCGAGCAGCGCAAGAAAGCCATCCTGATCGGCGTTTTGGCGGCGACTGTGCTGCGCATCCTGTTTGCCGCCGTCACCGTCAAGCTTCTTGCCATTGTCGGCCTGCTGCTGGCCGGCGGCATCCTTTTGTTGTGGGTGTGCTGGAAGATGTGGCGCGAGCTGCGGACGTCGCATGCCGACGAGTTCGAGGCGACCGAGGCGCTGTCCGATTCCGACCTCAACAGCGACAGAACGGTGGGCGGCAAGGCGCCGCGCAAGACGCTCGGCCAGGCGGCCCTGCAGATCGTCGTCGCCGATGTTTCGATGTCGCTGGACAATGTGCTGGCGGTCGCCGGTGCGGCGCGCGATCATTTTCCCGTGCTTGTCATAGGCCTGGTGCTGTCGATTGCCTTGATGGGCTTGGCCGCGAGCTTCATTGCCAAGCTGCTGCATCGCCACCGCTGGATCGCCTATGTCGGCCTGCTGATCATTCTCTACGTCGCGATCGATATGGTCTATCGCGGCCTTGTCGAGGTCTGGCCGCATGTCAGTCCTGTGGTGAGCTGACGCTGCCGGTCCTACAGCTTCTGTATAGTACGGGTATCTGCCGGAGGCAGTGGTCGCGTTCGCCGCAGCCGCTGCCCATACCAATGCCGCAATAAGTGTGGTACTGGCCGCCGATCCCGAAAAAACCCGGAATGTTTTCTCATGTCTGCGCCTCGCGTCAGTTTCGTCAGCCTTGGATGCCCGAAGGCGCTTGTGGATTCCGAGCGCATCATCACGCGCCTGCGCGCCGAAGGCTATGAGATCGCGCGCAAGCATGACGGCGCGGACCTGGTCGTCGTCAACACCTGCGGCTTTCTCGATTCGGCCCGCGACGAATCGCTCAACGCCATTGGTTCGGCGCTTTCGGAAAACGGCCGGGTGATCGTCACCGGCTGCCTCGGCGCCGAGCCGGACGTCATACGAGAGAAGCACCCCAACGTCCTCGCCATCACCGGCCCGCAGGCCTATGAGAGCGTGATGGCCGCGGTGCATGAGGCGGCGCCGCCCAGCCACGATCCGTATATCGACCTTCTGCCGCCGCAAGGCGTCAAGCTGACGCCGCGCCACTACGCCTATCTCAAGATTTCCGAAGGCTGCAACAACCGCTGCACCTTCTGCATCATTCCGGCGCTGCGCGGCGACCTCGTCTCGCGCCCGGCGGCCGATGTGCTGCGCGAGGCCGAGAAGCTGGCCAAGGCCGGCGTCAAGGAACTGCTGGTCATCTCGCAGGACACCAGCGCCTACGGCATCGACATCAAGTACCAGACGTCGATGTTCGGCGACCGCGAAGTGCGGGCGAAATTCCTCGACCTGTCGGAGGAGCTCGGCAAGCTCGGCATCTGGGTACGCATGCACTATGTCTACCCCTACCCGCATGTCGCCGATGTCATCCCGCTGATGGCGGATGGAAAAATCCTTCCCTATCTGGACATCCCCTTCCAGCACGCCTCGCCGCAGGTGCTGAAGAACATGCGCCGTCCAGCCCATGGCGAAAAGACGCTGGAGCGCATTCGCGGCTGGCGCGAGGTGTGCCCGGATCTGGCGATACGCTCGACATTCATCGTCGGTTTCCCCGGCGAGACCGACGAGGATTTCGAGATGCTGCTCGACTGGCTGGACGAGGCCAGGATCGATCGCGCCGGCTGCTTTAAATACGAGCCGGTCCGCGGCGCCCGCTCCAACGATCTCGGCCTCGAACAGGTGCCGCAGGAGATCAAGGAAGCGCGCTGGCATCGCTTCATGCAGCGCCAGCAGAAGATCTCGGCGACGCAGCTGGCCAAGAAGGTCGGCAAGCGCCTGCCGGTGCTGATCGACGAGGCGCATGGCACGTCTGCCAAGGGCCGGACAAAATACGACGCGCCCGAGATCGACGGTTCGGTGCATATCCAGTCGCGCCGCCCGCTGCGCCAAGGCGACATCGTCACGGTCAAGATCTACCGCGCCGACGCCTACGACCTTTACGGCTCGGCGGTTTAGAAAATTACCAAAAAGGGCGCCTCCCGGCGCCCTCGGATTTTTGGCACAGCGCTCGGCGCGGTTTCGCAGTCGAGGCGTGCAGCCGCGAAATGAAAAAGGGCGCCGCGCGGCGCCCCTTCTCTTTTGCCTTTCCGATACTTACTGCGGCAACTTGTCGTCGACGCCCTTCACATAGAAATTCATGCCGAGCAGCGTGCCGTCGTCGGCGACTTCGCCGTCCTTGAGCCACGGCGTGCCGTCCTGCTTGGCGACCGGTCCGGTGAAGGGGTTCCAGCCATCTGCGATTTTCTTGGCGGTTGCCTCGGCCATCGCCTTCACATCGTCCGGCATGTTGGTGAAGGGCGCCAGCTTGACTGCGCCGTCCTTGATGCCGAGCCAGACATTGTCCGGCTTCCAGGTGCCGTCGAGCGCCGCCTGAACGCGGCTGATGTAGTACGGCGCCCATTCGTCCGTCAGCGAGGTGAGCTGCGCGTTCGGCGCGAACTTGATCATGTCGGAGGACTGGCCGAAGCCGTGCAGCTTGCGCTCTTCCGCCACCTGCAGTGCCGCAGTGGAATCCGTGTGCTGGACGATGATGTCGGCGCCCTGGTCGAACAGCGCCTTGGCCGCGTCGGCTTCCTTGCCCGGATCGAACCAGGAGTTCACCCAGACGATCTTGGCCTTGAAGTTCGGGTTGACCGACTGCGCGCCGAGCATGAAGGAGTTGATGCCCATCACCACTTCGGGGATCGGGAAAGAAACGATATAGCCGGCGACCCCTGCCTTCGATTCCTTGGCGGCGATCTGGCCGAGCACGTAGCGGCCTTCATAGAAGCGCGCATTGTAGATGCCGAGATTGTCAGCGGTCTTGTAGCCGGTGGCGTGCTCGAACATCACTTTGGGGAACTTCTTGGCGACCTTCACTTCCGGGTCCATGAAGCCGAAAGAGGTGCCGAAGATGATCTTGCAGCCTTCGCGCGCCAGACGCTCGAAAGCGCGGTCGGCATCGGGACCTTCCGAGACGTTCTCGAGATAGGCGGTTTCGACCTTGTCGCCGAGCGCCTTCTCCACCTCGACGCGGCCCTGGTCGTGCTGGTAGGAATAGCCGAAATCGCCGATCGGGCCGGTGTAGACCCAGCATGCCTTCAACTTGTCGGCGGCCTGCGCCGACGCCGCCAGTGACATGGCGGCGGTCGTGGTCATCAACGCGATAAGCAGTTTTTTCATTGTGTTACCTCTCTGAGTTTAGCCTTGGAGCTTCCCGTTTGTTTTTGTTGTCAACGATCCGGAACGAATGGCTGCCCCAAGGAAGCCGGCGTGTTCATCATCGTCAGACGCTTGTTGCGCGAGATTAGAACGAGAACCACCACGGTTGCCAGATAGGGCAGAGAAGAAAGCAGCTGCGAAGGCACCGGAATGCCAAATGCCTGTGCATGAAGCTGGCCGATCCACACCGCGCCGAAGATGTAGGCGCCGGCCAGCACGCGCCACGGACGCCAGGAGGCGAAGACGACCAGCGCCAGCGCGATCCAGCCGCGGCCCGCGCTCATGTTCTCTACCCATTGCGGCGTGTAGACCAGCGACAGGTGGCCGCCCGCAAGGCCGGCGCAGGCGCCGCCGAAGATGACCGCGAGATAGCGGTAGCGGATGACTTTGATGCCGAGCGCATGTGCCGATGTGTGGCTGTCTCCGATCGAGCGCAGGGTGAGGCCGGTGCGGGTCTTGAACAGGAACCACATGACGGCCGCCGTCAGCGCGATCGAGATGTAGAAGATTGGGTCCTGGCCGAACAACAGCCTGCCGACGACGGGAATGTCGGTGAGCACCGGAACGTAGAGGTTTGGCAGCCGCTCGCCCGGCTGGCCGACGAAGCTGGTCCCCATCATGCCGGACAGGCCGAGGCCAAGCAGCGTCAACGACAGGCCGGTCGCCACCTGGTTGGTGGCGAGCGACAGCGTCATCACCGCAAACAGCAGCGAGAACACGGCACCCATGGCGATTGCCGCCAACAGGCCGATCCAGGGCGATCCCGTGAGATAGCCGGCGCCGAAGCCGCCGACGGCGCCCATGATCATCATGCCTTCGACGCCGAGGTTGAGCACGCCGGAGCGCTCGACCACGAGTTCGCCGATTGCCGCTATTAAAAGCGGCGTTGCCGCCGTGGCGATGGTCAAAAGGATGTTGACGGCGATGTCCATCAGCGGGCTTCCTTCAACTTCGGCGCGGCTTCAAGCTTCGCCGCGCTTTTCGTCAGCGCCATGCCGACCAGGCGAATGCGGTAATGGATGAGCGTGTCGCAACCGAGCACGAAGAACAAAAGCATGCCCTGGAACACACGCGCCACCTTGTCGGAAATGCCGAGCGCGCTTTGCACCGCCTCGCCGCCGAGATAAGTCAGCGCCAGCACCAGGCCGGCGGCGACGATGCCGAGCGGATTGAGCCGGCCGAGGAACGCCACAATGATCGCTGTGAAGCCGTAGCCGGGCGAGATCACCGGTTGCAGCTGGCCGATGGCGCCGGAGACTTCCGAAATGCCGGCAAGCCCGGCCAGCGCGCCTGACAGCAGGAAGGCGAAGAAGACCATGCGGTTGAGGCCGAAGCCGGCGAAGCGCCCTGCCCTCGGGCTGGAGCCGAGCACGCGGACCTCAAAACCCTTGAGCAGGCGGCTCATCAGCACCCAGATCAGCACGGCTGCAACAAGCGCGAAGACAAAACCCCAATTGGCACGGCCGGCGTCCGGCATCAGTTCCGGCAGGACCGCCGAGTCGTTGAACTGGATCGTCTGCGGAAAACCATGGCCCTGCGGATCGCGCCAGGGGCCGCGCACCAGCCAGTCGAGGAAAAGCTGGGCGACGTAGACCAGCATCAGGCTGGTCAGGATTTCGTTGGTGCCGAAGCGCGTCTTTAGGAGAGCAGGGATTGCCGCATAGGCGGCGCCGCCGACCATGCCGAACAACAGCATCAGCGGCAGCACAAGCGGGCCTTCGAACCCGGGAAACAGCACCGGAATGGCCGAGCCGAAAATGCCGCCGAGGATGAACTGTCCCTCAGCGCCGATGTTCCAGATGTTGGCCTTGTAACAGACCGACAGGCCGACCGCGATCAGGATCAAAGGTGCGGCCTTGATCGCCAGTTCATGCAACTGCCAGACCTGGCTGATCGGCTCGATGAAATAGATCTCGAATGCGCTCAGCGGGTTGACGCCGAGCAACGCGAACAGAACCGCGCCGGCGATGATCGTCAGGGCGAAGGCGATGAAGGGCGACAGCGCGGAAAACAGCATCGAGCGCTGCGGGCGTTTGACGAGTTCGAGGCGCATCATGCCGTCTCCAGACCATGTTCGGCGTGGCCGGGCTCGGCGCCGCCCATCAACAGGCCGATCTTTTCGAAAGTTGCCTCGGCGATCGGCAGCGGTTTCGACAATTCGCCATTGTGCATGACCGCGATCGCGTCCGAAATCTCGAACAGCTCATCGAGGTCCTGGCTGATGACCAGAACCGCCGAGCCGCTGCGCGCCAGTTCGATCAGCGCCTGGCGGATGTGGGCGGCGGCACCGGCGTCGACGCCCCAGGTCGGCTGGTTGACGACCATGACGGCAGGGCTGCGGTCGAGTTCGCGGCCGACGATGAATTTCTGCAGATTGCCGCCCGACAGGGCCGCGGCTTCCGGATCGGGCGCGCTCTTGCGCACGTCCATCGCCACGATGATGCGCTGGGAGGCGGCATAGACCGCACCGCTTTTGACCGTGCCGCCGGCGCCGACAAAAACCTTGCCGTCGGTGGCGTGCCGCGACAGAAGCAGATTTTCCGAAAGCTTCATGCGTGGCGCCGCGCCATGGCCGAGGCGTTCTTCCGGCACGAAGGCAGCGCCCATCAGCCGCCGGCCTGTGATCGAGAGCGAGCCGGCATCCTTGCCGCGGATGCGCACGGATGCGGCGTCCTGCTGCAGCACCTCGCCGGAGACGGATTCGAAGAACTCGCCCTGGCCGTTGCCGGCGACACCGGCAATGCCGATCACCTCGCCGGCGCGCACAGTGAGGTTGATATTCTTCAGCGGGATCGAAAACGGGGTTGCCGGCTTGCGGCTGAGGGCGCGGATTTCGAGCAGCGGCTGCGCGGCCTCGATGCCTTCGGCCGGTGCGCGCACCACGGCCTTCACCTCGTTGCCGACCATCATGCGGGCCAGCGACGAAGCCGTTTCCTCGCGCGGGTTGCAATGGCCGACGACCTTGCCGTGACGCAGCACGGTGGCGCGGTCGCAGATGCGTTTGACCTCTTCCAGCCGGTGCGAAATGTAGAGGATGGATTTGCCCTCCGAGCGCAGGCGCTCAAGCGTTTCGAACAGCTTGTCGGCTTCCTGCGGCGTCAGCACCGAGGTCGGCTCGTCGAGGATGATGAGCTGCGGCGTCTGCAACAGGCAGCGGATGATCTCGATGCGCTGGCGTTCGCCGACCGAGAGATCGCCGACCAGCGAGTCCGGATCGAGCGGCAGGCCATAGCTGAAGGAAAGCGCCCTCGCCTTGGCCGCGATCGAGCTGATCGGTGAGCCGTCATCCAGAGACAGAGCGATATTCTCGGCCGCGGTCAGCGCCTCGAACAGCGAAAAGTGCTGAAACACCATGCCGATGCCGAGCTTCTTCGCCATGCCCGGACTGGTGATCCGCACCGCTTCGCCGTTCCAGAATATCTCGCCGGAATTGGGCTCCAGCGAACCGAACAGCATCTTGACCAGCGTCGACTTGCCGGCGCCGTTTTCGCCAAGCAGCGCGTGGATCTCGCCCTTGGCGATGTTGAGGTCGATATGATCGCACGCAGTCAGCGTGCCGAATATCTTGGTCAGGCCACGAACCTCAAGCAGGTTCGCTCCATCATGATCTGCACTCACAGTGCCTCCCATCCGGTTTCCGGATATGTTCTGTGTTCCCGCCAACATCGTATGCGCTGGCCGCTCTCGTGCGAAAGCAGCACCCACCTTGAAAGAGCTTCAAGAATTTCAGCGGAAACTCAAGGGGTAAAGATAGGCCCGTTTCGCACAACAAACCGACCGACCGGTTTTTCGTGCAAACAGTGCCTGGGCGCCGCGGCAAAGCACTGAAAGGAAGGCAAACCTCCGTCAGGGGATCAGTATTGTCGTACCCGTGGTCTTGCGCCCTTCGAGATCGGCTTGCGCCTTGCCGGCGTCCTTCAGCGCATAGCGCTGGTTGATCTTGATCTCGACCGCACCGCTCAACACCACATCGAACAATGCCGCGGCGGAGATTTCGAGGTCTTCACGCTTGGCGTTGTAGACGAACAGCGTCGGCCTGGTAGCGAACAGCGAGCCCTTCTGCGCCAGCAGCGACATCGAAAATGACGGGATCGGTCCAGAGGACTGACCGAAAGAGACGAACATGCCGAGCGGCTTCAGACAGTCGAGCGAGGCCGGGAATGTGTCGTTGCCGACCGAATCGTAGACGACGTCACATTTCTTGCCGCCGGTGATGGCGGCGACGCCGGCGACGAAATCCTGCTCCTTGTAGTTGATGACATGGTCGAAGCCATGCGCCTTGGCGAGCTCGATCTTGTCGGTTGAGCTTGCCGTGCCGATGACGGTGCCGCCGAGATGTTTTGCCCATTGTCCCAGGATCAGCCCGACGCCGCCGGCGGCGGCATGAAACAGGATGGTGTCGCCTGCCTTCACCTTGAAGGTCCGGCGCAACAGATACTCCGCCGTCATGCCTTTAAGCATCATGCCGGCGGCCTGTTCGTCGCTGATGCGGTCCGGTACCTTGACCACGCGGTCGGCGGCGACAATGCGCTGTTCGGCATAGGCACCGACATTGACGGCATAGGCGATGCGGTCGCCCGGCTTCAGCCAGTCGATGCCTGCGCCGACCTCGAGAACCACACCTGCCGCCTCGCCGCCCGGGATCAGCGGGAAGCCGCCGGGCGGCGGATAGAGGCCGATGCGGTGATAGACATCGATGAAATTGAGGCCGATCGCGGTGTGCCTGACCAGGATCTGCCCGGCGCCGGGTTGTCCCGGATCGGCGTCTTCATAGGTCAGGACTTCCGGACCGCCATGGGCGTGGATACGGATTGCTTTGGACATTTGTGGGCTTTCCTGCGGTCAGGCTTTCTTAGTGTCCGGCTTGGCGCCGAGTTTGGGGAAGAACTGCATGATACCGCCGATGCAGGCGAGGTAAAGTCCGGTGATGGTGATGCCGACCTTGGTAAAGACGCCGACCTGTTCGCCCAAAACGCCGATCTGGTCGTAGAAGGCGGCAAGGGCCGCCTGCGCCAGCGCCAGCGCACCGAAAGCACACCAGAGCAGCGTCATGCCAAGATTAATTGGCCGCAGCCGCACCACCCGCACGGGATGAATGAAGTTGATCGGCACGAAGGTGAGGATGCCGGCCGCCACGACGACGCCGAAGGACACCCACTGTCCCGGCTCGATGACGAACAGCGTGAACACGACCATGTTCCAGACCACCGGAAAGCCTTTGAAGAAGTTCTCCTTCGTCTTCATTCCGGTGTCGGCATAATAGATGGCGCTGGACACCACGATGATGGCCGCCGACAGGAAAGACAGCCCTTCGCCCATGAAGCCGCGCTGGTAGAGCGCGAAGGCGGGGATCAGCACATAGGTGACATAGTCGATGATGTTGTCGAGGAGTTCGCCCGACCAGGTCGGCAGGATCTCCTTGACCTCAAGCTTGCGCGCGATCGGCCCGTCTATGCCGTCGACGAACAGCGCCAGCCCCAGCCACCAGAACATCGCCGTCCAGCGTTGCTCGCTTGCCGCCACCAGAGACAGGAAGGCCAGGAACGAGCCAGACGCGGTCAACAGATGCACCGAGAATGCCCGCGCCTGCGGCCAGGTGACCTTTTTCTTCGGCCTGGGTATCCGGTCGGTGATCTTTTTGGCGGCATTCCTGGCGGTTGTGTTCTTGCTCACGGGCCCCGCCAATCCAGTTTGCAGATTTCGGCCGAGCGGCCGGCAAAGTTCCAGTTGTGGCCGAACGCCCGCATCTTGCTTTTGTCGGACCTGGCCACGATGATCTCCGGCGCGATCCAGTATTCCGAGTTGCCGATCACGGTATCCTTCTCGCGATCCTTGCCGGGAATCGGTGTGACCGCCCCGTCGATGATCTTCGGTATCTGGAAAATACGGGTCTTGTCACGCGTCTCGTAGGTGATCGGCACCTGCTCGACACCGAGGAACTTGCCGACAAGGATCGACAACAGCGAGGTTGTTCCGCCGGCCTTCCCGGTGAAGATCCTGGTCAGCGCTTTCACCGCGTAGACGGAGGCGCGCTTGTCGATGAACAGGCCTGCGGTCCAGTTGCCGCGGCTCATAAAGCCGGGGATTTCCATGACCAGACCGAGATTGAGGCCGGACAGGTCGACCTCGCCGAAATGGCCTGCGTCGATGCGGAAGCCCGCCCAGGTCTGACAATAACCCTCCGTCGGCGGATGGCTGCCAAGCGACAGCACGCAAGGACAAAAAACCGTGCAATTGCAGGAGAGTACGAGCTCTCCTTTCATTGCCCAGCCTTGCTCTGCCATGGAATTCTCCCCCGTCATGCCGAGACTACTAGCAGGGCGACTACCCAGACAAGCAGTATCGCACCGGCCACTCGGGTTGGAAGGCTGCCGGTGGTCTGTTTTTCGATCAAGGTGAACAGGCCGATCAGCGCCATCCAGAACACGTTCATCGCGCCGACGGCAAACATCACCAGCATCAGCGCCCAGCAGCAGCCGAGGCACCACAGGCCCTGCTTCAGCCCTAGCCGGAAGATGCCACCCGGCTCCGCGCTCCAGTTGGAAAACAGTGTCGAGAACGGGTTCCGGCATTTTGTCAGGCAGGCCTGCTTGAGGCTGCTGAACTGGTAGAGGCCGGCAACCAGCAGCGCGGCCGCCGCGGCAAGGCCGCTCACCGGATCGAGCAATCGAGCGGAGGACGTAAATGCGTGGACGAGCAACGTCAGCACCGCGAAGCCGATAGAGGCGACAAGCCATGTCGAGAGGTAGCCGGCAGCCAGGACCAGCGGATGGGCCACCGGCTCGCCCTTGATGCGGGCGGTGTCGGCGATTTCACAATAGGTACGGATCATCGGCGCCGCCGACGGCAGCATCGTCGCCACGGCCATCAAAAACCACATCACGATCAGCGCCAGAACCGGTGCGCCGCCGGCATCAAGTGGTGCGGGCGTCAGGCACATGCCGAAGAAGCGGTCGAGGACATCCGGCAGCGGCAGTTGCGGCAGATATCGCAGGACCACATCGCCTGGTACGCCGGGGAGCCGGGCTTCGGCGCCGCGGATCGCCATGGCGCCGAGAATGAACCAGGCGAGCAGAATGCCGCCGGCGATGGCGATGTTGACCGTCAGGCGGGGGCTGCGGGCCAGGCTTGCCGTGGCGCGGCCGGCGCGGTCGAGATGGCTGAAATCGTCCTGCTGGCCGGTCATGACAACCGAATGAGCCTAATCGCCGCGTTGATCAAGCCGCATGGTCTGACCTATATCCATGGGTAGACACCTGCATCGCAAACTGGAAGTCCAATTTGGATCATCGCGAGACAGCACGGATACTGGTAGCCGGCAGCGGCCCTGCCGGACTGATCGCGGCGCTCGGTTTCGCCGAGGCGGGCTTTCCGGTAACCCTGGTCGGACCCGAAGCAGGCGGGCCCGATGGCCGGACCACGGCGCTGATGAACCCTGCTCTCAAGGTTCTCGATCGGCTGGGCGTGCTGGCCGAACTTGCGCCGAAGGCCGCGCCGCTGAAGGTCATGCGCATCGTTGATGCGACCAGCCGGCTGATCCGCAGCCCGGTGGTGACTTTTCGCGCCATGGAGATCGGCGAGGAGCAGTTCGGGCTCAACCTGCCCAATAGTGCGCTGAACCCGACGCTGGCCAAGTCCGTCGCGGCCCATCCCGGCATCGAATGGCTGACGTCGATGGTCGAGAGTTGGCGTCTGGACGCCGATCAGGCGCATGCCGTCTTGACTGATGGTCGCGAAGTCTCGGCCGCGCTTGCGGTCGCTGCCGATGGGCGCCTGTCGCCGGCGCGCGAGGCGGCAGGCATAGTGGCCTCGGTGCGATCCTACCGCCAAGCGGCGCTGGTGCTGAATTTTGGCCATCGCAGCGAACACGGCTTCACCTCGACCGAGTTCCACACAGAGACCGGGCCGTTCACCCAGGTGCCGCTGCCCGGCAACCGCTCCAGCCTCGTCTGGGTGGTGAAACCGGAGGCGGCGAAGGACCTCGCCGCACTCGATGACGCGACGCTTTCCGAGCGTGTCGAGCAGCAGATGCAGTCGATGCTGGGCCGGGTGTCGGTCGAGCCCGGCCGACAAATTTACCCGCTTTCAGCGGCATCACCGGGGCGCTTCGCGCAAAACCGTGTGGCGCTGGTCGGCGAGGCTGCACATGTGTTCCCGCCGATCGGGGCCCAAGGTCTAAACCTCGGCATCAGGGACGTCGAGGATCTGATTGGAATCGCACGCGAAAATCGCGGCGACCCTGGCGCCGCAAGGGCTTTGGCCGTCTATGATTCCAGGCGCCGTCCCGACATTCTGGCGCGTTCGGGCGCGGTCAACCTGCTTAACATGTCGTTGCTGTCGGACATGTTGCCGGCGCAGATGGCACGCAGCGCCGGCCTCAATGTGCTCGGCAGTTTCGCGCCGCTGCGCGCCTTTTTCATGCGCGAAGGCTTGAGGCCGGGCAGCGGCTTTGCGGCGCTTACCGGCGGTTCAGGGAAACAGGTCCGGCGGTAAGATGCCGTGGCGGATCATGTAGAGCAGCCCGGTCACCGTCAGCACCGAGAGGCAGGTGGTGATCAGCACGCTGGCCGACGCGCGTTGCACCCAGACGCCATATTGCTGGGCGATGACGAAGACGTTGGTTGCGGTCGGTAATGCCGCCAAAAGCACGGCTGAAAAAACCCAGATTTCGGAAAAGTTCCCGATCCAGCTCAGCACGACGTAGCAGAGCGATGGATGCAGGATCAGCTTCAGCGCCGCGATCGACGCCAACTCATGCGGCACGCGGTTGAGGGGCCGGAGCGCAAGCGTCACGCCCATGGCAAACAGGGCGCAAGGGGCGGCCGCCCGAGACAGATATTCGAGCAGGCGATCGACCGGCTGCGGTGGGTGAAAGCCGAGATAGGCGGCGCCGACGCCAAGCGCGGTCGCGATGATGAACGGGTGCAGGACGATTTTCCTGACTACGCCGAGGATGAGCCGCCACGGCGATGTCTTGTCGTCGCCCGACAGCGCCATCATCATCGGCGCGATGGCGAAATGCATGATATTTTCGAAGCAGAAGATCAGCGCAACGGGGACCGCCGCTTGTTCGCCGAAGGCGAGCAGCGCCAGCCCCGGCCCCATATAGCCGATATTGCCGTAGGCCGCGGCCAGCGCCTTGATCGTCGACTGGGCGATCTCGCCGCGCGACGCCGTCACCGACCATACGAACATGATCGAGAAGATCGTGTAGGTGGAAAATACCGAGCCGAAGATGAAGCGCCATTCGGTCAACTGTTCGAACGGCGTGCGGGCCAGCAATTGGAAGAACAGGGCAGGAAGCGCGACATAGACGATGAAGGTGTTCATCCAGCCAAGCGCTTCCAGCGGCTGCCTGGTTATGCGCGCGACCAGAAAGCCGATGAAAATCAGCCCGAAGAACGGAATAACAAGACCGACAATGTCAGACATTTTTGCCCTGGCCCGAAACCCCGGGACCGGGCTAGCCCGTAGCTTCATCGGGCGTCAAGCGCTTCGGCATTGAACTGACACGCCATCTGCGCCAAATAAAGCCTGATCCCAGACCTAAGTCGGGCTCGATTTTTGGCCACGGTGTGTGTAAATTCAAAGTCTTAGAGCGCTCTTCGCACATTCGAGGGGACGCCGGGCGCTCTAGAGGCTTAGTGGTGAGTATGATGAAAACGGCCAAATTTTCGATCGGACAGGTGGTTCGTCATCGGCTGTTTCCGTTCCGCGGCATCATTTTCGATGTCGATCCGCAATTTGCCAACACCGACGAATGGTACGAAGCCATCCCGGCCGACGTGCGGCCGCGCAAGGACCAGCCGTTCTACCATCTGCTCGCCGAGAATTCGGAAACCGAATACATCGCCTATGTCTCCGAGCAGAACCTGCTCGAGGATCAATCGGGCGAACCGGTCCGGCATCCACAGATCGGCGAGATGTTCGACAAGCGGCCCGACGGACGCTATGAGCCAAAACGCCAGTCGAGACACTGACATCACCTTGCATCGACGTGACGGCAACAAAAAAGCGGGGCATGACCCCTCTTTTTGTCGCTCCGGTATCTGTCCCGGCGATTAGTTGGCGGCTTTGGCCTTGGCCTGCTCGTCCTTGAGCTTCTTGGCGAAGTCCTGGTTGTTCTTGACGACGAAATCCTGAAGTTTTTTCTGCCGATCCTCGATGTCCGACTGCTGCAGCGGCGCGCCGTCAAAGGCGCCGCTGAAGCCGGTCAAGGCAACCTTGATTGGATTTGGCTGACTCTGGAAGTTGATCGAGGTCAGCGTGATCGCCTGTCCCTTCTTGAAGGACGCGACGAGCGCGTCGGTCAGCGGCACTTCGGCAACGCAACGGTCGGCGAAGCAAATGACATAATCCAGCTTCGTCGCCTTGCCGGCGTCTATTTGCAGGGCGATGCCGGGGGGCACCAGGCGACCTGGGGGAACCGTGACCTGGAAGACCTTGCGGTTTACCTTGCCCTTCAGCTCGATCAGGCTGACCCCGGTGACGAACTGGCCGTTGCCGGCAGTGATGATGTTCTGGACATTGCAGATGTCGACATCTTCCTGCTTGGTGCAGGCCTTGAACCAACCCTGCGGAATCTGTTGCTGTGCCGAAGCGGTGGGAAGTCCGGCGCCCAGAAAGCCGACCACGCCCGCGGCCAGGACCGAAAGGCGGTATGCGTTGCTGTTCAGGCTCGTCATGTCGTGCATTTCCTCTCAAATGATCCCGGGACCGGCTTCTTCGCGCCGTGTGGTCCTGCTACCTGTTGCCGAATTGAGGCAACAGAATGACTTCGGAGCGCGTGTTACACTGCATGAGCAGCCGAATCCAGCCCGCCGCCTGCAATTCTTGGCCTCGCAATTTGGGTCGTGCGATTTGGGTTGATGTATCTGGCCGGAGCGCCGCGGCGCCATGTTAGGGTGCACTCCGAATCATCAAGCCGCCCAGTAAGGAGACGGTCATGGGCCGCATTCTTGTTTGGCTGATCGCCGCAATTTCGTTCTTCGCCTTTGCACCCGGCGTGGCGATGTCGGAACCGAAACATGCCATCGCCATGCAGGGCGAGCCGGCGCTGCCAGCCGACTACCAGCATTTCGACTACGTCAATCCCGATGCGCCCAAGGGCGGCAACATCACTTACTGCGTCGTCGGCAGCTTCGACAATCTGAACCCGTTCATCCTGAAGAGCCTGCGCACCACGGCGCGCGGCATGCAGGACCTCATTTTCGGCAATCTCGTCTTCGAGCCGTTGATGATGCGCAACTACGACGAGGCCTTCAGCCTCTATGGCCTGCTCGCAGACACGGCCGATATGGATCCCGAGCGCAAGTGGATCGAGTTCCATCTCAACCCAAATGCAAAGTGGTCCGATGGCGAGCCGGTGACGCCGGATGACGTGCTTTTCACCTACGATGTCTTCACCGACAAGGGCCGCCCGCCCTACAGGGACCGCATGAGCCTGATCGCCAAGCTCGAAAAGACCGGCGATCACAGCGTGCGCTTCACCTTCAACGACAAGGCCAATCGCGAGACCCCCTTGATCATCGCGCTGACGCCGATCATCCCAAAGCACGCCTTCAACAAGGATACCTTCGACAAGACGACGTTGAAGCCGGTGATCGGCAGCGGTCCCTATACCATCGACAAGGTGCAGCCGGGACAGCGCATCGTCTTCAAGCGCAATCCAAATTACTGGGGCAAGGACATCCCTTCCAAGCGCGGCTTCGACAATTACGATCAGATCACCATCGAGTACTTCCTCAACGCCAACGCCAAGACGGAAGCGTTCAAGAAAGGCATCTGCGCCATTTACGATGAGGGCGATCCGGTCAAGCGCGAGCGCGATATCGATTTTCCCGCCTTCCATCGCGGCGAGGTGATCGCCGAGACCTTCGACACCGGCATACCGCCCGTGGTGACCGGGTTCCTGTTCAACACGCGGCTGGAGAAGTTTTCCAATCCGGAGGTGCGGCGCGCGCTCGGCATGCTCTACGACTTCGAATGGGCCAACAAGAACCTGTTCGGCGGCAAGTACACGCGCACGATGAGCTACTGGCAGAATTCCGAACTTTCCGCGCTCGGCCATCCCGCCAGCGACAGGGAAAAGGCGCTGCTGGCGCCCTACCCCGGCCGCGTGCCGGCCGATGTCATGGACGGCAGCTGGCGCCCGCCGGTGAATGACGGCACCGGCCAGGACCGCAAGGTACTGAAGCTGGCGTTCGACCTGCTGAAGAGCCAGGGCTACGCCGTTAGGGACGGCGTCCTGCTGGATCCCAAGGGAAACCCGTTCGGTTTCGAGATCCTGACGGCGTCGCAGGACGAGGAACGCTTTGCCGCCATCTATCAGCGCTCGCTGGAAAAGATCGGCATCGCGGTGACCATCCGCAGCCTCGAGGCCGACCAGATCCAGTCGCGCAAGCAGCGTTTCGACTTTGAGGTTCTTGTCGGGTCGAGCGGGTTCAGCAACTCGCTGTCTCCCGGTATGGAGCAGAACCTTCGCTGGGGTTCTTCAGAGGCCAAAAGAGAAGGTTCATTCAATCTGGCCGGCGTCGCCGATCCGGCGGTCGACGCGGCGATCGACGCGATGCTGAGAGCACGGACCAAGGAAGACTATGTCGCCGCCGTGCGCGTGCTCGACCGATTGCTGATCTCCGGCAATTACATGGTGCCGATGCAGTACAACGCGCAGCAATGGCTCGCTTACTGGAATTACCTGGACCATCCCAAAAAGACGCCCATATTCGGTTATCAATGGCCGACCTGGTGGCGCAAGCCGAACTGAGCGTGGCCGAGATCGGTCTCGCTGAAACGTTCGGCTGCAGGAGATCAAGATGAGCGATGACAATTCCATTACCGTCGACGTGGTTTCCGACGTCGTCTGCCCCTGGTGCTTCGTCGGCCAGAAGCGGCTGGATAAAGCGATTGCCGCTGCCGGCGACGTTGAGGTTCATGTGCGCTGGCGGCCGTTCCAGCTCGACCCGACCATCCCGCCCGAGGGCAAGGACCGGCGCGAATACATGCTGGCCAAATTCGGCAGCGACGAGCGCATCCGTCAGATGCATGCCCGCGTAGAGCCGCTCGGCGAAGCCGAAGGCATCGATTTCGCTTTCGACGCCATCAAGGTCGCCGCCAACACGCTGGACGCGCATCGTGTCATCCGCTGGGCCGGTGCCGCCGGTGAAGCCGTGCAGAACCGGCTCGTGCGCCGGCTGTTCCAACTGTATTTCGAGAAAGGCGGCAATATTGGCGACCACGCCGTGCTGATCGATGCCGCCCGCGAGGCCGGCATGGACGCTGCCGTGGTCGAAACGCTCCTGCCGACCGATGCCGACGTCGAGGAGGTGCGCACAGAAATCGCCACGGCATCGCGGATGGGGATCACTGGCGTGCCGTGCTTCCTGCTCGAAGGCAAATACGCCGTCATGGGCGCGCAGGACGCCGACACGCTGACTGATGCCATCCGCCAAGTCGCGGCCGCAAAGGCCAAGGGCGAGCTGGAAAAGGCCGGCTGACCGAAGTTATTTCACCGTCACCTTGGCTTTGCTGAGGAAGAAGCCATGCCCGTTGCTGCCCGTGCAGGTCAGTCCCTTGGTTGACGACTGGCAGGTAAACGGCCCTTTGCTCCAGCTGTTGCCATAGGCCAGCTTCGCGACATCGCTGCAGCAGCCCTGCTCTCCCGGATTCTTGATCAATGTCGCCGGGCCGTTCGGCCCAAGGATCACGGTGACGTAGCTGGGCTCGACGCGCGAACAGCTCAGTTCCGGACCGCCATCCTGTGGTTCGTAGGTGCTGGTGCCGCCCTTCGGCGTGTAGATGCAGCCGATGTTGCCGGACGGAGCATTGAACTCGATTTGCCCTTCGGCGCTTGCCGGAATGGTCTGGCTGACGGCATGCGCAAGAGGCAGCCAGGCAAAGAGCGTCACCATTGCGGGAACGGCTGCGCGTGCAAGCATTGGGGAGCTTCCTTGTTGGGGACCGGACATGCATCGGTGCCGACAGTGCCCGGCAAGGTTCATTCCAGTGCGCTTGATTGTCAAACGGTGTTGAGCTGCAGCTAAAAAGCGCGTGCCCCCTCATGAACAGTCGCTTTACAGGAGCGACGATCTTGCGTGCCCAACCGTGATGGCCGGTGAAATGATTCGGGCGACCTGGGGCGATCACGGACGGCAATTTTTCGGGCGATCCGGTTAGCGCGCGGTGGGAAAACCGGCCGACGGGCAGGCCTTTTGGTCACAAAGCCGTGTATGAGCCTTCCCTCAGGGAATATTTTCGCACATCTGAGCGTTCTCGCAACACATTGAAACAAAGGACAAATTCGGCCCAAAGACGGCGGTCTCGCAGCACCAACTGTTGCCTCATGGCAACGGGGGTGGGCTGCCTCACATTCGCCGGCATAAAATTCATAGAAAATGATCAATTGGTGTTACTATCCGTAACAAAACTAAAAAAGGTTTGGGCGGGATTGTGATTCGGGTCGACAGACCGCGACGTTCAATATCGGCACTTTGGAACCGCGACGCCCCCGCCGGGCCGTCGCCCCTGACGCCAGTATCATCGATGCGGACCTTCTGGGGACTGATGCGGGCCTACTGGTTCTCGGACCGGTGGAGAGAGGCCTGGGCTCTTACCGTCGTCCTCGCACTCATCATAGCCCTGTCGAGCAAGGCCGACGTCTGGTTTACCGTGTTGGCGGGCGAACTGGCAGCCTCAATCGCTTTTTTTCACGACGCCGCGAATACCACGCCCCTTGAATCGGTGCTTACCAATGCCGGCCTGCTTGTGCTGCTGGTCGTGTTCAAGGACATGGGAATCATAGGCGCCTGCAAATTTGTATCGGCGACATTGCATCGCAAATGGCGCGCCTGGTTGAACGCGCGTTTCAATGCGGCGCTGCTCGATACCAACCATACGCACTACCACGCTCAGAATGGCTCGCCAGATGTGGCTGCGCCCGACAACATCGATCAGCGCTTGCAGGAATCGATCAAAGACATGGCGGGCGGCGCCATCGGGCTTGCCCAAGGTGTCTTCGGCGTCTTCACCTCACTTTATTTTGTCGGCGGCGCTTTGCTGGCGAATTCCGTGGAGGTAAAAGGCCTGGATGCCCTCGGCAGCTATGGCAGCGCCGTCCTCGCTCTGCTGGCGGTTGCCATCTATGTGCCCGTCAATACCTGGATCGCGATCAAACTCGGCGGAATGCTGGAGTGGCTCAATGTCAGGATGCAGAAGGCCGAAGGCACCTATCGCAGCGAGCTGATCACCTTGTTGCGCCGCAGTTTCCATGTGTCGGCGTCGCAAGGCGAAGACGTGCAAAAGACGATACATGGACGGCTCTATCTGGATATCGATACCACCTGGTCGAAGCTCAACATCGTCAACACCCTCTATGCGGGATTCGAATCGGTCTATAATTTCGTCGGGGCCAAAGTTGTCGCCTACGGACCTGGTCTGGTGCCGTTCATCCACAACGGCGTCGACCTCAAGGGCTACATAACCGGTTCCGAGCAGGTCAACGCGCTGATCAGCAAATGTTCCTGGTTCATCCATGTCATGCCGAGTCTCGCCACCTTGCGGGCCAACAGCCAGCGCGTCATTGAATTGGCGCACGCCATTGAAAACGTCCAACAGCCGCAGGAATTCTACAGCCAGACCGGCCGTTCCGATTTCCACTATGCCAGCCAGAACCCGGTCTTCGGCCTGACCATCCAGAAGCTTGAACTGGCGCATCAGGGTGAAGACGCCACGCCGTTCCTGAGCGCAGCCAATCTGCGCTTTCGGCGCGGCGAGTGGGCATTCCTCAAGGGCGAATCCGGCTGCGGCAAGACTTCGCTGATCAAGGCGATCAACGGCTTGTGGCCTTATGGCCGCGGCACCATCGTCTTCCCTGACGGTGTGAGGAGCTTCTATGCCGCCCAGGAGGTCAAGCTGCAGCAGGTGTCGCTGAAGCAGCTGGTGTGCCTGCCCGGCTCCGAGGACGACTATGGCGATGCGCAGGTCGCGGCAGCCCTGCACAAGGCCGGCCTTGGCGATTTCATCGAACACATGGCCGATGAAAGCCGCGAGGGAAAGATCTGGGACCAGCTGCTGTCCGGCGGCCAGAAGCAGAAGCTGGTGGTGGCCCGCATCGTGCTGCAGCAACCGGGACTGCTGTTCCTCGACGAAGCGACCGGCGCGCTCGATCCGGATGGCAAGATCGCCTTCCACCAGGCCATCAAGGACAACTGTCCCGATGTCACGGTGATCAGCATCATGCATGAGGCGGTGGCGCCACGCTCGGCCTCGGGCGAGGAATTCTACCACAGCGTGGTCGCGATCGCCGACGGCGTCGCCACCAAGAGGCCGCTTGTTCCGAACCTTCCGCGCGAGCTCACCACCATCCTTACGCAGCCGCGGCCGGTCGAGGACAAATGGATGCGTTTTTCACGCCGGCTGAAGCAGAAATAGCAGCCACGCCGAAGCGCGTTCCGCCACTGGCGGCGGGGCACTCGCTCCCTCCCCCTTCAATAATCATCACAGTCTCGCGATTGGGCGGCTCCCGGCTGTTTTCCGCCACCCCCGCGATTGACTCGCCAAGATGCGCTCCTATGTTGCGCCCGCTCGCTGAATTCCAACTCGAACCCGCGAGCAGAAAGGTCACCGCGCCATGCCTGGCGACAGTAGTCGAACGCAACCGCCGTCCGCCTCGATGTGACCTCTAACGGCTCACGTCCCGCCGGACGGCAAGGAGTGAGCCATGAACGAATTTACCCCCGTCGTAGCAAGCGACGATGCCGTCGCTATCGCGCGTATCCTTGCCAATGATTACGTCGCCGATGTCGTCGAGGCCCTGAACCGGGAATCTCGCGATACCGCGATAGAACTGCTTTGCGAAATGCCGTTCGAGCGGCTGGTCGAGATCTTCGACCAGCCTGAACTCGACGGCGCCTCCGATCTGGCCGAGGCGCTGCCGCGCGCCAAAGCGTGCAAGCTCCTGACCGCCATGTCGGTCGACCGCGCCGCCGATATCCTGCGCGAACTGGACGAACCGGCGAGCTCCGAGCTGCTCGGCGGGTTGGTCCCGCCGCTGCGGGCAACGCTGCTTTCCATTCTCGGCTATCCCGAAGGCAGCGCCGCCTCGATCATGACGACCGAATTCGTCAGCGTGCCGTCGGACTGGTCCGTCGGGCGCACGCTCGACTACATCCGCAAGGTGGAGCGGACGCGGGAGACCGTCTACGCCATCTACATCGTCGATCCAGACACGCATGTGCTGGTGCGCTCGACCGGCCTGCGCCGGCTGATCACCGGCGAGCCGGACGATCCGATCCTGTCGGTGGCGCCGGATCGCGCCCCGGTGACGGTGACGCCGCTGACCGATCGCGAGACACTGGCGCAGACGATCTCCAAATATGACCTGCTCGCGGTTCCCGTCGTCGACGACGGCAAGATCCTCGGCATCGTCACCATCGACGACATCATCGACATCATGATCGAGGAGACGACCGAGGACGCGCACCGTTTCGGCGGCATGGAGGCGCTCGACGAGCCCTACATGAAGATGAGCTTTCTCGCGATGATCAAGAAGCGCGGCGGCTGGCTGTGCGCGCTGTTCATCTCGGAGATGCTGACCGCCAACGCCATGCAAAGCTATGAAGGCGAACTGGAGAAGGCGATCGTGCTCACTCTGTTCATTCCGCTGATCATGAGCTCGGGCGGCAATTCCGGTTCGCAGGCGACCTCGCTCGTCATTCGCGCGCTGGCGCTGCGCGAGATCGGCCTTCGTGACTGGTGGCGGGTGGCGTTGCGCGAATTGCCAACCGGCCTGGTACTCGGCGCCATGCTTGGCGTGGTCGGCATCTGCCGCATCGCGCTCTGGCAGTATATGGGCTTCTACGATTATGGGCCGCATTGGCCGCTGATCGCGGCGACCGTGGGGGCAGCCCTTGTCGGTATCGTCACCTTCGGCTCGCTGTCGGGGTCGATGCTGCCGTTCGCGCTGAAACGGATCGGCTTCGATCCGGCGAGCGCCTCGGCGCCGTTCGTCGCCACGCTGGTCGATGTCACCGGCCTGGTGATCTATTTCTCGGTGGCGCTGGTCATCCTGCGCGGCACTTTGTTGTAATAAGCTTCAGGCCTCCCATCGCGGTGGCACAGCGGCTGCCATGGGGGGTTCTTCAAGATCGAGCGCGCGGGCGTCAATCGACCCGCACGCCGTTCTTCACGCGGTAGGTGGGCTTGTACATGGTGACCAGTTCCTCCGCTGCCGTCGGGTGGACGGCCATGGTGCGGTCGAAATCATCCTTGGTGACGCCGGCCTTCAGCGGAATGCCGAGCAACTGCGCCATCTCGCCGGCGTCCGGCCCGAGGATGTGCGCGCCGAGCACTTTTCGCGTGGCGCCATCGACCACCAGCTTCGTCAGCATCCTTTCGTCGCGGCCCGACAGCGTGTGCCGCATCGGCCGGAATGTGGCGCGGTAGATTTCGATATCGGCGTAGCGCTTGACGGCATCGTCCTCGGACAGCCCGACGGTGCCGATCTCCGGCTGTGAGAAGACGGCGGTCGGAATGGTGTCGTGGTCGGGCGCGGTCGGATTGCCCTTGAATGCGGTCTCGATGAAACACATGGCCTCGTGGATCGCCACCGGCGTCAACTGCACGCGGTTGGTGACGTCGCCGATCGCCCAGATGTTGTCGATGTTGGTGCGGGAATATTCGTCGACAACGATGGCGCCGGTTATGCCGAGCTCGATACCGACGCCTTCCAGGCCCATATTCTCAGTGTTTGGGAGGCGGCCGATGGCGAGCATGACCTGGTCGATCGTCAGTACCTTGCCGCCGGTGACCAACGCATCCAGCCTGCCGTCCGGCCGTTTGCGGACCCATTCCGACACGGCGTGGCAGAGGATCTTGATCCCCTTCTTTTCCATGGTTTCGTGCAGCATGTGCCGCAGGTCCATGTCGAAGCGTGACAGTATCTCCTTGCCGCGATAGACCAGCGTGGTGTCGACGCCCAAGCCATGGAAGATATTGGCGAATTCGACGGCGATGTAGCCTCCGCCCTCGATCATGATCGCCTTCGGCAGTTGCTTGAGGTCGAAAACCTCATTGGAAAAGATGCAATGCTCGTGACCGGGCAGCGCCGGGTGCGGCGCCGGCCGGCCGCCGGTGGCGATCAGGATCTGGTCGGCGGTGACGGTGCGGTCATCGCCCAGGAGATGCACGACATGCGGGTCGACCAGCATGGCGCGCGAGTGGAACGTCTCGCCGCCGGCGCCTTTCACGTTCTTTTCGTAGATCGCTTCCAGACGGGCAATCTCGCGGTCCTTGTTGGCGACCAGCGTCGGCCAGTCGAAGCTCGCCTCCGGCACCGTCCAGCCATAGCCGGCGGCGTCGGCAAAATGCTCGGGAAATTGCGAGGCATAGACATAGAGTTTTTTCGGCACGCAGCCACGGATGACGCAGGTGCCGCCATAGCGGTATTCCTCCGCGATGCCGACACGCTTGCCGAGCGCTGCCGCCACGCGCGCCGCTCTCACCCCGCCGGAGCCGCCGCCGATCACGAAGAGATCGTAGTCGTAACCGCCCATGCTGCTGTTCCTTGCCTCAAGAAATGTTTGAGACAGGTAGGCCGCATGAAGCCAAAAGAAAAGCCCGGTTTCCACCGGGCTTTCTGGTCCAGCGGCAAGGATGCCGGTGGCGAAATCAGACGTCTTAGTTCTTCGGCGCTTCCGGCTGGTCACCGTCTGCGGGCGCATCGCCGTCGGCAGGTGCAGCGCCATCGGCAGGTGCAGCGCCATCGGCGGGGGCAGTTGCGTTATCCGGCGCAGGCGCGGCCGGAGCAGCGGCCTTCGCGGCGGCTGCCAGCGTTTCGCCGACCTGCTGGGCGAGATCGCGCGCCAGACCGTTCTGCCAGATGTCGGCGGCCTTGACCAGTTCGCGCGTCACGTTGGGGCCGTTGTCGAGAAGCTTCTTGCCGGCATCGGAATTGTAGAAGGCGGCGATGTCGGTGAGATCCTTCTCGGAGAACACCTTGGCATAGGCGAGCGCTGCTTCCTTCTCCAGATCGGCACGGCGCGAGGCCAGCGCCAGTGCCTTCTCGCTGACGGTCTTGCCGATCAGCTCCTGCATATCAGGGTTCTTCTGGATGAGCTGCTGCTCGAGCGAGGCCGCCGCTTGCGGCAGGATGTTGTCGAACGAGTCGGTCGCGTGGATTGCCGTGACCGCCGCCCGTGCCGCCTTCAGATGCGATTCCGTGATCTCCTGCGAGAACGCCGGGGAAGAGAAGGCGAAAACGGCCGAAGCCGCCAGAACGGCGCAAAGATTGCGAACCCGGTTATGCAACATCATGATCGGTAGAACTCCCTGGTTTTCGGGCGGCATGGACGGTTTGGATGCCGTCGCCGCCGGCGATGATGGCCGCTGACGCCAGCCCGATGAAAAGACCATGCTCGACCACACCAGGAATGGCATGGAGAGCATTCGAAAGCGCTCTTGTATCCGGAATGCGGCCAAAAGATGCATCGAGGATAAAATGGCCGCCGTCTGTAACAAAAGGCTGGCCCCCCGTCATCCTCAATGTAACCGGGCCGGAAAGGCCGAGACTTTTGGCCGTTGCCGCGACCGCGATTTCGGTGGCGCGCAGGCCAAATTGGTTGACTTCGATCGGCAAGGGAAACCGGCCAAGGGTGTCGACCATCTTCGAGCGATCGGCAATGACGATCATGCGCTGAGATGCCGCTGCGACGATCTTCTCGCGCAGCAGCGCGCCGCCGCCGCCCTTGATCAGCGTCAGCGCCGCGTCGATCTCGTCGGCGCCGTCGACGGTAAGGTCGAGCTCGGGCGTTTCCTCAAGCGTCGACAGCGGCACGCCAAGTTCGCGGCAAAGGGCTGCAGTGCGCTCCGACGTCGGCACGCCGATGACGGTCAAGCCCGTGGCGATCTTTTCGGCCAGCAGCCGCACGAATTCGTCGGCCGTGGTCCCGGTGCCGATGCCGAGCCGCATGCCGTCGCTGACATGGGCAAGGGCAGCCCGCGCGGCCTCGACTTTCAACTGCCTCGCATCCATGCTCGCCCCAGGGGTTTGGCTTGGTTCTGATTTTTCTGGATGCGCGCTCCTAGCACTTTTGCCCGCAGGGTCAAAGACTTTGGCTCGCACCGGCTTGCCTGAAAGAAGCGCAGCCGCTATCGCCTGCCTGCAATGCATCAGCCACAGGACAGGCCATGACCCAACCGATCATCGTGTTCGACCTCGACGGGACGCTGATCGACACGGCGCCGGACCTGCTCGACAGCCTCAACCACAGCCTTGCCGCCAGCGAGCTTGCCGCTGTCGACGAGGCCGGCTTCCGGCGTTTTGTCGGCCAGGGCGGACGGGTGATGATCGAGCGCGCGCATACCGCGCAGCAGAAGTCGCTGGCGGTGGAGGAGCACGACCGGCTGCTCAAGCTGTTCCTAGACCACTACACGCTCAACATCCCCGGCAAGTCCCGCCCCTACCCCGGCGTGGTCGAGGCGATCGCCCGCTTCGAGAAGGCCGGCTACCTGCTTGCCATCTGCACCAACAAATATGAGGCGAATTCGAAAGCGCTGATCGGGGCGCTCGGCCTGACAAAGCATTTCGCCGCGATCGCCGGCCAGGACACGTTCGCCTTCCGCAAGCCCGACCCGCGCCATCTGACCGAGACCATCCGGCTCGCCGGCGGTGACCCGCACCATGCGCTGATGGTCGGCGATTCGCAGACCGACATCGACACGGCCAAGGCCGCCGGCATTCCCGTGGTTGCCGTCGATTTCGGCTACACCGACCGCCATGTCAGGGAATTCGAGCCGTCGGCGGTGATTTCGCATTTCGACGCGCTGACTCTCGACCTGGCGGAACGGCTGATTGCAGCGGCGGCCGGCTGAGCGAAACGGGGATTCCGCGGCAGCGCCTGTCCTCGGCTATTTCAGGCACAGAAGGCCGGCGCATCGCCTTGACTTCACAACCCTGCCTCCCTTATATCGCGGCTCGCTTGGCCTTCGGGCAACGAGCGGGCGATTAGCTCAGCGGGAGAGCACACCCTTCACACGGGTGGGGTCGCAGGTTCAATCCCTGCATCGCCCACCATCTACCTTCCTGAATTGCTATCTAATCAGGATTTTGACACCTTGGCTATTTTGGGCGACTGGCGCGCAAAATGTCGCTTGTCGCTAATGACCTGCCGTCCGACGGTTTTCAACCTCAGAGGTTTGTATGGGCCGCGTCAAAGAAATGTGGATGGAGGAACAGCAAGCCGCTGACGACTCTGACTACGAGTATTGGCACTACCTTAGAAACTATGTTCCGAACGAACCAGCGCAGCGGTACACGCATTCCGGTCAGCAACTTGATGAACTCGCGGAAGATGCGCGTCATCTCGATAGCTACCCTGCATTCCACAGGATGATGCTCGTGCAGCGCGTCGCCATGGTTGAAGCATACCTTGCCGACCGCCTCATTACCCTGGTGACGAACTTTCCGGATGTGGCGAAGAAGCTGGTACTTGGTCACCACCCGCTCAAGGGGCAATCATTCCCGCTTGAGGCGATTGTCGCCAATCCAGGACTAGTGACGGAGAAAATAACGTCGTACCTCAAAAGCCTAATGTACCACGAATTGGGACTCGTTGCGAAGCTCTACAGGGTCGCCTTGGACGTTGAGATTTTCCCTGACCCTATCTCCGAAAGAGTGATGAAAGACGCCATGGTGAACCGCCACCACTGTGTCCACCGCGATGGAAAGGACAATAGCGGGAACGTTCTGACCGCGATCGACGCCGCTTACGTCGCACAGGCTCGTGAAAGCTTCATCTTAATGGTTGAGCACATTGAACAACAATGTGACCCGTTGATCAGGAAGCTACCCCGTTACCGTTCGGCTTAGCGCGGAATCTTGGCCAGATGAACTCGACGCTCCCAGGCTCTCCGGTCGCACCATTCGGAAGGAGCGGTTGGGGGGGTGCTGTAGGCACGAGTGTAAAGGGGGCGCATTGCGTATCGAGGCGCTGCGCACCTTCATCTTCATCGTGTCGCCAGCCAAGGGGAGTAAACTAGGGCGCCTTCCGGGCATCCAGCCTGCGCATAAGCACCGACGCCAACGATAGGTGGTCAAGGCACAGGTCAATCGGGTCCACCAGGATATCGTGGGCGCGCGGGTTGCGGATGCCTGACATGGACCCCGCGAACATGTGCCGGAAACCGAGTTGTTCATCCTTGTCGCTGGCCGTAACAAGGTCGGTGAGTTGGATTCTCGGATTCCTCTCAGTGAACGCAGCCATCATCAGGTTGAAGCCGCTGTCTTGGACGCCGGACAGGGTTTTGACCTTGTTATCCAGGAATTTGAGAGCCTCGAAGGTAGCTTGTGAAAAGTGTCCGTCGTCGAAGAGCTTTTTCGATGCCGTCGCTACCTCTGGGTGAATATTGCGCTCATCAAAGGGATGGCCGCTTCGACTTTCCGCAGCCTGAGTCTGGCTAACGTTCTTGGTCGCGCGAGCAACCCGCTCAAAAATCTCAAGCGCAATGCTCATGGAAACAGGTTGGCCCGAATGCTCTTGAAGATGGCGTCATAGGTCTCCTGCGTGCCTTCGGCGGGTAGGTTAATCTCGATACGCACAGTCAGCGCCACGTCGCCCTTCTGTCCCTTCAGGACCGTGGCAACTGGCGGGTCCTGCACAATCTCTTCAGATTTACCGGTAGCAGCCTTCGCTGGCCTCTTAGGAGCCTGGATTCTTCTAGGAGATGCGGGTTTCGGTTTCCCAGGCGGCGCTTCCTCGATGTGATGACCGGATAGCTCCCGCAATGCTGCGAACACACCGGCCTGCCGACTTCCGATGATGTCGCTGGTCTTGTCAGCGCTGCGGAAGTAGCCAATCAGGGCGTCACGGCTCATGGTCCAAGCATCATCGCCGCGTATTGAGAAAAGGTCGGAATATGCCGCCTTTACCATCTCGCCGAAAGCCGCATGAAATTCTTCTTCATTATGCTTCGTCAGCGCTTCATGCCCAGCGTCGGTACGTTTGCCCTCACTGTCTATCAGACCAAGAAACTGAAGCACGTTGATGACGTAGCTCTCATTGTTTGAGGCGAGACCGAGCTTCTTCACGGTGTCTGCGGTGACGGTGGCCGGAAAATTCTTGCGCAAAAACCCAATCATCTGGGTAACGTTGCCTGCGCCGGATATATACGGATGGTTCGCCATCTTAACCCCTCAAGTAAATATCGGCGCCAAACTCTGCCGACTCTGGCGTGCGGTCAATGTTGGGAGGGGGTTATTCGTCTGAAAACTCTCAGTATTCACAAGTCTTCGCCGCGGAAGTCCTGCAATGAAGCCTGGCGAAGGCCTTCTTCGCCGCTTATGTGCTTGATCGCCCCGACCCAAGCCCGGCTGCGCCCTGGGTCGCTGATCGCTTCATGCCCTTCGGCGCGGTGCCCACGTGACCCTTCCTTAACAAGCGGCGCGAATCACCCACCATTTTTCCCAAGGATATCACGCTCCAAGCGTGAAACGGCTTAGCAGCTACAACTCGCCCCCTCACCCCCAAAATTCTTCTGCGCGAAGTTCAGCGCGCTTGAGTAGCTCGTATAGCTCTGGAACTGGCAGACATCGGAGCCGTTGCGCACCTTCATCTGCTCGAGATCCCAGAACGAAACCTCGATGTGATCGTTGGCGCAATAGACCGTGTATTTTTCAGGCTCCAGGGCGCTGGCTTTCTGCAGCGGCATGGAGACGGCGGGAATGGAAAGTGCTGCAAGTGCAAGCATGACGGCGTGGCGCGTGCGCATGTAAACCCCTTGAGTGAAACCGGCCCGTATTATCGCCGCTATTTTGAAGCGCTGCATCACGGCTTTTTGACGAACGACTTCTTTCCGGTGCCCGGCTCGCCGTCAGCTATGTGCTGATCCAGATCTCCGCTGTGTTGGCGCTAATTGGTACCGCTCGGGGGCGCGTGGCCGGCAGCAGGGAGGTCGGCTTGGATTGCGTCCATTCGGTCATGGTGTTCCCTGCAAGGCATCGCAGCGCCGCGCGAGCCTAAGCCTTCTTCTTTCGTCTCCGTGATCCCGCCCGCATTGCAATTTCGCCGCCACGAACCGTTTCGTACTGGTCGGCGTCGATCAGCGACTGGTCGAAGCTGACGCCGGTCATTTCGGAGATTTCGGTCAGCGGGTACATGGCGCCGATGAACTCGTCGGAGACGGCAAACTCCAACTCCGTGTCCGACAGATCCTGTTCGAGCACGAAGCCGTAGCTGGCGATGCCGTCACTGACGCGGGCGACCACCACCTTCCAGAAGCGGCGCGGCACCGGCGCGCGAAGGCTGGTGCCTTTGGGACCCTTGCCGGCAAAGGTCCGGTCGTCTTTGGCGAGGACCGGCCCGGCGAAGACGCAAAGCCGCTCGCTCGCCGCCTCCGACAGGACGTGGTTCTCAAGATCGCCCCAGTTCTTCTCGCCGCTGTCGGAGCGGTTGTAGCCTTCGACCTGGGGCGAGCAGTTGGTGACATGGAAGGAACAGACATTGCCCCTGAGCAGCAACTCGAAGGTGCTGCCCCAGGCCACGTCATCGCGCCTGACGATATGGCCCTTGTCGAAGGCGCCCTGATCCTGGGTGTAGAAGACGTCGGGGATCTGATACTTGTCGTCGAGCCGCAGATCCGGGAACCAGCGCTCGCTGAACAGGCCGCCGCGCGAATAGTTGCGGCCCTTTTCCGGCTCGCGCAGATTGCTCTCCTCGGTGACGTTGGAGGCGGTGAACAGCGCCAGCCGCCGCTTGGCGTGCATCTTGAGCGAAAAATTCTGGTAGTCGAGTTGCGTGCCGCCGGCCTTGAGCGGCGCCAGCACGGAGAGGTCGGTGGCCTCAGGCATCGGCACAACGACCGGCGCGAGTTTAGTGCCGCCAGAGAGAAATTTCTCGTCGTAGCCCTTATAGCCGGCATAGTCCGCGACCGTTTTGGGAACGAATGCGCCGCCTGGAGGGGTCGGCTTGGCCGCTTCGAGATCGACCGATTCCGTGACCGCTTCATGGCCAGGAGTTGCGCCGAGCGAGACGGTGATGCGCAACGGCACTTCGAAGGTGACGCTGCCGCCTGGCGAAACGACGACGCCTCCCGATGAAGGCGTCTGGGTGGCGACGCCTGGGATCTGCTTGACGCCGCCGACTTCAACCAGGTTTACGCCCTCGGCCGGCGACCCACTATCCGCCTTGTTCCACCATGCGCCCCAATCGTTGGGGCCGCCGCTGGCGGCGCCGGCGAAATTGAGGCCGAGGTCGACGACACGCTGGTCATTGGCCAGCGCGCCGGTGGGCACGGCGTAGTTGCGCTCGAGATAGCGGCCGGCGAAATGCAGCGCCACGACCTCGCCGGTGGCGAGGTTGATCATGGCGGTGCCGGAGTTGCCGCCAGTGGTCGAGCAATCATGTGTCGCCGCGCTGACGATCTTGCCGAAACTCTCCGTATCGAAGCCGCCCTGCAGCATGCCCGGTTGCAGGCGCTTGACCTGGAAACGATTGCGCATGAGCTCGTTCTGGACATCGACCGCGTTGCGATTGTCGAACGCGGGATAGCCGATGGCGACGACTTCCTGGCGCAGCATATCGCGCGCGTCGGCGACCGCGAGCGACAGCGGCGTGATGTTGTCGGGCAGGCCTTCGACTTCGAGGATCGCCATGTCCCAATAGGGATGGATCATCCGGACATTGCGGATCTTGAAGACGTTTCCTGCCGCCGAATCGCGCTTGAAGTCGATGCCGGCGGCGCGGCCGTTGATGAATTGCAGATTGCGGTCGCCAAGGCCGTCCGCAAATATCTGCGCCACATGACGGTTGGTCATCAGCAGGTTGCGGCCGACAACGAAGCCCGTGCCGCCGTAAGGGATATTGGTGTTCCACAACAGTTCGATGCGCCCGATCGCCGGCAGGGCGGCTTCGATGCGCTGCTTCAATGCGGCCTCGCTGGTAAGCTTCGTCCACAGCGAATGGCCAGGTGTCGGAGCGCCGTCGAAAGTCAGCGTCGTAAAGGTGCCATCCTTGATGTCATAGACCGGCCGCAACTCCGGGATGATTATGGCTTCCAGATCGGAAAGCTGCTCGGGCGCGACTTCGGCGCCCCGCGCGAGGCTCTCCATGCCAGCGCGCGCCGATTCAAACGCCGCCTCCGTCTTGCCGGCTTCCGCAGGCGCAAGGGATTCCAGGGCGCCGCCTGCCATCGTCTCCATGTTGCCGAGGACTGATTCAGTCCCCTCGCCCCCGGTGACGAGATCGAGATATTGACGGATTCGCTGCTCTCTGCTGACCGGCATAGTCGCCCCCCAAAGGTTCTGTCGAAGTAAAGAAGTGTATTGCCCCATTTTAGACTGGTGCAATTCTGACCGGCAGGCAAGGAAACAAATCAACTCGCGTCGAAGATGACCGAAGCGCAACGTCGGCATGTCTCTTTGCCGCAGTCGCTCGCGCGATGTATGACGCTCGCATTATTTCAGCGATGCCGTATGTGATCTCCGTCACAGACGCTCACGCTGTTTGCGCCCACCTATCGCAACGGTGGAAGGGCCATTGCGGCCGCTCGGTTTTACAGAAATTTTATCACCTATCCATTTTTATCAGTTGGCGCCTGCACGCGCGGCTCCTCTCGCCGCGCGTGCAGGCGGCTTTCCGCCCGGCACGAGCCAGGCACTGGGCGCGACCACTGCGCCAAGCCTTTACAAGGCGTAATCGCAAGGGATGAACGCCGGCCTTTGACGCGGTGCACTCTTGCCTTAGACTTCGGCCCTTAAACTTCGCCGATTGCGGCAATTGGGAATTTGGAACATGGCTTTTGGCGGCCCAAACGACAGAAACGATCTGCCGCGCTTGGCACGCATCGATCCAAAGCTGTTCGATATCCTGTTCAGCGGCTGCAAGGTCGAGCGCTACGCCGCCGGCCAGCATCTGTTCGTCCAGGAAGATGCCGCCGACCGGATCTACGGGGTGATGAGCGGCACGGTGGAAATCTCGATCTATTCGCCTGGCGGGCAGAAGCTGGTGGCCAATATCGAGCTGTCGCGCAGCCTCGTCGGCGAGATCGGCGCGCTTGACGGGCGGCCACGCACCGCCACCGCCATCTGCCTGACCGCTTGCGAGCTGGTTTCGCTCAGCAGGACACAACTCTTTGATCGCATTGAGAGAAATCCACCGCTGGCACGCGCGATGATCGAACTTCTGTGCGCCCGGCTGCGCTGGGTCAGCGGCGAACTCGGCGACCAGGCCTTCTTCGGCATCGAGGCGAGGCTCGCCAAACGCCTGGTCTTCCTGGCCAAGGTGATGGCCGACAGCGCCGGCTGGATCCCGATCTCGCAATCGGAACTCGGAGAGTTCCTCGGCGCCACGCGCGAGTCCGTCAACAAGACGCTCAACGACTGGCGCAACCGCTCGTTCATTGCCATCAAACGCGGCGGCCTGCGCATCACCGACACCGGGGCGCTGCGCCATATCGCCGAATCGCAGGACGACGACTGACGCCGATCCCGAATAGCCCCGGCTAAGACTCAGAGCCGCGAAATCAGGTAGCGCAGCGCCGAGCGGCTGGGCATGAAGAAGTATCCACCACCTTTGGTGGTGACGAATTGCGGCATGTCACGGAGCGTCGTGACCTTTTCCCATGACGGAATGGTGAACCTGCCATCACCGCTGCGCGAACCAATCGTCGGGTCCTTTTCAGCGACGAGGCCCTGGAACGTGGCCGACGAAACCCAGGTCTGCTGAATGAATTCGTACTGGCGCTCTATGTCGGCGTTGAGGCACATGAACAGCAGCCCTTTTTCGACCTTGCCATTCTTGCCGTCCTGCTTCTCATAGGTACGGCCGACCCGCAGGATACGATGGCGCTTGCCGATATTGATCTGCGTATCGCGGTCCTCACCCAGCGAGTCGCGTGGGTTGGAACGGCGAATGTGGGCACCAAGCGGGCAGCGATGGCCTTGCGGATCCTCGGCGCCAGCGGCGAAGTTGTTGTCGATGACGCGTCCCGGATGATCGGGGTTGCGCACCAGCGAGCTACCGTTCTGCCAGCGGCCGAGCATCTTGGCGGCAATCCAGTCTTGCGTGATGGCTTGGTTGCCGAGTTGGCTCGCGACCAAGGCTGCAGCCTTTTTGCAGTAGTTGTTGAAGACGTCGACGTGCTGCTCGAACTGGCGAATAACCAGGAATGAACCGTTGCGCCCGAAATCGCGCGGCGGTGGCGGCAGGCCCGGAATCAGCCGGCTACGGCGCACCTGCGAAAGGATTCCAGTCCGATCGCGTGATGCGCTTACCGAGGGCGAGGCTGGATAGAACCCATGCTCATCACGATAGCCGAACAGGAACTCGCCGGGCGCGACCAGATGCATGGGCGCGGCGCCCCTGCTGGCGCGGGTCGTGCCCCGGACAATCGGCTGCGAAATCCCGTCCGCGAAACCGAAATGCTCGTAGGCTGGCCCACGTTCCGACCGATCGTCACGCTTTGCCCCGTCGGACGATTTCGTCTTCGTGTCGGTCGGACCCCGGTTTACGGCGAGCGGCAGTTCGGCAACGACCTTCATGCCTGCACCGGTCGTCTTTCGTCTCACGGTGGCAATCTCGGTCTTCAACCGTCCCGGGTCTTCAGCATAGCAGACGATGACCAGGTCCACAGGGTTCTCCAGCGACCCCCACTCCCATTCGTCCGGGCCGTCGCGGCCTCGGTCGTCCAGTATGCGCCCACGCTCGGGGTTGCCCATGCCATGGCGAAAGGCGATCGGAAATGTTTCCAGTGGATCGCCCTCCACACCCTCGTCGAGCCCAAACTGCCGCAGGCCACCGGGACCAAAGGCGACTATCATAGCGCGCCCGGCGGGCCTGCCTTCGCCGAAACTCGTCTGCTCGACAACGAAATCGAGCCAGGCTCTGCGCTTGGGCGCCGGCAACTTGTCCGGCACCCGGATCGCAAGCATATGCGAATAAGCGAGCGGGCCGAGCGGGCCGAAGAAGATGGACTGGATCTCGCCGGTTTCCAGCTGCTGTTCGAGAGGCGCCGGAAAGGCAGAGCTGATATTGGCCAGCAGCGAAGTGGTCTTTTGAACGGTGGTTGTTTCGCTCGCCGGGCGCCGTAGCGAACCGAACAAGCTCAGCCAGTCGCGCGCCTCGTTGCCGACGGCGGAAGCAATGCCGCGCCTGACCCGGGAATTGATCCGGATGCGCTCTGTGTTGATTTGCGGATAGGCGGAGTACCAGAACAGGGCCGGCACCTGCTGGCGCCGCGCCCAGCGCTTGAAACGATCGCCGTCGCGCGCGCCGTCCAGGAACAGCCATCGTGTGCGTGGATAGCCCACGGTGTTGCTCCACACGCCGGTCAGGCCAGCGGACGCCTTGGCGATGAAGTCCTCAAGATAGCTTTCCCAGCTGCCGCCGTAGTTGGAGAAGAACATCAATCGGTTGGAGCCGGGCAGCAGTATCCAGCGGGCGAAATGGATGGTGTTGATGGTGTTGAGGAAGCCTGGCTTGAATACCTTCTGGGCAGCTATCGAGATCAGGTAGAAAGAAAACCTGAGCGCCAGCCGCCGCAGAATGCCGGCCTTCATCGTCGAAATCGCAGTCAGATGGTTTTGTGCCGCGTGGCCCTCCTTGACGAGTATCGCGTTCAATTCAGATATGCCGATTGATGTGCTTTCCGGCCGATCCCTGTCCTCGCGGCGTCGCAGCGCCAGCAAGCACGAAAACGCCAGCAGCGCCGCTGCCACCAACACTCCAAGTCCCGACAACAGAAGTGAGGTGATTGCTACGGCTATGGCGGTGAAGGAGATTTCCTGGGAACTGATGTCGATAGATCTGCCGAACACCACACCGTAGGTCATGTACCAGCAAGCAGCCCAGATGATCGCCACCGTGACGAAGACCGGTGGTACCAGCAACGTCGTCATCAGGGCACGGCCCCAATGACCCGGCGGCTTTTCCAGCAGGCTCTCGGCCGGCTCGAACGCCCAGGCAAACGTCCCTAATGACTGGACATGCTGGCGAACTTCAGCGAGCACGGCGGGAGCGTTGCCGGCGCCTTTGCGTGGCCGCTCGACGATGTCGCGCACGGCTTCGAAAAGCTGCTGCTCGGCCTTGATACGCTGGACCGAGTGCCCCGGCGTGCCCGAAAACACCAGTCCGGCATTGCTGCCGAAGGACGGCGATATGTCGACATTGTGCTTGCGCAGGAAATCGTTCAATGCGCCGCCATCGCGCAGATCGCAGACATCCTTGAAGATCGGCCGCAGCCGGTGCCCGATGGCGTGCGTGACCGCATCGATGACATCGTCGATGCTGCCGTCACCGGAAATCTCGAGAACCAGAGCTCCTTTTTCCTGACCGGAATCAGCGCCGATCTCGCCGGTGCCGACCACGGTCAGGCTGGTGAAGTGGACGGTGCCGGCAATGTCGAGCGCGGTGCGGATATCTTCGACGGCCGGGTTGCCGAGGCTGGCAACCTTGTCGCGGACAGCATCCAGCGACGCGGATCGGGTGACCGGGCAGACCACCGTCACCATGGACTGCGTTACGGTGCGGCAGAGTTCTGCCCGTTCGAAATCGACCTTGAGGGTTTCGGGATAGGCGCCGATGCGGGTCATCCGCCCGGCCTTGCCGGGCATGCGGCGCACGCCCTGCTTCTGGAACAGGGCGCGCAGGCTTTCGCCGATCTGGATCCTGGCAATCTCGGCGCCGATGCACTGATGAATGCCGTGGCCGAACACCATGTAGTCGCGATGCGGGCGCGATGTGTCGAACTGGTCCGGGTTCTGCACGGCGTCGGCATCGAACATCGCCGACAGCGTCGCCGGCATCACCACCGTGCCGGCCTTCACCAGGCGCTCGCGGCGCGTACCCTTGCCGATGATCGCGTCGCGGGCCGTGTAGCGCCAGGGGCCGACCCAGATCGGCTTGAAGCGCATGGCTTCAAGGACGGCCCTGTCGAGCTTGGCGGTATCGTTTTCGGCCAATGCGGCATCGATAGCCTGCCGTGCGTCGGGCCGCGACAGGATCACGTCGAGGCAATTTCCGGCGGCCAGCACATTGGTCGGGACGAAGCCGGCGATCATGCCCAGCATGATCGAATTGAGGTCGTCCCGCGACAGGCGGCCCTGATCCATCTGGACAACCAGCCTCGCCAGCGGTTGCTCGGCCTTCAAGCCCCGGTCCCTGGCCGACTGGATGGAGCGATCGATGACTTTGAGAAGACGGTCGCCCGCCACCACCGCGAGTTCGCGCATGACGGGGCTCGCCGTCGGGTCCGAAAAGAACAGCGCACTCAGCGCGATCGCCCAGTCGGCGAATTCGGATTCATCGTCGATCTCGACGCCGAAATAATCTCGACAGATGTGCACCGGGACGATCTTCATCAACCTGGAGATCGCATCGAAGCCGGGGCTGGCGCGCGTCATGATCTCTTGCGAATGACGCGCCGCGATCGGCCTGACGGCGGCTTCGACCTCGGCCGGCGGGAATGCACTCAGCACCGACGATTTCATGCGCCGGTAGTCGGCGCCGTCCTGCATGCCGAGGATGAAGTTCGATCCGCGGGCAAGCTCGGTCATTTCCGGGCCGTATGGGGTCTGGAATTCGTCGCCGCGCTCCAATATGTCGCGGACATCGGCGTTCTTGGTGACCACCAGAACACCGAAGAGCTTGCCGGTCGGGCGGATGCGCCGCAACAGGGAAAGCGCCCAGCGGGGGTCTTCGGCCAGAGACCCGACGATGCGCGCAATCAGCCCTGTCTTGCGGATCCGGCCGAGATCGAACGGCGGAATTTCCGACAGCGGGCGCTGGTTTTTCTGGGCCGCGCGAATAGCGTCGAAATACTTCAGTTCGGTCATGCGCGTTCAAGCCCCCCGGCTATCCACGTTATTGCGATGCCGGCCGTTCAACGCCTAGGTTTGCATCGGTTGCACGTATGTGAATCTTTTCACAGTTGGTCCATGTTCCAGCCAGCATTGACGCCATGTTCATTTGGCCAGTCGGAAATTGGCGACGAGGATCTCGTTCGCGGCCTTGTCGGTGAACGGTATCCAGCGCACACGCTGTTCTGAAAAATCGGGATGCCGGGTGGTGAAAATGGTCATCTCGCGCCGCGCCTGTTCCGGCCGGCCGCTTCGCATCAGCGCGCCGATCTTCAGGAACCTGGAATAAAAATAGCCGGGAGACAGGTTGAGCGAGCGGTCGGCAGCAGCGATCGCCGCAGGCCAGTTCTCGACCAGACAATAGGCCGCCGTCAGTTCCCCCAGATTGTGGAAGCGGTAGAGGTCGAACGGGCTCAATCGCTCGGTATCGAGAAAGAACGGTATCGCTGACGCGGCATTGCCGAGCAGCAGCTGGGCGCTGCCCATGGCCGAGCGCGCGAAGGCAAAGCTCGGATTGATGTGGATCGCTTCCTCGAGATGGTCGACGGCCGACCGCGGTTCGCCGCGCATGATGTCGACGGCGCCGAGATGGGCGTGCGGGCGCGCATCCAGGCTGTCCACCAGCAACGCCTTGCGGGCAAACTGCTCGACCTTGTTCAAATCGTCGCTGTCGCCGAAACGCAGCCATGCCCGCCAGAAATACCACCACGCCAGTTCGTTGAGCACGGCGCTCGAGTTGGCGTCCTCGCGGTAGGCCTTCTGGAAGAACTCGAGTGCGGTTTCGGTGTCGCCGCGGGTGCGCCGGTTCATGTGCCAGCGGCCCCGTCGCACCAGTTGCCAGGTCTCCAGGCTTTCCCAGGGAACCTGGAAGGTGCGTGCCTGTTCCGCCCGGTCGACCTCCTTGTCGAGGATCGAAACGATCTCAGCGCCGATCTGGTCGCGCAGGTTAAAGATGTCGACCAGATCGCGATCGAAGCGCTGCGACCACACCAGCCGCCCGTTGGACGCGTCGGCCAGCGAGGTGTTGAGGCGGATCTGGCCACCATTGCGCATCAGCGTGCCGCTGACGATGTAGCGCGCGCCGAGCGCGTTGCCGATCACCCGCGTGCCCAGCGTGTCGTCGCGGAACTGGAAGCTGGAGCCCTTGGCGATGACCGAGAGCCATCTGGTGTTGGAAAGACCATAGATGATGTCCTCGGCGATGCCGTCGGCCATGTAGCCGATGTCATGCTCGCCGCCATCGGCGTGGAAGGGCAGGACTGCGATCGCCGGCGGCCCCTTGGACGACAGCTTCTGCTGCGCATTGGCCTGGGGAATGGCGGCGAACGACGCCGCCGGCGAGGATCCGTTGCCACTGCGGCCGGCGATCAGAACGCGCACCGGCAAGGCGATGTTCTTCAGCATGAATTCGCCGAGATCGGTGAATTCGGCCGCCGTCTTGTCCTTCACATGGTGCCAGGTCGTCTCCGAAACGGCGAGACCGTCGCCCGGCGCGAATTCCTGGAGTCTCGCGGCGATGTTGACGTCGTCGCCGTAGAGGCGTCCACCACGCACGATGACGTCGCCGGTGTTGATGCCGGCCCGAAACGGCATGCGCATGTCGTCGGCAACCTCGGCGTTGAGGGCGACGATGCGGCCCTGGAAATCAAAGGCCGCGCGCAACGCCTCGATCGGATTGCCGAACTCGGCCATGATGCTGTCGCCGGCGTCGCCGAACGTGCGGCCGCCAAATGTGCCACAGCTGTCGGCGATGATGTCGCGCCGTTCCTCGAATGCCGCGACAGCAGACTCGTCGTCGATGCCCATCAGCCGGGAGAACCCGACGGCATCGATAGAAATGATTGTCGCCAGCTGACGGGTGTAGTTCCGTACAGCCATGTTCGAGCCCCCGCTCCCTTTCTGGTTCTGGTCCAGCACAGGCGACGACCCGTTCCTGAAACACTTCGCCGCGCGCTGAGAGATGAAGATTCCGGCGGGGTTGGCGCGCCATGCCACCCCGCCAGGACCAGAAGTCTAGCAGGGTCTTGGGCAAAGCTCTACCACCATCGGGTTGTCCAGCGCGGGCCGTGGCAGCACTCATGGTTGGCCGGCGGTTGGCGCAAATATTGGCGTGCCGTCGCTCTGAGCGCGGAGATCTAGGGCTTCACGGAAGCTGCGCGATGTCAGCTCTCGGAACAAACTGTGCTGCCTGCGAGTTTCCGGTGCGGTTCATACCAACGTGAAATGAGGGTAATCATGCGAAATCTTGTTCTGGCGACCGGTGTCGTCGTTCTTCTGGCCGGCTCGACGGCCTTTGCCGCGGATGACAGCCCACTGCCGCCGACGAATGCCCAGAAACTGTCGGCAATCATCGCCAAGGTCGAGCAGCGCGACGGCTTTCGCTATGTGAAGGAGGTCGACTGGGACAAGGACGGCTACACCGTGACCTATTACACCGCCGACAAGGCGAAAGTCGAAATCACCTTCGATCCCGTGACCGCCGAACCGAAATAGCGCCGATACCGACACCGCTTCGGCAATTCCGTCCGCTGCGTTTTTTGCCTAGAATGGTGGCAGTTGTCGGACAACGGGGCGACCATGCTTTCTTCCAATCGAATTGCCAACTCGTTTGCGCTTGTCGTCGCACTTGCTGGCGGGGCGGTCTGCCTTGGTCCAGCGCGTGCCGACGGGCCGTCCTTCGACTGCCGCAAAGCCAGCCTGCCGGTGGAAAAGGCGATCTGTGCCGACCCGCGACTGTCGGCAATTGATGCCTTGGTGGCCGAGGCCTTTACGGGTTTCGAGCCAGCCTTTGGCGGCGACAAGCGCAAGATCGCCCGTGCGCTCATCGCCGACAGGAACGCCTGTGGGCAGGATGCCGCCTGCATCGTCAGCGCCCAGAACAATGCGCTGCAGACCTACGGCAATGCGCCGTCCTGGGTGCAGGACTACAACATCGCCCTGATCGGCAAGAAGGCGCTCGACACCGCGGCCCGCCATCCGGGCAGCCTCGACCAGCCCCTGCCCTCGTCGATCGGCCAATGCGCCTTGACCCACATCACCGCGCTGACGACGCGGCTCGGCGACGACCCGCTGGAAACCGCCGGCCCTGAAGCCGGCAGCCTGGCGCGGTTCAGCAATGGCGGCGCCGGGGTTTCCTACGAGCGGGAGCCTGGCCTTGCCAGTTCGAAAGCCGGCGATCCTGTCGTCATGTGCCTGATATCGATCTCGAGGGATTGTCCGCAGGGCGACGAGCGCGGGCGGGTCTATTACGGCGTCGACCTCACGATAAAAGGCACATGGGTTTTGCCGGATTCACAACATCTATGCGGCGGCGCCTGAAGATTTGCCGCAAAGCACTGCTGGATGCACTCTTGCGCCGATCCGCCTTTGATGGCTGAGTGCGCGTAACAGTTGCAGGGCACGGGGGTGCATGGCCATGGTTAAGCATGTTTTGAAGCGCATCCTGATGATGCTTGCCGGCTATTTCGTTTCGGTGCTGATCGGATTGTTCGCGGTCGTGGCGATATATTGCGCACTCGCCGTATTGCCCAACGCGCCGGACTATTTCGGCGCCATGCAATTTTCGCCCATTGTCGTGCTGCTGTGGCCGCCGCTCGGCATGGTCGTCTATTTCCTGACGATCGTGCTGACCGGCCTGCAGACGCTGATCTTCGCGCTGCTCGCCGAATTCTTTGCCCTGCGCAATTTCCTGGTGCACATGCTGTTTGGCGCCGCTGCCGCTGCAGCCGGCTTCTTCCTGGTCTGGCCGGCCGCGGAAGAGGATGCCGGACGCTGGGCCGATATCGGCATCATCGCCGCCGCCGGCCTCGTAGCCGGCCTGGTCTATTGGCTGATCGCGGGCCGCGACGCCGGCTTCCGGCGTCCGCTCATCCAGCGCTGATCGCAGGAAACGGGCGACCGTCTATCGGCCAAAAATCTAATAAAACCAGAGAGACAAAGTGAGTTCCTCGTTTCGTTGAACGAGGAACTCCGCTGGTTCAGCTCGTCGGCGAACGCACCGCTTCGGTCGCGTCCAGCGCCTGCATCAGCCGCGTGTCGCGGTCGTAGACGTCGTTGAAATATTCGACTTTGCCGGACAGGTCCGGCCAGGCAGTGAAGTAGGAGACATAGACGGGAATCGTGCGTGTCACGTCTTCGCTGGCATGGCCGTGCTTGAGCTTTTCGGCGATGTCGTCGACCGAGACGCCGAGCACCGCCGCCGCCATCCCACGTGGATCCTGAAGGCGAATACAGCCATGGCTGAGCGCCCGCATATCGCGCTGGAAGAAGGATTTTTGCGGCGTGTCGTGCATGTAGATGGCGTGCTTGTTGGGGAACAGGATCTTCAGTTCGCCCAGCGCATTGGCTTCGCTCGGCTGCTGGCGCACGCTGTAGGGAATGTTGGCGCCGTAGGCGCCCCAATTGACCGAGGAAGAGGGAACCCGCCTGCCGCGCGAATCGGTCACCTCGTAGCCGGCACGGTCGAGATAGCCCGGATCGCTACGCAGCCTTGGCAGCATCTCGTTGACGATGATCGACTGCGGCACGCCCCAATAGGGATGGAAATCGACCTGCTTGATCTCCTTGAAGAAGAAGGCGGTCTGGTTGGTGGTCCGGCCTATGACGACGCGGGTCTTCAGCTTCTCCTCGCCATTGTCGATATAGCTGGCGGTGAAGGCGGGCTGGTTGATGAACACCCGCGGGCTGCCGAGATCGGACGGCAGCCAGCGCAATTCTTCCAGCGCGACCTGCACCTTCTGCAGCCTGTCTGCCTTGGATGCGCCGGCGAGCGAGGCGACGGTGCGCGGGCCGATGACCCCATCGCCCTTCATGCCGGCCTTCACCTGCACGGCCTTGATGATCGGAACCAGTTCGGGAACATAGACATCGCTGGTGCCGAGACGAGACAGGATCTCGCCATAGGCGCCGCCCATCTCGTCGTCGAGATTGCGCGCGATCAGCGTCAGCAGCTTCGGCAGTTCGGCGCTGGTCTCGCCGGGCTTCAGCAACAGCTTGGGATCGACGACGATTTCGTTTTCGGCGCTCGCCTGCAGCGATTCAAGTTCGACGCGCAGCGCCTGATATTCCGCGTTCTGCGGGTGCCGCGATTCGAGGTAGGTGCGCACTTCCTGGGTGTGAGCCAGCGTCTTGAGCGCGCCTTCCATGTCGACCGGCTTCGGCGGAAATTCATAGTAGCCGGTGATGCGATTGGGATCGACGCGCCCGCTCTGGGCGTCACGGGCATAGCGCAGTACGCGCGCCGACAGCGCCATCTCGAAGCGGACGAGTTCCTTCAGATGGGCGTCGGCATCGACTGCCGATGCGTTGGCTGCCGGCACCTCGACCGTGTAGTCGGCCGACGTGAGACCATAGCTTGCGGCTTCGCCAAGCACCCGCACCGCATCCTGGGCGCGGGCATTGGGATTGCCCTCGTTCACCCAGATGAAATCAGGATTGGCAGAGTAATAGGCAATCAGTGCCTTGGCGATATCGGGCTCGGCATAGAGTTCATAGTCACTAAGGCCTGCAACGGCTTCGCGGAAGGCAGTGCTGGTCGCCGACGGCACAAAGGCGGCGTCTTCAGCTGTTGCCACCTGGGGAGGTGCTGCCACCAACGCGGCAAAGTCGACGCGCACCAGCCGGTCGGCCTTGTAGGTGTAGTAGGACGGGCTGCTGATCCTGGTGCCGCCGCCGCCCGATACGGCGGGCTTCGGCTTGCGCTTTGGCGGCGGCGGGAATTCGCCTTGCGGCCTGTGCTTGACGCCACCGCCGAACAGCATGTCGAACAGGCCTTGCGCGCTTGCCTGCGGCACACCGAAGGCCAGTGCTGCCGCCACTGCAAGCGGCATCACGGTGGCTTTATTTCCGAGGAATTTCATTAATCACCCGCTCCGGCTGCAAGCCGGCTCCCGTTCCGCGCCGCTAGACGATCTTGCCAACCGCATGGCGGATGTAAGGCGCTACTATACCGATTCATACCGATTTCGTTAAGCTTCCATAAATTTCCGCAGGCCTGTTGCAGAACGGTTTCACAACATCGTGACGTCTGGAGCGGCGTTGCCGCTCCAGACCGGTCAAAGCGGCTGCTGCTTCAGGCGTTGGCGCCACCGTCGATGGTGAGCGCGGCGCCGGTGACGAAGCGCCCTTCCGGACCGGCGAGCCAGGCAACCATGCCGGCGATCTCGTCAGCCTTGCCGAAGCGGGGCGTCGCCATCTTCCGCCGCTGGTGTTCGGCATGCGGGCCTTCGGCCGGGTTCATGTCGGTGTCGGTCGAACCGGGATGAACGACGTTGGCGGTGATGCCGCGCGGACCCAGGTCTCGCGCCAGCGCCTTGGTCAGGCCGACCAGCGCAGCCTTGCTGGTCGAATAGGCGCTGAGGCTGGTGTCGGTGACGCGCTCGGCCAGATTGCTGCCGATCGAAATGATGCGGCCGCCCTCGCCCATGTGAGCCGCTGCCGCCTTCGAGGCCACGAACGGCGCTCTCAGATTGACCTCAATGGTCTCGTCAAAGTCGGCCAGCGACATCTGTTCGATGGGCGCCGCGCGCCAGATGCCGGCGCTGTTGACCAGGATGTCGAGCTGGCCGAAGGCATTCACCGCCTCGGCGACCGAGCCTTCGATGGCGGCGGCGTCGCGATTGTCGGCTTGGATGGCGATCGCGCGACCACCTGCCGCTATAATCTCGGCGACGACAGCTTGGGCCGGCGCCGAGCTGTTGACGTAGGTGATGGCGACGTCGGCGCCATCGGCCGCAAGCCGTTTTGCTATCGCAGCACCTATGCCGCGGCTGCCGCCGGTGACCAGTGCTGCCTTGCCGTTCAATCCGTTCGCTGACATGTCATTCTCCGTTATGTAACGATCGATACATAAATATCTGGCAACCTTGCCTGGCGACGTCAAGTGAATTATGTATCGATCAACACAGAAAAGATCGTCATGCCGGAAAGAGGCCGTCCCCGCACCTTCGATCGAACCGCCGCCTTGCGGCAGGCGATGGAGCTGTTCTGGGCCAAAGGCTATGAGGGCACCTCGATCGCCGAACTGACCGCGGCGATGGGGATCAGCTCGCCCAGCCTCTATGCCGCCTTCGGCAGCAAGGAGGCGCTGTTTCTGGAAGCGACCGAGTATTACACCCGCAACGAAGGCACCGAGATCTGGAGCGCGCTGGACGAAGCGCCGACGGCATGCCAGGCGATCGAGAATTTCCTGCGCCAGACGGCAAAAGCGTACTCTCAGGACGACCGCCCGCAGGGCTGTCTCATCGCGCTGGGCGCACTGCACCAGGATTCAAGCAGCGGCGCGATCTGCGATGATTTGCGCCGCCGCCGCGCCGAAAACCACACCCTCTTGCTGAGACGGCTGGAACGCGGTGTGGCGGAAGGCGAATTGCCGGCGGGCTTCGACAGCAACGCGGCGGCGACCTTCTATGCGACGGTCCAGCACGGCATGTCGATCCAGGCCCGCGACGGCGCCTCGTGCGAAGCGCTGATGGCCACAGTGGCCGGAGCGATGGCGGCGTGGCAGGGGCTGGTCGGAACAGCGTGACAAAGCGCGGAGCTTGTGCTGGAAATCCAGTCGGCGGCGAAATGCGCCGGGAGGGATCATCCGTGAAAAAAGGGTATCGCGAGTTGCTCGACGAGGCCAATGCCGAGATCGAGGTGGTCTCGCCCGAGGAAGCGGCCGGGCTGCTCGACGACGAGGACACCATCTTCGTCGACCTGCGCGATCCACGCGAGATCGAGCGGGACGGCCAGATCCCCGGCGCCAAACATGTCACTCGCGGCATGCTGGAATTCTGGATCGATCCCGAAAGCCCTTACCACAAGCCGTTCTTTGCCTCGGGCAAAAGCTTCGTCTTCTTTTGCGCCGGCGGCTGGCGCTCGGCGCTGGCCACCAAGACGGCGCAGGATATGGGGCTGTCGCCGGTCAAGCACATCCTTGGCGGCTATACCGCCTGGAAGGCGGCCGGATTGCCCGTCGAGCCGGGCGGCAAGAAGAACGGTTAGCTCACCGCTCCGGCGTTGTCGGAGTCGACAATACACCCATTGGAATCAATGCAGTATCGGCTCGCGCTCGTTTTTGACAAAAGTCACAGCGCGTTCGACAACACCTTTGTCGGCGAGAATGCGACGGTGGCCGAGCCCATCGGCCCAGTGCAGCCGCACATGGCTGCCGGCGCCGGCATAACGTGTGGCATGATCGGCGGGGACTTCGCGGTCGTCCGGCGCGTGGATGACCAGCGTCGGCACCGGCGCCTCAGCCAACTGGCGGTCGCCGGTGAATTCATGCAGCGGCCGGCCCGACAGCCTTTTCACCTGATCGGCCATGGAAACCTGCGAACGCGGACCGACATTGAGCATGCGGCTGAAGTCGGCGAAGATCGCCGGCAGGGAACTTGGCGCGGCGACCAGCACCAGCCGCTCGGCCGCGACGGGCTGGATACCCTTGATCGAACCGGCAATGGCATTGGCGGCGACGGCGCCACCGAAGGAATGGCCGACGATCGCCTTGAACGGACCGAACCATTCGCCGGCGACCCTGACCGCCTCGACCGCATTGACCATATTGAGATGACGGCCCAGCGACTGGCCATGGCCCGGCAGGTCGAGCGAGGCGACCCGGTAGCCCGCATCGCGAAAGCCTTCGATCAGCGCCCGCATATATTCCGTGCGCGAACGCCAGCCATGGACCACCAGCACCGTGCCGGCGGACGCCCTGCCCGGCTCGGGCCGGAATTCGTGCACCATGACGCAGCCGGCCTTGGTCGTCAGCCGATGATGGCGCGCCTCGGCCATGAAGCCGGCGGCGCGGTCGACCGCACGCCGCTCGCCGTCGCTGAGCGCCTTGACGCTGGGCGTGCGGCAGAACAGTTCGAAGGCGGCGCGCCCGCTCAGGCGGGGCGCCACATGCTCGGCGGCGCGGAACACGCCCCGGATGACCTTCAGTCCAAATGATGCCATAGTGGCGGTCCATCCATTCCGTTCAAGCATGAACATAATAGTTCAAACATGAACATTAAACAAGAGCTGCCCTGGGACAACCCGCGCTTTCGCAACTGGGTCGCGGTGGCGCGCGCCTGCCATGTGCTGGAGCGTGCGCTGGCGGTAAAGCTGGCGCCGCTGGATCTCAAGCCGGCGCAGCTCGACGTGCTGATGAACCTCTATCGCCATCCCGGCATGTCGCAGCACGATCTCGCCCGCAAACTGCTGGTCGGCCGCTCCAACATCACCATGCTGTTGCCGCAGCTCGAGGCGCGCGGCCTGCTGCGCCGCGAAGGCGACGAGAAGGACAAGCGCGTGCTGCGGCTGACGCTTACCGAGGCCGGCACGGAGCTTTTGATGAAGGCGCTGAAGGTGCATATGGCGCTGATCGAAAAGGCGATGAGCCAGTCGACAGCGGAACAGTGCGACATGATCGGCGAACAGATGCGCAAGATCTATGACGTGCTGAAGGATACCTGAGCCGTTCGATCCACGCGCCTCCCACCTCACCACATCGTCTTCTTCGCCCGCTCCGGCCATTCCTTGTCGTAAGTACCGGCATCGATATTCTTGCGGCTGGTGACTTCCAGGATTGTTCCGGGTGTCGGCAGCGATTTCGGGTCGACGTGCTTTGCCGGGTTCCACAGCTCCGAGCGAACGATGGCGCGGGCACACTGGAAATAGACCGAATCGACATCGACCACGGTGACCGAGCGCGCCGGCTTGCCTTCGACGGCGAAGGAGGCGCAAAGCGCGGCGTCGGTGGCGATGCGGGCGCGGCCGTTGACGCGCAGCGTCGTGCCCGAACCCGGCACAAGAAACAGCAGCCCGACGCGAGGATCGCGGATGATGTTCTTAAGCGAATCGGCGCGGTTGTTGCCGCGCCTGTCCGGCATCATCAGCGTCTTCGGGTCATGCATGCGCACAAAGCCGGCGAGATCGCCGCGCGGCGAGCAGTCCAGCCCTTCCGGCCCGCTCGTCGCCAAAGCGACAAAAGGCGAGGCTTCGATGAAGGCGGCATATTCGGGAATGACGTGGTCGAGTTCCTTGACCGTCGACGCTTCGCCGGGCAGGCCGTAGAGGGCTTCGAGCTGTTCGACCGTGGTGATGTCAGACATTTTCCCGTCTCCGAACTGTTGCCAGCGTTACCCCCAGTCAATGACGTTTTGCCGACAGTGCCGAACTAGCGGTCGCGGCTCAGTCCCTTCTCCTGGAGCTCGGCGAGATAGGCATTCCAGCGCGCGTCCTTTTCGTGGCCAAGCGTGTGCAGGTAATTCCAGGTGAAGATGCCGGTGTCGTGAAAATCGTCGAAGGTGATGCGCACGGCGTAGTTGCCGACCGGCTCGATCTTCAGGATAGCAACGTTACGCTTGCCGGGAACCGTCACCCGCTGGTCCGGCGAATGGCCCTGCACCTCGGCCGAGGGCGAAGCGACGCGCAGCAATTCGGCCGGCAGTTCGAACGGCCGATGATCGGGAAAGGTGACGGACAGCAGTTTTCTGTCCTTCGAGACCCTGAGTTCCTTCGGCGCCGTCATTGTTCTGCATCCCGCATCAATCCGCCCTTCCCTACGCTGCTTCGCGCGAGCGGAAAAGGCCATTTGGACCCGGCCGACATCGGATGTCGGCCAGGGAATGTCACCAAAGATCGAGAGCGGCTATCTTGAATGGCGGGTTGGATCGTATCACATAGCCGTATATAACGGCACCACTCGTAGCATTGGAAACGCTTGAACGTATGGACATGATCGATCCCTTCGGTCGCACGATCAGCTACTTGCGCGTGTCGGTCACCGACCGCTGCGATTTCCGCTGCACCTATTGCATGGCCGAGGACATGGCGTTCCTGCCCAAGAAGGACCTGCTGTCGCTCGAGGAACTCGACCGGCTCTGCACCGTCTTCATCGAAAAGGGCGTGCGCAAACTGCGCCTCACCGGCGGCGAGCCGCTGGTGCGCAAGAACATCATGCATCTGGTGCGCCAGCTGTCGCGGCACCTGAAGAGCGGCGCGCTGGAAGAGTTGACGCTGACCACCAATGGCTCGCAGCTGTCGCGCTTTGCCGCCGAGCTTGCCGATTGCGGTGTCGAGCGCATCAATGTCTCGCTGGATACGCTCGATGCCGACAAGTTCCACGCCATCACCCGCTGGGGCCATCTCGGCAAGGTCATGCAAGGCATCGATGCCGCGCAGGCGGCGGGGCTGAAGGTGAAGCTCAACGCCGTTGCGCTGAAGGACTTCAACGACGTCGAGCTGCCGGAGATGATGCGCTGGGCGCATGGCCGCGGCATGGACTTGACCGTCATCGAAACCATGCCGATGGGCGAGATCGACGCCGACCGGACCGACCAGTATCTGCCGCTATCGCTGCTGCGCGCTTCGCTCGAGCGCCAGTTCACGCTGAGCGACATCCCCTACAAGACCGGCGGTCCGGCCCGCTACGTCCATGTCGCAGAGACCGGCGGCAGGCTGGGCTTCATCACGCCGATGACGCATAATTTCTGCGAAAGCTGCAACCGCGTGCGGCTGACCTGCACCGGCACGCTCTATATGTGCCTGGGCCAGGAGGATGCCGCCGACCTGCGCGCCCCGCTGCGTGCGTCCGAAGGCAACGAACTGGTCGCTGCTGCCATCGACGAAGCGATCGGCCGCAAGCCGAAAGGCCATGATTTCATCATCGACCGCCGCACCAGCCGCCCGTCGGTGTCGAGACATATGAGCGTCACCGGCGGCTGATTTTCTCCGCGATTGGTGCAGAATGCTTCCGTTGGAAGCGAGGGGGATTTCCATGCAGCGTGTTTGCCAAACCGGGCTGTCAGCGCTGGTCGTGGCCCTATCATTGGCGACCACAGTGGCGCTCGCAAAGCCGTTCACCTACATCAATGCGCGCTATGGCACGGTGTGCACGTTCCCGAGCCAGATTTTCAGCAAGCCGATGCCTGAGTCCCTCAATGGCGACGGTCGAAAATGGCTTAGCCCCGATGGTGCGAGCTTGTCCTGTTACGGCGGATACAAGCTGACGGAAGATACGCCAGACAGTCTGGTTGAAAAGGAAAAAGCCGACCCTGACTCTGGGGAAAAGGTCACTTACAGCAAAACCGGTAAGAACTGGGCAGTGGTCTCAAGCACCAAAGGCGACAAGATCTTCTATACCCGAATCGTCTTCGAAAAAGAGGATGCAATCCATACAGTCTGGATCGAATATCCCGCCTCGCTCAAGGCCAAGTACGACCCACTGGTCGGCGCTATCGGCGACAGCCTGCATGGGGCTGAGCAACACTGGGAATAAATCGCTCTCGACGCTGCAAACCCGATTTACCGCCATCGCGTTCCGCCCTAAATTTCGGCCTATAGCGGCTCGTCGCTGGGTTTGGGGGAATACGACATGCGCACATTCTTACTTTCTCTTGCACTGCTTGGGTTTGCCGCCGCGCCGGCAGCAGCACAGTCCATCGGTGGCAGCTACACCGTCGCGGGCACCAATTTCGACGGCTCGAAATATGGAGGCGAAGCCACCATCACGCTGACCAGCGAGACCACCTGTACCATCCATTGGGAGACGGGCGGATCATCGTCGGACGGCATCTGCATGCGCAACGACGATGCCTTCTCCGCCGGCTATGTCATGGGCAAGGAAATCGGTCTCGTCGTCTATAAGGTAGAAGATGACGGCTCGCTGCACGGCCTGTGGACCATCGCCGGCAAGAACGGCAGCGGCACCGAGGTGCTGACCCCGAAATGAGCCTGCCGNTCATCCGGCCAGCCCTCTCAGGGAATTTCTATGGGCCACTGGTGAAAATCCGTGGCCTATTTCTTTGACGTTGCTGTCTTGCCGCCGGCTGCTACAGGCTTGAGCGGTTCACCGTTCCGCCGAAACGTCGAACCGCTTTATTCTTTGTTTTCACGCAATTCCGGACGGAAAACCGTTTCACACTTTTCCTGGAATTGCTCTTGCAAAACCGGTAACGCCCTTGCCTCTTTCCCCAAACATTCGCGGCGCGCTGTGCATGATGGTGGCCATGATCGGCTTCACCCTCAACGACGCCATCACCAAGTTCTCGTCGGAATCGATGAACATGGCGCAGGTCATGCTGGTGCGCGGCGCCTTTGCGTCGCTACTCGTCGGCCTGCTCGCCTGGCAGCAAGGTGCGCTCGCACGGCCGGGCTCGATGCTGCAGCCGCTGGTGGCGCTTCGCGTGGTCGCCGAGGCCGGCGCCACCGTCGCCTTCCTTGTCGCATTGGCGCATCTGCCGATCGCCAATGTCTCCGCGGTGCTGCAGGCGCTGCCGCTGGCGGTGACGATGGGGGCGGCACTCGTATTCAGCGAAGGTGTCGGCTGGCGGCGCTGGCTGGCGATCGCGGTCGGCTTTGGCGGCGTGCTGATCATCGTGCGGCCAGGCTTCGAAGGCTTCAGCGTCTATTCGTTGTGCGCACTCGTCAGCGTCGCCTGTTGCGCAGTACGTGACCTCGCCACCAAGCGCATCCCGAGGGCCATCCCGACCTTGCTGGTGTCGACGGCGACGGCAATCGCCATGACCATCGTTGGCGCCGTGCTGCTGTCGCCGATGGGCGGCTGGACGCCGATGTCCGGCAAAGGCACGGCACTTCTGGCATTGGCGGCGGTGCTGGTGCTGATCGGCTACCAGTTCATCATCATGGCAATGCGGGCCGGCGACATCTCCTTCATTGCTCCATTCCGCTACACCGCCCTCTTTTGGTCGATGCTGCTTGGCCTCATCATCTTCGGCGATGTCCCCGACCTGCCGATGATCTTCGGCTCCGCCATCATCATCGGCTCCGGCCTCTACGCGCTCTATCGCGAGCGGGTCGCCGGCCGGCAAAAACCCGCAGCCGAAAGCGCTGGACCCGACATGGCGCCGGACGGCATATAGGTTGGCCATGAGCCAAGACATTGCAGGAATTATCCTGGCCGGAGGCCTGTCACGGCGCATGGGCGGCGGCGACAAGACTTTGCTGGCGCTTGGCGGGCGTCCGCTTCTCGACCATGTCGTTGCCCGCCTGGCGCCGCAGGTCGGATCGCTGGCGCTCAGCGCCAATGGTGACCCGGCGCGCTTCGAGGCGGCCGGTCTTCCGGTTCTCGCCGATGCGGTCGAAGGCTATGCCGGACCGCTTGCCGGAATCCTCACCGGCCTCGAATGGGCGGCAGCGAACACCGCTTGCACGGCATTGGCGACGGCCGCCGGCGACACGCCGTTCCTGCCGGTGGACCTGGTCGAGAGGCTGGCTGCGGCTGTTGACGAGCGACCAGGCTCCATCGCTGTTGCCAGTTCCGGCGGCAGGCGGCATCCGACCTTTGCGCTGTGGCCGCTCGGGCTGCGTGAGGCCTTGCGCCATTTCCTGATCGACGAGGACAACAGGCGCGTCTCCGCCTTCATCGAGCGGCACGACTGTGTCGAAGTGGAATTTCCGTTGCTGACCCACGGCAGTGACGAGATCGACCCGTTCTTCAACATCAACACACCGCACGACCTTGCGGTGGCCGAGCGTCTGTTGCAGAGCATCGGCCCATGAACATCTTCGGCATCACCGGCTGGAAGAATTCCGGCAAGACCACACTGACCGAGAAGCTGGTCACAGAGCTCGTCCGGCGCGGCTGGACGGTGTCGACGGTCAAACACGCCCATCATGAGTTCGACATCGACAAGCCTGGCGCCGACAGCTTTCGCCACCGCCAGGCGGGCGCCACCGAGGTCGCGGTGGTGTCGGGCAAACGCTGGGCGCTGATGCATGAATTGCGCGGTGAGGACGAGCCGACGCTGGAGACGGTCCTGTCGCGGTTGGCCCCGTGCGACATCGTGCTGGTCGAAGGCTACAAGCGCGAGGCGCACAAAAAGATCGAGACCCGGCGGCGGGAGGCCAAGGACCGCTCGCCGCTGTCGGCGAACGACGGACATATCGTGGCGATTGCCGCCGACTTCGCGGTTACCGGCGAAAGCCTGCCTGTGTTCGATCTCGACGACACGGGAGGGATAGCCGACTTCATCGAGCGCATGACCGGCCTCAAACCTTGAGGCCCCTGCCCTCGCCCGGGTCAGCCGCCCTCTTCAGCCGTTGCATTGTCTAAGCGCGTCGCGCCTGAACGGCCTCATGCGACGCGCTTCAGGTTGTTTTATTTATGCATGTCGTCGTCCCAAAACCGCTGCGCACTTTTCGGCGACATGCATTAACCCGGCGTCGGCATTGGCTGGACCCGCAAATCCCGCAAGCAACGGTTTTACAGTTGCTTTTCTCCCGAAAACAGTGGGAGTATCGCGCCAGCGGGCGGTCAAAAGCACCGCCCCACAGAGCCGTTCCGGAACGACGGCCGGGAGCCATAAAGAGAGGACTATCATGCGTATTGCACTGCGTATCGCGCTCGCCGCATCGGCTGCGCTGCTGACGCTCGGCGTCGCCCAGGCTCAGGAAACGACCCTGAGAATCGGCACCGAAGGCGCCTACCCCCCATTCAACAACCTGACCTCCGACGGCCAGCTCGTGGGCTTCGACATCGACATCGCCAAGGCGCTCTGCGACGAGATGAAGGTCAAGTGCACCTTCGTCGCCCAGGATTGGGACGGCATCATTCCGGCCCTGCAGGCCGGCAAGTTCGACGCCATCGTCGCCTCGATGTCGATCACGCCGGAGCGCGCCGAGAAGGTCGACTTCACCCACAAATACTACAACACGCCGTCGGCGATCGCGGTACCCAAGGATTCGACCCTCAAGGGCGTGACCAAGGAAGACCTGGCCGGCAAGACCATCGGCGTCGCAACCACCACGACGCATTTCAATTATGCCTCGAAAACCTACACGGACAGCACGGTCAAGGGCTATCCGAGCAGCCCCGAAGAGCAGGCCGATCTCGCCAATGGCCGTCTCGACGCGATCGAGGACGATATCGTCGTGTTGCAACAGTTCCTGGATTCGCCTGATGGCGCCTGCTGCAAGATTCTCGGCCAGCCTTCGCCGCAGCCGGTCGATATCTTTGGACCCGGCGCCGGCATCGCCGTGCGCAAGGGCGAGACGGATCTGGTCAACAAGTTGAACAGCGCTATCGACGCAATCCGCGCCAACGGAAAGTACAAGGAAATCAACGACAAGTACTTCAAGTTCGACGTCTTCGGCGCCGAGTCCTGATCGTCTGAAACAAGGCGGCAGGGGAAGTTTCCTGCTGCCGCCTTAGCCTGACAGAAGTGGAGACAAGACCCGTCAATGCCAAGCCAGAACATATGGATACTTCTCACTTGGGGACCCGATGGCTGGATTGACGATATTGCCTATGGCGCACTGGTCACCATTGCGCTCGCGCTGGCGACACTGCCGATCGGCCTGACGATCGGCTTTTTCGTCGCCTGGGCAAAACAATCCGAAGAGCCGTCGCTTCGCGTGGCTGCCAACATCTACACCACGGTGTTTCGCGGACTGCCGGAACTGGTGACGCTTTTCCTGTTCTTCTTCGGCATGCCGATCCTCTTGCAGTATGTCATCCGTCTGTTCAGGCCGGAAGCGACGGTCGATGTCGACAGCTTCCTCGCCGGCATGATCGTGCTGTCGCTGATCTTTTCGTCGTATTCCAGCGAAGTCTTCCTGTCGGCCTTTCGCGCCATTCCGAAGGGCCAGTATGAGGGCGGCTATGCGATCGGGCTGTCGAAATGGCAGACGATGCGCAAGGTGATCCTGCCGCAGCTGCTGCGCATCGCCTTCCCCGGCCTTGAGAATTGCTGGCTGAGCCTGCTCAAGGACACGGCCCTGGTGTCGGTCGTCAACCTGGCTGAAACCTTGCGCAACGCCGGCGTGGCGGCCCGTGTCACCAAACATTCCTTCCTGTTCTACAGCGTCGCGGCGATGGTGTTCCTTATCCTTGCCATCCTGTCGTCGATCGCCACCGGCTTCATCCTGCGTTCGCTCGGGAGGAGGGAGGCACGATGAGCGTCGTGACGCGCGCCGCCGTCGACATCGAGAAGCCACCACCACGGGCGCGAGGCTGGCCGCGGGCCCGTATCGTCGGCTACGCGCTGGTCGGCTTCTGGATCCTGTTCGGCATCGGCATCGCCGTCTATCTGGTTTACGCCTGGAATGGCGAATTCTTCGCCAGATACGCGCCTGCCTATCTGCAGGGCTTGGGAACCACGCTTGCGCTGGTGGCCATCTCGATGGTGCTCGGTGCGCTCTTTTCGCTGCCTGTCACCTATGCCCGCATGTCGAAGAACCGCTATTTGTCCGTCCTGGCTTATTGCTATGTCTATTTCTTCCGCGGCACGCCGCTGCTGGTCCAGGTCTATCTCGTCTATTACGGCCTGGGCTCATTCCGGGTGCAACTCGAATCCTTCGGACTGTGGTGGTTCTTCCGCGACGCCTTCAATTGCGGTGTGTTCGCCTTCGCGCTCAACACCGCCGCCTACCAGGCCGAAATCCTGCGCGGCGCCATAGAAAGTGTTCCGAGGGGCCAATGGGAGGGCGCTGCTTCGCTCGGCCTGCACAAATTGCAGACGCTGCGCAAGGTCATCCTGCCGCAGGCGTTTATCGTCGCGCTCCGGCCCTATGGCAACGAACTCGTCCTGATGATCAAGGCCTCCGCCATCGTTGCCATCATCACCGTCTATGATTTGATGGGCAACGCGAAGCTGGCCTACGCCAAGTCCTTCGACTTCCAGGCCTATGTCTGGGTCGCCATCGTCTATCTGGTGATGGTCGAGATCCTGCGCCACGGCGTCGAATGGATCGAGCGGCGGATCACCATTCATCTGATCCGCTGAGCGTTCGGCTGTACCAGTCGATCGGCTCATGCGCGTCTTGACGAATGGCGCGTAGAGCCTAGAGCTGTCCAAGACAATTCCGTTCCGTCTGAAGGGCAAACCCATGGCATCTGTGGCATTTCTCGGTCTTGGCGTGATGGGCTATCCCATGGCCGGGCACCTCAGGAACAAAGGCGGCCACGACGTCACCGTCTACAACCGCACCGCGGCGAAGGCGGAACAATGGGTGGCCCAGCATGGCGGCAAGCTTGCTTTGACGCCGGCGGACGCCGCAGAGGGCCAGGATTTCGTCTTCTCCTGCGTCGGCAATGACGACGATCTGCGCTCGGTGACGACCGGGGCCCATGGCGCCTTCGCCGCGATGAAAAAAGGCTCCGTCTTCATCGACAACACCACCGCTTCGGCCGAAGTCGCGCGCGAACTGGCCGACGCCGCTGAAAAGGCTGGCTTTTCCTTCCTCGACGCGCCGGTTTCCGGCGGCCAGGCGGGCGCCGAGAACGGCGTGCTGACGGTGATGGTCGGCGGCGAGCAGGCTGCCTTCGACAAAGCCAGGCCGGTCATCGACGCCTTTGCCCGCATGGTCGGGCTGATGGGTCCGTCGGGCGCCGGCCAGCTCACGAAGATGATCAATCAGATCACCATTGCCGGGCTGGTTCAGGGACTGGCCGAAGGCATCCACTTCGGCAAGAAGGCCGGGCTCGACATCGAGAAGGTCATCGAGGTGATTTCCAAGGGCGCTGCCGGGTCCTGGCAGATGGAGAACCGACACAAGACGATGAATGCCGGCAAATACGATTTCGGCTTTGCCGTCGACTGGATGCGCAAGGATCTCGGCATCTGCCTCGATGAAGCCGACCGCAATGGCGCGCGACTGCCGGTGACCGCCCTTGTCGACCAGTTCTACAAGGATGTGCAAGCGATGGGCGGCAAGCGCTGGGATACGTCGTCCCTGCTTGCGCGACTGGAGAAGTAGGCGTTCGCAATGGCCGAGCTTTCGCCCCAATCGAGCGCCGATGAGATCGTCGCCCATTTGCGCTCGATCGGCTTGGAGGACAATCGCCGCGGTATGCTGCGCTACGGCATCAAGATCGAGCGCGCGCTCGGCATCTCGCATGGCATGCAGCGGCAGATCGCCAAAAAGATCAAGCGCAACCACGAGCGTGCTTTCGAGCTTTGGCAGACCGGCATCATGGAGGCGCAGTTCATCGCTTCCGTCACGGCCGACCCGAAGCGCTTCTCAGCCGCGGATGCACGACAATGGGCCGCGTCCTTCGATTCCTGGGACATCGTCGACGGCGTCTCCGATCTCTTCGTCGACACGGACGCCTGGAAGGAGCTGATTGAAGAGTTCGCGGCGGACGAGCGCGAGTTCGTTCGACGCACGGCCTTCGCCATGATGGCGTGGTCCGTCGTGCACCGGAAGCAGGAGCCGGTGGCGACTTTCCTCGGCTTCCTGCCGATCATCGAAGCGCATGCCGCCGACAGCCGCAATTTCGTGAAGAAGGCGGCAAACTGGGCGCTTCGTTCGATCGGCAAGCGATCGTTGGAGATGCACGGCGCTGCCCTTGCCGTGGCCGAACGACTGGCCCAGTCGGCCGACAAGACGGCGCGCTGGATTGGCAAGGACGCCGTACGGGAACTCACCAATGCCAAGATCGTCGAGCGGATCGCCGCCAGAAAAGGCTGACCTAGCCAACGTCCGGTTCACCGAGGTGACGCGGCAGACGCGCGCCGATTTCGAAGGCCTCTTCGAAGCGCAAGGCGGTTCGAAGTATTGCTGGTGCATGGCCTGGCGGCCCCTGCCCGGCCGCCGCGAGCATGTCCAGCACGCCGAGTTGAAACGGGCCATGATGGCGCTTGTCGAGGCCGGTACGCCGGTGGGAATCTTGGCCCAGATTGACGGCAAGACCGTCGGCTGGTGCTCGGTCGCGCCGCGCCAGACCTGTCGGAAGCTGACGTCGCAACAGGACGATGACGAGACCGGCATCTGGTCGGTCGTCTGCTTCTATGTGCCAAGGGCGCTGCGCGGCGGCGGGCTGGTGGCAGCGCTGCTTGACGCTGCCATAGATCACGCCTTTGCCAAGGGCGCCGGCGTGATCGAGGCCTACCCGGTCGACGAGGCATCGCCGAGCTACCGTTTCATGGGGTTTCGCGGCGTGTTCATCGCTCGCGGGTTCCATGAGGTCGGCCTGGCCGGCTCTCGCAGACATGTGATGCGGCTCGAGCGTTGACGCGATCGGCCGCGGCGTCTTTACTCCTGCACAAAGGAAGCGGCCGATGAGCAGTCCTCTCAAATCGACCTTGGCGCTTGCAGCCGCGTTGTTGGTGTTCACCGCTACCAACGCCTCAGGCCAAACCGCGCACATCTTCTGGAAAGATCTGCGTCCTGCGACGCAGGCGGTGGCCGAAGATGCCGGCCTGCCGATGATTGCGGCAAAACTGCCCGATCGTGGCGAGACATTGTCGCTCAACCTGCAGGACAAGACGGTACAATTAGCCGGCTATGCATTGCCGGTCGACCGTGATGGCGATCTCGTCTACCAGTTCCTGCTGGTGCCGTGGACAGGCGCTTGCAGCCACATGCCGACGCCGCCGCCCAACCAGATCGTGCTGGTGACGCCGGCCCGTCCCTACAAGATGTCGCAGGCCTATGAGTCGGTTGCCGTAACCGGCGCCTTGCGGCCCGGCTTGGAGAAGAGCCAGTTGTTCATTCTCGACGGCGTCAGCATCATCCAGTCCGGCTACACCGTACGCAAAGCCGATGTGGTGGCAGTCGACACGGTGCCGGACACGATCACGCTGCCGGTCAACTCGCCCTGGAGTTTCCTCAACAAAAAGAAAAACTAAGCGCCGCCTGCTTGTGCAGCGTCACCGCCCAGTCACGGACAACCGCGCTCAGGCCGCGTTGGCGCCGGATTCCTTGTCCAGCAGCATGTAGTCGAGCGGCATTTCGGTCGTGTACTTGATCTGCTCCATGGCGAAGGACGACGACACGTCGCGGATCTCGATCTTGGCGATCAGCCGCTTGTAGAAGGCGTCATATGCGGCGATATCGGGCACCACGACGCGCAGGAGATAGTCGACGTCGCCGCTCATGCGGTAGAATTCGACAACTTCGGGAAATTCCTGGATGACTTCCGAGAAACGCCGCAGCCATTCATGGCTGTGCGAATTGGTGCGGATCGACACGAAGACGGTGACGCGCACATTGACCTTTTCGTGGTCGAGGATGGCGACCCGCCGCTTGATGACTCCCTCTTCCTCCAGCTTCTGGATGCGGCGCCAGCACGGCGTCGTCGACAGGCCGACTTTCTTGGCGACATCGGCAACCGCGAGCGTCGCGTCCTCCTGCAGGAGGCGGAGAATTTTTCTGTCGAGGCGATCCATTAAGGTGCTCCTGGTGCAGGCCGCGTTCCCTCGGGCGCGACGCGCTTTGGGAATAGATTGGCTATACTCCCTCTTATTTCGACCTTTCACAAGAAAGAAATTCTGCCGGATGGCACAAAAGCGAGTGATATCTTGCTTAAAGTCTAATCTATGCGATAGCGGATTTCCGATCTCAGAAACGGCAGCAAATCCATTTCAAACCATGGATTCTGCTTCAGCCATCCTGAGTTGCGCCATGACGGGTGTGGCAGCGGCAGCACTTTCGGGCTGGCCAGCGCATCCCAGATGGTGCGCCAGTCCTTCACGGTTTCGGTCAGCGACGGCCGGCGCGTGGCGCCCATATGCCAGGATTGCGCGTAGGAGCCGATTGTCAGAACGAGGTCGATCTGCGGCATCAGCGCCATCAGCGGCGCGCGCCAGGCCAGCGCGCATTCTCGGCGCGGCGGCAGGTCGCCGCCCTTGGCGTCCTGGCCGGGGAAGCAGAACCCCATTGGCACGATGGCGAATTTATCCGTGTCGTAGAATTCCTCGCTTGTCACGCCCAGCCAGCTTCGCAAGCGGTGGCCGGACGCGTCGGTGAACGGCATGCCCGACAAATGCACCTTTGTGCCTGGCGCCTGGCCGGCGAGCAGGATGCGGGCGCTGGATGATGGCAGCAGCACCGGGCGCGGCTCGTGCGGCAGTGGCCTGCCGACTGGAGTGTCGACGCAGATGCGGCAGGCGCGGACCTTTGCCGTCAGGCGTTCGAGTTCCGCCTCCATCAGGCGGAAGCGCTCGGGCGACTGGAGACGGCACTGTACCAGCGCAGCACGTTTGTGCACTCGTCCGGCACTTTGATGCGCGCCGGTTTCATGAAATCCATGGCGATCATGCCGGTGATATCGGCGATCGAATAGGCGTCGCCGGCGGCGAATTCGCGGTTTGCCAGTTCGGGGTCGAGCAGTTTCAGGAATTCAACCGCTTTCGCCTTGTTGGCCTCGCCCCATTCGGGGATCTGCGGAATTTCCCATTCCTTCATCGCCGGATGGATGTGGCGAAAAGCCTGGGCGACGCAGCTGAGCAGATTGAACTCCATGCGCCTTTGCCACATCTCGACCTTGGCCTTGCCGAGCGCGCCTTGCCCGAACAGCGCCGGTTCGGGATGCAGTTCCTCGAAATAGCGGCAGATGGCGACGGATTCGGTGAGGATGGTGCCGTCGTCGAGCTCGAGCACCGGCAGCCGCTGCAGCGGGTTGCGCGACCTGACCGGCTCCTGTTTGTGCCCCATCGCACCCATGTCGACCGGCACCAGTGGCACTGCGATGCCCTTCTCGGCGAGGAAAACCCGCACGCGCCGCGGGTTGGGGGCGCGGCCGCCGTCGAACAGTTTCATGCTTATCCTCCCGATCTGGTCCTTCAACTATAGTGCTCGTCACCAGAAGCGAAACATCTCTCGCAAGGCGTCACCGACCGAAGCCAGGGTGCCGTGCTTTCTTTCGAGCGGGCCGCCGTGGTGGCTTTCGCGCCAGTCTTGCGGCTCATCGAACGTGCCGGCCCAGATGCCAACCTTGCCGGCGCGGGCAATGGCCTGCTCGGTGTCGAAATCGCCATAGGCAATGGCCCAGCCGGCCTCGACCTGGGCCCGGTTGAGATCCTTGCCACCGGCCTTGCAATCGCCGAGCAGGCGGCCGTAGCGGTCGCGCTGCCAGCCGCTGCAGGTCACCGGATTGCCTGATATCAGCCGCACCAGCGCCTGGCGTGCCAGCCTGCCGCAAGCGTAGTCTGCGCCATGCCTACGGCAGATCTGCTGGTATTCCGGAGCGTCGATGCCGCGCATGCGGATACGTTCGGTGCCAAGGGTGAGTGAATCGCCATCGTTGACGATCGCCGCCCCTTGCGCCTTGCGCGTCTCGAAACGGTCGAGGCGTGCGGCGAGCAGGATCAGCAGGCCGAGCAGAATGACCGTCAGCGCGTAATCCAGCAGCTTGCGCCACAGGCTTCGCGGCGGCGGCGGATAGTATCGCCGGCGCGGCCTTGGCGACCACGAACGGCTCATATGGCAAACAGTCTCTTAATCATTCGAACGTAGCTTAACGAATTGAGATCGCTGCGCGCATAAATCGAAGTTTCCATGCCTCTGCTACGCTCGAACACAGCGGATAAATTCATTGTGGACCGCCGGAAACCGCACCGCAACAGCGATGTGGCGCGCGCGGTGCGCAAGACGCGCGACCGTCTTTCGCAGCAGGTCGGCAATCTCGACTTCGACCGCGAGCTGCTGAAGCTGCATGCCGGGACCATGGTGCGCGGCGCAGCCGTCATCCCACTGCTGGTGTTGGCGGTCGCGGCGGCCGGGCTGCTGGCCGGTGTGGACAAACAGATCAGCGTCTGGGCGCTGTTCACCCTGATCTGCTATTCGATCGTCGCCTTCATGGCGCGCCGCGTCGAGCGCACCGAAGCCGCCGAGCTCAATCCTGTTCGCACCCGCAGGGATTTCCTGATCGGACATTCGCTGTGCGGCCTCGGCTGGGCGTGGTTCGCATGGCTCGGCTGCGCCACCTGCCAGATCGACCAGTTCCAGGCCGCCAAGGCGGTGGTGCTGCTGCTGGCCATGGCGGCGACCGCTATCATGGCGTCGTCCTTGCGCGGCTCTCTGCTTGCCACCTTCGTCGTTCCGGTGGCGGTCTATGCCTATGCTGAAACGAAATTTTGGGTGCCGGTCGGGACGATCATGGTCGCCCTGCTGGTCGCGGCATTGCCGTTCTTTGCCTATATCGCGCGCCATCTCAACCGCTCGTCGCTGATACTTCTGTCCTTCCGCTCCGAAAAGGACGCGCTGCTCGCCGAGGTGGAGACCGCGAAATCGATGTCGGACGAAGCTCGTCGGCGGGCCGAAGACGCCAATCTGGCGAAGTCGCGCTTCCTTGCTTCTATGAGCCATGAGCTCAGGACGCCCCTCAACGCCATTCTCGGTTTTTCCGAGGTGATGGCCAATGAGGTGCTCGGGCCGATGAGCAACCCGACCTATCGCGACTACGCCCGCGACGTGCACGATTCCGGCCAGCATCTGCTCGACCTGATCAACGAAATCCTCGATCTGTCGCGCATCGAGGCCGGCCGCTATCAGCTCAACGAAGAGCCGGTGATGCTGCTCAACATCGCCGAAGATTGCTGCCACATGATGGAATTGAAGGCGCGCAACAAGGACATCCGCATCGTCCAGGATTTCGAAAGTGCCCTGCCGCGGCTGTTCGCCGACGAGCGCGCGGTGCGGCAGATCACGCTCAACCTCCTGTCCAACGCCATCAAATTCACCGCCACCGGCGGCGAAGTTCGCGTGCGCGTCGGCTGGACGGCGGGCGGTGGCCAGTACATTTCGGTCAAGGACAATGGGCCGGGCATACCGGAAGACGAAATCCCGATCGTGCTGTCCGCCTTCGGCCAGGGCTCGATCGCCATCAAGAGCGCCGAACAGGGCACCGGGCTCGGACTGCCGATTGTGCAGGGCCTGCTCGCCATGCATGGCGGCGAATTCGAACTTCAGTCGAAATTGCGCGAAGGCACCGAGGCAATCGCCATCTTCCCGCTCGCCCGAGTGATGGAGGAACTGCCGGCGCTGCCAACCAAGACCGTGGCGGCGGCCCGCCGACGTTGACAGCTTGTTCTAGGCTTTGACCGCCGCCGCCATGCCCGAACTGGTAAGCGCCGCCGCCTTGACCAGACCGGCGGCAAGGGCGGCCCCTACCCCTTCGCCGTGGCTGATGCCGAGATCGAACAGCGGCCTGAGGCCGAGCCGCTCGGCGGCAAGCCTTTGGCCGGACTCCGGCGACAGACTGGCCAGCAGGCAATGGTCGAGCGCACCCGGGTTGGCGGCGTGCAGCACGGCAGCGGCGGCGGTCGCGGCGAAGCCGTCGAGCAGCACCCGGATTTTCTGCATCCGGGCGGCGAGGATAGCGCCGGCAATGGCCGCGAATTCGCGGCCGCCGACCCGGCGCAGTGCTTCCAGGGGGTCCTTCAGAGCCGCACCATGGAAGGCGACGGCTGCATCGACTACATCAGCCTTGCGCGCCTGCATGGCCGCGTCGGCACCGGAGCCGGGGCCGACCCAGTCGGCGCCGCTGCCGCCGAACAGGGCGGCGCACAAAGCCGCCGCAACGGTGGAGTTGCCGACGCCGAGATCGCCGAGGCAAATCAGATCGGAGCCACCGGCAATGGCTTCCATGCCGAAGGCCATGGTGGCGGCGCAGCCGCGTTCGTCGAGGGCGGCGTCCTCGGTGATGTCGGCGGTCGCAATGTGCAGCGCCAGGTCGAACACCTTGAGGCCAAGATTGTTGGCGACGCAAATCTGGTTGATTGCCGCACCGCCGGCGGCGCACAGCTCAACGGCGTTTGCGGTCTCAGCGACAGGGCGCGGCGAGATGCCGTGGCGGGTCACGCCATGGTTACCGGCGAAGATCGCCACCAGGGGCCGGTTTACCGCCGGCGGGGCGCGCCCGCTCCAGGCAGCAAGCCAGGCGGCGATGTCCTCAATGCGGCCAAGCGAGGCTTTCGGCTTGTCGGCCTTGGAAAACAGGGTGCGCACCCTGTTTTCCGCGACTGTATCGGCAGGCGGCAGGCTCGCCAGCAGATTGCGAAAGTCGTCGAAGGGCAGCGCGCTGGTCATGTCGGTCCTGATCATTCCCTGTGGTTGATCAGCGGCATAACCGCCTTGCCCGGCCGGCACAACTCCCCTCGACATTGGCGCGAAAGCGGTTGCCCGCGCCGCATTCCGAAGGGCTTGCATTGGCTTTGCCGTTGCACCATGTGGAGATGGAACGAGGGATTCCGGACGGAACCTTCAAGAGAAAGTCATGACGGCCATCGAATCCCCGTGCATCCTGGTCTGTTCGATCGACATGAAAACCGGCTTCTGCTTCGGCTGTGGCCGCACGCGCGATGAAATCGGCGCCTGGATGGGGATGACGCCGGAGGTACGCCGCAGCGTCATGGCCGAGTTGCCGGCCCGATTGGAAACGGTCGAGCGCCGGCCGCGCCGGGAAACACGCCGCAGCCGCATGGCGCGCGAGCGCGACGTCCTCTCTTGAGGCGGCAGGTCCAATGAACCGACTGTTCTGGATCGTGATGGCGGCAATCGGCCTCGGGCTGATGCTGCTGATGATCAACAACGACGCCGGCAGCACGTTCGGCATCGAGAATTACGATTTCAGCCGTCTGGTCTGGCTGGGGGCGATCGGCTTGCTGGTCAGCGCCGGCCTTGTCCGGTCCGGCAGGCCGCTCGGCGTCATGGCCCGCAATCTCGGCACGTGGGCCCTGATCGTGCTGGCGCTCGTCGCCGGCTACCAGTACCGCTACGAGTTGCAGGATTTCGCCAGCCGGGTGACGGCGGGCCTCGTTCCCGGCAGCCCGCTGGCGCTCGGCGTCGAGGACGGCCATGCCACCGTGACCCTGGACAAGGCCGGCAGCGGCCATTTCGAGGCCCGCATCACGATCAACGGCGCGCCGATCCGCACCGTCGTCGATACCGGCGCGACCAGTACAGTGCTCACCGCCGAAGACGCGCAGGCGGCCGGCTTCAATCCGGCCGCGCTGAGCTTCACCGTCCCGGTCTCGACCGCCAATGGCATGGCACGCGCCGCTTCGGTGCGCACCGACGAACTGGCGATCGGCGGCATCGTGCGCAAGAACATGCAGGTGATGGTCGCCGCGCCCGGCGCGCTCAGCCAGAGCCTGCTCGGCATGAACTTCATCGGTTCCCTGTCGGGTTTCGACGTGCGCGGCGACCGGATGATTCTGCGCGACTGAACTGCTTAAGCGGCCTTTTCAACACGGTCGAAATCGACGGCAGCGAACGCTGCCTTCAGCACATCCGGTCCGGCGCCGGGTTTCGTCGCGTCGGTGGACAGTATCTGCCGGAAGCGGCGCGCGCCCGGCAGGCCGTGGAACAGCCCGACCATGTGGCGGGTGACGTGGCCGAGCCGCCCGCCCTGCTCGATATGCCGCGCGGCGTAGTCGGCTATCGTGTCGATCAGCGCGGCAAAATCGTAGGCGCCGGCCTTGTCGCCGTAGAATGCCGCGTCGACGCCGGCCAGGATGCCTGGCGTGTGGTAGGCGGCGCGGCCAAGCATGGCGCCATCGACATGATCGAGGTGGCGAGCCGCCTCTTCGAGCGATTGAACGCCTCCATTGATGCCAATGAATTTGTTCGATTTTCTAGCCTTGAGGCGATAGACCCTGTCATAGTCGAGCGGCGGGATGTCGCGATTTTCCTTCGGGCTCAGACCCTCCAGCCAAGCCTTGCGCGCATGCACCCACAGCGCGTCGGCGCCGGCCGCGAAAACGCCGTCGGCCAGCGCGTCGAGCGCGGGCTCCGGATCCTGCTCGTCGACGCCGATGCGGCATTTGACCGTCACCGGGATTGTCACCGCCGCCTTCATCGCCTCCACACAATCGGCGACGAGGTCAGGCACTTTCATCAGGCAGGCGCCGAACGTGCCGGATTGGACCCGGTCGGACGGACAGCCGACATTGAGATTGATTTCGTCGTAACCGAAGCCCTCGCCGATGCGCGCCGCCTCGGCCAGCTTTTGCGCATCGGAGCCGCCGAGTTGCAGTGCCACCGGATGTTCGGCCTCGTCAAAACCAAGCAGCCGCTCGCGCGCACCATGGATGACAGCGTCCGCCACCACCATTTCGGTGTAGAGCAGCGCACGCTGCGTCAACTGGCGGTGGAAGAACCGGCAATGCCGGTCGGTCCAGTCCATCATGGGTGCAATAGCCAGTCTATGATCTTGATTTTTCAGCATTTTCTTTAACATCAAATCGTTAGAGCAGCCCGAGTGCACGCGAATTTACGCCAGAATACGACCCTTTTCGCCACGTTTCGATCTCTCAGTGCACACGGAGCGCACACGAGAAAATGGACTAAACTCTCGTCCGGTTCATGGCGTGTCCGAGTCCGTCGCAAGGGTCGCTACGTTAGCGAGACCTTTCTGCGCCGAGACGACGCCAGGCGCTGGGCAACCTAAACCGAGCGCCAAGTCGATCGCGGTGAGACGCCGACCAAGTCCGTATAGCGCGCCTGAAAACTTTCGGCGAACCCATCGACCTTCATATCGACGACATGTGCGATGTAGGCAAGTCCCCTCGCCGCTCCAAGGCCGCAGCCCTCGATATGCTCCAAAGACATCTGGGGAAGTGCAACATAGCTGCCCTTGATCGCGAACGGCTCATTCGTTTTGGTCGCGACCGGGCCGCCCAAGGTGCCGGACCGATGACGCTCGGCATCGACATTGGCTTTGTAAAACTCATTCTGGCTCATGCCGCTGCGGTGCACGGTCTGCCCGTCAAGGTCGAACCGGTTGATCTCGCGCGTATTGCCCTGAAGAGGCTTCGCGTGGTTGGAAAGGCCATCAGCGCGACAGGCGCCGGACGCAGGATGAACTCGACAGGCTCATCGGTCACTTCGTGTCACCATGACGACGTTTCAGATAGCCCATTTAGATGGACCCGTTGCCATCCGATGATTTAGCGGGCTTAGGTTATACTGGCCCGAAGGTGGAGGAGCGCATGCCGGGGCAGTTTGCAATCGGGGTCATCGGCTACGCTGTCGCGGTAAACTTGCTGGCTTACGCCACCATGTCGTTCGACAAGGCTATGGCCAAAAACGGTGCCCAACGCATTCCAGAGTCGACGCTTCTTACACTCGCCATCATTGGCGGTAGCATCGGGACTGTGATCGCGCAAAAGACGATCCGGCACAAGACGCGCAAGGAGCCGTTCCGCTCCAGCCTCGCTCGCATCGTCCTGCTCCAAGTCCTCGCGGTAATCGCGATTGAAGTGGGATTGCTCTTTCCGGGATTGCCCGAAGCGCTCTCGCAATTACTGACATTCGGAGGCGAATTCGGGGGCCTCTAGTTTCAAGGGTGTCAAGAGCGGACGTTCAGGTCATACAATTCGCGACATGGCCGAAACGGATGAGGGCGCGCATTGCCTGCTGGCAGATTTGGCGGCAAGCGGCGCGTCCATCCGGCCGGCACCTAATAATTGTTACCCAGTCACGTGGTGCTGTCCCTGGTAGCCGTTCTGAGTGGCCCGGCACCTTGGCGGGGCTCCACCAAGTACGCGCCGGGCCTAGCCGGAAGTGGACTATCGGGAAACCGGCTGGGGCCACATGCGCACCATCTGGACATCGGCGAAACATGCAGACGAATGACGCCCTGCCACGCGCTGAGAGCTTCCCTGCGTCGGCCTCTATTTGCTAGCAGGGACGGCGGTTTCGAGAAACACGCAAAGCTTGGTCTCGTCTTGCAATCCCGCAAACCAGCGCCACGCCGTAAAGCTGGATCCAGGTCCCGTGAGCGGATCATCCCAACCCATTCGGATGACGGCAGCGCACGCTCTAATCTTAACTTGCTCCCAATGAAAGGCTCCAATGCCAAGCGGCACCGGATCAGCGATGAATGTGGGGCGCCCTACTGGAACCGTCCCCGACTGGTGCCCCTCAATGCGCGGCTAGCGGCAACCTTCGCGAAAAAGGAATGAGCATCGGCACCTTTCGCGAGTACGAGTCATATTCGGGAAAGGACAAGGACAAGACGCGTTCTTCGTTCAAGATCCGCCAGTATTGAATGGCGAAATTCACCACGACCGACGTGATGACCACGGGTGACGGATTGGCCGCGACGGCTCCGAGCATGAAGAGCGATTCCGCGAGATAAAGCGGATGACGGACGACGGCGTAAGGACCGCGCGTTACCAATCGGCGGGCCTGCGCATCGATCGAAAACGATCGGCCGAGCCAGAGAAGGCAATAAGCAGAGCCCGTCATGCCCGCGAAAACCAGCAATGCCGCGACGGTTTGCATGCCCTCTGTCGGTGTTGGGCGAACCGTGATGGCGATAGTCGCGAGCATAAAAGTTCCGCAGACAGCTGCGATGCGCGGCCCCCAGCCAAGGCTGATATCCCTAGGGGGGAGCCGGATGATGGTAAATGTCACCAACAGCGTGGAGAAGACGAGCGAAGACGCCCGCGAGACGAATTGGAGCATGAAGTCGTCTGGAGACATTTGCGCGTTGCCAAAGAGTGCGACGAGGCGCCCAACCCCGCTAAGCACGAAAAATGCAAAAACCAGCATGAGGATCAGGCGCCCCGCGAAGTCGAACGACCAGATTTTCATGATCCACCCTCCCCTGTCCAACGGAGAATGAAGCATTTCTTAACCGTTCCCGCAACTTCGCTCGTAAGAAAGCGTTAACGCTGCTCTTAACGTCGAATTAGCCGAAGCTCCCTAACTTGGGTGGATCGACCTTGGGGCGCTGTAGCTTATGTTTCGGCAATCTGTGCGAATTCTGGTGGTGCTTGTCAGCCTCCTGATCGTGGCGGCTGGCGTTTTCATTGGCCGGCTTCCTGCTCAATGCGAGTGGAAACTTGGCACTGGCCCCATGAGCGCTTGTATCAATCGCGCGATCATCCGCAACGGGGATCGCTTTGAGACGAAGCGGATGCATGCCTCGGCGTGATCCGGCCGCGCTTGAGTCACTCCCGATATGAGTCATGGCTCGGAGGACAGGGCACCCGCTTCGTATAAAAGCCTTTGCGTATCCGCTGCGGATTGCCTGCTTGGCGACTTAGTATTTGATCGGGCATCAATGCTGTTTGGGCTGGGCAGTGGCGGGCCCTGAACGCGAGCGCCTGGGGCTGGAGGTGACGAACGCCACTAGGAGCTGTCCAGAGCGCATCCCCGATCACCCGCTGGAACGATTTTCATAATGCGGTCGCGGGGCATTTTTGCAACAGCTTGTTCAGAAATACCTAATATAATCGGTCGCGCTGTTGGATTCGGCATATTCGGCCTATAGCCTTGGGGGAAATAGGTCCTGCGTGGGGAAAGGTCCGGGAAGCGTGTTCAGGAGGGGCTGGGGTTTGGCGGCGATTGTCGTCGGCGCTTTGTTTCTGGCCGGTTGCCAGACCGGAGATTTGTCCTCCTATGGCGACAGCGCCGCCTCCGTAAAGGACCTCCCCGACGTGTCTTTCTACAAGACCGACGAGCTGGTCGCACTAGGCAAGACCCAGTTCAAGGAAAAGAACTACGGAATGTCCTACGCGCTCTTCAAGCGCTCGGTCGAACTCTTCCCCAAGGACCCGCAGGCATGGCTCGGCTTCGCGGCTTCTGCCGATCAGATTGGCCGTTTCGATACATCCGACCTCGCCTATCGCCAGCTTGCAACGATGATCGGCGGTCGCCCGGAATACTACAACAACGTCGGCTACTCCTATCTTCTGCGTGGAAATCTCCAGCAGGCGCGACGCAATTTCCTGAAAGCCTATGAGTTGGACCCGTCGAACGAGACGACTGCTAACAACCTTCAACTGCTCGCCAACAGCACTGCGTTGGCGAAGCGGCCGTGATGCCATGTCTTCACGGCGGTTTTGGAAAGACGGCTGAACTGAGATGGATCGGACGGCTCGGCTGCTCCCGTTGAAACAACCGGTCCGGCGAGGCGGTTATGCTTAACTTCGTCGTCGGCAGTGAACCGGCATCCCTGGCGTATCCACAAAACTCGGGACCGCCAGAGCCGGGGCCGTTGATGCAGAAGGCCGGAGTGGCTGGCGGCATAGCCATCACGCTTAACGTAATCTCCCTTGTTTTCGCCGTCGGCATGGTCGTCATGCTGATCTTTCTCTCGCGATCGGTCCGCGAGGTTTCCGCGCTCGAGGATCGGCTTTCCGGCCTCGGTCAATTCGAGACGCGGCTTTCCAGACAATTGGACACGGTCAACCAGGGTGTCCAAAGCCAGTTCGAGGAATTGAACCGGCGTATCTCGGCGCTGGTCGATCAGACCACGCAGCTGGAGAATCAGGTCGCGAAGCTCACTGGCGAAAACCAGGACATGGCCGAGCGTTTGCAAGCGGTCTCCGAGGCCGGCGACCCCGTGCTCTCCACCCCGGAACCACCGAAGGAAATCGTTCTGAGCGCTCCCCCGCCGCAACCGAAAGAAGTGCGTTCCGAACCTGCCCGTCCGGCGAACCCGGTCCAGTTCGAGCGGACCGTGTCGCCCGACGGAAAAGTAACCTACAGCAAAGTCCGCGAGTAGGTTTGCGCGGAACCAATTCTTAACGGAAGAAGTTCATCGTCCCTGCAAATGTTGCGGGGACGACCGATGCTGAGATATGCCGCCAGGTTGATCTACCTTGCGCCTGCGCTGACCTTTGGCCTCGGCGCGGCGTTCATTGCGTCCGCCTATCGGCTTGGCGCCTCACCCGCTGATCCCACCGCTTGGGAAGGTTTTATGACTCTCGCCCCGCTGGTCCGCGAGCCGTTCTACCTGGTTGCCGGGCTGCCGGGTTCCGGTTACGCCGCCGCCTTCGTCATATTCGCGGCTGCCGCACTCGCCGCCGCCGTGATCGCTTTCTCCTCCCGTCCAGCCGGCAGGGCACTATTTCTCCAAGCCCATCTGGCTTTCCTGATGCTTTTTCTGTCGATGGGTCGCGCCGGAGTGTTTTCAGCCGGCACCGACATGGGCGGCATCGGCCCGGCATCGCCGATCGACTGGACCCCGGATTTCGGCAGCTTTCCCGCCCTTGGCGTGAGCCTTTTCGCGGTCGTCGTCCTGGCCTGCGCGGCAAGCCATCTGTTCGTCATACGCGACATGATTGCGCGGTCGACGGCCAGGCGGCAGGTCGAGAGCCGATTGCTGACTGGCCTGCGCGAGTTGGCCTGAGACGGGACTGCCCAACCTGCTTGCTCGCCGGCGTTATGTGGCTCTTGAAGGCAATCCGGCCTGTCTGGCCGTGCCGACTCTGAAAAAGCAGACAAAGTAGATCGACAGGGCCGCGATGGCCCCGCCTGCAAGAGTGTCGACGAGATAGTGGCCGCCGAACGGCACGGCGCCAACGATCAGAAGCGAATTGAGAACTATTGCGGGACCACGCACATAAGGTGTTGCCCGCAGGGCGAACGCCAGCAGTACGGCAAGGATCGTGTGAAAAGACGGAAACGACACAATCCCGGCGTTGCGCTTCAACAGAAACGGTTCGCCAGACCTTAATGCATTGAAATCTGCCAGATGGGAACTTCCGGCGACATTTGAGTAGGCATCGAACAGGGCCGGCGCCGGATGATAGTAGCCATAAGGTCCGATCACCGGGACAACGGCCGAAATAGCTACCGTGAGCGTCACGGTGAGGCCAATCAGCGCCGCAAGTTCAAGCAGGCATCTCGTTTGCGATGTGGCGATCAAAATGATTGGTACCACGGCCAGTTGCCAATTTAAGCTCTGATAAGCGAACTGAAGGACAGATGGTGCAAAGGCAGTCTCGTTCGTAAGGGCAAGGAAGCCGAGCCAGTCAAAGGCCAGCGCCGCGTCGAGCGCGGAGAGATCGGCGTCAACCAGCGATACCCCGGCGGCTGCGGCGAGATAGCTCAAAACGACAGCGGGGACCGCGACTGGCACCATGATGGCCAGATAGAGTGCCGCACGCATGGCCACATTGAACACCACGACGAACGCCCGGCCGAGCCTGGATTGATCGTCTCGGGCTCGATAAACGATAAATCTGCTGAATAGATACAGGGCCAGAACGAAGGCTTCGAGCACCCCGAAACTGCGGACGATGACCGGGTCGAGCGTCACCGTCGAACGGGGTAGCAAAACCGCAAGCGCGGCCAGGTTCAAACCGGCAACCACCAACGGAATGACGATCAGTCGGTCGGGTTTCATTGGCGCATCGACCTCGAGAGCAGCATTATCGCGAATTCCTGAAAAGCCAAGTCGTTCCGGCAGGACTACAAGGGGTACCGTTGGGCGAGGTGACGCTTTCACGTTGCGAAATAGCGCGAGTAAATCGCAACCAGCGCCGCCGCGGCCATGATGACGCCATAGGGCACCTTGCGCGATTTTCGGATCTCCTCGATGCGGGACAGCGCCGGCCATGCCTGGTGTTGCAGCGGCATGGGAAACTGCAAGGCGAGGCTGACGACGACCCCGCCGACGGCAAGCCCGACGGCGAACGAGAACAGATGGTCCAGCCCGACGACAGGCCGATCGGGAAGAACAGTTTGGCGTCGCCGGCGCCCAGCATCCGCAAGGCCCATAGCACGAAGCCGATCGTGAGCAGCCCGCAGCCATGTCGCCCTGGAGCGGCGAAGCGCTATCGATCTCCGCTAAAATGCCGGCCCCTGCCTGCCTTGCCCAGCGGCGAAAGCAAGCGAGCCGACATTTAACGTGATGGCTATGCCACTATCGATGTTACGCCGGGGCGGAGAGACTGGTGGTGAACCACGTACCCCAACTCGTCCACGCGGCGCTCAGGTTGACACCGACCGCCAGTACCGAAGCGATGACGCCTCCAACGAGCAGCCCCAGGAGAACGAGGTATTCCGAAAGCGCGATGCCGTTCTCTTCGCGGGCGAAGGCACGGAACATGCTGGTCAATTTGGTCATTGTGATACTCCCTTACATGACTATTCCACTACCCGTCCGCGAGAGGAGCCCCCAGCGCCAGACGAGTTATTAATAACTCCTTAACAAGAGTGACGTCAATTAGCCGACACTAATGTGACCTTTCTGATTTGGTCTATGGTAAATTATCAACGGTCCTATGCACCTGCTCCTACTTGGCCGGCGAAGTAGCTCCGGAGGAGGTGTGAGCCGAAACACAACAAAAACCATTCGTTGGGGCGGCGATCCCCCCCGCCAGGCGGCAGGTCGAGAGCCGGTTGCAGACTGCTCTGCGCGAATTGTCCTGAAACGGACTGTCGTTCGCTCGCCAGTGTTATGTGGCTCCTGAAGGCAATCCGAAGCCACTCGACAAAAGCTGCATCGCAAGCCTGTCAAGCCGCGAAATAACGCAGGTACATCGCAACCAGTGCCGCCGTGGCCATGATGACGCCATACGGCACCTTGCGTGATTTTCGGATCTCCTCGATGCGGGACAGCGCCCGCCATGCCTGAAATTGCAGCGGCACGGGAAACTGCAAGGCGAGGCTGACGACAATCCCGCCGGCGGCAAGCCCGACGGCGAACGAGAACAGATAGTGCAGCCCGACGAACAGGCCGATCGGGAAGAACAGCTTCGCGTCGCCGGCGCCCAGCATCCGCAAGGCCCACAGCACGAAGCCGATCGTGAGCAGCAACAGGCCCGCAGCAAGGTCGCCCTGAAGCGGCGAATCGCCATCGACCCCCGCCAGAATGCCGACGCCTGACGGGTTCGCCCAGCGGATCAAAGCCAGAAGCGCGTAATCCGCAACCAGCGCCAGAACCGTCCAGTTGCGTATTTTCCAAGCCAGAAAGTCCTGCCATGCGGCGATGACGATCAATCCCGCCCCTGCCGCGATAGCCAATGCCCCGAGGAATTCCATCCCGCCTGTCCCCATTTTCCATCTTGGCATATTGCCGGACGCCCGACCGGCCGAATCATGCAGAATGATTATGCCCGGCGAAAGCCGCCGGCGCATCCGCCCGATCGCTGCCATCGGCAATTTGATCGAGGCCAGGGGAAGCGGCGGACGAAGCAGGCGGAGACCTTAGCCAACTGTAACCAAGAGGCGGTGTCGCGGCCGCCAGCGGATGGTCGTTGTTGTATTTCCACTCACCTCCTCCGGAGCTACTTCTTTAGAGCTACTCCTTTGGAGCTACTTGCATGGGCGTTAATTTACCATAAACCAAGTCGGAAAGGTACCATTAGGACGAACTAATTGACGGCACCCTTTTTAAGGAGTTATTAATAAATCGTCTGGCGCTGGGGGCTCCTCTCGCGGACCGGTAATGGAAACGTCATGTAAGGGAGTATCATCATGACCAAATTGACCAGCATGTTCCGTGCCTTCGCCCGCGAAGAGGACGGCATCGCGCTTTCGGAATACCTCGTTCTCCTGGGCCTGCTCGTTGGAGGCGTCATCGCTTCAGTGCTGGCAGTGGGCACCAACCTGAGCACCGCGTGGAGGAGTTGGGGTACGTGGTTCACCACCAGTCTCTCCGCCCCGGCGTAACACCGCCAGCGTCAAAAGGCGGCTTGGCTGCCGTCTTTTGACCTCAGCAGAATATGGTGCATAGATAATAAGCGGCTTTGTCAGCCGCTTGTTATCCAGTTACTATCTTGATTGATTGATTGTTCCTCTGGGCGAACAAGTTACGGCGGGGGCCGTTAGATGAAAAGCTCCACCACGATAAGTCTGCTTGTCTCGGTCGCGCTGGCACTGCTGGCTGTTTTCGGCGTTCGCTCCTATCTCGCCAACCAGCGCGACATTCTCGCGCAGCGTGCCGGCCTGGGCGAGCCCGCATCCGAGGAAACGATTCTTGTCGCCACCCGCGCGCTGCGCTTTGGCGAGGCGATCAAATCGGAGGACGTCAGGGCTCTTGCGTGGCCGACCGGAGAACTGCCGGCCGGCGCCTTCCGCAAGCCGGAGGATTTGCTCGGCAAGGACGGTGAGCTTCGCTACGTCATGTCGGCAATGGAAAAGGACGAGCCGGTGCTCGCCTCCAAAATCACCGGGCCCGGCCAGCGCGCGACATTGTCGGCGGCGCTTGGCGAAGGCATGAAGGCGGTCTCGATCCGCGTCAACGACGTCCTCGGCGTCGCCGGTTTCGTGCTGCCGGGCGATCGCGTCGACATCATGCTGACGCGGGTGATCAAGGTTGATTCCGGCGCTGACCAGACTTTTGTCGACGTGCTGCTGCAGGGGGTCAAGGTTCTCGCCGCCGACCAGACCGCGGACGACCGCACCGACAAGGTCGAGGTCGTCAAGACCGTGACCTTCGAAGTCACCACCACCGAGGCGCAGAAGCTGACGCTGGCCGCCAATGTCGGCACGCTTTCGCTGGCGCTGCGCAATGTCGCTTCTTCCGGCGTGGAACAGACGCAGCCGGTGACGCTCGCCGATCTCGGCGGCGGGCCGATGGCGCAGGCGCTCAAGAACGATCGTGCCGACCAAGATGAAAGCAGACTTACCGATCTGGAGAAGCTCGTAAAAAGTGTTGGCGACACGCTCGGCAATCGCCTCGGCGCGATGGAAGACAAGCTCAAGCCAAAAACCGTGCCGGCTGAACCTGCCGAACCAGTTCTGGTGGCGGCGCCGAAACCGGACTTCGTGGTGATTGGCGTTTCGCGCAATATGAAGCGGGAAGAATATCGGGTCCACCTGCTGGACTGACAAGAAGCCATTCGGGAGCGGACGGGGGAAGGGTGACGGAGCATGGGCAATCGCCAGCTTGAAGACAGGGGCGCACCGGCCTCGAGGCCGACGCGCGTTCTCGTTGCAATTGCGTTCCTGGCTGCCGCGATCTCCCTTCTTGTCGGTCTAGTCGAGCCTGCATACGCCCAGCAAAAAGCCATCACGATCGGCAGTGGAAACGTCATTCATGTGACGGTCGCGCCGGGCAGCACGCTGACGATCACCACCAGCCGCCGCTTCGCCGATCTCGTGGTTGGCAACGCGACGGTGGCCGACGTTGTGCCCTTGACGGAACACTCGCTTTATATCCAGGGAAAGGGATCGGGTGCCACCAACATCTCGATCTATGACGACGCGAAAAATCTTCTTGGCGTCATCGACGTGCGCATCATGCTCGATTTCAACGAAATCAGGGCGGCGATCCGCTCGGCGGTGCCGAGTTCGAAGCTGATCGTCACCAACGTCAACGACCGCATACGGATTTCCGGCGTGGTCAAGGACGGCGTCGATCTTGCCCGGGTGCTGGAGATCGCGCAGCAATATTCGAGCGATCCCGTGCTGAACCAGGTTCGCGTTGCCGACGCCCAGCAGGTGATGCTGGAGGTTCGCATCATAGAGGCATCGCGCAGCGCGGGGCGGGATCTCGGGATCGGGTTCAATGGTGCAAGTGCGAGCGGTGGCCTCTTTACCGCGGCGCCCCGGCTTCACATCGGCGTTAACGATGACTCGCATCAACTCCAGACAGAAGTCGGCGGCGTCGCCACGCAGAACGGCACGCCATTCGGCGAGATGATCGCCAAGGTGCTGGAAGTTTCCGGCTGGCGCATTGACGTCGTCATCAACGCGCTGGAGGCAAAGGGTCTCGTCCGCCGGCTGGCGCAGCCAAATCTTGTGACGATGAGCGGCACGACAGCCAGCTTCCATGCCGGCGGGGAGGTGCCGATTACGCGCGCGGTGTCCGCTGGCGGGGAACTCGCGACCGAAATCAGCTATCGGCCCTATGGCGTCAAACTCTCCTTCACCCCCATTGTCCTAGACGATGGCCTCATAAATCTTGTGATCGAGCCGGAGGTCAGCGAAATCGACCGTTCCGTCACGGTCAACGGCAATCCCGGCTTCATTTCGCGCAAGGCCAATGCCACCGTCGAACTGCGTGACGGGCAGAGCTTCGCCATGGCCGGCCTCTTGCAGTCGGTCAACGCCGGCGACGTGCAGCAAATGCCGTGGCTTGGCCAGGTCCCGGTGCTTGGGGCGCTGTTTCGCTCCACCTCGTTCCAGAAGCGGGAGAGCGATCTGGTGATCGTGGTGACGCCTCGCATCGTGCGGCCGACCTCGCCCGACGAGAAGCTGCATTCGCCGCTGGACCAGACGCGGCCGGGCAACGACGTGGATATGTTCCTGCTCGGCATGCTGGAAGTCGACAAGGACATGATGCGAGGCTTCAAGGACGGAAAGGGCGTCATCGGTCCTTACGGCCACATCATCGATCTCGATTTCGGAGGCGCGTATGCCGTCGGCAAGAAATAGGACGGCCATCGCCGTGCTCGGCGCATGCCTACTGATGAGCGGTTGCGCCGATTACATGGCGCACAGGGATTCGGTGACGCTGGGCCTTGGCGACGCACCGCAGGCCAATATCGGCATCCAGACGATTGATCCGTTCCCGAAGGAAGCGTGGAACACCAGGATCGACGGCGACGGACGCGTGGTCGCACGGGCGCAGCAGCGCTATGCGCCGACCGCGGTGATCGTGCCGGCGGCGGTCGCGCCGGCTGCAACGGAGACCACGAACTGAGGACGACAACGAGGACAAGTTAGGGAGCAGGCGGCGGCTCCGGGGTTTGCGAAGCTAAGTGCGGCGAAAACCGACGCTAGGGGCTGGATATGGGACGGAAGATACTCGAATTGCTGTTCGACGACCGTGGCTATGTTACCGCGCTGACACTGATAGCCATGCCGATGCTTCTGGGCTTCAGCCTGCTGGTCATCGATGTGTCGCGCGGCAACAATCTCCATACCGATCTGCAGAATGCCGTCGACGGGCTGGCGCTCGCCGGAGCAAGAGAGCTGAACGGAGCGCCGGACGCCATCACACGGGCCGATGCCGCGATTGCCGACCTGGTCAAGAATGAAGCAAGGTTTTCCAATGGTGGCCCGATCACCATGGACAAAACCCAGGTCAGCATAGCGTACCTGAAGATCATTCCGCCTAGCGACGACACGGCGATCGACGCTGCCTGGATTACAACGAACGGAACGACTGACAGCACTGCCGCGGCCTATGTCCTAGTCCGTTCGACGCCGCGCGCCATGACCTCGCTGTTTCCGTTACCGGTAGGACTGACGAATCCGACGCTGAACTTCCAGGCCGAGGCCGTCGCGACATACACCGCTGCCGCGTGTGACGTCACACCGATGTTCATCTGCAATCCGTTCGAAGCTCAGGGCCTTTCGATGCAACAAGCATACGCACAGGGGTTGACCTATAGCCGCGAACTGCAGGTGCTTAAAACCGACAGTACACCAGGGCCCGGCAATTTCGGACTGCTGGACACCGATATTCCGCTCAAGGACGCCTTCGCCAAGGGCGCCAGCGGGCAGTGCTACACGAAGAAATCCGTGGTTACCAAGACCGGCGTAACGTTCGGCCAGGTGAATGTCGGCCTGAACGTGCGTTTCGACATATACGCCGGAAGCCTGGGTTCGGCGAAGGGAGATCCGCTGTATCGCCCCGCCACCAATGTTCGAAAGGGAGCCAAAAACACCACTGGCTCGGCTGGCTGCGGCAAGGTGGACAGTGACGTTCCGAGCAAGGCAATGGGATTCGGGCCAGGAACGTATCCGACGCCCAGCTTGGGTATCAGCACTAATGGTTCCTGGGACCGAGCCGGCTATTGGAGTCTGAACCATGTCAGCACCCCCTTCCCGGCGGCGCTTCAGAACGCGTCACGCTACGATGTTTACAGATATGAAATCGACCACAATCTTGTTGCAGACAGGGCGGGCAACAAGGGGAGCGGCGAGAACGGCGTCCCGCGTTGCTACACCGGCGCGCCGGAGACACTCACTGATAAGCCGGATCGCCGCACCATATTCGCGGCTGTCGTTGATTGCGGTGACTTCGCCGATGACACCAAGCACACGACGATCAGCGGCAAAACGACCCTTAAACCCGATGCATTCGTCAGTATGTTCCTGACGAACCCTATCGAAAAACAGGACAACAGCAAGGAAGACGATACAACCGCCAGTGAAAAGCCGATCCGTCTGGAGATCGTGGATGTCACGGGCCAGGGCGGCAGCGGGACGCTGGATCAGTTCCTGCGCGAGGAGGCGCAATTGGTCCGATGATCACCAGGCTGAAACGGTTTCTCGAACGGTTCCACCGCGACGAGCACGGCGCGGTCCTCGCCGAGACGCTGCTCATCGTGCCGTTCGTCACGGTGTTTGCCGTTGGCATCCTGGAATTCGGCAACATGTTCTGGGAGAAGGAGCAGGTCGAGACCGGCCTGCGTGACGCGGCGCGCTATCTTGCCCGCTGCCAGCCAAGCAATGCGCTTTCCGGCTACGTGTCGCAATGCAGCGACACCGTCGCCCGGCGCATCGCCTATTACGGGACGTCCAACCCGGCTGCCACAGTGCTGCGGGTGCAAGGATGGGGGCCGAGCGGAAGTGCGATCGTATTTTCCACGGTTACGCGCTCGGGGACTAAAGTTATCACCGCGAACACGTCACTTGCCTACAGCTCCTCGCCGCTGTTCGGCTGGACCGGCCTCGCCAACATCACCATCCAGGCCTTTCACGAAGAAAGATATATCGGATGGTGAGGGCACCTCTCTTCCGATCCTTTGTCCGTGAGGAGTCCGGTGTCACGCTCGCGGAGGGGCTGATCGCGATGCCTTTGGTCCTGCTGATCTTCGCTGCCTTCGTCGAGTTCGGCTATGCGGCGTTCCAGTGGAACCAGACCGTCAAGGCGCTGCAATTCGGCGCGCGCAGGGCGGCGGTTTCGAGTTCGATGGTAGCCGGCTTCGATCCCGCCATCGTGACAGCCCTGGCGCCCGGGAGCACGAACGGCGGCGTTGCGATACCGGTCGGCGCGCTTGGCCCCTGGACATGCACTGGGAGCCCGGCCTGCACCACGGAACTCAACCGTATCGTGTATGGCGCCCCCGGCGTGACATCATGCCAGCCGATCGGCACCGGCAGTCCGGCAATGTGCCAACTAAACCCCCGCATCGGCATAGACAACGTTCGCGTCACCTACATGATGTCGGGACTTGGCTACTACGGAAGGCCGGGCGGTGCGGTGCTAACCATACGCATGGAAGTTCTCGGCATCACTTTCAATCTGCCTTTACTCGGCGCTTTATTAGGACTCAATAATGTAACGGTTCCAGCCATGCCGGTGACCGTCACAAGCGAGGACTTGAACACAAACTCGGGCAGCTGACCAAGGCTGCCGAACATCGAGCATTTCTCGGATGACAAGCCATATGAACTTTTCGAGAAGAATAAAGGTGCTGATCGCCTCGGCGGATCAGGCGGCGTCCGAGTTCATGCAGAGCTCGCTGTCGGCGCTTTCGCAATACGATTCCGAGGTGAAGGATCATGGCGCGCTGCTGGACAAGCGCATGGCGGTCGATCCGGCAAGCTACGATTTGCTGGTGCTCGACGCCGGCGATGGCGCCCTCCTCGAAAGCACCGTCGCGCAGGAACTGCGGCGCAAGTTCGCCGCGCTTCCGCTGATCGTGGTTTCCGATCCGCTCACCGACCAGCGCATGCGGCTGCTGCTGAAGCTCAACGGCAGCGACTGGGTGAGAAAGCCGCTGGACCGCAAGGGCTTCCTTGAAGCCGTGACCGGAAATGTGCAGATGGCGCATTCAGGCGGCAACCATGTGCATGCGGTCGTCTCGGCGGTGGGCGGAGCCGGCGGAACCTCCGTCGCAATCTCGCTGGCCGATGCGCTCGCCCGCACGGCGAAGAAAACGCAAGTCAGCGTTGCCTTGTTCGATCTCGATTTTGCCACCGGCGCTTGCGGTCACTACCTGAATACGCCCAATGACTACGATTTACGGCCGATCATCGCGCAGCCTTCGCGGGTCGATCTGGAATTCATCGACATCATCAAGAAGAAGCACCAGCGCGGTTTTTCGCTGCTGTCGTTCCGCCAACCCGGCGTCACGATGGCTCCCACCGGCGGCGAACTTGTCCTGCGCATGCTGGACGTCGTGTCTCTCCAGAACAATCACACCGTGGTCGACATCCCCTATTACGAGACGAGCTGGAAGGATGAACTGCTGGCCGCGGTCAATTCCATCCATCTGGTCACCGAATTGACCATTCCCGGCCTGCAGCAGGCCAAGGAAGTCTACAACCGGATCAAGAAGCTCAGAAGCGACGATATTGCGATCAAGGTCATCGCCAACAAGCATCGCAGGCGTCTCTTCAGCTTCGGCATCGGCAAGAAGGACGCCAACAACATCTTCAAGCAATCGAGCGCCATGGTCGTCGAGGACGACTGGGGCACCATGAACGAGGCAATCAATCGCGGCATGCTGCCGGTCGAAGTCAACCCGCGCTCGAAATTCGTCCGCCAGATCGAAAAACTAGCCGAGGCCGTGAAATGACCAGTCTGGGTCGGATCGGCCGCCTAGCGCGCGGCAGCGCCCGAGCCGGTCTTGTGTTGGTGGCCATCGCCGGCATCGGCAGAGCCGATGCGACGGAGAGACGAAGCGACCCGGTGCCGAAGAGCCTTGGGCCGGTCACCAGGCGCGTCGTTGCGACGGAGACCAGGGAAAAGCCGGGAACAATCCTGATCTCGACCGCGGCGCGAACGCTCGACTTTGTCGTGGCGCCGGGCAAAGTCGCCAGATACTCGATCGGCGTGGCCAAGGATGAGTTCGTATGGACCGGCACCGTGCGTGTCGGCGGTAAGGCCGAATGGCCGGAATGGCGGCCGCCGGCCGAGATGCGCCAGCGCGATCCGCGGCTGCCGGAAATGATGCCGGCAGGCCCCTACAATCCGCTTGGCGCGCGCGCGATCTATCTGTTCAAAGGGCAGCGCGACACACTCTATCGCATCCACGGCACCAACGATGCGCCCTCGATCGGAGGATTCGTGTCTTCCGGCTGTTTTCGCATGACCAACGCCGATGTGCTGAAGCTCTATGGCGAGGTGCACATTGGCGCAAAAGTGATTGTCGAATAGGAAGAGCGGGCGGTATGGCCAACGGCATCATTGGACGATTTTACAGGTCACGATCCGAGGATCTGCCGCAGGCGCCTGTCGTGGCGTCTGACCTCGCGCTCGCAGAGAAGACCAAGACCGAAGTCGTTCCTTCCGTTCCGCCGCTGACCGAGGAGCCAAAGCCGGAGGAGCGTGGTGCTCTTGGCCCCGACATGGTTTCGGAACGTGTGAACCTGCACCGCTATCTTCTGGACCGTATCAATCTCGGACTGCTTGAGACCGCGCAAAATGACGAACTCGCGGCAGAAATCCGGCCGCTGGTGCGCGAATACGTCCGGGCGCGGAATTTCCCGCTCAATGCACGTGAGCTCGACACCCTGATCAGCGACATTACCGACGAGATGCTCGGGCTCGGCCCGATAGAGCCGTTGCTCAAGGACGATACGATTTCCGATATCCTGATCAACGGCCATGAGCACGTCTACATCGAGCGCTATGGCCAGCTTGAGGATACCCCTATCCGGTTCAAGGACGAAGATCACCTTATGCGCGTGATCAACAAGATCGTCACGACCGTCGGGCGACGTGTGGACGAGTCGTCGCCGCTGGTCGACGCGCGGCTTCCCGACGGATCCCGGGTGAACGCTGCCATCAGGCCAGTCGCGATCGATGGTCCGCTCGTCTCGATCCGCAAGTTTTCGCGCCGCCCGTACACGCTCGACCGCCTTGTCGAAAGTCATTCGATGGCCAAGGCAATGCAGGTTCTGCTGACCGCGGCGGTCAAGGGCAAGGTCTCGATGATCATCTCCGGAGGAACCGGTTCCGGAAAGACCACCATGCTCAACGCGCTTTCGTCGCAGATTTCAAACCGCGAGCGCTTGATCACGATCGAAGACGCCGCCGAATTGCAGCTTCAGCAACCCCATGTCGGCCGGCTCGAAACGCGGCCGCCGACGCTGGACGGACGCGGCGAAATACGCCAGCGCGAGCTCCTGAAGAACGCCCTCCGTATGCGACCCGACAGGATTATCGTCGGCGAGGTTCGCGGCGAGGAAGCGTTCGACATGCTGCAGGCCATGAACACCGGTCACGAAGGATCGATGACGACGATTCACGCCAACACGCCGCGCGATGCGGTCTCCAGGCTTGAGCAAATGATCGGTATGGCAGGCATGCCGATGTCGCAGTTGAGCATCAAGTCCCAGATCGCTTCGGCAATCACCCTGATCGTCCAGGTCGAGCGCCTTCACGACGGCACGCGGCGTCTGGTTTCAGTCACCGAAATCACCGGCATGGAGGGCGACGTCGTCCAGATGCAGGAGATCATGAAATTCCAAAAGCTTGGCGTTGACGACTTGAACAGGGTGAATGGTCAGTTCCGGGCAACCGGCATCCGTCCGCGATTCCTCGAGCATATCGCCGAACTGGGCTTCCAGCTGCCGGGCGACATTTTCGATCCGGGTCGCTCATTGGTGTAGGTGCGCAATGGACCTCATGCTCATCTACGCATTAGTTTTTATCGGTGGCCTGATACTGTTCGAAAGAGTCACAGGGATTGTCGCGAACCAATTCCGGCGAAGCAGTTCGCTGAACTACCGCCTCAAGCTTCTGCAAGGCACCGAGGACAGTCTTGGCGTCTTCAAGGGGATGGTCCGCGAAAGGGCGCTTGACTATGATCGCCGCGGCTTCAAACCGCTGGTCCGACTGCGGCGGTTGTTCGCGCAATCCGGACTGAAGCTGGACGTCATGAGGCTGGCGATCTATGCGCCGGTGATCGCTGTTCTGGTCTGGTTGGTGCTGAGCTATCTAGGTGTTCCGACACTGCCGAGGTTCATCTCGGTGGTCCTCTTTTTGGCCGCCCTGCCGCTTGTCATCATGATACGCGTGCGTGGGAAACGGATAAGAAAGTTCACGACCCAATTGCCAGGCACACTCGACGTGGTGACCCGGAGCCTTTCGGCCGGGCATCCATTGCCGATATCGATAGCCCTGGTCTCGCGGGAATTGCCCGATCCCATAGGGACGGAGTTCGGCATGCTCAGTGACGAACTCACCTACGGAACCGATCTCAACGATGCGATGCTCAACATGATCGAGCGCGTCGGAGCGGAGGACCTGAAGCTTCTGGCGATCTCGATGAGCGTCCAGCGTGGAACCGGCGGCAATTTTGTCGAGATACTGGAGAACCTGGCGAACGTGGTTCGCGAACGAGCGATCCTTCGGGCCAAGGTCAAGGCCCTGTCCGCCGAAGGCAGGATAACGGCCCTGATCATGTCGGCATTTCCCTTCGGCCTCTATCTTATGATCAGCACACTCGTGCCGACCTATTTCGATCCTGTCTGGGAAAGTGGATATAGCAACGTTATTTTAGCGGTGGCCTTCGCTGTGATGGCTGTCGGGAATTTTATTCTCTATAAACTTGTCAATTTCGATTTTTGAGTGCGATAGATGAACGAAACACTGATCCTCCTTGCCACTTTCGTCGGTGTTCTGCTTTTCTCGACGGTCATTGTTGGAAGGATTGCGAGCCAACGCGAAATGGCGTCCAGGCTGACAGATGCAGCGAGCGACAGCGACGCGGTCGGCGGTTCCTATTACAGCACTGCATCCGAAATAACCGATGACCGGTACGGCGTCTTCGTCAAAAACTATTTCAACGTTGTCCGGAAAGACGCAAATTCGAATTCATTGCCGAACCGCCTGTTGCGAGCCGGGTTCTTTTCACCGCAGGCTAGTACGATATTTCAGACCGCGCGTGCCGTGATCTCGGTGCTGGTGCTGCTTGGCACATTTCTGGTTTTCGAACACTACTTGGTCAGCGTTTCCAGGCCGCTCGCGATCCTGATATCCATGTTGTGCGGGGGCCTTGTTTTCTTCATCCACGGCATCGTGCTCGAACGCATGGGAGTTGCCAAGGAGAAAGCCTATCGCAGGATCTTTCCTGATTTCATGGATATGTTGATCGTTTGCGTCGACGCCGGCCTGAGCGTCGAAGCGGCGGCCGATCGTGTCGCGCGTGAGTTCATGTCGACCCGGCCCGACTTCGGGCTGCACCTATCCATAATGATGCTTGAAGTTCGCGGCGGCCGGCGCCTACGCGATGCATTGACCAACCTGGCGACCCGCCTGCGCATCGACGAGGCCAGGTCGCTTGCCGTGTTATTTCGACAGTCGGAAGAACTTGGCTCCAGTGTCACAAAGAGCCTTCGCGTCTACAGCAAGGAAATGCGTCAGATGCGAATCCTGCGCGCCGAGGAAAAGGCCAATGCCCTGCCTATCAAGATGCTCTTTCCGCTGGCCACATGTCTGTTTCCGCTGAGCCTGATAATCGTACTGATGCCGATAATCATGCGCGTCGCTTCGATGCTGAAGTCGATGACGCCCGGGTAGCGCGCAACTCAGATCCGTCGAGGTAGAGCAACCCGCTCATCCCGCCACCGTGGCGTACGCGCGTCAACGATATCCGTGAAAAGCCCATGGAGTCGGGCTGAAACAAGCGCCAATAAATAGGACGCGGGCCCAAGTCACGCCAAATCAAACCGCGATTCCCGGGCGTAGGTCCGTCTCCGGCCGGGTGCAAGTTGCCGTCCTGTGGCGATATGAGGCGCAAAGCGGCCGTCTACACTCGACGCCCGCCAAACTGCCGGAAGCCGAATCTCCTTCCCGCTTCGTCCAGGAGCCCCAGTAATTCGGGCTGAGGTGCGACCCAGAAAGTTCGAACAGCTTCCATGAACCGCAGAAAAATTGGACGCCGCATCGGAGAATGAGGTTCACGGATATCCCGGCGAACATCCGGATTGGAACGGTCAATGTCGTCGGGAAGAAGGGCGTCCGAAAAGGGCAGTCGGCGCCGCCGTCGTGGGAACGAAAAAGAAGAGAAGCAGAACTTACGTGTGCGATTTTTGCACACGGTATCATGCAGCTATCTGATATTACTCATCATCTATCCCATCCATCATCGGTGCAATGGCCAGTCTATGCTCTTGATTTTTCAGCATCTGTTTAACATCAGAACCTTAGAACCTGCCGCACACGCTGCGTCAGCGAGACCTTCCTGCAACGCGAGGATGCGCGGCGCCGGGGCACCGACACCAAGTCGATCGCAGTGAGACGCCGACAAAGCCCTGTTAGCGCGCCTGAAGCCTTCGGCGAACTCATCGACCTCCATATCGACGACATGTGCGATGTAGGCAAGTCCCCTCGCCGCTCCAAGGCCGCAGCCCTCGCTATGCTCCGAACATCTGGGGAAGTGCAGCATCGCCACCCTCGATCGCGAACGGCTCGTTCGCTTCGGTCGTGATCGAGCCGCCCAGGGTGCCGGACGATGAGTCTCGGTATCGACATCACCTAGGGAAAGTCGTTGAGCGTCGTTCCTGGATGATCTGCCTGGTCGTGATCGACAGCCGCTGGCGAGAGCCGCCAAACACGCATGAGATTGTCTGAAGCGGAGGACCATCCATGGAAGGACCCATTTCGAGCTATTTTGCATCGATTGAACCCGTGGGCCCCTGACGTTTTTCTGGACCGCTTGCTGCATCCGGCGCGGCATTTCAAACATCCCCACGACGTTTTGGCCGATGTTGCCCTGGACGCTCAGGAGAAGCGCGCCATTCTTTCGTCATGGGCATCGGATGCCTGCGCCGTAGAATCCGTGCCAGCGCTTCGCATGCTGCCGCGAGCGGGTGAACCGGTCACCTTCGACACGATCATGGATGCGTTGCAACAGTTGGATCAATCGGATGAGCGTGCCGGTCCTGACTGCAGTGACAGCGCGGCAGTGGCCGCGTTCATACCATTCGTCGATCGGATTTAAGGGCGACGTCGTTGTTCTTGCGCCATGGACCCGTCGGCGAGTGACCCCGCCGGCGGAAGGGGTGGCATTGGTGCGTTCGCCCAGATTGCCGATGAAAATTTTCCTATTCTTGCTCTTGAAGGTGTAAGTCGCGATTCTAAATTGATGGTCGCCGGCAGCCTAATGGGGCCGGCAACACCAGGAGGCGGCAAGGCTCTTGGCGCCTTCTGTTGTCCATGTTGCTCAAAGGAGGATGTGGCTATGAAGACAAACCTCGATTTTACCCCTCTATACCGGTCCAGCATCGGCTTCGACCGCATGGTCGACATGCTTGAAAGTGCGAGCCGTGTGGCCTCGTTCGACAACTGGCCGCCCTACGATATCGCCAAGGTTGATGATGATCAGTATCGCATCACGATGGCGGTCGCCGGTTTCTCGCAGGACCAGCTGACCGTCACCCACCAGCCCAACATGCTGGTTGTGAGCGGGTCGCAATCCGGCGATGAGAACGGCCGGTATCTGTACCGTGGCATCAACGGGCGCGCTTTCGAGCGTCGGTTCGAACTGGCCGATCATGTCAAAGTCGAGGGCGCCAGCCTTGAGAACGGGCTGCTGAGCATCGATCTCAAGCGCGAGGTTCCCCAGGAGATGAAACCGCGCAAGATCGAAATCTCCAGCGGGGCTCCCATGCCGAAGATCGAGGCGCCCAAGGTCGAGACCGACAAGCTGGCCGCCTGAGCAATCCACCATGAAGGCTTTCGCTTGAGCCGGGCGTCCCGCCCGACTCAGAGACCTACAAAAGGAGAAAGACAATGAGCGTACGTGACTTGATCCCATGGGGCCGGGGCAACGGAAACTCGGCGCCCAGTCTCTTCCCCGACGGAGATCGAGACCCCTTCGTCTCCCTCCACCGGGAGGTAAACCGGCTGTTCGATGACGCCTTCCGCAGCTTTGGCGCCAGACTGCCGGCCTTCGGTCCCTCTTTCGCCGCCAATTGGCCGAGTGTCGAAATCTCCGACACGGACAAGGAAGTCCGCGTCACGGCGGAAATACCTGGCCTGGACGAGAGCGACATAGAAGTCCTGCTGGAAAATGGGGCGCTCAAGCTTAAAGGCGAGAAGCGTTCCGAGACCGAGGACAAGGACCGGCAGTTCTCCGAGCGCTTCTACGGTCGCTTCGAGCGCCTCATTCCGCTCGGCTACGAGGTTGAAGAAGACAAGGTCAACGCCGCCTTCAAGAACGGGGTGCTGACCGTGACGTTGCCCAAGACCGAGCGGGCGCAGGCGAAGGCCAAGCGGATCGCAATCAACGGGAAGAACTGACGGATGCAGTATGGGTGGCGGCCCTTACGGCCGCTGCCCGTGCGACCCTTCATAACGGGAGGGACAGGCAATGGAGACAGTTCAAAGCAGCGACAACAGAAACCTAACCAAGACGTCCGTCCGGCCGGACAATGACAATCGGCCTCGTCTAGACGGGCCGGCTTTGTCAATGGGACGGTCAGTGTTTCCGGAGGGCGCAGTGGCGCGGATCTACCAGCCCTGCCGCTCGGCCATGACCTCGGCAAAGCCCCACAGGGACTGGCGATTGGTCTTCGAACGCCGCACAGCCCCGTTCATCGAGCCGCTGATGGGCTATACCGGTGGCCGGGACACCCTGACCCAGGTTGAACTGAACTTTCCGACGCTGGAAGCGGCGATCCGTTATGCCGAGCGTCAAGGCCTCAATTACGTGGTGCAGGCGGCACCTCCTGCTTCCCCGGCCAAGATCAGGAGACAACATGTATCGGAGGAAAAACAGGCCTTTTCCGACCTGGTTTGGCAGCGGCTGCAGTTGGCTTGGCTCCAGGCAAGTCACGGCTATGGCGCCGGTGCACAGACAGCGCACATACAGACGGCGCTTTCGGAGCCCGAGACATTCTACGCCTCTCCGATGGAGGTCGTGGACGACCCGGTGCTCGCACCCGACGAGAAACGCGCCGTGCTCAAGAACTGGGCCTGGAACGAGTATCTGATCGACCTGGCCACCGCCGAAGGCATGCCGGAAAATGCACGCCCGTCGCGATTGGACGAGGTCGAACTCGCCTTGCTGGCCTTGGAAGTCCGAAACCGGGGCTTCCAGACCAGAACCAGCCCGGTGCACTCCCGGATAGCCGCATGATAAGGCAAGAAGGAACCCACTGATCGTCTTCGACGCCCAACGGACCATCCCGAAACCCTTCCCGCTTGCGGTCGCGGCAGCGGGCGGGCGCGCGCCGACAACTTTCCCAATGCGTGGGCGCCCGATTGCGCCTCGGCAGAACTCGGCCCAGTTGTTAGGATCGCGCTGATATGGACTCCAATGAATTGGCGACAGAGGTTCCTATGTATCAATCCTTCAACGGCTCCGCCCATCCCCTGGCACCGAAAGAGATCGCGATCGCTGCCGTCCCCGAAGACGAGCGTGTCTGGGTCCCACAGGCTAAGGGCGTGTGGTTCCGACCACTTATGCTCAACACAATGCAAGGCCAGTGGTGCAATCTGCTCCGCGTACGCCGGGCCGGGATATTAAGCCGTCATCTGCATCCGGCCCCCGTGCATGGCTATGTGATCAAGGGGCGTTGGCACTACCTTGAACACGACTGGGTGGCAGAGACCGGATCTTACGTTTTCGAGCCGCCCGGTGAAATCCACACGCTCACGGTCCCAAGCGACGTGCCCGAGATGATCACCTTCTTCAACATCTCCGGCTGCATGGTTTACCTGGACAAGGATAACAAGCAGATTGGTTTCGAGGACGTTTTCACCAAGATCGACATGTGCAGAAGCCACTATGCGAGCGTGGGTCTCGGGGACGATTTCGTCGATCAATTCGTGCGGTAGACATCCGCCCGTTTGTCTTCCGCTGCGGTAAGTTCGCGCTCCGCCACAGAGGCGAAACGAGGAGATCTTGGTGACCGATTCCATATGGGCGATGCCCTTCTTCGCGGGCAAGACCGTCGTCATTACCGGAGGCACGACAGGCATCGGAAACGGCATCGCCATGGCGTTCGCCGGGGCCGGGGCAATCGTCCACGCGACGGGGGCCACGGCCGCCGAGGTAGCGGCCGCTCGTGCATGCGGCACCCCCGTCTCGTATTCAGTACTCGACGTCCGGGACATGACTGCGGTCGAAGGATATTCCAGTCAGTTCACATCCGTTGCAGCGCTCGTAAATTGCGCAGGGGTAAACCTGCGCGCCGCCGAATTCACTGTCCAGGGTTTCGAAACGGTGGTCGATATCAATCTCACCGGCTCCATGCGGAGTGCGAGCGCGTTCCGAGGGGCACTCTCGAACGGGGGCGCCATCGTCAACATCGCCTCGATGTTCGCGTTTTTCGGCGCGGCTCATGCGCCGGCTTACGCCGCATCCAAGGGCGCCATCGTGCAACTTACCAAGTCGCTCGCCATCGCCTATGCCGGGGATGGCATCCGCGTAAACGCATTGGCGCCTGGCTGGATCGAGACCGCCATGACCGCCGCGCCACGGGCCGATCCAGCTCGCAACGCGGAATTGATGAAACGCACTCCGATGGGTCGCTGGGGTACGCCGGGCGACCTGACCGGCCCCGCCTTGTTCTTGTGTTCGCCGCTCGCGGGATTCATCACTGGGGCAATTTTGCCGGTTGACGGTGGCTATCTCATTGCGTGAGGCGTTGGCTATGCTGCGCGACCGATCTCCAAGCCTGTGTCGTCGAGATCAAGATCGAACGCGACCAATCGACCATGCCTGACCGCAATTGCCGCCACCAACTCCGCAAGCTCGCCATCCGTATGCTCGCAAAAAGCTGCCTGTTTCCTGACAATCGTGACCGCATCCCGGGTCGATACGACAGAGAACGGCCTCCGGGATCTCACGAATGATTCCGCAACCTCCGCGACGGATGAAGCTCGGTCAAAATTATCTTGCATACTTGCACCTCTGTACGACGCTAGCCCAAGCTCGGCCCGCGCAAATTGTTCCCATTGGCCTAATGCAGCCTGGTTGGCGTCCGGCTTGGGCTGCTTGTGCGAAGGCCGGGAGCAACGCGACATGGCCGTCGCGGTGCCTTGGACAGTGGGCTGGACGCATTCGTCTCCACTCAACCAAAGGTCACGCCATCGGCCAGTCCTCGCTACATGCTTCAAATGCGAACACGAGCCCGACGCTACAGACGAGGAGGATCAGATGTGTCCAAGCCGCTCGCCAAAGTTTCCGATCCTCGGATCACCGCAGTTCCCGCGCAACAAGTCGCCGGGAGACCTGTTTGCTCGCGTTAATTGCGGTCGACTGACTCCTGGCTCATTCGCCGCCCCGCCAGTTGGCTCCGGTCAGCCGGCCTCGTCCGTCTTCGTCATCGCTGGCCGGCGGACGATCCAATCCACCAAACCGGCTTCGGTCTGCTCGCAGGCCACGAATTCGCGCACCAGACTTCGTGCCAGCTCGCGCCATTGACACTCGGGCACGTTCATCTCCGCGATCAGATCTCGGCATGCAGCGCGTATGATGTCGGCATCGAAGGCTGACACGGCGACAGGACCACGGTCTGTATTCTTTGCTCGAGGAGTGTCGTCGCCCTGACGTTCGCGAAAGCGCCTCAGCACCTCGCGCGATGTGGCGATCGCTTGTCGGGTTTGACTCATAGCCTCGTAAAATCCAACTTCGCGGACCGGTGAGCGGTGCCGTGATAGAATGAAGTCCTCCATAACCGCATGCGCAGTGTCCGTACGCGTTGCAACCATCGCCGCCTCCCTGCAGGCGCACCCAATGCTTGCAGCTTCTGCCCGTTTTCGGGCGGCCGCCTGCATTTGTCGTGTCGCTGCTATGATCGCGTGAGTTAAAGCCGGTGAAGCGTCGCTGCAATTACAAATGTAAGTGTGGCATCCGATAAGTGGTATGCCCGCTGGCTGCGGCGGCGGCGAGTTCGTTCTTCAGACGGTCGAAGTCTTCCTCGGCGAAGCGCTCTCCGCGTTGCCGGAACGAGGAAGCAGGATCTGGACAAAATGCATGCGGCCGTGCCGCCGTTCAGGGGGCGCTATTGGCGAAAATCCGCCAATTTCCGCCAGTCGAAGACAACGCCCACTCCAGGCTCGTCGGGTGCTATCGCCAAACCATCCTGAAGCCTCAGCGGCTCGGTGGTGTAATGGTCAATATCGAAACTATGCGCCTCCAACCAGCCGGCATTTGTCTGACCTGCAACGAGGCTGACATGAAGTTCCTGCATCCCGTGACTGCAGACCGGAATGCCAGCCTTGCGTGAGAGCGCTGCCACGCGCAGCCAGCCCGTGACCCCGCCGCAGTTGGAGGCGTCGGGTTGGATGTAGGCGAGATCCGACCAAGCGAAGGCATGCTCGAACTCCTCGATGACATGCAGGTTTTCTCCCATTGCCAGGGGCATTCCGGTCGCCTTGGCAATGCTGGCGTAACCCTCATAGTCGTCGGGTATGATGGGCTCCTCGAACCACAGCAGATCGTAGGCGGCGAATGCTCTCGCTGCCTCGATCGCTCGCGGGACGTCCAGCGCGTAGTTGGCGTCAACCATAAAGGTGACATGAGGGCCGATGCGCTCGCGAACTGCCTTCACCCGGGCCACATCCTCGGCAAGGTCGTCCTTGCCGACCTTGATCTTCACCCCGGTGAAGCCGGCATTGAGATAGGAATCGATGCTGGCCAAAAGCTGATCTAGGGTGAAGTTTAGGTCGATGCCGCCGCGATAGGCCTTGGCGCTCTTCCCGGCCCCGCCCGCCATCTGCCAAAGCGGCAGGCCGCTACGCCGGCCCTTGAGGTCCCATAATGCGATGTCGATCGCCGAGATCGCGAAAGAAGTGATGCCGCCGCGCCCGACATAGTGGATGTGCCAGAGCATGCCGTCGTAGATCGTGTCGATTTGCGTTGCGTCGCGTGCCTTGAGGAACGGCGCGAGGTCGTGATCGATCATTGCCTTGATCGCATAGCCGCCCCTGCCGCCGGTGTAGGTGTAGCCTGTGCCCTCGGTGCCGTCGGCAAGCCTCAGCGTGACGGTGACCAGCTCGAAATGCGTGTGCGCGCCGTGCTTCGCATCGGTCATCACCTCACGCAGTGGGACCCGAAACAGCCGGGTCTCGACTTCCTTGATTTCGGTGCGGCTCATGCTGCGCTCCATTCACGTTTTTTCATCGGACCATAATTGCACCGGCAGCGCTGACTGGCAACAATGTGGCTGATCTTTCAGCGGTTCTGAAGCCAATCCGTCATTTTTGGTCCTACAAAAGCATCAATCCGCTTGTGCTTTGGTCCGATTTACCTTCTAATAACAGGACCATCTGGGAGGAAAAGGCTTGCTGGATACGGAAGAGCGTCCTGAGATGCCCGCGGCTATTCTCGCCGCCCGCGCGGCCGACGCGATGGTGGCCGGCATAGAGGCCGACATCACGTCCGGAAGGCTTGGCGACGGCAGCTACCTGCCGGCCGAGCGCGAACTGATGATCGAGTATGGTGTCGGCCGGGGCGTTGTGCGTGAGGCGATTGCGCGCCTGGCCAGCCGCGGCCTGGTGGAAGCGCGTCCGCGGTTCCGACCCGTGGCGCGCCGGCCCGGCCTGGATGCCGCGCTCGGCGCCCTCGACGGCATTGTAGGACATCTGCTGAGCGACCAGGCGGGCGTGAAGAACCTCTACGACATGCGCGTCTTCCTCGAGGCGTCGCTGGCGCGCAACGCCGCCATCCATGCCCGCAAGGATGACATCGCAGCCCTGAGGGCGGCGCTGGCGATGAACGAGGCGGCGATCCCGGATTCCGAGAAATTCTATGCGACGGACGTGGCGTTCCACGCAGCGCTCTATGATATCGCGCGCAACCCGGTGCTGCCTGTCGTGCACAAGGCATTTACCGCCTGGCTGTCGCCGCATTGGATGCGCATGCCACGGTCGCCCGAGCGCAACCGCGTGAATTTCCTCAGCCATCGTGAAATCTGCACGGCCATCATTGAGCGAGATCCTGACGGCGCCGAGCGGGCGCTGCTCAACCACCTCTCGGCGGCCTGGGAGTATGTCCGCGGTACATTCGAAAGCCGTGAGGCGCCGGAAGCATGACGCAGTCCTACGACCATATCGTGGTGGGCGGCGGAGCAGCCGGCTGCGTCGCGGCGGCAAGGCTTGTCAAAGCGGGACGGCGAACCCTGCTGCTGGAGGCCGGCCATTCCCATCATCACCCCTTGCTCGACATGCCGCCCGGCATCTTCAAGATGATCAACGGCTCGAAATTCATGCGCTATCACCGCACCGAGCCGCAGGCCCATCTCGACGGGCGCGTCCATGAAATCTCGCAAGGCAACGTGCTGGGCGGCGGCACCTCGGTCAACGCCCAGGTCTACATGCGAGGCCGCTCGGCCGATTATGAGGAGTGGGACGAGCTGCTGCGCGGCAACAATGCCGGCGTACGCTGGAACTGGCAGGCGGTGCTGCCGCATTTCACCGGCATGGAGGGAAACAACCGCCTCGGCGGCGAACTGCATGGAAGCGAAGGTCCGCTACTGGTCTCGGATCCAGGCCACATCGATGATGTTTCCCGTTGGTTCGTCCAGGCCGTCCAAGGCCTTGGATTGCCGTACAACCATGACTTCAACGGACCGTCGCAGCGCGGGGTCGGCTTCTACCAGTTCATGAACCGGCAGGGAAAGCGAAGCAGCGCCGCCTATGCCTTCATCGAGCCGCTGACGAATGATCCCAAGCTGACGCTGAAACTCAATTGCACAGTCAGCCGGCTGCTGATCGAAAACGGTCGGGTCACCGGCGTCGTCTATTCGGATGCGTCGGGCGCCGAGCATACCGTCCATGCAGATGCCGACGTGATCGTCTCGTCCGGTGCCCTCGTCTCGCCGAAACTGCTCATGCTGTCCGGCATCGGCCCCGCCGAGGCGCTTGCCGGGCACGGCATTTCCTGCGTCGCCGACCTGCCCGGGGTCGGCGAAAACCTGATCGACCATCCGGAGGTGCCGATCATCGCCACCGCAAACGGCCCATACGGCTATTTCAGGCAGGGCCAAGGCTGGAGGATGATCAGGAACGGCCTGCATTTCAAGCTCTTCGGCACCGGCACGATCCTGTCAGCGGGGGTGGAGGCCGGAGCCTTCGTCAATCCGGCCGATCCCGAGGGCGAACCGACGATCCAGGCCTTCTGCGTGCCGCACGTCTATCTGGACCGCGATATCCTGACCTTGGTCGAGAACACCTATGGGCTTACCGTGACGACAGTGGTGGTGAAGCCAAAGTCGCGCGGTTTCGTAAGGCTGCGTTCGGCGGATCCGAAGGACATGCCGATCGTTTCGCCGAACCTCCTTAAACATCCCGACGACATGAGGGAAATGATCTGCGGCCAGCGTTATTTCCTGCAGGCTTTTCAGACCAAGCCGCTCGCCGATCGGGTCAAGGCCATTGCCGTGCCAAGCCAGGATGATCTCAGCGACGAAGCCATGACAAAGCATTGCAAGCGCTTTGTGAAGACCAACTACCATCCGGCCGGGACATGCCGGATGGGCTCGGACAGCGACCGGATGGCGGTGCTGGACGCGGCGCTGCGCGTGCGCGGAATAGACAATCTGCGGGTTGCCGACATGTCGGCCTGCCCCAACATCAATGCCGGCAATACGGCGGCGCCCGCCATGATGCTGGGCGACCGCTGCGCCGACTTTATTTTGGAGGCGGCATAGCGCCTCATCCAGCTTCCCGACGGCGTCATCGCCGACGCCGTCTGGGCCGATATCGTGAGGAAATTACACAGTCGCTGAAAGCGACAATAAAGGAGGAAAGAGCATGATCATTACCCGTCGAAAACTACTGGTTGGCTCCGCCGCCGGCGCGGTCGCGCTGACACTCGGCTCACGCGCCTTCGCGGCGCTCCCGCCGCTCGCCAAGAAGGACAAGTACAAGGTCGGTTTCGCCCAGACGGAAAGCAACAATCCGTGGCGTCTTGCCGAGACCAAGAGCATGCAGGACGAAGCCGCCAAGCTTGGCCATCAGCTGGTCTACACGGATGCCGCGGGTTCGTCGGCCAAGCAGGCCTCCGACGTGAACTCGATGATCGCGCAGGGCGTCGACGCAATCTTCCTGCCGCCCCGCGAAGACAAGCCCCTGGTGCCGGTCATTCTTGCCGCGCGCGATGCCGGCATACCGGTGTTTCTGGTCGACCGCGACGTTGATCACACCATGGCCAAGCCGGGCGAGGATTATGTCTGCTTCATCGGTTCGGATTTCATCGAGGAGGCGACCCGCGTCGGCGAATGGCTGGTCAAGAACGCCAATGGCAAGTCGAAGATCATCGAGCTGGAAGGCACGACCGGAGCCTCGGCCGCTACCGACCGCAAGAAAGGCTTCGACGATTTCATCGCCAAGCACTCGCAGTTCACCATCCTGGCGTCGCAGTCCGGCGACTTCGCCCGTGACAAGGGCCGGCAGGTCGCCGAGACGCTGCTTCAGGCGCACCCTGATGCGGATATCATCTACGCGCATAATGATGAGATGGCGCTGGGCGCCATCGCCGCTCTGGAAGCAGCCGGCAAGACCCCGGGCAAGGATGTGCTGATCTTGTCGATCGACGGCGAGAAGGAAGGCGTCCAGGCGATCATTGACGGCAAGATCGGCGCTATCTGCGCTTGCAGCCCGCTGTTCGGGCCGAAGGCCTTCGCTACGATGGCCGACTATGCGGCCGGCAAGAAGATCCCGCCGTTCATCAAGAACGAGGATGCCTTCTTCGACGCCACGAACGCGAAGAAAGACTTCGATATTGCGTTCTGATATCCACTTTCTTTCCAGTTGCCCTACCCGCTTCGGCGGGTAGGGTTTGGGAGTTTGACGATGACCGCTCAGCCGGACCAAGCCGCGCTGCTCCTGGACATGCGTGACATCCAGAAGCGTTTTGCCGGCATCCCTGCCCTGGCCGATGCCTCGCTCCAGGTTCTTCCGGGCGAGATCCACGCACTCATCGGCCAGAACGGTGCGGGCAAATCGACACTTATCAAGGTGCTCACCGGCTATTACCGCCGGGATGCGGGGCAGGTGCTGTTCGAACGGAAGCCGTTCGAAGTTGGGTCTCCGCATCAGGCGCAGGTCAGCGGCATCAGCACCATCTACCAGGAGATCAATCTCGTACCGCTGCGCTCGGTGACCGAGAACATCTGCCTTGGACGCGAGAAGCGCCGCCGCGGCCTGCTCGACTGGAGCGCGATGCATGCGGAAGCCGAGCGCCTGCTCAGCCGCTTCTCGATCGGCATCGACGTGCGCCGCCCGCTCAGCGATTTCAACACCGCCACGCAGCAGATGGTGGCGATCGCCCGCGCCATCGGCTTTTCCGCCCGCCTCGTGATCATGGATGAGCCGACCTCCTCGCTAGACGAGCGTGAAGTCTCGGTCTTGTTCAGCGTTATCCGTCAGCTCAAGGCCGACGGCGTCTCCGTTCTGTTCGTCAGCCACAAGCTCGACGAGTTGTACGAGGTCTGCGACCGGGTCACGATCATGCGTGACGGCCGCACGGTGCGAAGCGCGGCGATGAGCGACATCGGCAAGCTGGAGCTGGTCGCGGCCATGCTCGGCCGCGACGTCGCAGCCGTCGAAGGCCATGCGACCGCGTTCGGCGAACGCGATCGGTCGAGGATCGGTGATGTGCTGTTTACCGCGCAAGGGCTGGCGGCCGGCCAGTTGGTGCGTGACGTGAGCTTCGACCTGCGCCGCGGCGAGATCGCCGGCTTTGCCGGCTTGCTCGGCGCCGGCCGCACCGAAACAGCCCGCCTCGTATTCGGCGCCGACCGCCGGAGCGCAGGCGAGATGACGATGGAAGGCGCGTCCTACCATCCCGCACGTGCCGCTGATGCCATCGCCGCAGGGATGGGCTTCTGCACCGAGGACCGCAAGGCCGAGGGCATCGTGCCGGAAATGACCGTCGCGGAGAACATAACACTGGCACTGCTGCCGAAAATCAGCCGCAATGGCATCCTGAACGAGGCCCGGCAGAAGGAGATCGTCGAGCGCTTCATTCGTGAACTCGACATCAAATGCTCGGGGCCTAACCAGAAGGTCCGCGAGTTGTCGGGCGGGAACCAGCAAAAGGTGCTGCTTGCCCGCTGGCTGGCAATGAACCCGAAGCTGCTCATTCTCGATGAGCCGACGCGCGGCATCGATGTCGGGGCCAAGGCCGAGATCCAGCGCCTCATCCGCAAGCTTGCCGATGGCGGGCTCGGCGTGCTGATGATCTCCTCGGAACTCGAGGAAGTGATGGAAGGAGCCGACCGCATATTCGTGCTGCGCGAAGGAGTGAGGGTGGCCGAACTGGAAGGCCAGGCAGCCAACGAGGAGGACGTGCTCGCGGCGATGGCGCATGGCGGCGCGGCGAAGGAGGCAGCGTGAGCGATCTGGCCACACCATCCGCAGCCAACGACGCTGGAAACCGCCGCTTTGATGTGTTCGGTTTCCTGGCGCGCTACGGCACGGTGATCGCGCTTGTGCTGCTGGTCGTCTTCAACCTTGCCTATACGCGCAATTTCGCGACGCTGCAGACACTCAACGTCAACCTGACCCAGGTCTGCACGATTGTGATCGTCGCGGTGGGGATGACCCTGGTGATCGCCACCGGCGGCATCGACCTGTCGGTTGGTTCGCTGATGGCGATCTCCGGCGCATTGGCGCCGATGATCTTCATGGGCACGATCTTCCCGGTCGGAAACATCTATCTGGCGGTAGCCGTCGCGATGATTGCCTCGATCCTCGTCGCCGGCCTGTTCGGGCTGTTCAATGGCTGGTTGGTCTCGCGTTTCCGCATCCAACCTATTGTTGCAACGCTCGTGCTGTTCATCGCCGGGCGCGGGATCGCGCAGGTCATGACCAACGGCAATCTGCAGACCTTCCGCGTGCCGCAATTCCAGTGGATCGGACTTGCCCGCCCGCTCGGCATTCCCGCGCAGGTCATCATCATGGCCGTGCTGGTTGCGGTGGCCGCTTGGGCCCTTCACCGCACGGTGTTCGGGCGAAGCATCCTGGCGGTCGGCGGCAATGAAAAGGCCTCTGAACTCGCCGGCATCGCCGTATCGAGGATCAAGCTCGCTGTCTATGCGATCAGCGGCCTGTGCGCGGGGCTAGCCGGTCTCGTCGTCATTGCGATCAACTCCTCCAGCGACGCCAATCTCGTGGGGCTGGGCATGGAACTCGACGCCATCGCGGCGGTCGCGGTGGGCGGCACGCTGTTGAGTGGCGGAAAGGCCACAATCATCGGCACCCTGCTGGGCGCACTGACCATCCAGTTGGTGCGCTACACGCTGCTCGCCAATGGCGTACCCGACGCCGCTGCGCTCGTCGTCAAGGCCGGCATCATCGCATTCGCCGTCTGGCTGCAGCAGCAACACCGGGTGTAATCCATGAACAGCGCCAGACTGGTTCGCATCATCGGCACTTACGGTGTCGTCATCGCGCTTGCAGCCCTCGTCCTGTTCGGATTCCTGCGCTACGACCGCTTCCTCGGCCTCTTCAACGTGATGAGCGTTCTGCGCTACAACTCGATGTTCGCGCTCGTCGCGCTCGGCATGTGCTTCGTGATCATGACCGGCGGCATAGACCTGTCCGTCGGCTCCGTCGCCGCCTTGGGCAGCGTCGCGTCAGCCCTGGCGAGCCCGCACGGCATCGTGGCAGGCCTTGCAGCGGGCGTTGGCGCCGGCCTGGCAGCCGGGCTGATCAACGCGCTCCTGGTTACGCGCGGCAACCTGATGCCTTTCATCGCCACGCTTGCCACCATGCTGGCCGCAAGCGGCTCGGCGCTGCTTCTGGCCGGCAACCAGACCGTTTCGGTGTCTTACGATTCGGGTTTCACCGCCATCGGCCAAGGGAATTTCTGGATTTTCCCGATTCCGGCAGTCATCGCCCTGGTTGCCTATGCCGTCGGCTCAGTGGTCCTGAACTACACCAGCACGGGACGGACGGTGCTGGCCATCGGCGGCGGCGAGGATGCCTCGCGGCTGATGGGGCTGCGCACGGACGGCGTCAAATTTCTCGTCTATGTCGCAAGCGGGTGCCTGGCCGGGCTCGCCGGCGTCGTCCTCGCTTCTCAGTTCGGCGCAGGCCAGCCGATCGAGGGCGTCGGCTGGGAACTGTTTGCCATCGCAGCGGTCGTCGTGGGCGGGACGCTGCTGACCGGCGGCTCTGGCTCGGTGTTGACCACGCTGGCCGGCGTGCTGTTGCTCGGCATCCTTTTCAACGTCCTGAACTTCGAAAACGGCATGGGCTGGATTTCGCTGTCAGCCTACTGGCAGTCGGTGATCCGCGGGCTGTTTTTGCTCGTCGTCGTCCTTCTCCAGGCACGGCTTACGGCAAGGCGCGAAACTGCCTGAGGATGGCGAGCGCCTTCGAGCACGATGGCGCTGCAGAATCAGTGCGCGTTGCGCACCCGGCCGATGAGCGCATCCCGCAGACTTTCTGCGGCGATGCTTCCCCGGTGCACCTGGGGTCCGACACCCTTGGAGCAGGATCCGCAAGCGGATCCTGGTGCAGTCACATGGCCGTCCTGGAGACGGTCATTTCCCGGCGACCGCCACGAACACGGACTGCCCCTGCCTTTCCAGCCGAAACAGGATGGGCTTGCTCTGCCGGCGAGAGTTCGCCCACTCCTCGACGATATCCGAAGGCTCCGTCACGCGGCGATTGTTGGCCGATATGATGACATCGCCGGGCTGCAATCCGCTCCGGGCGGCAAGGCCATCGGGAACCACTTCCACGACGAAGACGCCGGTTGTTCCTGATTTGATGCCTAGCTGCTGACGCGCCTGATCCGGAATCGGGCTGAGGGATAGGCCGAGGCCTTCGGCCGCCGACTTCTTGTCGGGAACAGCGCCGGTCTTCACCTCCGCATCCTTGCGCTCACCGATGACAAGCGCGATCTCCTGGTCCTTTCCGCCGTTACTCCGTGTCAGAGTGGCCTTGCTGCCAGGCTTCTGGCTAGCCGTCGCAAGCGTGAGGTCATGGACACCCTCAATGCCCTTGCCGTTGAACCGGGTGATCACGTCACCCGGCTTCAAGCCGGCTTTCTCCGCCGGGCTGCCGGGCTCGACCGAAGCAACCAGCGCGCCCTTGTCATCTTTCATCCCGAGGGCCTCAGCCAGCGACGGCGTGATGTCCTGCAGGCGGACCCCGATGAAGCCACGCTCGATCCGGCCGGTTCTGATCAACTGGTCGGCGATGCTTTGGGCGGTGCGCGATGGCACCGCAAACCCGATCCCGATGCTGCCGCCGGACGGCGAGACGATGGCGGTGTTGACGCCGATCACCTCGCCACGTGCGTTGAACAGCGGACCGCCCGAGTTGCCTCGATTGATCGACGCGTCCGTCTGGAGAAAATCGTCATACGGCCCGGCTTGAATGTCTCGCGAGCGGGCCGAAAGAACGCCGACAGTGACAGTCCCTCCGAGCCCGAAGGGACTGCCGATCGCGATTGTCCATGCGCCCGGCTGCATTGCATCCGAGTCACCCCATTTGGTCGTGGTCATGTTGGGCCGCGGGTCGACCTTCAGCACCGCTATATCGGTGGCGGGGTCACGGCCGACCAATTGCGCCGGCGCCGTTTCCTTGTCGGAAAATACGACATGGATCTCTGTCGCATCGGCAACGACATGGTTGTTGGTGACGATGTAGCCGTCGGCACTGATCACAAATCCGGAGCCAAGCGCCTCCCTCACCTGCGGCTGAACGGGTCCGAGGCCCTGGCCGTCGAACGGACTTGTAAAGTCGCCCGCCGTCGTCTGGTCCTGGACAACCTCCCGGGTCGTGATCGCGACCACGGCCGGCAATTTCTGCTGGATGATCGCTGTGAAGTCGGTCGGGGTATCCTGGGCCAGGACAGGCGCCACGCCACTGGCCGAGAGCATCAGCGCAACCGCGATCAAGCGCGTTGCAAATCGTCTTTGCATATCGTGAGACATTGCTGGACCTCCTGCCGGACAGCCCCGGCCGCTCGGCCGCGCCGCGCGGAGCCGGTGCTCCGGACGCTAGAACTGCCAACAAAGCTGTTTGTTTCAGCCCCCCGGAAAAATGGCACGGCCAGGAAAAATAGCCCGACCGCAGGGGTCCGGGAGGCAGCAGCCGGGAACCATTGAGGCCGTTGAGTTCAACCGTCCACAGGACTGGTCCCGGACGTGGCAGAAATCAGCAAAGCGACTGCGTCAGCTCCGGCAAATGCCCGATATGCCCGTGGAGCCAACCTAGCGGCTGAGGTGCCTCTACCGGGCCTGGTGCGAAAAGGATCTGCAATGAAAGAGGGAGCTCCACAGCCGCCGAGAGACGCGGCTGTGATCACCACCGCTCGAACTCCCTCAAGGGAACAAAAAGGTACCAACTAAGTTCGACCCCCATAATGAGGATGCCTATATGGACCTGTTGCCCCAGTCAGCCGAACACACCGTCTCCCCGCCGCCCGCTCCAGACCTTCACCGGCTTTTGTTCGATCCAAACTTGCGTATACACGGCTTGATTGATGACACTGTCGTCACCAAAGCCTTGGACGATTTGAAAGCCGTGCGTTCCGGCGAAGACGATCTCTACGTTGAAATCGACACGCCCGGAGGCGACGCCGACGGCGCGCGACGTCTAGCTCTAGAGTTCAAACTTTTTCTGAAACACTCAGGCCGCAACGGCTACATCATTGGCAAGAATACGGTTTACTCTGCCGGGGTAACGGTCCTTGCCGCTTTCCCGAAAGCCTGCAGGTTCCTTTGCCCGCAAGCAGTCCTGCTGATTCATGAAAGAAGGCTTGAGAAAGACTTGGTTCTGAATGGACCAATTCGAAGCTGTCTTCAGATCGTTCGCGAACAACTTGCGCTGTTGGAAACGGCAGAGCGACTCGAGAATGAAGGGTTCGCCGATCTCGTCCAAGGTTCTCGAACATCGCTGGAAGAGCTGCGCGACCATGCCCTGAACAGCTGCTACCTGATGGCAGCAAGAGCTTTGGAGCTAGGCCTTGTTGAAGACATTGCCCATTAACTTGATGCCTCGATGGAAACGGCAGAGCGGAGTCCAACACGTTTCCCCTCACTCATGTCGGCGGCGACCATGAACGACGAGGTTGACAAGATAGAGCGGACCGGCGGCTGTCTTTGCGGGTCTGTGAGGTATGTTGTTGCCGGCGCGCCGTTGCGCGTTGGCTTGTGTCATTGCCAGGATTGCAAGCGAACCAGCGGCAGCACCTACAGTGCCTTTGCCGTGTGGCCACGGTCGGCTTACCAGTGCAAGGGCGAGCTTGCGGCGTTCAACGGCAGAGGTTTTTGTCCGGCATGCGGGTCGCGCGTGGTGAATCTCCGCGACGACGAAGCCGAGATCATGATCGGCACTCTCGACGATGCGCCAAACGACCTTCTCCCGACATACGAGCTTTGGACCCCCCGGCGCGAAGCCTGGCTCCACAACCTGCCTTGGGCTGACCAATTCGCGGGCGATCGCACCGAAGAAGGCCAAAATTGGCGCGAAGCCCGACGAGTATGACCATGCTCGAATGGCCCTCCACCCCTTGAACCGTGAAAGTCAGCTTGATGCGCGATGAATCACTCAAGTTCTTGAAGGAAATTGTGGCGACCCCGTCGCCGAGCGGCTTTGAGCAACCCGTAGCGGAGCTTTTCCGCGAGTATGTTCGTCCGTATGCCCACAGGTTGACGACGGACGTCATGGGCAATGTCACGGCGATCATCAATCCTGAGGCGTCTATGCGCTTCATGTATGCCGGGCACATGGATGAGGTCGGCTTCATCGTCCATTACATCGACGATGACGGCTTTCTTTTCTTCAGCACCATAGGTGGAACGGACGTTGCCACTGAAATCGGCCAGCGTGTCTGGGTGCACGGCAAGGAGCCGATCCTGGGCGTCGTAGGTCGCAAAGCAATCCAGACCTTCAAAGCCTCTGACACGTCTCAAACTCCCTCGCTGATGGAACTATGGATCGATATCGGCGCGAGTTCGCGAGAGGAAGCGTTGAAGGTCGTAGAGGTCGGCAGCGCGGTCACTATCCACGGCGAGTTTGCGGCGCTACAGGGCAACCTTGCTGTCGGACGAGCGTTCGACAACAAGGTTGGCCTCCTCATCGGCGCCGAGGTCCTGCGCTGCCTCTCCGAGGAGGGAGGCGTTCACCCCGGCGTGGGCCTCTATATCCTGGGTACGGTTCAAGAGGAAATTGGGTCCCGAGGCGCGATGACCTCAGCGTTCAACATCGCACCTCGAACCGGCCTCGCAATCGATATGGGCGTGGCGATGGACTATCCGCGCGCTCGCGCCGAGGATCAGGGCAAACTGGACCTTGGGAAAGGGCCGGCAATCACTCAAGGCGCGAACACCAACCCGGTGGTGTTCAATCTGCTGAAGTCGGTGGCCGAGAAAGAGGGCCTACCTTATCAGCTTCAGGCGGTGGGCAGCTCAAGCCCTACCGACGCGCGTGTCATGCAGCAGAACCGAGGCGGCGTCGCAAGTGGAGTGCTCTCCGTGCCTTTGCGTTACATGCATACCCCGTCCGAAGTTGTTTGCCTGGATGATGTGCAAACGACGATTGACCTTGTTTGTGCATATTGCCGGCAATTGACGCCGGAGATCGACTTCACGCCAAGATGATCGCGGCGGGATTGATTGTGGAAGTCCTAGCTCCAACAGTCGCTGATCTGGTGCCTGTCGGCCACCGCCTGGTGCGTCGGTCACCGCGCACCTGAGAAAACCCAACTGCAGTCCACTGGGGAGCGCGCCTCAGGTCACCCCCACCGCTTCCACCAAACGCCTGAGGAAGTCCGTCAGACCGGCTTCAGGATCATCACCTGCGCCAACGAGCACCGAAATACCCCAGCGCCCAAGCACGGCCTCCTCCACAGGGTTGCGGCTGGGCATGAAGATGAACGAAGGGGGACGATCTTTCTCATATCCAGACCGGTGCCAGGTCTGCCAAAGCCGGTGCAACAGCAGCCGGATGTTTGGATCGGAGAGGCTATAGCCAATGAACAGGATCGTGCTGCCGAGAGCATCGGAGCGAAAGCGGACATCAAGGGGAGAATTGAAGGACAGGCGGTCAAGATAGTCGGTTTCGGTGAGGACAAGGGAAGAGTCCTCGTCAAAGTCGCCGTGAAATTTCACGATGTGCGTTACGCCTCGACGGGCCTGCGCAACGTGCCGTGCGTTGGCCACTTTCACGTACTCTCGACCGTGGATTTCAAAAGCGAGTTCCAGGTTCCGGTCATAGTTCGTCGTATAGATGACGGGAAAATCGAGCGTCACGATGAGTCGGTGCAATTCCGATTTCTCAATCCGTTCCTTGGCGACAGACCAGTTTCTGTCCATCCAACTGCGAAGTGGTCCGATGCTGCCATGCTTGATCCGATAGTATTCGGCCAAGGTCTGAAAACGATCGCGTCGCGTGGAAAATTCATCGTCGACGCCGAGCTCCTTTGCCATTCGCTCGATGAGTTTCTCCCAAGACGGAAGTCCGACGCTGATCGATACCCCCGCCCCCACAAACAAAATTGCGCTGCGATGACGAATTGCATTGGCGAGCGAATCTATAGGATCATCATCGTTCATGGATAGGTCCTCCGAAGCCACTCGCGTGGGCCGGACCTAAGGTGCGTGCCCCGGTGCGAGGATCGTGGACGCGGCTCCCCAATTCGAGCCAGCGTGCTCCGCCCTCATCGACGAAATCGGATCGACCACGCACCAGCCAGCCCAGAGGGGGCGGCCCTTGCAGTCTTGCCGAGCCGCTTGCCACCCGAACCGAGGTAGCGGCCGCGAGGACTCTGGCTGTGAACTGGAACCGGCGCTGTTGCGGTTTACTGGCCACGTTGATTCAGTTCTGCGCCAGCCATATTGCGCAAAACTCTATCGAGTTTCGCATTCACCAAGAGGTTGCGCCGCTTCGCGCCGATAAAGATGGCGAGAGAGTAAATCATTGTAAGAACAGAGATCATCGTCATTCCGGCCTAAACATCAGCGGCCGGAGATGTTCCATGCGCCCGGAAATATTCCAGTGCAGGTGTTTTTAAATCGCCGAAGCTACGCGCTCAATGCGCGGTTGGTTTCGTGTCCAGGGCGGACGAATTAGCGCAAGGCGGTATTCATCCTCCCACATCGGCGGCGAACTGAAGCGAAATGCTGGTTGTGTCCCCCAGAATTGCAATGAAACGCCGATGCTTTGCATGCGGCCCGGAACAAATGCTCGCTTGCACAGTTCGAGCCATGCAGCGGTCGACCCCCGCGCTGCAAGATCGGTAGCCCGATCGCCCGCGCCGGCCCCTCCCACGGCGCGGGCTTTCGTTTGAATTCACGCTGTCGGGGTTGGAGTCGCTCCGCCGTTGTCGCGAGCCGGCTGATATACGCGCTGTCCGGGGCTCGCGGGATGCCGGCGACATCGGCATTCGCGCAGTCCGGCAGGTCAGCCGATGCACGGGAACAACGTGGCACTGTGATGGTTTGGTGGCCTCGGAAGGTGGCAGAGAACGATGGGCAAAAAGCCCAAACAGCACGCAAAATCCACGGCGGATCGCGAAAAGGCGATCGAGGCGCTCTACTTCGCGCGCAAGTGCGGCCTTACGAAGGAAGAGGCACTCAAGATGCTCAGGGAAGCCCCGATCGGGATCGATGATGAAGCCGAAGAGCGCTCCGGCAGTTAGAGGCGATCGCCGGTCGCGCGTCGCAGCCGGCCGCGGCGCATGATCTTCTTCACTTCCGATACGCATTTCAACGATCCGCGCATTCTGCGCCTCGACCGGCGTCCCTTCGCCTCGTTGGTCGAGCATGACCAGGCGCTGGTTGCGTTTTGGAACGAAACGGTTGGCCCGAACGACGAGGTCTGGCACCTCGGCGATTTCGCCAAGGGTCCAGCCGAGACCGTGTCTTCACTGCTGTCGTCTCTTAACGGGTCCAAGCACCTGATAATTGGCAACAATGATGGCGCTGCCACCATTGGCGACCCGGCCTGGGCGAGCGTGCACCACTATATGGAGCTTCTTGTCGAGGGCAGCTTGCTGGTTCTGTGTCACTATCCTTTTCGCACCTGGAACCAGATCGGCAAGAGATCGGTAAACCTGCACGGTCATTCGCACGGTCGTCTGAAGCCGATGACGCGCCAGCATGATGTCGGCGTCGACGCCTGGGGGTTTCGTCCGGTAACCTTTGCTGCCATTCAGGCCAGTCGCCGGCGGGGTTAGCCCGGCAGAACGCCGGGCGAGCGAAGGTCTCAGCTTTGCGGGATTCGAGCCGACGAGAGGCCGTCTGTAATCCTGCCGGGCCTGCCACAACGCGACAATCCTGGTTGGGCGACTTCAAATAGGAGAACTGCTTCATATATGCGGTTTTCGCGGTACGCGGACCGCGCCACACCATCAGCTTGAGTGTGGCGAAGTCTTACGGAAGCCCCACCGGCCGTCGCAGCGCGAGATCGAACGCATCGCCTGAGCTCAGCACGTGAACCCTCAGATCATGAATCGAAAGGGCGGCATCAGGCTCACCTTCCGCGATGTTGGAATGGGTCACGCCGGCTGCATCGACCAGATAGACAGCGCCGCTGCCGATGACCTTGAACATCTCGCCCTTCACCACGATCGCCGTGTCTTCATCGATGCCGATGCCGAGGACGCGCGGGTTCTGCGACACCGCCCCGATGAGCCGCCCAATGCGGCCCCGTTCCGCAAAGTGCTGGTCGATGATGACATTCGGCAGCAGGCCCAGTCCCGGCGCCATCCGAATGTGGCCGATCCGAAAGGACGCTGCGTTCGGCCCCTTCACCATCATCGTGTCGCTCATGACCGACGCGCCCGCGGAGGTGCCGGCAATGACGCCTCCGGCTTCATAGATTTCGTGCACCCGCTCGTCGATGGGCGTGTCGCCGATCTGGCTGGTGATCCGGAGCTGGTCGCCGCCGGAGAAGAACACCGCACTCACGTCTGCGAGCGCACTTATTTTCTTTTCATGAGCTGCCTCGAGGCGGTCGTTGACGTAGAGCTCGATGACATCCTTGATGCCCAGTTCACCGAAGGACCTCTGATACTTCTCGAGATAGCCATCCGGCTCATGAGACGCGATGGTGGCAAGCACCAGGCGGCCGTTCGGAACCAGGCTCGCCACCTCCTTCAAGATGACACGATCGCCATCATGGTCCTCGTGGCCGCCGATGATGACGAGCGTTCCGGCTTTACCGTTCGAGGATCGTTTTTTCTTCTTGTCGGTCATTTGTCCACGTCTTTCTTGCGCAGGAAAACGTGTGGGTGGTTGTCCTCGCTGGTCATGAATGCGACTGCGAACTCCCTGCTGTTATGCGCCCATCCAGACACGCCGGTCGCGGTAAGCACGATGGCTCCGGCTTCGCCGCCGATCGCCTCGACTTCCTTGAGCGCGGGATACAGCACCTGCTCCAGGCCGCCTTCAGCCTGCCCCGAGGACAATGCCTGCCGCGCCGAGAGTGCCTGCATGACACGGGCCGCGAGAGCCTTTCGCGCAATATGCTCACCGTCTCCCGAGAAGGCGACGGCTCCCAATTGGTTGTCGGCATAGTAGCCGCAACCGGGTTGCGGAGAATCCCCCACACGACCCGGAGCACTGCCGTCCAGTCCGCCGGTCGAAGTGCCGACGGCGATGTCCCCGTACTGATCCAGGGCAACCACACCGATCGTATCCTTCGCCTCCGACTTGCTGGAGGCGTCGCGCTGCTGCGGCGTGATCAAATCCGCCGGATCGCAAAGCTCCAGCTGCTTGTCGGCGGCGAAACGCCGGGCCCCCTCCGACGCCAGCAGGATCGGCTCCTCATGCAGCATGGCCTTCGCGACACTGATTGGATGGCGCACGCCCTTGATCACTGCGACGGCACCCACATTGAAGTCCCTGCCCTCCATCAGGCCAGCGCACATCTCGACCTCGCCGTCCGAATTGAGGGCACTTCCATATCCCGCATTGAACGTCGGGTCCGCCTCGAGGATGCGACCGGCCGCTTCCACGGCATCGACCGCCGTTCCGCCGCCGGCCAGGACGGCCCGACCTGCCTCGAGTGCCTCGATGCATCCGTTGCGATGCGCCTCCTCCTCTTGCGGATCGATCTCCTTGGCGCCGCCGTGCAGGATCAGCGACCACATCAGCCAGCCCTCAGATGGCGAATATGGGTCTGATCGGGCCCTCCCCTCGAAGGCGTCGCGCCTCCGAAGCCGGTTACCTGCCGCCACACGACTTCAACGTCGTCGACGGTGAGCACGACAAGGTCGTTCTCCCGAGCAAGCCGGAGACACACGTCGACGGCCTCCTTCTCGGGACAGACGGCGTGTATGCGGCCTGGGGCGCAGCCGGCGTTCAAGGCACCTTCCCGCAGCAAGCCGGCGATCGCTCCGGGGGCTCGGCCGCGCAGCTCCTGCTCATCCTCCTTGAAGACGATGACGTCGAATATCCGCGAAGCGATCGCGCCCATCTCGCGGATGTCGCAATCGCGGCGGTCGCCCGGTATGGCGACCAGGCCGATCGTGCGCTGATAGCCGCGCCTCATGTGGGAAACGAGCTTTCCGAGCGCCTTCAGCCCCTCCGGATTGTGCGCATAGTCGACGATGGTGCGGAAACCATGCCCGTCGAAGACGTTGAGGCGACCGGGAGATTGCTCGAACGAGGTGCCAAACTCGGCCAGCGCCGCCCGGATCGTTGCCGCCGGAACGTCGTGGCAATGCGCCATGGCGACGGCTGCCAGGCTGTTGGCAACGTTGAATTCGGCAGAACCCTCGAAGGTCGCGGGAATTTCGTCGACGCTCATCAGGAACATCGATTCCCCATCCTCGTGGATGAAAATGTCCCAGCCGTCGCTGCTGGGCTCCCGCGTCACGGCGCGGCCGCCTTCCGCCAGGTGGCTGCGCAAGAAATCGGGCCACTCGCTCCTGCTCGCCAGCGAGAAGTAGCAGATCCTGCCGCCGGCATCTCGCGACATTGCGGACGTATGGACGTCGTCGGCATTGAGAATGCTCCATCCCCCGCGGCGGACGGACTCGACCACGACCGATTTCACCTCCGCCAGGTCCTCGATCGTGTCGATGCCCCTCAGCCCGAGATGATCGCCGTGGACGTTCAGAACCGCGCCAACATCGCATGCATCGAAGGCAAGCCCTTCGCGCAGGATGCCGCCGCGCGCACATTCCAGCACCGCGACATCGACACCCGGCTCGCGCAGCACGATCCTGGCGCTCTGCGGACCGGAGCAGTCCCCTGTCATGATCCGCTCGCCGTTCAAGTAGACGCCGGTGGTGGAGGTGAGCCCGACGGTTGCCCCATTCGCCTGCAGGATGTGCGCCAGCATCCGGGCAGTGGTCGACTTGCCGTTGGTTCCCGTGATCGCGAAGATCGGAATCCGGCCGTCCTTGCCGCCTTTGAAGAGAAGATCGAGCACGGGCCGTGCGACGTTGCGGGCGCGCCCCGACGAGGGTTCGAGATGCATGCGAAAGCCAGGACCGGCATTCACCTCTATGATGCCGCCGCCGGTTTCGCTCACCGGCCGTGAGATGTCGGGACAGACGAAGTCGATCCCGGCAATGTCGAGGCCGACGATCTGTGCCGCCCGCCTGGCGATCAGCGCGTTTTCGGGATGGATTTCTTCCGTTCGGTCGATCGCGGTCCCACCGGTGGAGAGATTGGCGGTGGGCCGCAAGAGCACCATTTGACCCGGCGCTGGAACGCTCGCCAGGGTGAGCTGCGATTTTGACAGGAAATGCTCGACACATTCGTCGATCTCGATGCGGGTCAATACCGAGGAATGGCCCTCTCCCCTTCGTGGGTCGCGGTTCGTCTCCTCGACGAGCTCGGCGACAGAACTCCGGCCATCGCCGACCACATGGGCCGGAACCCTCTCGGCGAGCGCCACCACCTTTCCGCCGATCACCAGGATCCTGTGGTCCGAGCCGACGAAATGCTGCTCGACTATAACGCTACGGCTGTGTTCTCGCGCCTGTTCGAAGCCCCAGCGGACCTCGTCTTCTGTTGCCAGACCGATGTTGACGCCGCTTCCATGATTGCCATCGAGTGGTTTGGTGACCACGGGGTAGCCCAGCCGTGCTGCCGCCGCGACTGCGTCCTGCGCCGATCGCACCAGCTCCCCGCGTGGCACCGGCAGGCCGGCCTGTTGCAGCAGGAATTTGGTCAGGTCCTTGTCCGAGGCGATCTCGGTCGCAATCTCGGAAGTGAGGTCGCTGCAACTGGCGCGGATCCGCTTCTGATGCTTTCCGTGACCAAACAGCACGAGGCTGCTGTCGTCGATCCGCGCGGCGGGTATGCCCCGCCTCTCGGCCTCGCGCACCAAGGAAGCAGTCGTAGGCCCCAAGGCACGCTCGGCGGCCAGACGCTTGAGCTGCTGCAGCCTGGCTGCGAACTCGAATGGCCCCTGCGTTTCCGCAATGTCGCCGAGCCCCTCGACACCATGCAGATTGGCCGGCAGCAGGCTGTCCACCAGTTCGAGCGCGACGCGTCCGGCGAGCAGCCCGACAAGCTCATCCTTGTAGGCGAACATGACGTTATAAGTGCCGGGACTGCCTTTGACCGACCGTGTCTTTCCTCGTGTCACCCGGTGACCGAGCATGCTCTGCAGTTCCAGGGCGACATGCTCGACGACGTGGCCGAGCCAGGTTCCTTCCTGCATGCGGCGGACGAAGCCGCCGGCGGCGCCATAGCTGCAGCCATGGCCCGCAAGGCCGGGCAACAGTCGGACGATTTGTTCGGAAAACCCGGGCAGTTTGTCTGTCGGGAACGCCTCAAGGGCTCCGAGGTCGATCCGAATCTGGACCATTGGCGTCATACTATAGAGGTGCGGCCCGCGAAACACGCGGGCGTCCACGACGCGGATAGGGCGAAAACGCGGGGCGCCCCGATGAATTTCTTTGTCCGACATAGTCCGTTTCTCCTGACTAACTCCGCAACATCCGGAGGATCGGTTAGTTCCCGGCCTTTCAGCCCAAATATTTTTGCAGGAGAGAGAAACAAAAGTGGCCGTTAACATATGTTGCGCCAAGAACACCCTCTGGTCATCTCGGCCAAGTGCGGTCGCTGTTCTGAGGGCTACTTATCTCTCGGGACGAGGCGGGCCAGGCATTCGCTCGTTTTCACAAGCATTCGCCGGGCACATCGCGGCCGTTGAGCTAGTGCCCGGCTTTGCTCATGGCGACCCATTGTGCGGGTCCAGCACTGAGGCATTAATCTTCAGCACGCCTTCGGCACCCGGGAACATTTCCAGACGCGTCAGGTTTGGAACCATCCTTGCACCGGAACTACAGCCATGCAGAGTCGAAAATCGGTGAAGGCCGCGCTCGTCAAGGAGATCGACGCGGTCCGCCTTCGTATCTCGCTGCTTGAAAGCGAGCTATGCAGAGATGGCAGACCCAGGCAAATTGGATGGCGTTCAGGATACGAACTGGACGCCCACAAAGCCCGCCTTGCTCGACTGGAGACCGTGCTTGCCCACTATCCGTCGGCACCGGCAGCCCGGGCATCGAAACAGCAACAGCTTGAGTTGCGCGCAAGGCAACCAAGTAATTTTGGGGAAACGCCATGGCTGACAGACCCTCAATCAGAACTCCGCTAGCTCGAGTGCGGGGCCTTGGATCGGCGAAACACGGAACCGAAACGTTCATGCTGGAGCGGCTGACATCTGCTGCCCTGTTGATCCTTGTCATTTACATCGTCGCGGTCGTTATAATGCTGGTCGGTGAGCCTCGAGACGCCGTCCTCAGCGTCGTAGGATCGATCTATGTCGCGCCAGCCCTTATTGGCTTCATTCTCGTAAGCTGCGTTCACATGCGGCTTGGAATGCAATCGATCATCGAAGACTACTGCCATGCCACCGTGCTCAAATCGCTTCTTCTGATCGCCAATTGGTTGTTCTGCTGGGCAGTCGCGCTCGCAAGCTTGTTCGCTGTGCTGTTAATCAGCTTCAGATAGCGATCCGGTTCTCAGCTGCAGCCAGCGTCTGCCACCGGCAGGCTGAAGTTCGCCTCAGCGGCGAACCGGGCTGGCTTGCGCAAAGGAGTTCGACAACCCGGCCTCATCTGATTTGCGGCAGCCTGTCCCATTGATGGAAAGGGGGTGGAGAGGTCAACTCCCACTCCAATGTGGTAGCTCCTGGCCCCCACGGGTTCATGCCGGCGGCTCTTCGCCGGTAGAAAGCTTCCAAGATGCCGAAGAGGAAAATCACGACACTCGCGGCCGACAGGTACGATCCATAAGAGGACACCATGTTCCAGCCGGCGAATGCGTCGGGATAGTCGACATAGCGACGCGGCATGCCAGCCAATCCAAGGAAGTGATGGGGGAAGAAGACGAGGTTCACGCCGACGAAGGTCGTCCAGAAATGGACCCCAGCCAGAAGCGGATTGTAGAGATATCCCGTCATTTTCGGAAACCAGTAATACCAGCCCGCGAAGATGCCGAAGATCGCTCCCAGTGAAAGTATGTAGTGGAAATGCGCGACGACGAAGTATGTGTCGTGCAGTTCACGGTCGAGGCCGGCATTTGCGAGTTGAACGCCCGTCACCCCGCCTACGGTGAACAGGAATATGAAGCCGAGGGCCCAGAGCATCGGCGTCCGCAGGCTGACCGAACCGCCCCACATGGTTGCAATCCAGGAGAACACTTTTATCCCGGTCGGCACTGCGATCACCATCGTGGCGAAGGTGAAGTAGCGCTGCGTGTCGAGGCCTATCCCGCTGGTGTACATATGGTGGGCCCAGACGACGAAGCCGATCACCCCGATCGCCACGATTGCGTAGACCATCCCGAGATACCCGAAGATCGGCTTTCGCGAGAAGGTCGAGATCACCTGGCTGACGATGCCGAACGCCGGCAGGATCATGATGTAGACTTCCGGGTGGCCGAAGAACCAGAAGAGATGCTGGTACAGCAGCGGGTCNTCGGTCAGGAGCATGGTGATGGCGCCGGCCAGCACCGGCAGAGCCAGCAGCAGCAGGAAGGCGGTGATGAGGATCGACCACACAAACAGGGGCATCTTGTGCAGGGTCATCCCCGGCGCGCGCATGTTGAAGATGGTGGTGATGAAGTTGATGGCTCCCAGGATCGAGGAGGCGCCCGCAATGTGCAGAGACAGGATGACCAGATCCACGGCGGGACCGGGATGGCCGGAGGTCGACAGCGGCGGGTACAGGAACCAGCCGGTCCCAGGGCCATAGCCGCCGGGGACGCTGGGCATGAAGATCGACAATAAAAGCAACATCAATGCCGGCGGCAGCAGCCAGAACGATATGTTGTTCATGCGCGGGAAGGCCATGTCGGGGGCGCCGATCATGATCGGAACCATCCAGTTGGCGAAGCCGCCGATCAGCGCCGGCATGACCATGAAGAAGATCATGATCAGCNATGACCAGATCCACGGCGGGACCGGGATGGCCGGAGGTCGACAGCGGCGGGTACAGGAACCAGCCGGTCCCAGGGCCATAGCCGCCGGGGACGCTGGGCATGAAGATCGACAACAAAAGCAACATCAATGCCGGCGGCAGCAGCCAGAACGAGATGTTGTTCATGCGCGGGAAGGCCATGTCGGGGGCGCCGATCATGATCGGAACCATCCAGTTGGCGAAGCCGCCGATCAGGGCGGGCATCACAGTGTAGAAGATCATGATCAGCGCGTGGGCCGTGGTGAAGACGTTGTAAAGCTGCTTGCCGGCGTCGATCGCCGCGTCGCCCTGGTAACCGTAGATCATCGACGCCAGTCCGGGGAAAAACTGGATCCCGGGTTGCTGCAGCTCGATTCGCATGCTCACCGACAAGAGCATGCCGATCACCCCCGCGATGAAAGCGAAGACCAGATAGAGTGTGCCGATGTCCTTGTGGTTGGTCGAAAACAGCCATCGGGTGATGCCGGTCGGCTGGTGGCTGTCGAGACCGTCCGGATCTGCCGCCGTATATTCGTTCATGACCTTCTCCGCTTGAGCCGTCCGTCGCCAGCATCGAACCGTGCTGGAACTTGATTGTTCCCTCCACCGAACCGGCGGT